>CAZPFB010000060.1:0-36428 GCA_964585735.1 uncultured Leptospiraceae bacterium
AGGGCCACCTCCGCGACGACCACGCCCGAGTCCACCTTGGGAAAAAGAGAACGCGGCAGGCTCCACATGAGAGCCAGAGCCGCCGCGCTCAGCAGAGTCGCGATCACGCAAACACGAAGTGGACGTTGGAGCGAAGCTCGTACCCAAACATCGAGAAGAAATTGAAGTTGTCCGACGAGGTGACCCAACCAGTCGAAGATGGGTCGCAGGATTTGCTCCACGCGGGCCAGGTGCTGTCCGACGCGGCTGCTCTGCATGGGCCGGTGAGCGGCAAGCATCGGCACGAGTGTCATGGCGGTCACCAGCGAAGCGGCGAGGGCAGCGGTGACCGTCAGCGCCAGGTCCCGGAAAATGGCGCCCGCCAGGCCCGAAACAAAGACGACCGGGAGAAAGACGACCACCGAAGTCAGGGTGGCCGCGAGAACAGAAGAGGCGACCCGCCGGGTTCCGGTGATACTGGCGTCGAGGCGCTCCTGTCGTTGGTCGCCCTTCGACTCGAGGGCGATGGATTCCATGACGACGATCGCGTTGTCGACGAGCATGCCGATGCCCAGGGAAAGCCCGCCAAGACTCATGACGTTCACGGAGATTCCCAGCGCGAACATGCAGGCGAACGTGAACAGGACGGCGGTCGGGATGCAGATGGAGATCACGATGGCGGGCCACAGCTCCCGGAGAAACACGAGCAGCACGAGGAAAGCGATGAGGATACCCAGTACGCCTGCTCCCGCCACGGAGGAAATGGCGTTGGAAACCACATGGGAGTTGTCCTGGATGATCTGGAACCGCAGCTCTCGCGCGAATCGGCGATTGAGCTCTTCCAGGGCTGCGCGGGCCTGGCGGGCGGCCTCCACCATGTTTCCAGAGGGCTCTTTGCGCAGGGCCAAGAGAACGGCCGGCCGGCCGTTCCACAGCGCGCTGCCCCTTCGTTCGCCGAACCCGTCCCGAACGTTGACGACGTCGCGCAGCGCGAGCGGTTGCGCCGAGTTGCCTCCCCTCAGCAGAATCCGACCGATGTCCGCGCGATTTCGGAAGTCGGCTTCGTAGCGCACCGTGAGTTCGCGCGGTCCCTCCCGCACGTGACCAATGGGGAAGCTGTGGCCTGCGCCCTCCAGCATCCCGGCCAGGTCGCTGAGGCCGAGCCCCAGTGCGCGCAACGTACGGGCATTTGGCTCGACGAAGATTTCCCGACGCACACCCCCCTGAATGCTGACGGCGGCAATTCCCGGGATCCGTTCGAGATGCGGGCGCACGTCTGCTTCCAGGAAGTCGCGCAGTTGGTCGAAGGGGAGACCCGTGGGGTCGGCGGAGAGAACGAGCACGGGCTCATCGGCCGGGTCGTGTTTTACGATCAGGCTGTCTTCGGCTTCGCGCGGGAGCAACGGCCGGGCCATGTCGAGTTTCTGCCTGACCTGAAGAGAGGCGCGATCCAGCTTTTCCCCCCAGGCGAGGTCCACGGTGATGATGGACAGCCCTTCACGGGAAACGGACCGCACGCGTTCGACGCCACCCGCTGCACCGAGCGCCTCTTCCAGCGGCCGCGTCACGAGATTCTCCACTTCCGAAGGCGACGCGTTCGCGTAAGCAGTGACCACGATGAGTCGCGGGAAGGCAATCTCCGGAAAGAGGCTGACGCGAAGTCGGAACAGGGAGATCGCCCCGACGAGCCCAAATGCCAGGAAGGCCATGGACACGGCGATCGGGCGGTTCACACAAAAGGCGATCATGGGCCGATCAGAACGTGAGGTACAGGAGGTAGTCCTCGAGGAGTTCGTTTCCGTTGGTGTCCCGCAGACCGCCGCTGCCCCCGCGGATGCGCAGTCTGTAGATGGGCGTGCCCGTGGTCGCCGGAAAGGGGTTGCCGGACACAGTGACGGTCCCCTGCGAACCCGAAACGGTGACGGAATGAACGGCGACGTTGGGCAGTACCGGTGAATTGTCCAGGATCACCTCGAAGGTCGTGGCCGCCGCAAAGGATGTCTCGGTGACCGAAGCCGAGAACGTGAGGCGCAGAACCACTGCGCCCGCAAAGCCGACACCGGCGTACGTATCGACCTGGTGTGTGAGGTCGAGTGGCGAAAAGTCCACCAGAGCACCCGGCAGGGCTCCGATGCCGACGGCGCCGTCCACCGCTCCAGGGAGATCGACCGCTTCCTGAACTACTCCTACGATGACCGGGCGCTGTGAATTCGGACCGTCCGTGCGAAAGTCGTAGGTATGCGACTGCACCAGTGCGTTGCCCGCAACATCCGCTGCGCCGGCCGCCACGGTCACACTGTAGCGGGTCTGTGGCTCCAGAATCGGATCGAACGACAGCGTGAGGGTCGTTCCATCCGGACTCCACGAAGGCAGGAACGGAGCGCTGGGTCGGATTTCCAGGGAATCAGCGGCCGCACTCCGCATCGGCTCCGAGAAGGTCACCTCGAGCGCGTTCGTGCGTTCTCCACCCGGTGTGACCTGCCCCTCCACGAGACCCAAGGGCCCGAGGCGCACCGACGCGACGGAGGGCGTTGCGAAATCTGTGCCGACCGTCCAGCGCAGGTTCACGGGACCCACCAAGCGGTTCCCGTCGTCGTCAAGGATGTTATCCGAAATCGCGAGCACGTAGCTTCCGGGCGCCAGCGCGAAGTTGGGGCGCAGTTCAAACGAGGTGCGGTCGGCGTTGGGCAGCAGCGTGTACGGTGCTGCGGGCGTGAGGGCGACTCCGTCGGCTACCGTATCGAAGCGCACGGGTTTGGAGAAGGAGATCTGGATGATCCCATCCGTTGCAAGGCCGGCCCCATCGGGTGGCGTGGAGTGGAGGAAACGCGGCGCACCGCCTGCATGACCCGGACGGAAACGGAGGACGAAGTCTTCGCGCAGATTGTTCCCGGTCACTGACTCGGCGTCGCGGGCCACGACGAGCGTATGCTCCGAACCGCCAACGACCGGTGCCTCAGCTTCGTACAGGAGCTTCGTGCCTTCCCAGCGGAAATGACCCGTGATGCTCTGGCGGTCTCCCGCCAATCGAAAGGCCGACTGCGTCTTCTCGGAGTCCATGGGCTCGCTGAAGAGCACCCAAAATTCACGGAGGCCTCCGGTGCCCTGAGCTCCCTGCTCCGGAAAGCTCGCCACAATCGAGGGGCTCGAACCGCCGCCGGGCAACAGGAGTTGGCTGAGTTCTTTGTCGGTGCAGGCCGAACCGAGGAGCGCCCCCAAACACACAGAGAGTAACAGGAGGTGATTGTTCATGGATGGATCCTCAGGTAGAACAGAAGATCCTCCGCGAGAAAGGTCGATGTTTCGCCTGCGTCCGTCGTGCTTTGGACGCCATCCCGCCCGCCGGAGAGTCGCAACTCGTAGTCGTTGTTGCCGATGCCTTCGAACTCCAGCACCAATTCTCTGTCGGCGTCCGCTCCGACGGGCGCAAAACGGATTGCGGCGAGGCTGCCGGTGCTGCCGGTCCCCGCCAACTTCCGGAACGAAACGTTGGCCGGGACACTCCCCCGTCGAAGCGGGAGGGAGAAGCGCAAACGAAGGCGCAGCGAATCGCCGAGCGCGCCCCCGGAAGCGGGAAGTGTGAGCATAGAGAAGACGTTCGCCGAAAGCGAAAGAGGCTCCGTGGGTGTCGGCAGGTCCTTGTTGCCATCGAGCGGCTGGAGGTAGGCGCTGCGCAGCAGCCCGCCGGTTGCATCCACGCGAAAGTTCCGCCGCTCGGGTGCGGTCAGAGTGTGGCCGTTCTGGTCGCGCGCGGTCGTCCCGATCGCGATGCGGTACCAATGCTGCGGTTCGAGGGGTTGCTCGGGCGCGAAGGTGAGTCGCGTGAAGCCGGGATTCCAACTCCATTGCCCGGCCACGAGGGCCTCGTTGTCCACGCGCTGCAGGGAAGCGGCCGCGGCCGTGTCGACAGCGTTCATGGCCTCGGAAAACTCCAGGACGAACTGTGCATCCTTCCCGACAGCGAGGCTTCCGTCCGCGAGATCTCCCGGGACGCCCACCTGGGAAACGGTCAGGACCGTCGGCCGCACGAAGTCCGTGCCCGCGCGAAAGCGGAAAGAGTGCGGAGCGCTCAGTCCCACTCCGGTGCTGCTCAGCGCGGCGGTCGTCACCGTGACCGAATATGTCGTGCCGGTCTGCAGGGCGAAGCGCGGTGTCAGAACGACGATGCGATCGGAATCCCAGCGAAAGCTCCCTTCGACGGCAGGACTCGTTTGAACCGCCTTTTCCACGGAGGGGCGATCCATGGCGGCTTCGAACGTGATCTGCAACTCCGAGTCTTCGGGCGCGTTCTGCTCATTGTCGGCGGGCACCGTGCTTACGACAACAGGCGCGCCCCCTACCGAGACTCCGTGTCGGAAGTGAACGAGGAACTCGGGGTCCAGGGCGACGCCATCGCGGGAGGCGGCGGCCGAAGTGATTCGGAGCTGGAACGAGCCCCCGAGGGCCAGTGGACGTTCGGGTTCGTACAGGATGCGATTGCCCTCCCAGCGGGTGCTGCCGCCCGTCAGGGAGGGACCGGACAACGAAAAGGCGCGCGCCGTACGCTCCTCGTTCATCGGGCGATCGAACTCGACGAAGATCGGGCTGCCCTGCGCCAGAACCGTGACCGAGCTCGATGGATTGGAAAGCGCCACGGCCGGTCGCTGGGTTTCCACGGGCGGTAGAAGAATCGCGGGAATCTCGGCGGCGCGGTCGCAAGCGTGGAGCAGAAGTCCGAACACGGCGACAACGAGGCTGTGTGTGCCGAGGCGCCGGCCACGGTTGCGCGGCAGGCGCGCATTCGTTCGCCCGACGAGGCGTCGTGGCCTCACGGCTTCTTCTCCGAACGGGCCGGTGCTTCTTCCGGAAGGATAGCCCGTACCCGAGCGCCATCGCGCAGAAGTTGAAGATTCTCGAGAGCGATGATTTCTCCCACGGTGAGGCCGGAGACAATCTCCACCTCATCGCCGTAGGTCTGGCCGAGCACGACCTTACGCTTCATGGCGAGGCTTTCCTTCACGACGAAGACGAAGGCCGATTGCGAACCCTGCGGATTCTCCTTTCGTTCGAGCAGGGCTGCCTCGGGCACTGCTATGCCTGCGGCCTTTTCGCGCAGACGCAGCCGAAGCCGCGCGTACATTCCCGGCGCCAGGTGCCCCTCGCGGTTCTCCACATAAGTTCGGATCTCTGCGGTGCGTGTGCGCGAATCGACGACCGGAGAGATCATCTGGAGCGAGGCGGGCAGAACGCGATTTCCCAAGGCCTCAACGAAAAGCTCGACGGGGGCGTCGGGCCGCACGAATCTCAGGTCGCGTTCGGAGACTGCGGACGTCACGACCAGCCGGTCGAGGCGAACGACCGTGAACAGCGGTTCGTCTGGTTTGGGTTGCTCGCCTGCCTCGATGCTCCTCGAAGCAATCCTCCCTGCTATGGGTGAGCGAACCACCGACTCGCGCAGGAGCATCTGAACGGTTTCGCGTTCGAGCTGCGCGTTTCGTAGGCCCGCGTCGGCGGCCCGGAGTTCCTCGTTTTCGACGCGCGTGTTCAGGTCGATGTAGGCCTGCCGTCGGACTTCGGGTTTCTCGGGCACTTCACCGCCCGCGAGTCTCAGATCGGCTGTGCGAAAGCCGATGGTCCCCGCCTCATAGTCCTTACGCGTCTGGTAGTAGCGTGACATGGCAGCGATGTACTCGCTGTGAGCCGTTCGCAACTCCATCTGGGATGCGCCGCCGAGTTCGTACAGTTCCTTCTTGTTGCGTAACACTCGACGGGAGTTCAGAAACGCGGCGCGCGAGTTCAGGATCTCCGCCTGCAGCTTCTGCATGCCTTTGAGTTCCTTTTCGATGCCGCGGCGGGCGTGCTGGACGCGCGCGCGCCGCAGTGCCACCCCGGCCGCCGCCGAGCGAACGCCCGCCTCCGCCTGTCGCAGGCGAATCTGCAGGTCGAAGGTCTCCATCTGCGCGAGGGGTTGCCCCGCGCGTACCGTGGCGCCGGGCTCGACGAGCACGCGGGCCACGCGGCCAGGCACTTTCGAATGGATGGCCGCCTTCTGGTAGTAGGTCACGGTGCCCGGCAGGTCGAGGGTGTGCCGGAGGTTGCGGGCGGCCACCTTCCGCGCGGGCACGTCCGGGATGAGAACGGTCGCCTCTTGGGGTGAAGGGGCGCTCAGGCGCAGGTAGACAAGGGAGCCCGCCGCAATCAGAAGTAGAATGCCGGCGAGCTTGGGGCGTCGGCGTATCCCTGTGATGAGTCGGTCGCGAAGGCCGGCCGGAAAGGTCGGGGTGACCCCTCCGCGAAGCCGCGTCGTGGGTGTGCGTATTTGCTCCGGCAGCTTGCTCTTGAGTTGCAAAAACCAATTGTTCTTCATGTCGTCGGCCTTGTGGGTTCGCGGGGCTCCGGCGCCGGAGGTTCGCTCTTGGGCGGCGGACGAATCTCAGTGCGTGGCTGCCAGTTGCGGCGGGTGTCTTCGCCCTCTTTCGGCTGTCGGATTTCGGCCCAGTTGACGATCCGTAGCGCGTCGAGCGGCAGACCCAGCGAGGCTTCCAGCTTGTTCACGGTCACCACCGCCTCGGTGCGGGCCGCCGCCAGTTGGTAGCGGGCTTCGATGAGACGCTGCTCCTCTTCGAGGAAGTCGCGGTAACGCAATTCTCCCAGGCGCATGCGATCGAGGTCGATGCGGTGGCGCAGCTCGCGAACAGCGAGGTTCTCGTCGGCCAGGCGCAGTTCGTCGCGCTTGAGGCGCAACTCACGCAACACCCTCTCGACATCGTGACGCAGAGTACGGCGCAGGTCCGCCAGAGCCCGGCGCGCGCGCAGGAGGTCGGCCGTAGCGGTGAGTTGCTCGCGGCGAAACCCGGGGTTGTCGTACAGGTCGAGGCGACCGCCCGCCGAAAGACCCCGCGAAACATCGCCCTCGGTCCGGTTGCTGACGGCGTCGTTGGTGAGCGTCGAACCCCACAGACGAAAGGTCAAACTCACACCGACGCCCCACTCCGTGGTGCGGGGCGGCCAGGTATCTCCGGTCCGACCGTAGCGCCCGGTCACCGCGATGCTGGGCAGATAGTCGTACTTCGCGATCAGGTACTGCCGCTGCTTCTGCGCCAGTTCCATCCGAAATTGGCGGAGCTTGGGGTGATTCTGTTCGGCCTGACGCAGCAGGTCGTCGTAAGGCGGTAACTCTGCGGAAAGGCGCAGTCGAAAGAGGTCGAGTTCCCGCGGCGCCACCTTCTCTCCGGGCGGAAGCTGAAGGATGACGGCAAAGTCGGTGAGCCGGTCGCGCAGAGCGTCGGACTCCCGACGCAGCGCCAGACGCCTTTGCTCCAGTTCTCCCGCGCGTTCGCGCAGTTCGAGGTGGGTGAGGCTGCCCTGTCGTTCCTCGACGCGGCCGATCCGGAAGAAGTACTCCGCCGTCTTCAAGCTGTATTTGGCAATGGAAACGCGAATCCGGCTCTGGAGTACTGCAAAGTACGTTTCACGCACCTTGAGGCGCAACGCCTCGCGACCCTCCGCGAGGCGACGTCCCGCGAGGCCTGCCGATATCCGTGCAGCCTCGAGCGCAAGAGAAGAGCGACCTCCATCATAAACGGGTTGGGAAACGTTCAGCTGTACGGAGTAGTCGCCGTTGTCGAAGTCCCTCTGGGCGATCGTCCGGTTCTGTCTGTAGGAGACGGAAACGGCCGGAAAGAACGCGCGCGTTCGCTCGCGAATGGTTTCGCGACCGATGGCGCTCTCGATTCGCAGCGCCCGCAGTTCGAAGCTGCCATCTTCTGCGAGGCGTTCGGCTTCCTCGAGTGAAATGCCCGCGGTCGCGGAGCGCGCGGCGGACGGGTCGGCGGTGGGTGCGGCCGCAAGCGAGCCATCTGCTCCCGCCAAAGCGGCGAACAGAATCCTGCATGCGAGCCGGCGCAGACGATCCGACGGTATGATGTCCCAAGTGGTCACGGTTCCTCCGCAGCGGGCTGGCTGTCGGGCGCGACAGATGGCTTGGCGAGGAGGGAACGGGCCTCGCTCACGTCGTGCGCGCTGGCGTTCAGCCTCGTCACCCGCTGGGCGTGTTTGCGCGCCCGCTCGGGCAGTTGTAGGGCGGTAAGCAGCCTCGCGCTCTGCAGATGCGCGCGCGAGACGGCCATTGCCCCCGCGAGGGAGCGTCGATACGCCGTGAGAGCTTCGCGGGTCTTTCCCTGGAGTTCCAGGCACCGCCCGAGGTAGTAGTAGGCCATGGCGTTTTCGGGATCTTCGCGCAGGACGCCGCGCAGTACGGCCGAGGCCTCCACCCCGCCGTCGGGTTTGAGCATCAGAACCCGTCCGAGCCAGACCGCCGCGTATGGATTGTTCGGTCGGTCGCGTAAAACCTGGCGCAACGTTTGCTCCGCCTCTGCGCTCCGCTTCGTGTAGAATTGGATTCGCGCCTGCAGTACCGCGAACTCCAAATGCTGCGCGTGCGCGCGACGGAGGGGCGCGAGTTTGTGCTCTGCTTCCTCGAACTTCCGTTCTCGATACAGGGCGATGGCGGCTCGGAAGGATTTGAGCTCCTCCTGCGTGAGGTCCGCGGAAGTTCCGCAGCCGACGAAAGCGCCACAGACGAGAATGCATCCCGCGCGATAGCACGCGAGGCCCTGCCATCGTAAATGAGTCACCCTTCCGATACCGTTGTTCTCCGTCATGAGCACTGCTTCGGCGGATTGTGTCCCACTGCGTCAATCGTGTTCACAGTGAGTCGGGGCAGAACGGCGCCGGAATTGCGGAATAGTTGAAAGAATAGAACTTATTGCGAAAACCTGCGCGCTTTCGCGGACACCCCGGCGAAACGGACTTGCAGGCCCGGCCGGCAGAATCCTCCCGGAGCCCCATGTCGCGGAAGCTCCCCTCTGCCCTGTTCCTGGTCGCAACAGTTTCGGTCTGTGGCGCGTGCCGTCCCGGGATCGCCGGTCTGTACCAAGCGTGGAGCGCGGGAACAGAACAGGGCCAAGTTCTGGCCCGTCTCGGGAAGCTCCAGTTGCGCGCTTCATCCGTCTTCTTCTCTACACAGGAGAGGACTATCACGCCGCAGGAATTTGCCAGGCTCGCATTGCCGCAGCGGGAACTGGTGCTCAAGCAGCTTCTGATCCGCCGCCAACTGATCGCTGAGGCGCTCCGCAGCGGGGACTTTGAAACGGAGGAAGCAAGACAGTACCTGCTGCCCCGGCTGGAGCGACTGCTCGAAGAGTACCACCTCAAACGTCTCGCACAGCGCCGGGGCAGGGAGGTGCTGCCGCCGGAAGCGGCGGTGCGCCGCCTGCTCGAGAAGCGTGGCCGGAACCCCGAGCTCGCCCCGACCGTACGCGCCGAGCTCGCTGCCCACGTGGATGAAGAGCGCCTGCGTCGGGCGCGGCGTGAAGTTGTAAGACGAATCCTCCGCGAAGAAAAACTCGAAATCACCCGGGCCGAGCCGCCCATCGGGAGACGGCAGTGAAAACGGCCGGGATTCGCATGGCCGCCCTTCTGCTCGGCCTCGGAACGGCTTTCCCCGCAATGTCCGAGGAATCCTTCCTTCCGCGCGAGCAGGGCGCACGCGAGCGCGACATCCTCGAAGAGATTCGCGAAGAACTCGGCGAACCCCTGAAGCCCGCCGCTCACGCACCGAAGCCGACTGCACAGCCGCCGGCACAGAGTCCGGCGGGTCCCGTCTGGAAAAGGGCCTCGGTCGAACTCGCGGATGGCCGGCGGTGGGAGGGGCGCTTGCGTGTGGCGAGAGCTCCCATCGTGCTCGAAACAGGGGATGGCCTGCATCAAACCATAGCCCTGGATGTGGTGAGGGAGCTTCGCTTCGCCGACCACCGGCTGCTTCTCACCGTCTCGGTCGACCGGACCGTGCGGTCCTACTTCTTTCCGACGAGATGTGATGTGATCACCGCGCGCGAAACCCTGCGCGGACGATGCAGGCCCGGCGGCTTTCTCTCGCTTCCGTTTGAGCGCGAGGGCAATGTGAGGCGTCTTTCGGCCTACTTTCGCCTGACAGGATCACCCGCCTCGTCGGAGGTGCGGGCACCGGCCGACACCCTCGTGACGATTCGCCTCCTCACGGGCGCAGGACGAGCGCCGGAGACGGCCGCGCGCAACATTCCGCCTCCCGTGCGCGAAGGCCCGGCAGACGTGCGCAAAACACCGACCGCCGGTGGCTCGCAGCATCCGCCCCAGGAGTCCGCGCGATGAGAGCATTCGTCGTGTGTCTATCGGTCGTGCTTTTCGTCTCCTGCGCTGTTCTCCGCCCGGACGACGAGTCGCGCGCGAACACGAGGCCCGTCCAACCCAACCAGGGCGCGGGAGTCTCGGTACTCGTGCGAACTCCGGGTCACACATTCTATGTGGATCGCTACGAAATGGCTGAACTCGGAACCGACGACTACTTCGCATTTCCGGGACACCTGCCGGCCGTGGGGCGCAGCAGCCGGGATGCTGAAGACATCTGTGGTCGCTTCGGCCGCCGCCTGTGCACTGTGGACGAGTGGCGCTACGCCTGCCTCGGTGTGCAGGGACGTCGCTTCTCGTACGCGAACCAGTTTTCTCGGGGACGCTGCAACGTCGGTGGAGCGACCGGCTCGGACGCCCCCTCGGTTGGGCCACTTCCTACGGGGGACCTGGCCGGTTGCCAGTCGGACGAAGGCGTTTTCGATCTGGTCGGGAACGCCATGGAGTGGGCTCGCGCTACGGGCCCGGACGGCCGAGCCGTCGCACTCGGTGGTTCGTTCGCCGAAGGTCCACGGGCGGACTGTTTCAGTACGCGCTTCCTTCCCGAAGGCGCGCGCAGCGAACAGATCGGGTTTCGCTGCTGTCAGGATGCGAGTTCCGGAGGCCCCCCGTGAGAACCCGCCTTTGTCTTCTGGTCACAGCGGCCTTCTACGTGGTCGGTTGTTCCTCGTTCGAGGCTTCCCACCAGAAGCTGCCGGACTTCCCGAAAGAAGGACCCGAGCGTCTTGCGCACGTGGGGATCGGCACCTTCACGATTGTGAGCGCGGGGCAGTCCACCGGCTCCTCCATTCATCGCACGCTTGTCGGGACTCTCGCCTTTGCGTTGCGCGCGGAGGGCTTTCGCGTGCTCGAAGCCGCCGAAGTCGAACGCGTCCTCGAACGCAGTGAACTACCGACGATACGCCTGCTCAACGGAGAAGAGCTGCTGCAACTCTCCGGACGGCTTGCGCCACGCTTTCTGCTGCAGGGCGAAGTGCACGAAACCGTCACCCACGATCTCGTCGATGAGCACGTTCAGGTCATGCTGTCCGTGTTTGTGCACGACATGACCAACGGGCGCAAGGTCGCCGAAGTGCGCGTCTTCGGAAGAAACCTCGCTCACTACACGGCCCGGGAAGCTTTTCAAGCATCTCGTCTGCTCGCCCGCAGCCTTGGCAGCGTCGTACGCGAGGGCGCTACAAAATGAGGGGAGCACGTCGCCAGAGGCGACCGATCGCGCTGCTCGTCCTGGCCTGCTTCGTTTTCAGCTTCGCCTTTCCTCCCTCGCTGCTCGCTCAACCATTCGCCCGCTTCTCCACCGAAAGCCGCGGCCGAGTCCAGTCGACAATCGACCGGGCCGAGCATCTGGCCTCCGACCAGGACTGGACGAACTACGTATCCCTCGGCATCGCCACGGAGCGCGCACGCTGGGAGGACGACGCTCAGGATCTGCTGACGGACCGGTTTGCCGAGATCGAAAGGGACACGGACGACAGCGACGACCGCACGCGGCAGAAGGCCGAAGCACGTACGCTGTACGCCTCAGCCCTGGCTGCCTGGGAGGGGGAGGCCGAGGATCAGTTCTTCGCAGAGCGCGGTCAGTTCCGCGCGCGCCTTGCTCTGAATCGCGAGCTGGAACGCATCACCGAAGAGCAGTACGAGTCCGCCCTCGCGCGCGCTGACGCCGAAACGAGCGGCCTCGCGACTTTGGACCTGACGTTGTGGGACGAAGCCGTGGACACCGCGCTGCGACCGGAGGCGGGCCGTCGCGAGGAGAGTCTGTCGGGAAACCTGAACGCTGCTCGCGCCGCCGCCGCCGGACTCGGAGCCCGTGAGCTGACCGCGTTCCAAGGTGAACTCGCGCGCCTGGAAGCCGAGATACGTCAGGAGTTTCAACTCGAGGACAGCTACCACCTCAAACGAGGACGCAACCGATATCTGATCCAGCGCGTGGCGAGCACCGGGGACGCGCGCCTCGAAGCGGAAGCGGGCAGCGCCGAGGTCGTGGGCCAGCGGATCATCGCCGCCACTACGGGCGAATTGACCAAACAGACCGAGGACATGCTCGCGCTTGCTGTTTCGGACATGCAGGACCTGATCCGTCGGGCGGGAACCGAAGTCGCTGCCATCGACGAGTCGCAGTGGTCGAGCCGCGTGGAGGCAATCATCAGCGCGGGCCTGCGTCGCTGGGAGCTGGCAGAGGAGGAGTTGTTCGGCAAGCGCTTGGCGTGGATGGCCGAAGCCAAACGTTCCCGCGCCGAAGCCGAGCGCGTGTGGTCAGCGAATCACGAGAACCTCCAGCGCGAGATGGAGCGTTGGGTGCGCGGCGTCCAGGAACAGGTGCGGGCGGGTCGCGCGGCTTGGGCCGAGCAATACGCGGCGCTCGCGCGCAGTCGGGAGCGAGCCGAGCTCGACCTACAGCAATTCGTGACTGAGAAGGCACGCGCGCGAACGGAGTCCGCCAGACAGCTTCGCGATCTGGTGGAGGGCGGCGGTCGCGCGCTCTTGGAGGCCAAGGAGGCCCGTCGCAGCTACGAAGAGATGCGCACGGCCCGTGGCTGGTCCACCGATTGCGCCCTCACCGACGCAACGGACAGAACCCTGTGCCAGTTCTACGTATCGGAAAGCCAGAACCTCGCCACCTCAATCCTTTCCTTCGAACGCATCCTGCTCGATACGGACAGCGGTCCGGGGAGTCAGACGATCCTGCGAGACATCCTCTACGGGGAAGCGAGCGACACCGGGCTCTTGGTGGACCGAAGGCAACTCGCCGGAGACCTGCCGGAACGGATCGCCGAACTCAGCGAAAGCAACTTCGAAGAGTCCCTGCGCGGCTTCATGACGGAACAGGACGAGCGATTTGTGCTGTACCGAAAGGACATCCTCGGACGCATCGATGCGAATCGTTTGTTCGTCGATCGAACGCAGGAACTGCTCGGTTCTACGGCGTGGCAGATTCCTGACGCCACGACGCTTGCGGGACTACAGGAACGCGTCAACGGCCTCGGCAGTTCGTACACCGAGCAACGCGAAGAACTGCAGCAAATCATCCACGCATCCCGCCCCGACAACCTCACCGAACCGGAGAAGCTGGCTCTCATCCAGTCCGAAATCGCCGCGTGGGTCGAGCTTTCGCGCAACCGGGACGCGCGTCTCCGCTCGGAGGTGCTGCGGTACTTCCGACTCGGCGCCGCTTTGCCCGGTCAGGCGCTCCGCGATTCTCCCGACGGTTCTCGCGGTCTGCACGCGACAGGCAACGAGAATGACCCCTACCTTCTCACGGAGGCCGAACTCGAGTGGGAGTTGCTGCGACGGGAGCGCAATGCACTCGCCGTTCGTTTCGAGCGCGCGCAGGAAGTAAAACGCTACGCGGACCTTGCCGCGCGCCACGAAGCCGGGCTGGAGCTCGCGGATATCACGCGGGAGCGCGCGCGGGCCGCGGAGGCGCACGCGCAATTGGCGGAACTCCACTACGTCCTGGCCCGCGGAGACATCCCGCTCGACCCGCGGGTGTACGCGGCCGACCCGGTCGTCCGTGACGCCGCGATTGCTTCCGAGGTGGCCCGCCTGCGTCGGGAACGCGGAATCGACGGGGAATGGATGGAGCGGACGCGTCTTCGACTCGAAGCCGAAGCTGGCGTACTCGCGGAGTTTGCCCAGGTAACACTAGATAGTACAGGTATTGCCGCGCTGCGCGAGCGCATCGCTCAGGTTCTACAGACGCATGTTGTGGGGTCGGACGAAACCGAAACGACGAGGCTGCGCAACAATCACCGGTTGACCCAACTCGACAAGAAGCTGGCCCAGCTCGCGGGAGAACTCGCAGTCCTCGCGCCGGGCGTACTGACCGACCGCTGGACATCCATCCAGGCCACCGCGCAACTCCTGGACACGGAGACGCGCAGCCTTCTCGTTTCCTACAACCCCGTCGCCTTTGCGCAGCTTGCGGACGGCCTCGCGGCGCGCGTGGCCGAGCGAACACCCACCATGTTTCTCGGAGACCTGTCCGGCCAGCGGGACGCCATACAAACACATGCGGTCGCTCTGACCGAAGCGCGCCGCGCCCTCGACGCAGCTCGCGAGAGCTATCGCGCCGCGTACCTCGACCTGCACATTCTCACTTCCGGTGATGGAGCATCCCTGATTGAGCAGGAGTTGGCGAGCGCCACGAACGGACTCTCTTCGGTACTGGAGCGGATCGTGCGCATCGAAGGCGCGCCCGGCTTTGCCGAGACCATGGGGGATGCCCTCACGGCGGCGCGCACCGAGTACCTCAAAGAGGTCAGCGCCGGCGAGCGAGCCGCCTACGAATCGGCGCGCGCTCAGGATCTCCTGCCTCTTCTCGAAGGTCTGGATGGAGCTCGTGCAAGGTTGCGCAGCCTCGAAGACCTCATCGCTGCACAGGGAACACCGGTTCCGACGGCTGAGGGCTTCGCCCGTTTGCTCCTCGAGGAGGAGGGCACGCTCACTCTGCGCAATCCGAGCGATGCGCGGACGCAGTCGGATGCAGGCGCGCTTGCCGGAATCGATACGCTGCGCTCCCAACTCGCGGCCCTCGCTTCGACGCGCTCCGATCTGGTGGCGCTCACCGGGCAGTCTCCGGCGCCGGCGGACGCACCGGCCCGCCGTGCCGAATTGGAGGGGCGCATCACCCTGCTCGAAGCGGGCGTCAAAGCCACGGTGGAAAGGACCGTTGCGGCTATTCGCGGGGAGGTTCCGGCCCGGGCCGCGGCGCTCGAAGCGATTCTGAGAAGTCGGCATACGGACGGGAGTCTGACGCTCGACCCCAATGTCCTCACTACCGCCACGGAAGAACTGGGCGATCGTTTTGCGGTGGAGGCTTTCGCCCTCGGTGAGCGTGCCTCGGCGCGGCTTGCGCAATTCCTGGCAGATGGTTCGGGCGAAACCTTTGAGGCGCTCGTGGCGCGCGCGCGCGGCGAGCTGACCACGCTGCCCGCGTCTGAACTCGCGCTGACCGCTACCGGCTTCGGCGGAACAGAGGTCGGGTCGCCGGACGCGGCGGCGGAGTGGCGCATCATTCTGCAGTGGTTGCTCATCCATCGTGCCCAGATCGAGCAGGCCAATCTCCTACCGAATGCGGCGGACCCGCGTACGAGTGCGGAGCGCTGGGAGAACTTGCTGGAAGGCGCGCGCATTCTGGCAGAGTCGAGCGCCTTCCAGCGTGGGTTTCGGGAAACGATTCCCGATTCCGCGGAACATGCTTGGGTTCTCTCCTTTCGTGCCGAGCGGGCGCGACTTCGAGATCTCGTTTCGGGTCTGTTGCTCCTTCCGGCGACGGAGCAGTCAGCCGCGTTCGCCGAGCTGGCCGCGTCGGACCGCTCTGTTCTGGAGGCGTACCGACGTTTCGATCCCGCGGATCCGGTCGGCTCCCTGCGGGGCCTCACTTCGCAACTGTCTGCGGACCTCGGCGCGCTACCCTATCGATATCGGGAGATCTATCTTCGAGAGACGGCCGCCGCGGCCGCAGAAGAGATCGCCCGCTTGGAGCCAGACCCGAGTCGCGCGCAGCTCGATCTCCTGCTCCGGCGACGGGCCGCCCAGAATCGAGAGCGAACGTTGCTCGCCGCGGAGCGCGACGCGGAACTCGATCCGGCCCTTCGCTCGGAACTGGAAGGACGGATCAGCGCGCTCGATGCGGAGTTGGGTCGCCTGAGTGACTCCATTGCCTCCCTGAAACCGACGGTTGATGCGCTGGAAGCGCGCCTTCGACAAGCGCACAACCAGCTTGCGGAAGCGCGTGCACCCGGCTCCACCTCGGCGCTCTACACCCTGGCCGCCTCCGAGATGCTCGGTGACCTCGCGCGGCTCGAACGACATCGGAGTGTTCTCGGGACGCTGGAACAGGTCCGTCGCTTGCTTCGTCCGAACGGCGCGCCGAGGCAGGTCGATTCGCCAACGGAGCAGTTGCTCGGAGCTCTGGGTTTCGCCGTGCAAGACCGGTCCGGCCGCGTCTTGCGTGATGGAGCGGGTCGGCCCGTTCTCACAGCCGAGGGTCTCGCCCTGGCAACGGAAGGCGTTGTTTCTCTGGCGGGCGTCTTCGGCGGACAGCATACGGGACCACACCTGGTCCTTTGGACGATGCGTCTACAGTCGTGGCTTGCGAAGCGTTCGGGTGACGCGCAACTTCCGGCCGAGGTTCGCGCGGCCGTTGAGATGCTCGAAGAGTCTCTCCGCCAGGTTCAGGCCGCCCAGCTCTTCGTTCGGGTGACGCGCGACGGTGCGAGCTCACAGAATCTCGTCGACCAGGCCAGGGCCCAACAAACAGAAGCCGCGCGGAGTCTGGCCGATCTGGGCAGGCTGCTCGACCTCGAAGGACGCCTCGAGTCTGCCATCGAGGAAGGTGCGCGTGCTGGAGTCGGAACGCCTGTAGCGGCGCTCGCGGTGTTTCAAAGCCCCGAGGCCCTTCGCCTGCTGGGGCAGCTGTCATCGCTGCCGGATTCGGGCCAGAGCTCGGCAGCATCCCAGGTGAAAGAGAGAGCGAACGAGCTGCTGCTCCTCGGGAGTCGGCTGCGCGCCGCCCGCGAACAAGACGTAGTCACCGCGGCTCAGGTGGAGCTCGCGGAACTCATGACCGCAACCGGACCGGAGAACTACCGTGGCGTCGACCGGGCGCTTGCCCAGTTTCGCGCGCGGCATCCACAACTCGATGCGACGGCCTTCCTCGCCCGCGTGAGCGCGGTTGATGACAATTCCGCCCACGATCAGTTGCTCGCACTTGTCGGATCCGCGTCGCAGTCGGAGGCTCTATTCGCAGGCGCGGTGGCATCCGTGCTGGCAGGTACCCTCGAGGCAGGCGACCTGCGCGCGGCCGCGGAGTCGGCCGTTCGCGACCTCGCCGCTCGCCTCGCCGCCGAGCTGGCAGCGTCCGCGCGAACGACCGCCGACAAGCTCGCCTTTCTGCTCGAGGCTCCCGTAGGGGAGAACAGCAGCATCATTGACCTCGTTTCCGAGTTTGCGCAGAGCAGGACGCGAGCCGAAAACGAATTCCTGCCCGCGCTGGACAGCATTTCCGCTCTGCCGCCGGGAACCGATCCGGAGAGCGTCGCTTCGCAGGTGAGGGATGCGATCGATCGAGTCCTCGGTGCTGCGGGTCACGCGCTCGCGCGCGGGGGTCTGCTTGGTGTGGTCGAAGGGGAGCAGGAACGACTCGCGACTGCTCTTGAGGAAATCGCCACCACATCCGATCCAGCGGAGCGCGCCCTGCGGACGGAGCAGGCCATTGCTGATTTCCGGAGCTCCCTCGATGGCGCCCTGCGCAACTGCGTTGCGGGATGGGAGGTTCCCGATGCAGCCGGCGTGGCGGAACTCACGGAAAGCCTTCTTCGTCGTGATGTAGCTCGGGCCACGGATCTGGTCGCGACAGCAGATAGTTTCCCTGTAGAGTCACTTCCGGCGGAACTGCGCGAAGTCATAGTTCTGCGCGAGTTCGACCGCGCAAGAGAGCGTCGTGCCCAGTTTCATTCCGATCGATTGGACCCGGCCCGTGCGCCTCACGCCGTCCTGGACCTGGACGGTTTGGGCGGTGAGTTCGCACGATGGTTGGTCGTGCAGGAGCTCCACGAGTTCCAGGGTAACCTCTCCACGCAAGACTTTCTGAACAGCACGCCCGAGGGGATTCGGGTTGGTTCGGCGGAATTGCTCGCGGCGTTTGCTCAGGCGCATCCCACAAAGGGCATGACGGCGGCGGTTGCGGCCCATTTGCGCGAACGCATTCTCGTGGCTGAACTCGCGCGACTCGAAGAGGCGGCACTTGCCGCGGGTGGCATTCACCTGTTGGATGAGCGGGCCTTTCTGTCGGACTTCGCTCCCACCATCGCGGCAGCGCGGATCATCCGTCACACGCAGAGTACTGATGTGGTCCTCTCGGGCGCGACGATGGACGAACGACGCCAATCGTACGCATCCCCTTTCTCGGATCTCCTCGCGTCTTCCTTGATCGGCGCAACGCCCTGGTCGGATCGTGTGGCTTCCGGGGCCGATCGCGAGGCGCTCTTCCAGTTTGCCTTCTCGCTCGTGGAGAGCGGCGCTCAGGTGGACGACGCACTTCCCGCTGCTCTGCGGGCGCTGGCTCTTCAAGGACGTGATCCGCGGACGCCCGTCGCGTCGCCGGACGAGCTTCTGCCGGCCACGTTGCGCGCCATTACGGACTTCGCAACTCGTGGCTATCACGCAGTCGCGCGAAGCCTGCCGTCCGGCCTTGAGGCGGCCATTCGCAGGCTCGACCTGGAGGCTCGGCTGTCTCAGGAGGACCTCTCGGTCATCCTCAGCGATGCGGAGGTGGACGCGCTCCTCGGTCGTGCAGTCGGGCGTGATGTGCCGGCCGAGATCTACGGCGAACTGGCCGAATTGGTTCGCACGACGAATCACGTGGTGGCGCTGGGCGCCCCCGCGAGCATGGGTGAGGCGATTGCCGCGCTCCGCGCGCACAAGGCGCGAGCGGCCGTTGTGTCGAATGAAGGAGAAGAGCGCATGCTCCGTGTGTTCGAAGCGGCGCACGGTCCGTTGCTCGATGCCATCGAACGGCGTTTCTTTGATGAACTCGCCTCGTCGTCAGCGACGTTGCGGCAACGCGCCAAGGAGGATCGCGGCGCGTTCTTGGCGGCCCTTGTCGAGCAGGAGCGCAGGCGTCGTGGCGAGAGTGTGGTCGCCGGCGGCTACTCGGAAAGCCTGCCCCCGGCAGAGCAGGCGGAGCTCGCCCAGCTGGCCGTTCGCCTGTTTGCGGACGGCGCCGAGAACCGTTTCTCAGCGGAAGAGCGCGGTTTGCTTCTGGGGGAAACGCCGTCCGTGGCGACGGAGTTTCAGGTTCGGTCCGGACAGGAGTTGATCGAGAGTGGCCTTTTCGAGACCGTTGAGGGCGCGGTCTTCGGCCGGTTGGCGCGCACGGGCGACTCTTCGCTGCTGGCCGCGGCGCGCGCCGATCGTCCCGCGGTTCTACGCGACTTTCTCGACCTGGTGTTCCATGTCCAGGGCGGCGGGGCGCCGGAAGCTTTCGTCGGTCGCGCGGGCGTTGTCGGATTGGACGGAGCATTGGTCGCCACCCTGCGCGAGTTCGACCCTGAGCTGCTGCGGGCCGTCGGCGCGGAGCAGGTTCTCGTGCGTCGCTTTCTGTCGGAGTTTCTCGAAACACGCGCGGAGCGCGACCGGCTCGTCGGTGTACTGATCGACCCGGCCATGTACGACCCGCTCGCAAGAAATACGCCCGGCTACGACGCAGGGATACGGCGGGCCTTGATCCTCGAGGAACAATCGGACCTATCGGCAGCAGTCCATACAACGGTGGCGGACCATACGCGGGGTATCAGGCAGGCGAAGGTGGAACTCGAGCGCAGCGAGGCCCTGGGGAGGGCCCTGAATCGCTTTGTCGAAGAGCGCGGAGCCGACGAGGTGAACTTCAGCGAAAGCCGCTTCGGAGATGCTCGGACCTACCTCGAGGGCGACTCCTTTTCGGTGCAATTCCTCGGACTCGATCCGGAAGCTCTCATCCGCAACGGGGATTGGGAAAATTCCCTGCGCAATGACGACCTTGCGGGCGTCGGCTCGCCCACGGGGACGACGCCGCCCGGAGAATCGGCGCCCTCGCTGCGAACGCTCCAGGGGATACGCTCTATTGCAGAACTGGCGACGGGTGGCACGCCAGAGGAGCGCGCGCGCCGGTTGCACCACGCCAACGTAGCCAACCACTACCTGACTGCGCTCACCCGCCTTGCCGAGGCCCTGGCGGGTGTGGCCACGGCTGCCGCGCTCGCCGACGGAAGGTTGGCCGAGGCGGGAGAAGGCGCCGACGGACCGGCGCAGGAGAAGGGGCTCCTCGAGGCCCTGCGGGCCGGCTACGATCCCACAGCGCCGAACTCCGCGGGCATCCGGGCGGTCTTCGACCGCATCACGACGGCCCGGGCCGCGCACGGTACTGAGCAGTCGCGCGAGCTGGCCGCGAAACTCGGAGAGGCCGACTCGACGCGCCGACACGCTGAGGTGGCGTACGCGGCGGCGGGTCGCCGCAAAGTGCTGCACGGCCAAAACGCCACGGCCTTCGTCGAGAACACGTTCCGGCGAATCAGCGAACGCTACAACGCTGCCACGCGGGATCACGATGCCCTCGTGCAGGAAGGCGAACGCCTTCGATTGGACTACTCGCGCAGCAACTCCCGCTACGTCGAGTCGCTCAACGGCGTGGCGGACGCGTACCGGAGAGCAAGGTCCGCGCAGGTGGAAGCAGAACGCCTGCGCGCCGTGGCCGACTATGCGCTGACGCCGTACCTGTTTGCGGCGACCGGAAGCCCCACGGACTCGACCGCCGATGCCGAGAACGAGTACGAGCGTGCTCGCGCCGCCCTCGCGGAGAGTGAACGCCGCCTGAGCACGAGCGCCGCGCGCGTACTCGTGCAATCGCGCGTGGACGACTTCGCGCGCGTCGCGGCCATCTTTACGGGCACGGATGTCGCTGCTCGGACCGCGCTCATGGTCGCGCCTTCGGACGAAGAACGATCGGAACTGGCGACCCTGCGCCAGCGGCGCTTCGAGCGAGGTGAGTCACTCGAACGGGATCAGGCAAACCGTCTGCAAACGCTGAGCGATCGGGCCCTATTTGCCGAACACCGCAGCCTGATGGAAACGCGAATCCCGTATGTCGAGCACGCGCTGCGTACGGTTCGCATCGAGAAGGCCCGCCACCTCGTGAATGCCGAAATCCAACGGCGAGAAGCAGTTGTCGCCGCCCGACAACGTGAGTTCCAGGACGCGCTGAACGGCGCATTTCCGCTGAAGACTGAGTTTCGAGAATCAGCCGAGCACAAGGCGGCGCAGGTCGCCACGTATCGCCGTCTGGCTTCCATCGTGCAGAGCGGCGGCGATCTCCAGAAGGAGTACCGCGGTTGGTACTACGGAACGGGCCAGTGGCTGGAGGGAATGGGACGGAACGTAGCGGGCCAGTGGGCGGTCGGGAACTTCGCGCAAACGCAGATCTGGCCGAGCGTCATTGCGGAGGCGTGGATGGGTGGCCTCGATGCTGGTGCCATTCCCCCAGCGGAAGCTCGGAACATCGCACTGTTCCAGCAGGGTGGATCTTGGGCCGGGTATGACGACTACGCGGCCGCGTACGGGCAGAAGCTGGTGGCCATTGGCACGCACGACGCGATGAGCGCGGAGCTCGCCATCACAACCGCGACCATGAGCGTGCTTGCCACGGCGGGCACGGCGCTCATCGCGGGCGGCACGTCGCTCGTGGCTTATGGCGGCTATCAGGTGGCGCTCGGCCTTGCGACGTTGATGTTCGGGGGCTATGGACTCATCACATATGGCACGGGTCTGATCGCCGCGGGTGCTGTGATGATTGGCGGAGGCATGACCGCCATCGCCACGGCGACCGCCACAATCGCTGTGGCGGCCACACGATATCTCGCGGCTGTACTCGGCGTTGCGGCCACGGACCAGAACACGACGAATACGGCGCAGAATGCGGCCTATGCCGGGCGCATCAAAGGGGTCGCCGCGGCGGAGCAGCGCTACCAGGAGGCGCTGGCGGCTCTGGAGTACTTCAAGAAAGCGCCGGATCAGAAGACGGCCAAGGAGCGCCTGCAGCAGTGGGGAGCACAACACCGGGATCCGGACGCGACGACCGACGCTCTCTACACACTGACCCAGGAGGACCTGAGTCTGCTGTTCGACCGGGACGGCGCCGGCGAGGCGCAGTTCGTGAACTCGAACGGCGTCGCCTACGCACCCGATGAGGCCGAGCGCGGAGACTACCTCGACCTGACCACGCTCAGGCGAACAGGCGTTTCCCGCGATGTGCTTGGGAACCGCTTTGTCGGAAATCCGAACGCTTGGCGCGCCGACCTACCTGGTCCACTCGAGGGCGGTTACTACCGTGGCGCCGACGGTCGCTATGCAGCCATCCGAGTTCTCGGCCACAACGGTCAATTCGAGACACGTTACGCGAAGCTCATCGAAGACACGAACTCGGTACCAGAGGATCGCTTCTACGATTTGGGAGAGGTGCTCGGCACAGCCGCGACTCACGGGGCCGAGCTCCGGGAAGCCCGGCGTGACGCGTACTTCGAGGCCGGCGATTCCGGGGCGGACGAAGGCTTCGCCATGCGCGAACGGGCCGCGACGCTCGACCACATTCTGACCCAGTCCGGCGACCGGCGCAACGGCGGCGTGGAGTTTGGAGGATATCGCCTCGCATTCGAGGAGCTGCTCGATCACGCGGGGCAGGTGGACGCTGCCGAGACCGCGCAGCGACAGTCGCTGCAGCGGGCCGAATGGGATTTGCGCGCCGCCGAACTCCGCGAGCGCGAAGCGGAGTGGGAACGCCGGTTCGCGGGAATCCTGGAACGAGGCAGCAAGTCGTGGGCCGGAGTCCTGAACCGTTTTCGCCAGGACTGGCGCAATTGGGAGAAGGAGTTCGACCGCAGGGTGGCCGACGGAGATCGCCACTATCAGGAACGGATCCGCGAGCATTTCGACGGGAAGCAGAAATGGGAGCTGGACACACGGGAGCAATTCACGAAGCGAACTGTGACGACGGAGCTCACGGACCTCATCGGTCGCCTGAATACACAGATTGGCGCCCTGAATGTGAACGCGAACCTGAAGCTGGAGCAACTCAACGCGCTGGCTGAGGTGCAAAAACAGATTGTCGAGATAGAGAAGGACCGCCCCGGCGCGAGCGCATTGCTGCTCGAGCTCAACGCGAGCATCGAGAAGTTCAATACGCAATTGGGTCTCTCCGAGGTGAGTCGGACAGGCGGACACGGAAAAGCGGCGGATGTGGCCGCGAGCTTCCAGGCGGAGTTGAAGAAGCACGAACGGAACATGGGACGCCACGCGAGAGCCGTAGCCGCCGAACAGCTTCAGGATCTGCTGGCCAAACTCAAGGAGCAGATCCGCTTACAGAACGAGGCGGTCGACAGCGCCACGGCCACCGCGGCCGCCCGCTCCGGCTTCATGCGCCAGGGGAACCGGTTCATCAAGCTGGGACTCACGCCTTCTACGATGGGCGTGCTCGACGCGTATCAGTTCCTGGACGGGGAAGCGGAAATCGCACGGATGATGTCGGAGTCCGGGTTCTCCCTCAAGAGCGGCGATGACTTGAAGGCCTTCTTGATGGATGAGTCGAGGTCGGATGTGGAGGTGACCTCCTTCTTCGAGGTCCAGCGACTCGCCGCGCAGTCCATCTTCGCGAAGATCATGGGCACCGGCAACGCCGCCGAGCGCGCAACCGCGACCGACGCGAAGACGTTGGGTACCTTCGGCCGCTGGGCGGGCCGGGCCCCCGATCAACAGAGCGCGGGTTTCCTGGCCCAGTTCGCGGGGTTGTCCGGCCTCGCCGCAACGGCTCTCCCCCACGCGGGAGACATGGCCGGTTTCGGCGAGTTGGGGGCCTTTGGTAGCAGGCCGTCCGGGACGCCGTTGGGCTTCTATGTACAACTCCAACTCATGGGAGCGCACATCGATCGCGAACTGGCCAACGCGCATCAGATCAAGATCAACCCGGTGGCCGCAGGGTTCGGTGCGGTCCTGCCCGTGGCCGGCCTTGCGAACTCATATCTCGACTATCGACTCAATACCGAGGTGCGCGGCCTCGACGGCTCGCAGGCGCGAACGGAGCTGAACAACAAATCCGCCCGTGCCGTGTTGAAGTCCGGTGGTATGCTCGCGGCCGGGCTGGGTACCGGTGGCGTGGCGTACGCCGGCATGGCGAGCATCATCGCGGGCAACACCCTCCAGAATAACGGCCACTTCCAGCTCACGGACAGAGGCGCCGTGGGCATTGGCTCAAGCTCGCTTGCGCTCATGGGCCTCGGTGCCGGAGCCAACGTCATCTCCGGCGGCTTCGAGTTCGACGAGAAGGGTCATAGCACGTCCGGCTGGAGTCTGCACGGTGCGCGCGGTGATGCGGTGGGTGCGGGGATTCTCGGCTCGGCCCTCGGCGGCGCGATTGGTGCGGACGTGGGCAGCGGCCTCGGTGCGACTCTTTTCGGGCAGGGTTTGGGGTCTGCGTTCACGGCGTACGGGCAGAAGCAGACCGGCAATGAGGCCGCGTGGCAGGGGCTGCTCGCACAGGACATCGAGACGACGCTCGCGGGGGCGGGCGGGATACTGCACAACAGCATATCGATTCAGAAGAATGGCGGGCCGCAGGGTGGGAGTTTCCTCGGGAATCTGGTGAATGGAATTGCGGCACCCTTTCAGCAACTGTATGCGATGGGCGCCTATGCGGTGTCCGGGTTTCAGTATCTCTTTCGCGATGCGCAGAAAGAGTCCCGGGCGGCTCTGGAGCTCGATTCCTACGGCGGCAATTTCGATGAGGCACTCGATCGTCTGATGCGCGAAGGGCACACGCGCAATCAGGCGTTGTCCATTCTGTATGGTGTCGTCCTGACGCAGCGCGAGAGACGGGCGGATACATACGGGCCGGAAGCCGGGGACACAGGGGGAATCGAGTACGACCCCGATCAGAAGCTCACGCGGGAGCAGATGACGACACTCCTGCGCAGCATCCGGGAAGCGAATGAGCAGAACCACTCCGGTTCTTGGCATGCCGAGTTCGATGCGATATCAAAGGCATTGGGTGGCCGCGGCGGAACACTGGCTGAGGTTCTCGATATGGCCCGCGCGAGGGGCCTCGACGTGAGCGGCAGCACGCTGGAGCGTGCGGGGGAGATTTATACGGCGGCCGTGCAGGCGCATGATCTGCAGTGGGCGAGGGAGCAACCCGCCCGCGACGCGCGGGCAGCGACCGAAGCATACCTCAGGGATCAACAGGCGACGCTCGCCGCGAAGTCTCCTGCCTATGCCGCGCTGCTTGCGAACCACCGCGATGGAGATGCCGTTCGGCGGGTGGCTGCGGACCAAAATCTGTCCGACTTCGAGAAGCGCGCAATTCTCACCTCGGTGAGAGACCGGTGGATAGCCGACGGTAGCTACGGTCGGATACCGGTCGACATCGAAGCTCTGATGCCTCTCGACCGAAACGCGCCGCGCAACTACACGCGCATGCAGCTTCTGGCCGGCGCTTTCAACGAAACTGTTGATGGCCTATTCCCGGAGAACGCGTTCTGGTCCAACAAAAGTCTCAAGCTGTCGAACATGCAGCTATCCGACGGGGACCGGGCGTGGCTGCAGAGCATGCAGCCCTACGGTGCCCCGATAGCGGTCGCGATGGCCGGGATCGCGTTCGTCTCCGGCAGAGGCAAAGGAAACAGTGCTGCCATTGGTGCCGCCGGAGAAAGGTTTGCGATGTCCTATCTACAGCAGAAGGGATACACGGACATCATTCAACTCCAGAACAAGAGCGGTCACGGGATTGATATAATCGCAAGAAACGCCCAAGGGCTGGTGAGGTTCTTCGAGGTGAAGTCATCGGCGGCGAGTCTGCTCGGACGACTCAGTCCGGCCCAGCAGAACATCAATACGTTTGTCAGCAGACGTCTTGACCTGGCACGCGGAGCAAGCGGAGCTTGGCAGAGTGTGGACCCGGCCGTCCAGCGCGCTGCAATCAATATTGCGCGGCAATTGGCTTTGCAGGGCGGACAGGCACAGGGGATGGTCATTCGGGTTCAAAATGCCCTGACCAATCCAAGCCTAAATGGAGTGACGCGATGGATATGGCCGCCGAGGTGATCACGGAACTACAGCGAGATATGCGCGCGTGGGTGTTGCGTCCGCAGAACCGAACCATACTGCACGATGAGAGCTTGGCATCCATCCATCAGAGCCTACGGTCCGAGGGTATAGGCGCCCTGCTCACGGCGGCCTTTGACCTTGGCAATCTAGGATTCTATTGGTCGATGCGGGGGACTGCGGAGGTTCTCGAGGGCAAGAGCGCCGGTTGGGAACAAATCCATCGGGGGGCCGCCTACGTGTGGGTGCACCTAAAGGCGTTCATTGGCGCATACCATGCGGACACGCGCAAGCGCAAGCAGAACCGCGTATACGCGAACAAGGCGGCCCTGAATCTGGCCCATCTGCTCGCTATAGGGGCTGATCGGGAGGCGCAATGGTTGGGTGCGCGTTTACTTGCGAGCACGCGCGATGGTTCGCTCGGGCCGTGGAACATCACTCCCTTCGAACCTTTCATGGCTCGTCTCTACGCTCGAAGCAACGGTGCTCCGTTCGAGCCGACAATGGAGATTGCCGATCTGGGAGTCTATCAACCGATCTTCGATGACTGGGATAAAGGGAACCTGAAGGCCCAAATCGCCGCCCTTTGCGACTACCACGTCACGCGGTCTCAAGAGATCGACGATGATCTTCCGGAGTTCTTGGGTGGACCGTACGATCTTATCCCCATCGAGATACTCGCTCTTCGGCGGGCGAGAACACGGATGGGTCTCGAAACATCCTTTCCCGATCACCCGCTGCTTGCGACACCACTGGCCAGGATGGAACCGATGGAACTACCCAAGGATGAACTATTCGAGGCCATTGACGAACGGGTGGATGAGCATTACGGTGCCCTCTTCGCGCAAGGATAGAACCGTCGCCGGATGAAGCCGACGACAATCACCATGAACCACCCACCCCATCTCAACCCGCTCCTCGCAAAAGGATACGGCACCATCCACCGCCACGCAGAGGGCACGGAGACGGCGGGCCTCACTGATCGCACCCTGCACCCCGCAAACATCCGCGACGTGCACGCCGAAACCGTGCACATGCGACGCCGTGCCCGCAATCATTCAGGTTCCTGTACAGGATCCGCAGCCCGACCCGGATTGGATGAGACTTCCTGTCACCATCGTCTCCGGAGGGAAAGGTGTTAACAGTTCTTCCCCCTTCTGTCGGGCTGCGGATTCCTGCACGGGACGCTCCGGTTTGCACGGGGCAAAATGGAATCGGCTTGGGAGGTTTCGGGTTTTGCGCACCAGGCCTCTCCAGAGTCTTGAGCGCCCAAAGGCCCTCGGGCGTCGGTAGAGCAGAATAGAATCATGGACCAGCACCGACCACACCTCGACCCCCTCCTCTCGAAAGGATACGCCACCATCCACCGCCACGCAGACGGCACGGAGACCGTCGGCCTCACAGACCGCACCCTGCACCCCGCAAACATCCGCGACGTCTACGCCGAAACCGTGAGATACCTCCGCTCCCTCGAGACCCAGCGCACCGGGTCCGCCGAAGCGGATCTCATGCGCCAGCTCGAATCCCTGTCATACGGAAGACTCATTGCCTTCACAGAAGAGACGACGGACGCCATGGAAGCAGAAGAGTCCACAACTCTGGAACGCGTCCGCAAAGAGCGCGCAGAGACCGAAGACCTCCGCCGCGAACTCGGTGCCCTTCTGGTCCAGATGCCGGAAAGCGAATTGCGTGCGAAACTGGTCAGGCTGTTGGGTCCGGTCAGTTGATCGTGGCCTCTTGATTCCACGACGAGTGATGCCCGCGCAACCGGTAGTGGGGTTCACACTGAGGAATCGCGCCAGGGACACGCAGGGCGCGCAGCGGTCCCGCGGCAGAGCGCCTATCAACTCGCGGTCACTCCGCACGCGAGGACCGAAGCGAAGCGGAGCCCGCAGTGGCCCGGTCCCGCGCGGAGCGCGGGAGGCGCCCGAATCACGCGAGAAAGACATCGCCGACGAAGTCTGAAAACAGTGGGGCGCGCGGTCTGCGTTACGGAGCCGCTTTCGCTCCCTCCCGAATCCCGAACCGCCGGCCGGACAAGGATGCCCGGTCGGGAGGGTGCGAAAGAGAGCGGGGCCGGAACGCACGCCGAAGGCGCCGCCGGTTTCGGCGCGGTCCTCCCCGTGGCGGGTCTTGCGAACTCATACCTGGACTATCGACTCAGTACGGAGGTGCGCGGCCTCGACGGCTCGCAGGCGCGAACGGAGCTGAACAACAAGGCCGCGGGCGCCTTACTGAAATCCGGGGGGATGCTGGCCGCGGGTCTGGGTTCGGGTGGTGTCGCGTTTGCGGGGATGGCGAGCGTCATCGCGGGCAACACGCTTCAGGACAACGGCCACTTCCAGCTCACGGACAGAGGCGCAGTTGGCATCGGTGCGAGCTCGCTCGCGCTGATGGGACTGGGCGCCGGCGCGAACGTCATCTCCGGCGGCTTTGAGTTCGATGCGAAAGGACACAGTACGTCCGGCTGGAGTCTGCACGGTTCCCGTGGCGATTCGGTGGGTGCGGGGATTCTGGGAAGCGCACTGGGTGGCGCGATTGGTGCGGAATTGGGCAGCGGCCTGGGTGCGACACTCTTCGGACAGGGACTCGGGTCTGCGTTCTCCGCGTACGGGCAGAAGCAGACGGGGAATGCGGCGGCGTGGGAGGGGCTGCTTGCTCAGGACATCGAGACGACGCTGGCCGGGGCGGGCGGGATAGTTCATAACAGCATATCGATTCAGAAAAGCGGCGGGCCGCAGGGTGGGAGTTTCCTGGGGAATCTGGTGAATGGAATTGCGGCACCCTTTCAGCAACTGTATGCGATGGGCGCCTATGCGGTGTCCGGGTTTCAGTATCTCTTTCGCGATGCGCAGAAAGAGTCCCGGGCGGCTCTGGAGCTCGATTCCTACGGCGGCAATTTCGATGAGGCACTCGATCGTCTGATGCGCGAAGGGCACACGCGCAATCAGGCGTTGTCCATTCTGTATGGTGTCGTCCTGACGCAGCGCGAGAGACGGGCGGATACATACGGGCCGGATGGTGAGGGCGCCGGCTTCGGTATGGATCCTGGTGATTCTGTAGGCGAGGCAGGAAACCGTGCTTGGGCCGTCTTGAAAGCCGCCAAGGGGAACGAGGCTCTCGGGAAGCGCGATGAGATCACGAGGAAGATCGAAGGTCTCGTGAGCGCCGGGATGGATCTATCCGCCGCCACCCGAGCCGCCCTTGCGACGTATGAAGTGGACATGCGCTCCGTGGACCCCGCGAAAGTGCAGGCCGCTTACGGCGCGCTTATGCATGAGGTGGGGCAGCGGGTCCAGCAGAGCGCGGGGGGTGGTCCCATCATGGTCCCGGCCGATACCTTCACGGAATTCATGCATTCGATTGGTGCGGACCCCGGGGCGCTCGGCAACTACAAACCGTACGCCCCGACGGTGAACCTGGACTTTCCGGGGTTCGAACAACGAGTGCAGCAGCGACTCGCCGAGCAGGTTGCGGCGCTCGATCCGGTCGATCGCTTTCGCGTGGTCTACGGGGAGAGCGTAGGGCGCGCCATCGCGTCCATGACGGTAGGATCGATCCCGATTGTTGGTTCGATTCAATCAGCTGTGGAACTGGCCACCGGAAAGGACTATATCACCGGGCACAAGGCGAATCGGTGGTTTGCAGCTGCAGGGCTTGTTTTCGGCATGCTCCCGTTTGGGAAACTCGCGCTAGAACTGGGAGCCGCAGGCCGCTTGGTCCACGCAGGGCTTGGCTCTACGCGTCACTTCTCGGAGGCCCGTCAGTTCTTCAGGGCGGCAGGCGTAACCAGCAAGGATCTCCGCAACGCTCGGGCGGCCGGAATCGATCCTTTTCAGGATCCGTGGGCGCTGCGACCCTTCGCGCGAGGTGCTTTCTTCGACGACATGGTCGGGAACAACTTAGGACGGAACTTCCCCCGTATCGACAACATGGATTGGGCAAATGGGATCGCCCACGGGACAAAAAGTCTTGATCCTCGGCTGCCCACGTACGCGAATGAGGCTATCGGGCGCAGCGGTGTCACCGCGTTTGAGAAACGAATCGATCGGTATTTTCAAACGCTACAGAAATATCCGGGGCAGTCGACTCCTTGGAACAACATCTCGATCGATCCCGCTTTGATTAACGGAAGAGCGAGAGTGCTTGACCTTGTCGTGCCCCAACAGAGCCTTCGACCGTGGCAGAATCACATCTTGCAGCGATTGTCGGCATCGTACGCAAATCCGATCGCTGGTAACCCAGCCGTGCATCTGAACATCATTCCGCTCTATTAGAGAACGGGGAGGAGATTGAATGCCCATGTCTTGGTACACTATCTCGTTTTCGCGGTATCCCGATCGGTGGATCCTTGTTACGCCTGGTGAGATAGTTCCAGGTGCCTACAAGGGCATAGAGCCTGTCTACAGCTACGATCCTAGTGAACTGGATACTCTGTTTGACAGAGTGGATAATTTGATTGAGAACGGGTTTCCGAAAACCTCGCCGCCTGAGCGCAACTACGTCGGCCCCGAAGTGAGGGCTGTGGGAGCATCGGATTGGAAAGAAGCGGCTAAACGGTGCTATCAGTGGGTGATTCGCTTCAAGGAGGACGAAGGATACAACCTGAAGCTGGTCGCCAAAGGGAAGAAGAATCTCGCCTTGGATCAGCAATTCCCCTCATTGGATGCCATCAAAGACCACATCAGGTCATTCCAAGAGTATGCGTTCTGACACGAGCGGCATGGCAACACACTCGGACTACAGCTCCCTCCTCGCGAAAGGATGCGCCACCATCCCCCCCACGCAGACGGCACGGAAACGGTTGGCCTCACAGACCGAACCCCGCAAACATCCGCGCCGTTTACGTCGAATCCTGCGGTCGCGCGGCAGCCATGCGGGATGATATGCAATGCTCAAGTTCCTGTTCAGGATCCGCAGCCCGGCCCGGAATGCGATGGGACTTCTGTTTCTCCATCGTCTCCGGAGGGAAAGGGAGCACACCAGGCTGTCTTCCCCTGGCTGTCGGGCTGCGGGACGTTTCACGCGCGAGAAGAGACAAACGGTATTGGTCGGGAGGCCACTGCGATTTGCGCTCTAGGTTCCGCTGTCCTGGAGCGCACCTGATCTTCTCGAGGAAGGTCGACCGGAGTAGCCCATGAACCACCCACCCCACCTCGACCCGCTCCTCAACAAAGGATACGCAACCATCCACCGCCACCCAGACGGCACGGAGACGGTCCGCCTCACAGAGCGCACCCTGCACCCCGCGCACATCCGCGACGTCTACGCCGAAACCGTGCGCTACTTCCGCTCGCTGGAGACCGAACGCAGGCAATCCGCCCAGGCAGGCCTCATGCGCACACTGGAGTCATTCTCATACGGCAGACTCATCGCCCTGAGTGAAGAGATCACCGACAGGCTCACGGCGGACGAGCCGGCCGAACTGGAACGCATGCGCACACAGCGCCGCGAGACCGAAGAACTGCGCCGGGACCTGCGCGCCCTCGTCTCCGCAATGCCGCAGTCCGAACTGCGAACGAATCTGGAGCGCCTGCTGGGCCCGATCAGTTGAGACCCCGCGGGATTCTCGTGCCGCTCATTTCCAGAGTCGACGGGACGCCGCTGGCCGGGCACAATCGGCTGCGCATCGCAAAGGAGCTTGAGCGCTTGAGCTAAAGGTTCAGGTGAACCTCTGGTCCGCCAATCCCTTGCCGTCCGCATCGCCGTCCGCACGGAGAGCGAAACCGGAATCGCGGCCGGTACGGCCAAACGGCCGGGAGCTGCGCAGGCTGGCCAGTTTCCGCTGATCGGCCCGAAAAAGGCTTGGGCTCGCGGGAGGCGTCGTGGTAGGCTTGCGTCATGGGGTCGCGCGGGCCGGTCCGTCCTACACTGTTGCGGGCGCTCTGCGCCTGTACGCTGTTTGCCTGCGCGATCCTCATCTCTTTTTGCGCGAGCCTCGACGAGAAACCCAAGACCACCGAGGAGGAGATAGCGCGTGAATCGCCGCGGCAACCGGGTTACCTTGCGTTGCTTCAGAACGGGAAACGGATGACCGTTCGCGACGGGGATCGCCTGCTGATCGAGCGGTCGGCGTTTGCCTTCATCTTTCCACTGCCCCACTACGACGGGGAGCGGAGCATCTTTCACAGCGTTCAGATCGCCGGTTCGGGCAATCGCGCTTTTCTGGAGCTTCCGCTCGGTTCGCGGGTCGACGAAATTCACAACGGACTCGTGCTCTTCGCGCCCGGCACCGGGATGGCCAGCGACGAAACCGGCCGGTACCCGGCCTTCTACCTCGAAGAGAACCAGGCGCATCACTACATCATCTTTGCGCCCGGGGATCCCGAGGCACAGCGCGCGGTGCCCCTGCGAACACTGGCAGCGGATGAAACGGAGGTTCGATTCGACGTGCTGCGGTTTCGGTTTCAGGAGAAGTTGGTCGAACCCCGGTCGCTGCCGCTTCGAGAGATCTACTTTGCGTTGCTCATGGATCGCAATCGCAACGGAATCATGGAGGAAGGCGAGCTCTTCCGATTCACACTCGCTTTCCGCTAACGTCCGCCAGAGGCCCCGAGGAACCACGCGGCCGGTCAGGCGACTTCGGGCACGAGCGTCCAAGAAACGAGGCCGCCCGCTCGCATCGGGATGAGGACATCGCTCCCGAACGGAAAACTTTCCGGTATCCGCCGCTCCTCTCTGCGCAGCAGGATCGTGCCGTTGTTTCGCGGTCTGCGGTAGAAGTCTGCGCCGTGATGCGACAGGAAGCCCTCCAGGCGTTCGAGCGACCCTTCAGCCTCGAAGATTTCTGCGTAGAACTCGACGGCGGCGTGCGCAGTGTAGATTCCGGCGCAACCACACGAAGCCTCCTTGCCTCCGCGGGCATGCGGCGCGCTGTCGGTGCCCCCGAAGAATCTCGGATTTCCCGAAGTGGCGGCGGCCACGAGCGCGCGCCTGTGCCGTTCGCGCTTGAGAACCGGCAGGCAGTAGTGATGGGGGCGAATGCCGCCCGTGAAGAGCGCGTTGCGATTCCAGAGAAGATGCTGGACGGTCAGAGTTCCGGCGATTCCGGCGCGGCTGTCCCGCACGAAGTGCACGCCCTCCTCCGTCGTGACGTGTTCGAGGACGATACGCAGCGCGGGGAAGCGCGCGGCGATCGGTTGCAGCTCGCGCTCAACAAAGACGGCTTCGCGATCGAAGACATCCACGGCCGGGTCGGTCACCTCGCCGTGAACGAGCAGGGGTAGATCCGCGGACTGCATGGCGTCGAGCACACGGTCCAGTTTCCGGAGATCCGTGACGCCGCGATCGGAATGCGTGGTGGCGCCAGCCGGATAGAGTTTGGCGCCGATCAGAAAAGGAGAGTCGGCCGCGCGCCGCACTTCGTCGGTGCTCGTTTCGTCCGTGAGGTACAGCGTCATGAGCGGCTCAAATGCCGAATCCGGAGATAGCGCGCTGAGGATACGCTCGCGGTACGCCAGCGCAGCGGCCACGGTCGTGATAGGAGGTTGAAGGTTGGGCATCACCACGGCCCGCGCAAACCTCTCCGCCGTGTGAGCGACGACCGACTCGAGTTCGACGCCGTCGCGTAGGTGGAGGTGCCAGTCGTCCGGTCGCCTGATGCGCATCTCCATGAAGCTGCTCCAACTGAATCAGAAGTTCGTGCGCACTCGTTCGGGCGGTGCGCCAAGCGAGCGCGCCACGCGAATCACGCTTTCGCCGAAAGCCGGCGAGCCAATCCAAAAACAGAGCGCCTGCGAAAGGTCGGGTGCTCGGGCCGCCAGGAGATCGGGAACCGTGGCCGGGGCGGGGCCCTCCTGATCGAAGCAGTACTCGACGCTGATGCCCTGGCGTTCCCACTCCGGGAATTCGTCCGGATACGGCAGGTAGCTCTTCGAAAAAGCGCCCTGCCATAGATGCGTGCTGTTCGGACGGAAGTGCCCGGAAAGAATGGAGCGAATCAGGGCGCGCAGGGGTGCAATACCGGACCCCATGGAAAAAAGGTGAAGCGAGGCGCCATCCACGTCGCTCAGATCGAAACCCAGTCCGCGCGCTTCTCCCACATCCAGCTCACCGCCGACGGGCATTTCGCACAGCACGGCTGTGAGTCCGCCCTGTTCCTTGATCAATAGTTCCATTTGCGGATCGGATGGCGCGGAAGCCAGAGCGAAGTATCCGCGGCCCCCGGCCGCCTGGATGTCCAAGAATTGACCCGGCACCCGGTAGGTTTCCCGGAGGTGGGCCGGGGCTTCGAACACGAGGCGACGCATTCCCTCTCCGGAGGGGTCGTTGGCGGTCAGTCGCACGCGCGCCATCGGACTAGTGATCGGCCCCGGCTTCCACGGGCGACTCCTTTTTCCTTGGGAGGCTTCGCGACGCGCGGACGCGCTCAGGTGGCGAGGGAGTTACGACGCAGCAGAATCACCGTGGCATCATCGGGCGGCGGAGCGTGGTGAGTGTAGCGACCGACATCCTCGTCGAGTACCCGGACGATCTCCTTGAGCGGCAGCCCGGAGTGTTCCGAGGTGAGCTCACCGACACGAACGTCGTCGTACAGTTCACCTTCGGGGCTCTGCGCTTCTGAGTAGCCGTCCGTGAAGGCAATCAACAGACCGCCGGGCGCCATCTCCGCGGTCGTGACTCCGATGGTGGGAGTCCGCGGGATGCCGAATGCAGTGCCGGTGCGCTCCAACTGAACGATGCTCCCGGGTGCGATGATGTACGGACCCGGATGGCCTGCCACAGCGTAGTGCATCGTCTTCTCTTTCGGGTACACGCGCGCTATGAACGCCGTGATGAACTTCCCGATGATGAGTGATTCCTTGAGGTGATCGTCCAGGAGGCGTACGGCCGTGCTCAGGTCGCAATCCATTTGGGATACCATGTGAAAGCCGGTGTGGAATTCCGAAACCATGAGGGCCGCGGTCAGCCCCTTGCCGGAAACGTCAGCAATGACGACATCGAACGAACCGTCCGCGCGTGGAACGAAACTGTAGTAGTCGCCGCCCACCTGACGGCAGGGAACGGAAGCGCCGAAGACGTCGAAGCCCGGAACGGTGGGCGGTTTTTCCGGGAAAAGCTTCTGCTGAATCTGCGCGCAAACCTCCAACTCGGACTCGATGGCCTTCTGTTCGAGGAGCACTTTGTGCATGCGGGCGTTGTGAATGGCCAGGGCGGCCTGTCGCGCAAAACCCTCGAGGAGCTTTTCATCGGACTCCACGAAGGAGCGTCCATCCAGCCGATTCATGATCTGCGCTGTGCCGATGACTTTTCCTTCCACCAGGAGTGGCACGCAGAGGTAGGACTGGGTCCGCATCCCGAGGTTCTCGTCGATCTTCCCGTAAAACCGCGGATCTTTGCGCACGTCTTCGACGCGCACCGCCCGCCCGTTCTTGGCTACGTCCCCCGCGATTCCTTCGCCGATCGGCACACGCAATTGCTTCAGTTTGGCAAAGTTGCTGTCTGTGCTCTCTACGAACTCCAGGTGCGTTCGCTCAGCATTGATGAGGGCGATGGACCCCACCTGGGCCTTCATGAGAGCCGTTGCCGTTTCCAGAGTCTTGCGCAGCACGACCTCCAGGTCCAGCGAGGTGTTGAGTTGCGCGAACGCATTCACCAGTTCGCGCAGCCGGACGAGTTCCTCTTCCGGCGTGGTGCCCAGATGCTGTGACGGGATGGTTTCCATGGCGGACGGCGATTGTCCCGAAAGGCGAAGGAGTCGGCAGGGACTTCCCCCATTCCCGACACCAGCGAGCGGCCCGTCAAGCGCGACTATCGCGACCGACGGAGCGAAGGGGGGACATAGTAGCGGGCGCGCGCCGGCACCGAGACGACGTGCCCCTCTTCCAGAATGTAGGCCGAGAGCCTGCGGCCGTACACGCAACCGGAGTCGAGGCCCACGGTGGTGCGGCGAACATTGAGACCGGCGCGCGCCCAGTGGCCGTAGAAGACGGGCCGCTCGCCGGAGTAGAAGTCGTACCAGGGAGGATTGTCGGGATCCTTGAGTTGACGTCCGGCGCCATCCCAGGTGCGAATGTGAACGAGGATGCGCGCCTTGCTTTCTCGAGGCGGGCGGCCCGGTTCGAGACCGGCGTGCACGGCCAGAAACTCAGGCTCATCGATGAAGAGGGGCAGATTCGCCACCCACTCGTGCCGTCGCTCGCCGATTTCAGCGCGCAGGGTGCGATAGTGCGGCTCGTGTCCTCTGAGCAAATAGTCTTCTTCGTGATTTCCCAAGATGCACTCGAAGCCCGCGTCATGAACCAGTCTCACCACGCCCGCCGAATCGGGACCCCTGTTGATGAGGTCACCGAGCAGAATGAGCCGGTCGCCCGGGCGCGGTCGGATGAGCTCCAGGAGCGCCCGCAATTCTTCCGCACAGCCGTGCACGTCGCCGACGAGTATAGTGCGACTTTTCACAGCCAGCTCCGGGGGGCGCGGACCACTTCCAAAAGACGCTGCGCGCGCGAGTCGCCGGCCAGGAACTCCTCCGGATAGCCTCCGTACTCCCAATGGACGACCGGCGGAAGGCTCATGAGAATCGATTCTGTGCGACCGCCCGTGCGCAGGCCGAATTGTGTGCCGCGGTCGTAGACCAGGTTGAACTCGACGTAGCGGCCGCGTCGCAGCAGTTGGAA
>CAZPFB010000061.1:0-27386 GCA_964585735.1 uncultured Leptospiraceae bacterium
CTTCGCCACACAAGATCTGGATGGAAGACGTGGGCGGTGGCACCGTGCTGCGCGACATCGGGCTGATCAACCCCGAAAAGGCTTCACCGCCAAACAATTACCACCCCGAAGCCCGCGTTTCCGGTCTCAGCGTGTTCGACGTCCTGATCAAATTCCGAAACGATCTCCTGAGCGCCGACCAGCTCGAAATCTCGGGCCGCGATCTGGGAAATCTGGATCAGGCCCTGGAGAACGTATTGCGCTACCGGGCGGAAGTGGGCGCCCGCCAGAATCGCATGGAAGAGCACACCAAGCGTGTTACCTGGGACAAAACCTTCATGACCGAGCTCCTGGCCCAGAGCGAAGGGATTGACGTCCCCGAAACGATCATGAACATGAAGTGGATTGAGACGGTTCACAGCTACGCCCTCAACGTGGGGGCACGCATCATTCGTCCCACTCTGATGGACTTCCTGCGATAATGGTGGAGACGACCCGCATGACGAAACTGGCCACAAAGGCCCTGGGGATCGTCCAGATCGACCAGGCCCAGATCGTGCAATTCCCGGAGGGCCTTCTGGGCTTTCCGGAGTACACAGAGTTTGCCCTGCTGGACGACAGCGACGAGTCGCCGTTCAAGTGGCTGCAGTCCACGACGGATGCCGCACTCGCCTTTGTAGTCATCCAGCCGGAGCTCTTCCTGGCGAACTACCGCGCCGAGCCCGGGGAGGCTGACCTGAAGGCGCTGGGCGTCAGTCAGGTTTCCGAATGCCTCACGCTCCTGATCGTCACCATCCCGCATGATGAGCCCCGCAAGATGACGGCAAACCTTCAGGGCCCGATTCTCATCAACGGCCCGAAACGGATTGGACGCCAGGTGATATCCAACAACGATCGGCACCTGGTGCGCGTCTCTATTCTGGAACAACTCGAAGGCTGACCTTGCTCGTCCTGGCCCGCAAAATCAACGAGTCGATCATGATCGGCGACGAAATCGAAGTCGTCGTGATCGACATCAAGGGCGACCAGATCAAACTCGGGATTCGCGCGCCCCGCAGCGTGAGCGTCCACCGCTCCGAAGTGTACCGAGAGATTCAAGAACAGAACCAACAGGCAGCCAACAGTTCGCCGCAATCGCTCGAAGGGCTTTCGGACCTGATCCGCCAGAAGAAGAAATCCTGATCCCCTTGTGACTGCGGCATGCTGAACCGGCTTTGTTGTGGCGCATTTTCCAGCATGCCGATAGCATGTCACCTGTTGCAATGAACGCTTGGACGCGGGCTCTGGAGAATCGTCGGCTTGTAGGCATGGCGCTCGCCGTGCTGGCTCTGGGGCTTGCGTTCTACTCCAAGCCCACGGACCTCACAGAACACGACCCCATCAATTTCGTCCGCGGAGTCATCGACTTCAACGTGCCGGCGCACCGCCCGCATCCGCCTGGTTTTCCCATCTACATTGCCCTCGGTAAATTGCTGAGCGCCATCTTCCCTGGCCCGACCCTGGCGCTACAACTCGTGAGCATCCTCGCCACCGCCCTGGCCCTCGTCTGTGCTTGGCTCATACTCCTGGAGCTTGTTCCGGGCTACAACGCGACCGTGCTGCTCGCTGTGATCGCAGCAGCCGTTTCACCCGTCGTGTGGTACTACAGCAGCGCCATCTTCTCCGAGGTGCCGGCAGGCGCCCTGATCCTCGCGGGTGTGTACGCCTGGTTGCGCTTCGAGAAAGGCAAAGGCACCGCGGCCTACCTCCTGTCCTGGTTCTGTTTGGCTGCGGCCGTGGGTGTGCGCCCCGCGGTGTTTCCACCGCTTCTGCCCCTGTTCGTCGTGTTGTTCTTTTTTTCGGGCGCCGGACAGGCGCGTGTCGCTGCGGGGGCCGCCGTTGCGTTGCTGACCGCGGGGTTGCCCACACTCTGGATGATTCTGACAGCGGGCGGATGGCAGCCGATTCTCGCGGCGGTCCGCCACCACGCGAACTTCGTCGCCACCATGGAAAGCGAGAAGACCGTCCGGGCGGCTGTGGATACGATTCCCGCACTGTGGTTTTCTCCTCTCGGCTATCTTTTTGCGCCGGGACTCATCTACTTTCTGATTCGAGTCTTCCGGCAGCACAGTCGCCAGACCGGCGTGTTCCTGACCTGCGCCCTGGTCCTCCACGCTGCTTGGGTGATGTATACTATTCGTCCCTACAACATGCGCTACTGGTCCGCGCTGTTCCCTCTGCTCGGCCCCGCCTGCATGCTGGGAAGTCTGCTCTTTCTCATCGAGAGGCCGCGCTTCGAGAAGTATCGCCGCCCCCTCGAAAAGGCAGCGATTGGAATTCTGGCCGCTGTGGCAGTGATGAACGCGGCAAAGGCCTTTCCCGCCGTTCGAATCCAGCGGTCCTCGGAAACCCCGCTTCTGGCCGCGGCCAAGTTCGCGCGGCAGTACCACGAACGTCATCCGCAACTCCGCGTGCGCGCCCAATTGCACATTGCTCCGTACCTCGCATACGCCGCCCCGGGACTTCCGTTCGAGACTTTCCTGACGCGCGGTGCAGGACCGCAGCCGGGCGAACTCGTCATCCAGGAATTCGGGATCAACCCGGCCTGGAAGCTCCAGAAGTTGTTCCACTCCTCGCGACGCAGCAACAAGACCGTCGTGAAGCTCGGGATTATGCGCAACTTCGAAGCGACCGTTTACGTGGCCGATGGCGGTAGCCGCCCACAATGAGCGTGCTGCCGGCCGTTTCGGAAGCGCGCGCATTTCTGCGTCGCCACCTGCCCCCGCTGTCCCGTCAGTTCATCAAGTACGGCATTGTGGGCGGCATTGCCTTTGTAGTCGACTTCGGCCTCTTTGTCATGCTCACCAAGTTCGTGGGCGTGCACTACCTTGTCTCGAACGTGCTTGCTTTCTGCGTGGGCCTCACCGTCAACTATACGCTCAGCATACTCTGGGTCTTCGATGTCCGGCGGGTCAAGACCCCGGCCATTGAGTTCGCACTGTTCGCGGCGGTCGGTGTGGCGGCCCTCGCGCTCAACGAGGCGCTGCTGTGGTTGCTCACGGAACAGGCGGGCTTACACTACATTCTTTCCAAGATGATCGCCCAGGCGGCGGTTCTTCTGTTCAACTTCGGAGTCCGAAAATTTCTCTTGTTCTGAGGCGCGTTGCACTCCGAGGTGGTTCGGTTCTACCCCGCATTGTTTCATGAAGGACAGGGTCAAAGAGGCACGCACCCACACCCTGACCCCGGATTTGGGCAAGCTATGAGTCAAAGGACCGCGATCATCATCGGGGCGGGGCCCGCGGGTCTGACCGCCGCCTACGAACTCCTCGAACGAAGTGACATTCATCCCGTCATCATCGAAGGTTCCAGCGAGCTCGGAGGTATTTCTCGTACCATCAACTACCGCGGCAACCGCATCGACATCGGGGGCCATCGCTTCTTTTCCAAGTCGGACCGCGTCATGGATTGGTGGTTCCGCATTCTCCCGCCACAGGATCTGCTGGTTGATGAACGATTTCCGGCCGAGTCCGAGGCCGGGTCAGGGCGAAGGCCCACGCCGGATCCTGAAAGCACCGACCGAGTACTCATGAAGCGGCGGCGCGTCTCGCGTATCTTCTTTCTCAGGAGCTTCTTCGACTACCCGGTCAGCCTGAGCGTACGGACTGCTCTGAATCTCGGACCCGTGCGCATGGTTCGCATTCTCTTCAGCTACGTGTACGCTTCCCTTTTTCCCATTCATCACGAGAAGTCACTCGAGGACTTCTTCATCAATCGTTTCGGACGTGAACTGTACGAGACCTTCTTCAAGGACTACACTGAGAAGGTCTGGGGCGTCCCCTGCAATCGGATCAAGCCGGAATGGGGAGCGCAGCGGATCAAGGGGCTTTCTATCCTGGCCACACTGCTGCACGCGGTCCGGAGCCTTTTTCGCCGCGATGCCAGCGCCCACCAGAAGAAGTCCGAAACCAGCCTAATTGAGGTCTTCCTGTATCCAAAGTATGGCCCCGGCCAGATGTGGGAGACGGTCGCAGACATGGTGAAGTCCCGTGGCGCGGAAATCCATTTCAACCGAACAGTCGATCGCGTCGAGCTGCGGGAAGGTCGAGTCGTGTCGGTTGGCTCGCGGGATGTGCAGACCGGCGAGCGCATCGACACGCCGGTGGATATCGTATTCTCCACGATGCCCATCAAGGACCTGGTGGCGGCCATGGGGACCGCTGCACCGCCGGAAGTCCGGCGGGTGGCCGAGGGACTGATCTATCGGGACTTCATCACCGTGGGCCTTCTCCTCAAGAAGCTGACGCTGAAGGCACGCTCTCGGGTTGCTTCCCACAATCAGGCGGTTCCGGACAATTGGATCTACATTCAGGAGCGAGACGTCCGCATCGGACGCCTCCAGATCTTCAACAACTGGAGTCCCTATATGGTCCGGGATCCGGGCACGGTCTGGCTCGGCCTGGAATACTTCTGCAACGAGGGTGACGACCTCTGGACGATGCCCGACGCACCGCTTGCGGAGTTTGCCGCTTCGGAGCTCGAGAAGATCCAGATCATCGACAGCAGGGACGTGCTCGACCGAACCGTGATCCGTCAGCCGAAGGCATATCCTGCCTACTTCGGCACGTACGATGAGTTCTCCGTCATCAAGACCTGGATGAACCGAATCCCCAACCTGTTCCTCGTGGGGCGCAACGGGATGCACAAGTACAACAACTCCGATCACTCCATGCTCTCCGCCATGGTGGCGGTGGACAACATCGTGGACGGTATCGCCTCAAAAGAGAACCTGTGGGAAGTGAACACGGAGACGGAGTATCACGAGGAAAAAAAAGCCGAGAAGTCCTGAGGCTCTCGGGCGGGGGACAATTCAGTCGTCCACGGCGGTCACCGGCCGCGGAAGCTTTAGGACAGCATACTTCTTGAGCCCGCGCTTCTCGTACCAGCCCGCATTCATCTCCAGAGCGTACTGGGCGGGTTCTCCGGAAACGTACACGCGCAAATCCTCGTCCTTGGCCGTTGGCTGGGGTTGCATGCGGTGCACTTCGATGAGGAAAGCATCCGCGTCGAAGTAGCCGATGTCCAGGGGTATGAGCGTGTTCTTCATCCAGTACTGAAGGCGACGCGGGCTGGGGTAGACGAAAAGCATACCGCTGTCGGCTTCCAGTTTGCCCCTGTACATCAGCCCGCGTGCGCGAGTCTGTGGCGTGGCCGCAACTTCGACCGTAGCGAATGCGCCGCCCACCGTGACCGACATGACCGGTAGCCTCTCGGTTCCCAGTGGCGAGCACCCGAAACCGGCCAAAGCGAGGCCAAAGGCAAGGGAAACCATTCCCGCAACCATGCCCGCGATGCTTGCACGCCCGCCGGGAAGCGGAGGGAGGCGCCCGGCGCCACGCGCGCGGGACGCGCTCGTCGGACTCGGGTCAGAGAATGTCCTGCTCATGGTTACAAAATAGGAAGCCCCGAACTGAACTGCCAGTTCGGGGCTTCGGCCTGAATCAGGCGACTCCGATCAGGTCGGCGGTACGCAACGGAACTTAGTGTCCGCCGGCACTTCCTGAAGTTCGAGGCTGATCTCGCCCGCGTTCACGTTGGTGACTTTGACCTTCTTGCAGGTCTTCTGCACGACCACGAACTTGGTCGGGTTGTCACCATAGAAAGCAAGCGTGTCAGCCAGGGAGAAGGAACGCCCGGGATAGACGACTTCCCACTCGTGGCTCTCCCCATCCTGCTTCACGCGCGTGACTTCCTTGACGGCGGTCCTCTCCTTGAGGTCGTCGTGAAAGAGCCCGGACGCCTTGGCATCCATGCCCTTGATGTACAGGATGATCTTGTTGGCGCGGGTCACTTCGGCCCATTTGGAATTCAGCTTCTCGATGACGGCGCGCGCCAGCTTCTTCGGGTTCTTCGTATAGCTGGCCGGTTTGTCCTCCGGTTGCGCGCCGACCGCATATTTGAAAGCGGCTGCCTGCGAAGCCGCCTCATGCGTGACGTCCGCTCCGCGTTCGGGTGCTGCGTAGTTGAGCAGTTCTTCGCCACGACCCCAGAGGGAGATGACGCGAATGTTCCCTTTGGCGTTGTAGGACTTGAAGGAGCCGGTCATGTGTTCGACACCGGCCTGGTTCTCCGTTTCGATCTCACCGATGATGAGCACGTCCACACCGGCCTTCGTCACGCGGTCCTTGAGCGTGTTGAACGTTTCCTTGGCCGCGTCGCTGCCCGGATCCTGGGCGAGCTGATCTTCCTTGTTTCCAACAACGCCCTGAACGACGCGGTCAGCCGGAATGATATTGTAGCCTTTCTCAGACAGAACCTGTCGCAGACCCGCGCTGGCTTTGCCCTGCGGATCGGTGAACCCGAACACCCTCTTCCCTTTGCCCGCAATGTTGTGTTCTTCGCGAATCAACACCATCACCTTGGGATTCCCGGCCAGTTTCATGGTCGTGTTGATGGCGCTCTGCACATCGACCTGGCTCACTTCGAAGTTCACAAAGACCTTCAGCATGTCGATGGTGTCCAGTTTGTAGGTTTGCTCGGATACGATGTTGTCCTTTTTGCAGATCCCTTTGGACTGCGAGAAGGTTTCGTTGGCGATCGACTGTCCGTCGGCCACGCCGGAGATTTTGGCCACTTCTTCGCCGATGCACTTCTCCACCGCTTTGCGGCAGGCGTTTTCCTTGGCTTTCTGGCGGGAAGCTTCCTGGCTGGTGAAAACCGGCGCTTCTCCCCAAGTAGTAATCTTGCCGGAAAGGCAATCCTCAGCGCTGAGCTCGGGGCCCTTGCTTTTTCCTTTGGAGCCGCCCCCACCGCAGGCGACAAAAGTAACGCCCACGAAGAGCGCTCCCAGGGCCAACAATCCCCTGGACGATGATTTCAATGGTCTCATAACCTGTTTCTCTCCCGAATGTTCTGATTCTCTGAGTCCGAAACGAAGCGACCGCGCAAGAGTTTCGCGGTTTCGTTGGACCCTGCCCGCCGCGCAGGCGAAGGTCAACCCAATTATTCCGCCTGGTCCCCGCCGAGAATGTCCGCGATGACGACCGTGACGTTGTCTCGGCCACCCTGCGTGAGCGCGCCGTCTATGAGACTCTCGGCAGCGCGGGCCGGTTCGCTCGTCTTCGTCAGAATCTGCCGCAGGGCCGAGTCCGGCAGCATTTCCGTTAGCCCGTCCGTGCACATGAGCAGGCGATCTCCAGAAGCGAGGTCCGCCTCCAAGAAGACCGGCCGCAAATCCTGTACCCCGATCGCCTGATCCACCTGGCTGCGCATGGGATGCCGCCGGGCCTGCTGCGCCGTGAGGCGACCGAGGGCCACCATGTCTGCGATGAAGGTCTGGTCGCTCGTGAGCTGCTCCAGCTCACCCCCACGGATCCGGTAGAGTCGCGTGTCCCCGATTTGGAGAACCGAGAGCCGCGCGCCCTGGAGGAGCGCCATCGTGGCCACAGCGCCCATTCCGTGCAGTTCAGGTTCGCGGTCGGCGCGCAGGTGCACGTTCTCGTGGGCCAGTTGGGCCAGGCGACGGAGGGCTTTCTCGGGGGTCCGGACAGGGCCTTCCGGGGCCTCTTCGCGCAGCGTATTCGCGGTAATCCGGGCAGCCAGATCTCCGCCCAAGACTCCGCCCATGCCATCGATCACGGCCAAGAGCCAGGGCCCGTCGGCCAGCCCATCCGCGACATCGCCCATACGACCGGTTGCGGTATTGAGGATGAGCCACTCGTCCTCATTGCGCGAACGGACCAGGCCAACATGCGACATTCCGACCGCACGAAGTCGCATGGCCCGAGTCTGGCCTGCCTGCCGGGAGGCGTCAATCATTGCTTTTCTTGACGCCGACACGCACGGCCTCATGGTCCGGGTGGGGTGAGTGGACCCCGGAGGAATCAATGCACGCAAACGAGGCCCTCATTTCCAAGTTCTACGAGGCTTTCCAAAAGAAGGACGGGGAGGCCATGGCCGCCTGCTACCACCCGCAGATCCAGTTTTCGGATCCGGTCTTTCCCGACCTCAAAGGGGTCGCGGCGGGGGCCATGTGGCGGATGCTGACGGAGAAGTCGGCGGACCTGGAAATCCGCTTCGGCAACATTCACGCCGACGAAAAAACAGGTTCCGCGGAATGGGAGGCATTGTATACTTTCGGCAAAGAGAAGCGCCCCGTGCACAATCGCATCCGGGCGTCATTCGAGTTCCAGGATGGGCAAATCGTGAAGCATACCGACCGCTTCAACCTCTGGCGCTGGGCCACGATGGCTCTGGGGGTTCGGGGCTGGCTGCTGGGCTGGTCGCCGATGGTGCGCAAGGCCATCCGGGAAGAATCTGGAAAGGGCCTGCTGATGTATATGAAACGCAAGCGGATCGAGCCGGCGGCGGGATGAGTCGATGTTCTGGTCTCCGGGGATAGGTTCGGTTCGGCGCGCCCAGGGCTCTGCCGCACGGTGGGTGGTCGCAGGATCGATTGCTGTGCTGGCCGTCGCGGCGGGCGCGCATTGTACCCGGTCGTTGTACGGCTACGTTTATCGTTCCGCAGACACGCTCCTGTTCACCCGCATCGACGGCTACCTGGACCTCAGGGGGGACCAGGCCACGCTCACCAAGGAGCGCCTCCGCTCACTCCACCGCTGGCATCGCCAGAGCGAGCTTCCGGCCTACTCCGCAGATCTCAAGAGGCTGGCCGAGAAGAGCCAGGATGGCCTGGACGCGTCTGAGGTCCGCTGGCTGTTCGGCCGGCTCAAGCATTTCGAGCGCCGCATCTATGCCACTACGCGGTCGAGTACGGTGGAGATTCTCTCTTCGCTTTCACCTGAGCAGATCTCGCATCTCGAACGGCGGCTGGAAAAATCGAACGAGGAGTTGGCCGCCGAAGTTGCCCTGTCGGCCCAAGAGCGGCGGAAGCGCAGGGTCGCCAAGACCATCAAAAACGTCGAAGAGTGGGTCGGCGAACTTTCACCCGAACAAAAAGAGCAACTCACGCAGCTCATAGGAAAATTGCCTGACACGAGCGCCGTTCGCCTGCGCTACCGCCGCGAGCGTCAGCGCGAATTCATAGCACTTCTCCGGAACAAACCCACGCGCGACGAACTGCGGGCATGGCTGGAAACAAGGTTCGGCTATGACCCGCGGGCGCTCCCCGAGTACTATCGGGGGCCGGTTGCTCGTTCCGGCCGCGCCTTCCAGCGATTCGTCCTGGACCTCGACCGGATGCTGACTGCCGATCAGAGGCGCACGGCCCGCGAGCGGCTGGTGGCCCTGGCTTCAGACCTGCGCCAGTGGTCGAAGTAGCCCTGGCCTGAAAACTACCACCCGGCCACCGCAGACCGGGTTCGATGCCGACGGCCGTGCCGTGAACTCAATTGATAAGACTGGAGCTGCGCTTGGCGTCCTTCCTGCCGTCCAAGTAGCGCTCCTGGAGTCTGTCGCCGTTCTTGAGCAGCAAGTGGAGCATGACAAGGAACGCCAGTATGAAGGCAACCTCGGCCAGATCATCCATGCTCGGCGGCAGATAGCGAAAGACGACGAACCGGATCGATTGGCGCAGAGCATAGAGTGTCCCGAAGAAGATCAGGTGACCGAGGAAGAGAAAACTCACGTAGCGTGAATAGACCCGAAAGCGGCATTCCGGCGTGAGGTCCAGCATGTTGAAGGTGGTTCCGCCCAGAAAGAAGCCCCAGAACAGTGTTGCGACGATGCCGACACCATGGGCGCCGTGCCGGTTCAGCCACTCGTACTTCAAGAGGAGCGCGGTCGTGGCCGCGCCGAAGAGGGCCAAGGAAGCGAGAACGTACCGGAGCATGGGAGGTCCCCCGCTTACAGCAGTCGCTTGATCCGAGCTGCGTACTCTTCGGGAGGGTCGCGGAAGCGGAAAGTATGGCGAACGCGACCTTCCGTATCGATGAGGTAGACGTAAGGCGAATGATCCACGAGGTAGCCAGCTGCCGTTTCGGCTGAACTCTTCTGAAACATCCCGCCGTACTGCGTGACTACCTTGCGGATTTCGGGCAGAGAGCCGGTCAGCCCTATGGCGCCCATGCGGTAGCGACCCAGGTACTCACGAAGGCGCTCCGGCGTGTCCCGCTCCGGATCGACCGTGACCATGATCATGCGCACCCGTTCCCGCTGAGCGGGCTTGAGCGTCTCCAAAGCCTGGCGCACTTTGCTCAGGGTGGCGGGACAGAAATCCGGACAATGCGCAAAGCCGAAGAACAACAGGACGACCTTGCCGCGCTGGCTCTTCAGGTCGAACCGAGCGCCGCGATCATCCGTGAGCTGGAAGTCGCCGCCGAGTCGAAGCACCGGCATGGGCGGTGCGCAACCGGCGACCGCCAGCAGCAATAGGAGCAGCAGCCCCGCAGCGCCTTGGCCTCTGGCAAGGGACAGATTCATGGTTCGCCTATCCGTGCTTCCACCGTCACGGGCGCGTGGTTGCGAAACCGGATGGTAACCTTTGTCTTCGAACCCGACGCCAATTCTTGCTGGAGGTCCACGAGCATCAAGTGCAGACCATGCGGCTCGAAGCGCACTTCCGCTCCAGCGGGCAGCGCGACCTCCTGGACGGGCTCCATCTTCATCGTCATCCCTTCGTGAATCATCCGGTGCAGTTCCACGACGCGGGCACACTCACACGTCGCACCGACAACAGCGTCAGGGACGGTCAGGTGATTGCGCAGCACCATGTAGCCGGCCGTCATGGCTCCCTTGCCGGCGGGACGGATGGTGACCCCGGATATCACAAGCTCGCGCGGAGTGTCGCTCTTCTTGCAGGAACTGAAACAGGTGGCAGCCACTGCAGCGGCCAAACATGACGCAAGCAGCGCCCGCCGAACTCTATCGCCCGAGCTCTTCTCTCTTTTCCAAAGGACCATACTCCCACCGGTGAAGACTGCCACCGAGGGTAAACCAATTTTGTCGGCCGCATGAGCCCCGCGGTCGCTCCGCGCTCGGGCAGCCCCGAACGGACCGCGACGCGAATGGGGAGAACGGTTCGGGCCAGCACATGCGCGCGGGTTCGAGCGCGCTTTTCCGATTAGCTTGACTCAAGATATACTTCACTACATATCGCCTCAGGTCCGGGGTCCGACGCGAACCGGGCCCCAACTGGGATGCCTCAATGGACTCCGCGCGCAGAGAGGAAGACTCGGTCGAATTCCGCGCCGTTCTGCGCCTCGGTGGCCAAGAGGTGGGCGCGCGACGCCTGGAGCTTCTCGAAGCCATAAGCAGGTCGGGGTCCATTTCGAAGGCGGCCGCAGAAATCGGCATGACCTACAAGGGCGCTTGGGACGCCGTCGACGCGCTCAACAATCTCTCCGAGCGACCCCTGGTGCAGGTACAGCACGGCGGGCGGGGCGGCGGCGGGGCTGCGCTCACAGAATTCGGGAAGCGCCTTCTGGCGGAGTTCGAGCGACTGCGGCGGGTCCAGGAGGGGCTCCCCGCCGTTTCGCTGTCGGAGGCCGGAAAGACGGGGGTTTCGGACGCGGAACTGTCTGAGTTCCTCGCCCTCGAACCCGGTCGCTCGGCTTTCGCATTGATCAAGGCTTCGTGGATTGTCCTCAGTCTACCCGGCGGGCCGAAGACCTCGGCTCGCAATCAGCTCTGCGGAGTCGTAGAGCAAATTCACGAAGGAGCCGTGAACTCTGAGGTCGTCGTGGCGCTCCCCGGTGGCCGGCGGCTCGCGGCGGTGGTCACCACTGAGAGCGCGCGCGAAATGAATCTCGAAATCGGCAGAGCCGTGTGCGCGCTCATCAAGGCGAGCAGCGTCATCGTGGGAGTGCTCCCATGAAGCATCACCGGGAAGAATTGCCGGCCAAACCGACGTCGAGATCGAACGCAGCCAAACCAACGCCGCCAGCGAACGCTGCCGGGCGCGTGGCACATCTGCTCTGGTTCTCCTGCGCTCTGGCGTTGTTCTGCGCAAGACCCGGTACTTCCGAGCCCGTACGCATTGCTGTAGCCGCGAGTCTGCGGGCCCCCATGGAGGAAATCGTGAGGGGATATGCGCAGAAGGGCCCGGGCACACGCATCGAAGCGATCTACGGGTCCTCGGGCCAATTTCGCTCGCAAATCGAGAACGGCGCGCCCTTCGACCTGTTCTTTGCTGCCGACATGGATTTTCCGCGCGCTCTGAAGGAGAAGGGATTCGCCGCGTCCGACGTCGTCGTGTATGCGAGGGGACGGCTCGCCCTTTGGAGCCGGACCGTCGACGCTTCGAACGTGAGCATACGGGACCTCCCGCAGGGACGCTTTCGCCGAATTGCCCTGGCCAATCCGCGGCATGCACCGTACGGGATGCGCGCGGTGGAGTCACTCAGGGCCTCCGGCGTGTACGAGCTGGTAGAGAAACGGCTCGTTTACGGCGAGAACGTCAGCCACGCCCTTCAAATGGCGGAAAGCGGAGCTGCCGACGTTGGGTTTGTCGCGCTTTCGCTCGTGATTGCCGGGGCCAAAAACTCCGGCGCCTCCTACGGTCTCGTGGATGAGAAGCTGCACCTTCCCCTGGAACATGGTTACATCATAACGAAACGGGGCGGCGGACGTCCGGAGGTGCTGGCCTTCGATGCCTACGTAGGCGGACCCGAAAGTCGAGCAGTCCTGCTGCGCCATGGGTTCTCACTTCCGCCCGCCAGGTCGCCGAGATGAGAGCACTGGCTGATGTACTCCGTATCAACTGGGCTGACGTGGTGGCCCTCATTCTGACCCTCAAACTCGCGGCCGTAACAACCGGACTGCTCCTTCTCATCGGGCTGCCCGTCGCGTGGTGGCTGGCGCGAACCAGGTGGCGGGGTCGCTTTCTCATCGAAGCCATCGTCGCCCTGCCGCTCGTTCTGCCACCAACAGTCCTCGGCTTCTACCTGCTCCTGCTGCTCGGACCGCACGGCCCGGTGGGCACGGCGCTCGCGGCCATGGGCCTCGCACCGATCGTATTCTCCTTCCCCGGATTGGTGGTCGGTTCGATCTTCTATTCTCTGCCCTTTGCCGTGCAACCACTGCAACAGGCATTCGAGCGGACGGGCGAAGGGCTGTTGGAAGCCGCCGCCACGCTGCGAGCCGGACCGTGGGACGCATTCTTTTCGGTCGTGTTGCCGCTCGCGCGCCGGGGGATCCTCACGGCCGCGGTTCTGTCCTTCGCCCACACGCTCGGTGAGTTCGGCGTGATTCTCATGATCGGCGGGAACATCCCGGACCAAACACGCGTAGCCTCCATCGCCATCTACAGCCACGTTGAGGCGATGGAGTACGCCTCCGCGCATACGCTCGCCGCAGTGCTTACGATCTCAGCCGCGCTGATGTTGGTCCTCGTCTTCCTGCTCAACCGTCGATTCGCGCCACTGCAAAGAGACTTCCATTGACATGTACGTACGATTCCAGGTCCGCTACGACTCCTTTGAACTGAACGTGGAAGCGACGCTTCCCGACACGGGCGTGATTGGCGTGTGCGGCCGGTCCGGCAGCGGCAAGACCACCCTGCTACGATGCATCGCGGGCCTGCAGTTCACCAAAGGCGGCGTGCTGGAAGTCGGCGGTCGCACGTGGCAGGGAGCGGGGACTTTCCTTCCTGCATACGGGCGCCCCATCGGTTACGTGTTCCAGGAACCGCGGCTCTTTCCGCACCTGACAGTGGAAGAGAACCTGGCATTCGGCTTTCGTCGAACGTCGCCTGCCGGGCGAAAACTCACGATGAATCACATCATCGAGATGCTTCAGCTCCAGGCGCTGCTTCGCCGCCATCCACATCAACTCTCGGGCGGTCAGGCGGGGCGCGTGTCCCTGGGAAGGGCCCTGTGCACTTCGCCGGAACTCCTGCTCCTCGACGAACCGCTTTCCTCGCTCGACGAAACGAGCAAGAACGAAATCTTCCCTTTCATCGAGCGGGTGTGCGCGGACCTGGCTCTTCCCATTCTCTACGTCAGCCACTCTGTGGACGAGATCGGCCGCCTGGCCGATCACCTGATCTTCTTGGACGGTGGCGCAGTGGCGGCCGGCGGGCCAACGCAGGACGTGCTCACGGCGCGGCAACTTGCAGCCTCGTGGGGCGAAGCGCTATCCTCCGTCATCCAGGCGACCGTGGTTCGAAACGACCCTCAATGGAGCCTGACGCATCTGGAGTTCTCCGGGGGCAGGCTCGTACTGCCGGCTCTGACACAGCCCGTCGGCGCTCGTGTGAAGATTCGGATTCCGGCGCGTGATGTCGTCATCGCCCGCGAAGCAACGCAGCTCAGCTCACTCAATGTGCTCGAGGGCCGACTTCTGGAAACGGTCCCGGGCGCGCACCCCGGCGAAGTCCTGCTGCGCATCCGGGTGGGTTCTGATACGATCGTGGCGAGCATCACGCGCTTTTCCGAACAGAAGCTCGAACTCCGGCCGGGCTGCTCGCTTGTTGCCAACGTGAAGGCCCTGGCCCTTTCGTGATCGTTCACGCCGGAAGAGCGGCAGAAATCGTTTCGGGACGGAGCGCCACGACCTCCACAGCCCGCGATTTGCCGCGGATGGAAAGAGGTTCGAGCGCGATCACCTGAACCCCGGGAAGCGCGGCACAGATCTCCCCGAACCCGTACCGCGTCACGATGAGCGGATGACCCACGGTCTTCGTGGCCGATTCGAGGCGACTGGCCGTGTTCACGGTGTCTCCCATGACGGTCAGCTCACGTCGATCTTCGGAGCCGATGTTTCCGCGGATGACCGGACCGCACGCCATGCCGATGCCGATCTCGATGGGCTCGAAACCCCGACCCGTCACCAGCGAATTGGTACCCTCCATTCCGCGCAGGATGTCGATGGCCGCCTGTAGCGACAGCTCGCGATGCTTTCCGGCGCAGAATTCCGCGTCGAACACGGCCATGACCGCGTCTCCGATGAACTTGTCCACAAAGCCGTTGTGCGAACTAACGGCCTTGACCACGCGCGAAAAGTGAATGTTCAGCATGTCCACGAGAGCTTCCGGGGAATGCCGTTCGCTCAGGGCCGTGAACGCGCGAATATCGGTGAAAAGCACCACAGCCTCAATCCGCTCGCCGCCTTCCGTCTTGACGCGCCCTTCGAGGATCAGATCGCGGATCTCGGGTGATACGTAGTGCCCAAAAAGAGTCTTCACTGTGTGCATGCGACCGAGTTCATCGGCCATGCGATTCACGGCAGTCTGCAGGCGGCCCAGTTGGTCGTCGCTCTGGACCGCCACACGCACATCGAAGCGTTCCTCCGCAATGGCTGAGGTGGCGGCCTCCAGGCTGTTCAGAGGACCCGAGAACGTCCGGGCAGTCAGGTGGGTCATGAGGAGCCCAAAGGCCCAATAGACGCCGCCCGTGACGCCACACGTGATGAGCAGTCGTTCGAGTTCTTTGGGGTCGTGCGGGCCATAGGTCATCGTCACGAAGATGATGAGCACGATGGCCGCCACGGGAGAAAACGCGTTCACGAAGAAGAGGTCCATGAAACGCATCATCAACGCCGGGCGACGAAGACGAAACCGAACCGGAAACTTTCCGTCAGGAAACCAGTGTGGGACGATGTAGTTACGATTGAGGAAGTCGGCTGCGTAGTACACCAAGATCGCATTGAGCATCGTCGTGAGAAAGGCCAGCATCATCACGACGAGGCTGCGTCCCACGGGGAGCAAGAAGTGAAGCGCCACCATGGCCAGGAACCAACTGCCGTAGGTGACCAGAATGAGAAACGGTGGGTAGTTGTAGATACGGTTGCGAGCCTTGCGGTGCAGTGGGGCAGGCACCTGTCGTCCGGCGCGCGTCAGCAGATGCGCACGCATGACCGGGAGCAGATATACACCGACAGCGCCCCAGTACAGAAACTCCCCAGCAACAACCAAGATCAGTGGCGCGTGAGAAAGCTCTCCCTTTTGCAGGAGATAACCGTGGACCAGGCGCGAACCCAACAGACCGCCGACCACGGCGCCCAGCACCTCGCCGAAGGTGCACGGCAGGAACCACATCACGAAGGGCGCATGCGCGCGAACGAAATCGGCCAGACGACCCGCGCGAACACCGAGCGCAGGCGGAGATGCTGACGTGATCATGGGACCACGTCAGCAACTTCTGGCCAGGGACGCAACCGATCAGCGGACTGCGGCGAACTTGCGCTCGACCAGTTCCAAGAAGGCCATCTGCTGCGCCGGGGTCATCTGCACAGCACGAGGCCCGAGCGGACTGTCGGCAAGCGCCGAGTGCTGGTGATTGGCCGCCGGGCCCATGAACTTCAGTTCCGGCGCAGTGATGAGGATCGTCTTTCCATCCCGCACCAGCACCAACTGGTCGCCGTCGTGGACCGCGTTGTAGGCTCTGCCGGATTGCGTCTTGAAGTCGACCTGACCCTCACAGTGGCACACGCCATTGTAAGTGCGACCCCTGGAATCCTGGAATTGAAAGGTGTAGAATTTCGTTCCACGCACACCGGCAATGGCGGTTGGCGAGCGCAGTGTGAAGTCTTCTCCTTTGGCCCGGCGGTTCACGCGCAACCACAGGTTCCCTTTTTCGAGAGCCAGTTTCTTGGAGGTTGCTGAGTATTCTTCGATCCGAAACTCCGCGTTTGGCTGAATCTCGATCTCCGCTTCCTTGTTCGACAGGAGCGCGACGACGATCCCCTGAGGGCCGGTTCGGATCACGTCCCCGGGACCGAAACGATCCTGCATCTTCAGCGGTACCTCACGCCCGTTGCGCACCAATTGCGCGCTGCCACTCAGAAACGTCACGAGCCCCACATTCGGGCCGCCGGTCTGCGGGCGACTGCAGGCCGAAACCGCGACCAAGAGAATCAAGACCAGGCCAATGGAAAGAAAGACAAACGATCTGCGTCCGTTGTTGCACTTCATGTTCCTTGGATGCGCAGGGCGGCCAAAGGATACGCCCTCGCGCAGAAAAAAAGCGCCGTTCGCGTCCTTCATACCCGCGTGGGTATCTCGATGTTGTCGATCAGGCGCACGCCACCGCACAAAACCGCCGTGCCGATGACAAAGCGTTCCAGGTCAGGTCCGATCTCGGAAAGCCGTTCGAGCGTGTCCGGATGCACGACATCGACGTACTCCACCTGGTTTTCGCTGCCCGAGGAGATCACATCCGCGACAATCTCAGCCAATTCCTCCGGTGGTGTGCCACGGTCCTCGTAGTTCTTCTGCGCAAGGCGTAGGGAACGCACGATGAGCAGCGCATGCTCGCGGGCCCTTGCGGAGAGCAGTCGGTTGCGAGAACTCAGGGCCAGACCATCGTCCTCACGCACCGTTTCGTGGCCGACCACCTCGACCGGGAAGTCCAACTCGGCGACCATACGCCGAATGATTGTATATTGCTGATAGTCCTTTCTGCCAAAATATGCCGAGTCCGGCCCGAACAGGTGAAACAACCGCGCCACGATGTAGAGCACGCCCTCGAAGTGCCCCGGTCGCCCGGGTCCGCAGAGAGTCTGCGTGAGAGCGGGCATGCTCAGATGCAATAGTGGCGTTGCCCCGTCGGGAAACATGGCTTCGCGGGCGGGCAGAAACACCAGAGATACCCCGCACGCTCGGCATATTTCCAGGTCCTCGTCCGGCGTGCGGGGATAGCGTTCCAAATCGCGCGGGTCGTTGAATTGGGTGGGGTTCACGAAGATGCTGACAGCCGCAAAGTCCGTCTCCGCCGCAGCGCGTTCGATCAGAATACGATGACCCTGATGGAGGGCGCCCATCGTGGGAACCAGCCCGACACGACCTGTTGGGTTCCGGGCGCGCGCGTCACCGAGGACGCGGCGCAGTTCCTCAATTGTGCGCGCTACGTGCATGTGTACTTTCGAGCGCCTGATGAACCCGCGATTTCGAGGTGCGGCCCAATCGTTCGAAGAGGGTCCGCGCCGCCCGGTACACAGCCTCCAGATTCACTCCCGTCTCGTAGCCGCTGCGCTCCAAGAAGTAAACGAGATCCTCCGTTGCCAGATTCCCGGCCGCGCCCGGAGCGTACGGGCAGCCGCCGAGACCGCCCGCGCTTGCATCCAGTATGCGCACACCGAATTCGAGGGAGCGCGCCGCGTTGGCCAGCGCCGTCCCGCGCGTGTCGTGAAAGTGACCCGCAAGGCGCTCCACCGGGACTTCCTTCACCACCGCTTCCAGCAGGCGCGCCACGTCGTCAGGTACCGCCGTCCCGATGGTTTCTCCCAGGCTGACTTCGTAGCAGCCCATCTCCAGGAGGCGCCGCGCAATCACCGCGACCCGCCCGGGATCCATGCGCCCTTCGTACGGGCAATCGATTACGGTGCTCACATACCCGCGCACGGGGATGTTTTCCTGGCGCGCCAGACTCATGACGTCTTCGAAACGCGCGAAGCTTTCCTCTACGGTGCAGTTGATGTTGCGCTTCGTGAAGCTCTCGCTGGCCGCCGTAAACACAGCTACCTCCTGAACCGAACAGGCCAGGGCTGATTCCATGCCTTTGGCATTCGGCACGAGCGCCGCGTACCGGCACCCCGTCCTGGGAACCAGAGCGCGATACACTTCGGCGGCGTCGCTCAGCTGCGGGATGGCGCCCGGCCGCACAAAGGAAGTGGCTTCCACGCGTGGGAGTCCCGCATCCGCCAGGGCATGTACAAAGGCCACCTTGTCGACGGCTGAAATCACGCCCGGTTCGTTCTGGAGCCCATCGCGTGGGCCGACCTCATGGACGATAACCCTCTCTCCCCGCGCCACAGACTCCCGAGTCCGCCCGCACGTGGGAGGCTACAAGACAAAAAAGGGGGATCCGGCTGCGCCCCGCGACACGGCTTTCGCCCTCCAACGCGAGCCCTTACGATGCAGCGCGGGCTTTCACCATCCAACGTGCGCTTTCACCATCCGAATGGCCGCCAGTACAGCTCGCCCTCCGCCTGGTAGACGTGACACGTGAGAGCTGGCTTTCCCGGAACGGAGACCCGCGCCAAGACGAACATCGCCGGAACGTCACGCCACAGCGGGCGGGCCTCCGTTCCTCCGGCCAACTGTCGCAGGGTCACCCGCAACGGTCCGTCGAGCCGAGTGACCTTGAGGGAGCGCAGTTGTGCCGATCCGAGGCGATGATAGCCGGGGAAGGCGCGCGCCCAAAACGCCGCGTCCTTGGGTTCGTAGCGGAGTGCCTTCTTGGTCCAATCGCTCCCGAGCAGGCGATTGTCGTCGGACAAACGCTCGAAGACCGCCGCGTCTCTTCGCGCGATCTTGGTGAGCTGATCGATCAGAAACCGACGCACCTCATCCTGCTTCAGGCGCTCCGCCGGCGGCGGCCGCGTGTCCGGGCCCGTTGGGTCGAGGGTGGGAGCCGAGAGTGCAGGCGCGGACGGAAGGAGCAGGAGCGCAAAGGCCGGAGCGGCGATCAGAAAGAGCGCTCCCAGAGCGGCCGCGATTCTGTGTTTCATCCGGGCGTGCCCGTACCTGTCCGAAGTGTAGTCGCCTGGCCGCGTTCGAGTTCGAGGAGGTACTCGCGGCCCCCCGGCGGGAACTCGTAGCCCAACGTGCTGTCTCCCCAAGAACTGATGCGATGGCACGGGATCACAATCGGCAGAGGATTCACGCTGCGTCGTTCCGAATCACGGGGTATCGGGCGATCGTCTAGCGACGTCGTCACTTCTCGCAGCGTCCGCGTTTCCCCATACGGCACTTCCAGAATCTGACGCAGGAGCGCGATTTGGTACGCGCTTCCCTCCAGGTGAAGCGGCAGATCGAAACCCTGACGGCGACCTTCGAAGTACTCGTCCAATTGCCACAGACACGCCTTCAGATGATGGAAAGCGCTGCGGCCGGTCACGTCGGAGGCCATCTGGCCGGTCAGCAGAGAAGGACGCGCGGCGACCGGGCCCGCCTCTACGGTGATCCGGGTCAACCCTGCATCCACTGCAAGGACGCGAATGAGTCCGATGGGGGAGCGATACAGCGCCTGTGAAAGGACGCTGTCCGTGGTTTGCATGCTCGGTCCTTTCGATTCCTTACTGTTGTCCATACTCCACTCCGTCGCCGCGCGGGGTCTTGGGTTCCCTTCCGCGCAGGCTGTGCCGCTCGCAAAGCCAATCCAAGAGTCGCGCGCCACTGGCCAGCATGATGTCCTGAACCTCTTCGAATCCCTCGGGACCGCCGTAGTAGGGATCGGGGACATCGGGTTCCCTGGCGCCGTGCACCGGGTCGAATCTGCGAAACATCATTACGCGATCGCGGTGCGCCTGATCGCGCGCCTGCGCGAGGATATCCTGGTAGTTGGAGCGATCCATGGCCAGGATGTAGTCGAAGCGCGTGAAATCGGCGCGGTCAAACTGCCGCGCCCGGCCCGCGAGCTGGATGCCGCGACGCGCTGCCGTCTTCGTGCTGCGCGAATTCGGGGATTCCCCGGTGTGGTAAGCGGCGGTCCCCGCCGAATCGATTTCGAAATGCTGAAGCAGGCCGGCCTCGGCGGCCAGGTAGCGGAAGGTGCCTTCGGCTGCCGGCGACCGACAGATATTCCCCAGGCAAACGAAGAGCACGCCGATGCGCCCGCCACCCATGGTCCCGCTCAGGAGCAATACCGCGGCCCGGAAGGCAAGGAGATTATGTCTCGGTTTTTAGAACAACGCCGCGGCCAGCTTGCGACGGTACTCTTCTACAATAGGGCCGCCGTTGCCGAGGAGGTGAAAGGCAGCGATCATGTCGGAGCGGTGCGCGCTGCGCCCTTCCCCGGATGTGGCGACGACCTGTTTCAAAATGCTCTCCAAGGCCGCTTGCGGTTGGGGGCACAACAGATCGGATAGAAGTTTCAGCCGATCCGGCCCGCTCCCGCGCTCCAGGAAACCCAACAGCGCGGCCTTCGCATCGGAGTACGGATCTCCCAGGGTGGGAATCGCCGAGAGAAAACCGTGCGCTTCGTCCGCGCCGGTGCCCGCTGGAGCGAGCGCGGCAAGTGCCCCAAGCCACAGAATTTGGCTGGCTTCCTTGCCGGCGAGGCCCTTCTCGAGGACGGTCCGGGCCGCTTCCAATGGGGAAGACCGCGCCGTATCCAGAACGCCGTCCAACTCGGGATTGGGCAGAGCCGCATCCAGAAACCGGCGCACCTGCGGTTCCGGGAACGCGCCGACGAATTGGTCGACCACCTCACCGTTGCGAAACAGCTTCACCGCGGGAATACCGCTCACCTTGTACCGACCGGCAATACCAGGCGAATGGTCGGTATTGACCTTGGCCAAAACGAACCGACCCGCGTACTCCCGCTCCAGACGATCGAGCACCGGACCGAGCATCCGACACGGGCCGCACCACTCGGCCCAAAAATCGACGAGTACGGGCACCGTGCGCGATTTTGCCAGAACTTCGCTTTCGAAACGGTCCTCGGTGACATCCACAGCCATGTTTTCGCTTTCCGTGACCCCGGAAGGTGTCAAACCAAAAAGGGCAGGCGGAGTCGTGGACAATTTTCCGGATGACGATCGCCGCGCGCACCCCATCCTCTGTTCCATGAACCTCAGTCGCGATTTCGCGCGCATTACGGGCGAACTGAAGGCCGGTCAGCCCGTGGAAATCAAGATCCCCCATCGCGGCTCCGAACCCGAGCACTTCGTTTGCGGACTGATCACCAAGTCCGTTTCGTACATGGAAAGCCCGCACCTCGACACCACGCTCCAGCTGATCTTCGCGGAGCTTCTGGCCAACGCCGAGAAAGCGGTCGTCAAGCGACTGTACTTCGAGGAGCAGAAGGTGGACCCTGCCCAGGCGGGCGAGGAGCAACTCAAGAAGTTCGGAAAACATCTAACAGAGAAACCTGCCGAAGTGCGCAAGGCCCTGGACCGCGTATCTGAGGCTGCCCTCTGCCGGCTCCATCTGAAAACAGAAGGGCTTTCCCTTGAGGTTCTCAACGTAGGAACACCATCCCCCGATGAGGAGAAGCGCGCGCGCGGCAACCTTCGGCTCGCGGCGGGCCTCAGCACTCTGGCCGAAGTGGATCGCGCGCCGCTGGGTTCCGGAGAAGGCCGGGGTCGGGGCCTTGCTCTTTGCGCCATGGCGCTGAAGAGCGCGGGAATTCCAGCCACCGTGCTGGAGATGGAAGCTGCGGATGGCCGCACAGTCTTTCGTGTGCGCGTTGCTCCTCAGTTGGTGACGCCGGATTTGCGGGTTCGCATTCAGAAAGAACTGCTGGCAGAGGTCGAGGGTATTCCGCCCTTTCCCGAACACATCAAGCGGCTGATGAGCCTTTGCGACTCGCCGGAGAGCGACGCCCGCCAAATCGCAAAGGAGATGGAGAAGGATCCCGCCATCGTCAGCGAACTTCTCCGCCTGGCAAACTCGGGAGGTTTTGCCGGCGGACGTGTGGCGGAAGTGCAGGAGGCGATCACGATCATCGGACTGCGCAACGTATCGGGGTTGCTGCTCAAGATTGGCGCCTACCAAATACTCGCCGACCGTTACGCGATCTCCACCGAGTTTCTGGATCACCCGATTCGCGTCGCCTTCTACGCGCGCGAGCTGGCCAAGAAGTTCAAGTTTGGGCCCGTGGCCGAGCAGGTCTATGCCGCGGGCCTCCTGCACGACATCGGCAAGATCGTTCTCCTGAGCACCATGAAGCACCCCGAAGCGTTCGCGCATCTCGCGGAAGAGCGCGACCGTCGCACCCAGATCAACCTCGAAGAGATCCAGTGCGGAGTTGGCCATGCCGCCGTGGGCGGACTGCTCGCGGAAAGCTGGAAGTTCCCCGAGAACCTGAGGGCCGCCATCGAATTCCACCACGCTCCGCACATGGCCCCCACTGAACTGCGAGATCAGGTTTCTCTCGTCTATCTGGCAAACATGATGGCCGATGCGCAGAAGGGATACGTTCGCTACTTCGCGGTCGAGCCTGACGTGCTGGCGCGTTTCAATCTCACCACCGAGGACGGGTTCAACATGCTGGCGGGCGCTCTGGGGGCGGCGTACCGGGGCCCCTGACCTTCCATTTGTGGTTGCTGCCAAACGGACGGCATCGCAACGTGCGGCGCATGGGACGGTTGAGGTTTCTCTTTGTCTTCGGTATTATGTCGAGCATGGGCGGCCTTCCGGCGCAATCGCTCGACGAGGTTGTTCCGCGCCAACGCGAGGAATTGACCGCGCGCATCCGGGATCTGCGGCCGATGGTGTACAACTTCCCCTGTAAGGATATGCCCGGCTGCCTCGCCGGGAAAGCGGCGGCCGATCAGGAGCGTGTGAAGGCCTACGAGAATCTCAAACGCAACTATCAAGAGGGACTGATTCGCTACTTTGAAAAGGACTTTCTTCGCGCCAATGCCAAGTTCAACGACTGCGAACGTCTCGTGGATGGGCTTTTCGAGTCGCTCAGCCAGTCCTACATCGATCGAGCCACGGCTATGTTGCAGATGGCCATCGAGAAGCGGGACCCCAAGGACAAACTGGATCTCTCCCTGGTCGATATCATCGTCGAGTTCGGGCCCGGTTCGCAACTGCGCCAGGAAATGACCGACCCGCGGGAAACCGGCACGCGCCGTCCCTATGACCCGAAGATCTACCGCTACGTCCTGGAGCGCGACGCGATCAGCAGCGGGCTGGCAAAGGGTTTCGAGTCGCTCGCCCTGGCGCAGGAATCGCGCAGGCGGGCCCTGGCCGTACAGCAGGGAGACCCGGCCAAAGGGCAACTTCCCCCAGCGCTGCTGCCCATTCGGATTCATCTTTACGCGCAGTCCATTCGCGCCGCCATGCAGGCCAAAGCAAACGCCGAGATCATTTTCCAGCTCAAGTATCCGCACGAAATGTACGCGCTGCTCCATCCGGCCGGGCGGTCCGAAGGCACGAAGGGACAGGCGGGTCCGTCTGCTTCCATTGGCGGTGTGCAGATGAAATGGGGGAATCACCCTTACGTACTTCCTCAAAATCTGCGGCCGGCGTTCGACCTCCGTGTGCCGGAAGACTTCCGCCGCGATACCGTCGACCTTCGGTCACGAGTCTATGAGGAAGAGGTCGAGCGCTACGTCAAACTCGGCGTCGACCCGGAGCGCGCCCGCACTCTCCAGTCCGGATCCGCCAAGAGTCCCTGAGCTCGCCGCGCTCTAACCCGCCAGCCCGTGTCGGATGCGGCCGGTGAGCTTCGAGAACTCGTAGCGCGCACGGTACCAGAGGAATGCGGGGCTCGTGAAGTCGGAGTACCGCACAACGACACCCAGCGGCAGGTTCGTTTGCTCTTCGTTCACCCAACGTACCACCGCACGTCGTCGCAACAGCCTGCGCCCTTCCGAGAATTCCAGCTCGACGCGCTCGCCCACTTCCAGGTGGCGAACAGCCGCCGCGAACAGGCCGTGTCGCTGCACGTCCAGGGCAATGGTGGCCGAATCGTAGCGAGTGGCCGGCGCAAGACCGCCGCCGGTTCCCCACCAGTCCACGATGTTGACGACGGTGACCCGGGGCAGTCGGAGCATCTGCTCGCGCACGAACAGGTAGTTGATCTTCTCAGAACCCATGAGAATCGCCGAGATGGAGAGCGGCAGCAGCACGAGGAGCGACACCTGGACTTCCAGAGATACGCCGGCCTCGAAACCGAACGGCCGTGAGCCGTAACGGTACATCAAGATGGCGGCCATGAGCGCCCAACCCAGCAACACAGTGCCCCCGACGGTATTGAACAGACCCCAGCGGTTTCGAAAAAGCTGCGGGCGCGGTTCGTTGCTGCGGAGTGTTTCGGCCATCCATTTCTCGTACTCGATCTGACGTTGGATGATGTCCATGTCCGCGGCGTCCACGCCGAGCAGTTCGAGTACGTTGCGGCTCAACACGATCCGGGACCGCGCAATCAGTGATTCCATGAAGAAGAATCCCACCAAGAGCAGAATGGGCAGTCCGTAGTTCCAGTTCTGGGCCCCCACGCCCTGGCCACGGAACAGCAGGTAATCGTACCAACCGTGATATACGACCGGGATCACCAGCGCACTCAGGGCGAGCAACGTGTGCCTTCGCCGCAGGCGATTCCAGAAGCCGGGTTCGCTCGCGCCCGAATCGCAGTGATAGCGATACGACAGGTAGTAGCCGATCATCCCGCCACAAAAGGCGTGTACGGGCACCGAACTCACGCAGCGCAGCAGGATCACGAAGCCGTCGTACTGAGTGCTGTAGAGAAGATTCTCGGCAAAGCTGAAACCCAGTCCGATCAGGATCCCGTCGAACGTGCCTTCGAGCACCGTGAACGTCTCCGAGCTTCCGCGAACGCGCGCATAGATAAAGACAAATCGGATCGCTTCCTCGATCAGCGCGGCCTGCACGAACGCGCGCATCCATACCGGGACGTCTGCAGGCACCAGGTACTGGAGCGGTAGAGCACATACTGCAGTGAGGAGCCCATAGAAGAAGGCCTTCGACTGCCAGAGAATGTTCCGCTCGAAGATGAAGTGGCGGAAGTAGAACGCGAAGAACAGGAAGACGGGCAGAAGAGCCAGGCTGATCTTGAATGCGTACTGCATGACGGGCCCTCCCCGCTCGAGGCGGGCTCCCTGGTATCGATTTCGGTCGCCCGGCAGCCAAAAAACAGGCGTGGGCCAGTCGTTTTCGGCGCGACCCGCGACGAAAAGCATGTCCTCCCACCCTAAGTGGGACGCCCTCTGCGACGATAGTACAGCCGTGGGGCGAGCTATACACTCGTTGGCCGTCGTCGTGTGCCTGGGGACCGCTGCCTCCATGGAGGGTACGGGTTCAGCCAGAGCGCCTGTTCTCTTCGTCCTCGACGCCTCGGGGTCCATGACGCTGCCCTTCAACGGCGTTTCCCGGATGTCGGCGGCCCGTCACGTCCTCCAAGAACAGATCCGCACGCTGCCGGCAGACCAACCGATTGGGCTGATGGCTTACGGAAACGGCGTCCTCGGCTGCTCTTCCTCCCGGTTGTACAACGCAATAGAGCCGCGCTCCGGTACCCGCATCGGGCGCATCGTGGAACAAATGCTCCCGGCCGGAAACACGCCGCTGGCCCACACCCTCAACCGGATTCGCACGCGCGTTCTGCCCATGCACCCCGGACTCACCGTGATCGTGATCTCGGATGGCGCCGAAAGCTGCGGCGGCGATCCGACCGGGGAAGCCCGCCTGCTGGCGGCGGCCGGTGGCAGGCTCCACATCATCGGCTTGGGAGCCGGACCCCGTGTCTCCGCCGCACTCCGCTCGGTAGCCGACGCCGGCGCCGGGACCTACCGCGCGGTAGAGAACGACCGCGACTTCCGGCGCGCTTTCGAGGGTCCTCTCGCAAGTCTGCGAGCCCGTCGCAACTACTTCCTGGAGCGAAAGTGGAATCTGCACGAAAGTGAACCTGCCGATTCGGAAAGCCGAAGTGAATTCGTCATCACCGCCGTGCGAACGCGACCCGAGGCAAACGGCAAAGTACCTGTCGAGGTGGACTACCGCTTTCGGCAAAAGGAGGGTCGCGACTTCTTCGTCAAGATTCGGGCGCTGCCTTTCGCGACCGACCCGTCGGCATCGGCACGCGTCCAGCAGGACGAGCGAACGTTCGCCGCTGCCGGAAGGCCATTCTACGCGGCGTCCTCCGGTTTCGGCACCGCCGTCGTCGAAGTCCCAAAAAGCGCGCTCTCCCTCGGACCGGTGTTTGTTCAGGGAGAGCTGTGGAGGACCGAGGACGTGCCGGCTGCCGCGCTCCTCTCCAACAGCATGCCGGTGGCGAGATGAGTGATCTCTCGCGAGCAGGGTTCGTCGGTCGCGTCGTCCAACCTGCGTTGCACAGCTACAGTCTGGCCTTCCTCGCGTTTGGCCTGCTCCTCGGTCCAGAGCTCGTCCTTCTGTCCCTCAACGGAGCACGACCCGCTGAGCTCCTCGTGGCAACCGCTCTGATCGTCCTGTTCGCCGCGATCGTCGCCATGCTGTTCGGATTGTTGTACTTCTCCGGCCGCCTCCTGCATGCCTTGCTGGCCCGCTCCGGGATGGTCGGTGCGGCACTCGCGCCCGGGCTCGTCATCTTCCTCTGGTTCGGTTTTCCCGCGGCGCGCTGGATTTCCGCCACACTTCCGGCGAATTCCTTCGATTGGACGCTGACGTTCGAATTGCTGCTCGGCGTGATCTCCGTTCTCGTGGGGCTGGTGCTGATTCTGTTCTACCCAAGGCTGCGCGACACGAACACCATCTTTGCGCCCGTGGCGGCCCTTGCGGGTTGTTTGTTGGTCCTTCCGTTTGATGGAGGTCTTTGGGGCATGCAGGCAAGTTGGCTGCAAAGCGCGGCAGCGGCGGGCGCCCTCACCAGCTGCGTGTACGTGGCTCTCCGGGCCAGGTTCGCGCATCATACGGCGCTCTCGCTTCAGGTGCAGCGACCGACCGGCACCCTGCTCTGGTTCTTTGGGCTGGTCGCCCTGGCAGGGGCGCTTGGCTGCGTGACCTTGGGCCTCCACATACCAAACCGCACGACCTTTTTGGAGGGCGCGTCTGCCAGCCTCTTGGGTTTGGTCTTGACTGCCGGGTTTCCACTTCTCGCGCTCGCCTGGCTGCATTTGCTCGGTGCCAGCAGGCGCAT
>CAZPFB010000061.1:27396-35810 GCA_964585735.1 uncultured Leptospiraceae bacterium
CGAAGTCCAGGCCAACCTGGTGGGCATTGCCATCACCGGGGCGATTGGCGAAGGACAAGAAGCGCGTTCTGGTTTGCTCCCGCCTGCGTGCTGTTTGCGGTTTCGGCTCTTCTGCACGTCGTATCGGGCGCCGTGCGACCGGAGCAGGTGGCCCTCCTGCGCGCACGCGGCCTTCTGTCGTATGATCTGTGGGCGCTGGTCCGAGCACCGGCCACTCCCCTTCTTTCCAGCCGCGGGCCGCAGGACCTCGACCGGCCCGCTCTGACCGACGTGCTTGCACCGCAGAACGGCGCCGGTTCGCGGACCCAAATTCTGCTCACCATCCTCGGCGCGCGCTCCGCACCCGAAACGACCGACCGGGCCGCCGTCTTTCTTGGTACCGATGCGCCCGAGAACGTCTTGATGCGACTGTTGGGCACGACTGGGACGCAGCCCGGCGTGATTTCCCGTTTTGCGGAAAGCGACTATCGGACCATCTGCGGAGGCGTAGACGGTGGTCGTGCGTATCTACGTCGGAGTCGCTTGCACGTCGGCTGTCAGGTGTTCGTGCCGCTGACCGTCCCACCCGATACCAACCTGACGCAAACGGTGGACGCGATGCTCCAGGTCCTGGTTCGCTACCGCGAGCGAAGAACCCTTCTTTGGGTTCATCATGATTCCAGAAGCCCGGCCGAACTGGCTGAGGTACGCGGGGCCCTCGTTGCGCTGGAGGCGAAAGGCCAAACGCTGGTAGTGGCAACCGAGGTCGAAGAACCTTCCCTGGCTTTTGTGTTTCCCAACATGACCAATGCGAGCCTCACTGAGGAGCCGCGTCTCGGTCGGCTTTCGCGCGAACATCGTCCCTCGCCTCTCTTGGCGTTGCGCGCCGCGATCGGCCGCCTGCCGGAAATCGAGGCCAGGGCCGCGGGCGGTCGCCTCCTGCTGCGAGACCCGGCCGGGGAGGCGCACTGGGAGCGGGAGCTGCGCATACCAAAACGAGCGGCAGCGGGTGTGGGCGATGGGGCCGGCCCTTCGTTTACCGAGCGGCCCTGACGATCCCCAAAAAGCTGTCGGCCTTCAGCGCCGCGCCACCGATCAACCCGCCATCGACATCGGGTTGGGCCAGCAGTTCTCCGGCGTTTTCGGGTTTCATGCTGCCGCCGTATTGAATGCGAATCCCGTTCGCGACGTCCTGTCCGTACAGACCGGCCAGCAATCCGCGAATGAACCGATGAGCGTCCTGCGCCTGCGCGGTCGTTGCGTTGCGCCCGGTTCCGATGGCCCAAACGGGTTCGTATGCAATCACCGTGCGGGCCGCCTGCTCCGCAGTTACATCAGCCATGGCCCCCAGCATCTGCGTCTTGAGGACGGCTTCGGTCTGATTCCCCTCTCGCTCGGCCAGGGTTTCACCCACGCAGACGATGGGCAGAAGTCCGAGCGCGAGCGCCTTCTTGAGCTTTCGGTTCACAGTCGCGTCCGTTTCGTGGAAGTAGGTGCGTTGCTCCGAATGGCCGAGGATCACATACTCGACTCCTACTGCCAGGAGCATGTCTCCTGACACCTTGCCGGTGAAAGCGCCCTGGTCCTCCCAATGCATGTCCTGCGCGCCCAGACGGACCTGCGAACCGGCCAATGCTTCCCGAACGCGATCGAGCGCGGGATAGGTGGGGCAGACTACAATTTCAACGGCCGTCACACCCGCGGCCGCCTGCACGACCTCTCTGGCCAATTGGACCGAGTCCGCGAGCACCTTGTTCATCTTCCAGTTTCCGGCTATGATCTTGCGTCTTGCCATGTCCCGAGGTCATCTCCCTCGGTTGCTTGGACAATCACGTTTTTTTTTCGGGAGGCGAATTTCGCTCAGCAATGCGCCAAAGCTGCCGATGTACCAAGCAGGAGCCGCATACACACGGACGGAGGCTCCCGAACCGGCGCATGGAGGCATCGGGATGTTGCACGACGATCTCTACACGGACATGGATCCGGACTATCATAGCCGCGTCTTTCTGGCGCGACGCAGACTCGTTGAATCGGTGGAGGGCCCCTCGCGGCTTCCGGACAGCGGGCTCTCGGCGCGCGGCCTGCTCAACGACTCACAGCTCGCACTGGTAGGCCAAATTCGCACTCGACGGCTTTCGCGCGTCTTGGACCGATTCGCACGGGACTGACTCCGTGCGTATTGCGGCCCTCGGCGACTCCATAACTTTCGGCTATCCAACCGGCCGTTCGTGGACGGCATTGGTGGCCGAGCGTTTGGAGGTCGAAGTGTTGAACTTCGGCGTAAACGGGGACACTCTGGACGGGATGCTCGCGCGTCTCGATACGCAGGTGCTTCCGGCACGACCGGACTACTGCATCGTGATGGGCGGGGCCAACGACGCCTTCATGGGTGACGACGCCGAGACCCTGCTCGACGGCGCAAGGCGGTTGGCGGAAAGGCTGGAGTCGGGCTCTGTCGCTTTTGCCTTCGGCCTGACGCCGCCCGTGTTGCTCGACAGTCTGGAGCGCACGCTTTCGCGCTATCGCGCCGGGCTTCGGGAGCAGGGATATGCCTGCATCGATTTTGCGTCGGTGTTCTACGAACCCCAGTCTCCGGACCGTGTTCTGGCAAACCTTCTGCCCGACGGCGTTCATCCGAGTTGGGAGGGGAACGTTCGCATGGCCGAGGCCGCCATCGCCTTTCTGAGCACGAGCGTGCTAAGCGATTGAGCCCGCCGCCATGGGCTCGCGCGCCACGGCGCTTTGCACAGAAGCAAGAGCGTCTTCGAGGAGCGATCGTCCGTCCTTGGCCCGCGGACCTTTCTCGCTCAGCACGCGACGCCACATTCTCGCTCCGGGCCTGCCGGTGTAGATTCCCATGAGATGTCGCGTCACGGCCGTCACCCGTCCCCCACCTGCGACCACACTCTCGACGTACGGAATGATTTGCGCGACGAGTTCCTCGCGCGTGAGGGGACCTCTCGAATCCGGCAGGCCGAGTAGGGCGTCCGCTTCCCGAAACTGAAACGGGTCTTCGTACGCCGGGCGTCCGATCATGACTCCGTCCACGTGGCGCAGATGTTCGGCCGCTTCTTCGAGCGTACGCACGCCGCCGTTGATTTCGATCGTCAGGTGAGGAAAGTCGCGCTTCAAGCGGTACACCTCCTCGTGACGCAGCGGCGGAATGCGCCGATTCTCCTCCGGCGACAGGCCGCCCAGCACCGCAATCCGCGCGTGGACGATGAACCGGTCGCAGCCGGCGCCGGACACAGTACCGACGAAAGCGGACAGGTCCTCGTAGGATTCGCGCCCCTCGATCCCGATGCGATGCTTCACGGTCACCGGAACCGGCACGACTGCTCGAATGCGCGCCACCATCTCGGCTACCAGTTCGGGTTCCGCCATGAGACAGGCGCCGAAATTCCCGCGCTGTACGCGCGGGCTGGGGCACCCGATGTTCAGGTTGATCTCGTCGTACCCGAAGTCGACGCCGATGCGCGCCGCCGCGGCCAGGAGCTCGGGATCGTCGCCTCCGAGTTGTAGCGCCACCGGGTGTTCGTCTGGGTGAAAGCCGAGCAGTCGTTCCCGATTGCCGCGCACGACAGCCGCGGCGGTGACCATCTCCGTGTACAGCAGCGTGCCCCGGGTCAGGCGACGCAGAACCCAGCGAAAGTGGCGATCGGTCCACTCCATCATGGGAGCCACCGAAAGCGGCCGACGGTTTTTGCTTCGAACCGCCGCGTTCATTGTTTCATGAGGCGCGTGCGCCCGGCGCGCTTTTCCTTCCCCCGCATGAACTCAATCGCGTACTCCGTGTCCGCTTTGGCCGTCTGCAGAAAGTCCATCAGGTCGTGGATGTCGGCAATGCGCCTACCGCCCAGCGCGACAACGCGATCGCCGGGGCGGAGTCCGACCCGCCCGACGGGCGCTCCTTCCTGAACCGAGCCGACCTCCACGCCGTCCGCGTCGCCGTAGCCCGCGGGGATGATCCCCAGACGCAGGCCGGGACGAAAGGAGCCCATCCTGCTGCCGGCAGACGAAGTGCGAAACGCAAGGGGACGCTCGAGGCCGACCAGCCGACGAACGAGTTGCTCGTTGAAGCGCAGCACGCGGACGATGCCTTCGTAGTTCACGCGATCGGCGGTGTCGTCTGATGTGTGATAGTCACGGTGCGGTCCGGTGTGCAGGAAGAGCACGGGAATCTTCTTTTCGTAGAAGGTGGTATGATCGCTGGGTCCGCGTCCTCCCCGACGCAGGCGCAGGATCTCCCTCCCGAGACCCGCTGCGGAGGCTGCTTCCTCGATGGCCGTCTGGAACCGGCGCTCCGCGGTGTCGTAGCCCTGAACCGATAGACCGACTTCCGGACGCAACCGTCCGACCATGTCGAGATTGATCATGGCAAGGACCTGTGAAGCCTGGAAGTACCGACTCTCCGCGAACGCGCGCGAACCCAGCAGGCCTCGTTCCTCTCCGTCGAAGTGCAGAAACAGCACGTTGACCGGGCTCGCCAAGCGAGCATCGGCCTTCAGCGCGGCCGCCAGTTCGAGCAGCACGGCCGTACCGGAAGCGTTGTCGTCTGCGCCCGGATGGGTGCGCCCGGCACCGCGCACGCTGGCAAATTCGCCCCGGCCGATGTGGTCGAGATGCGCGCCCACGATCACGATGCGTTGCCCGGGACGATGCGGGCGCAGAAAAGCGCCCACGTTGTAGCCGGTCAGGCGTTGTTGCTCGAACTCCGTGTGTACCTGCGCGGACGCATCGAGTGACCCGCGCGAATCAGGCGGTAGTTCTGCGTTACGCTCGGCGGCCGCTTCGGCCGCGGCCACTCGGGGAAAGGCTTTGAGAAAGCCCGCAGGCTCCACATAGAGGGCGCCCGGACCCGGGCGGGCCCGCGCCGGAAATTGGCCGGCCGTGGGAGGGTCGTGTTTGGCGCGACCGAGAAACACCACTGCGCGCGCGCCGCGTCTTTTCGCAGCCTCCATTTTTGCCGCGAACGACATCTCCTGGCGCAGATCGCCCTCCTTTCCTCCGGGTCCGAAGCGCAGACACAGGACCACGGAGTCTTTTACTGCCAGCCCCGCAAAATCGTCGCGCCGCCGACCCGCGTCGATGCAGTACCCGCCAAAGACCAGCGGTCCGGAGAAGTTTCCCGACTTGGAAAGCGGGATCGGGACGCCTTCCGAATCCAAGACTCGTTTCCCCCCGTGCGTGATGGTGACGCGATTGCGACCGGGCGGAACGCTCACTTCGGAAGCCGTGAACGGGAACTCTTGAAAGTAGGACTCTCCGAACGCGGGGGCAAGCCCGTTGCGGCGGTGTTCGTCCGCCACAAACTGCGTGGCCGCTCGACCGGCCGGCGTGCCCGAGAGTCGCCCTGCGAAGCGCTCCGCGGTCAATGCTTCTACGTAGTACTGAATGTCCGCGACGCGCACTTCAGCGGCCACCGTGGGTTTCCGGCAACCGGCGCTGAACGCAGCGACCAGCACCCATGTCAGGGACAAGAGCGCCATCCCTGCCGGCGTGAAGTAGAACCTTCTACGAATGGGAATCATATCCTTTCGATGGCGCAGGGGCGATCGCTCAGGCTTCCGTGGCGGTTTGCTTCGGGGGCAACTGACCGACAAAGGCAAGCCCCCCGCGCATGAGCAACATACCCAGCGCCAAGAGCAAGTAAGCGACCTGAACGCCGAGTATCCAGTACAGATAGGCCCCCAGAAGGGGACCAATGGCCCGTGCCAGGGAGCCGGAAGCCCGAAAAGCGCCGAGCACGGTGCCCTGGTGGGCGGCATCGGAACGCAGACTGCACAGGGACGCGAGAGCCGGCTGAATGAGCGCGCTCCCCAAGGCGACCGGACCGAGCGCGACCAGAGACAACCAGACATGAGGGCTCGTCCCGGCGAAGAGGTACACGCCTGGTGCGGTAAGGACGACTCCGGCCACGGCGAGCTGACGCTCGCTGAAGCGCGGAGACAGCCGGCGCACCAACAGGCCCTGACCGATCACGAGCATCACCCCAACGTACAGAAACACCAGACCTATCCGGCGTGGATCGAGACCGAACTCTAATTTATAGAAGAAAACCATCGTGAACTCAAATCCCGCGAAACCCAGAAAGAAGAGGAAGTTGAGCAGGAGGATCGGGCGCGCACGGCGCAGGGCCACTCCACCGAAGGGGTTCGCCACCCAAGTATGCGCACGCCCTTCTTGGGGAAGGGTTTCCCGGAGCAGCGCCCCGTTCAGCACGACGCTGGTCAGAGAAATGACAAACGCAAAAAGGGCGCAGAAAGAGAACGGGTGGAGAGGGCCGCCAAATCGCCCCAGGTCCACATGCGCGGACAGGCCTCCGATAACCGGCCCGATGATGAAGCCCAGGCCGAAGGCAGCGCCCAAGAGCCCCATCTTCTTCGTACGATCCTCCGGACTGGAGAGATCCGCCATGGCCGCGGACGCAACACCCAGATTTCCCGCCGAAAGACCCCCTAGGGCGCGGGAAAACAGGAACAGCACGAAGGAATGAGAGACAGCCCAGAGTAGGTACGAGAGCGCAAGGCCCGCAGAAGTCAGCAGCAGCACCGGGCGTCGGCCGATACGATCCGAAAGTCTTCCCCAGATCGGGGAGACGATGAACTGCAAGAACGCATACAGGGAACCCAGCGCACCACCGACGAGCACGATCAGTTCCGCCCGGCTGCGCCTCTCCACGGGAAGCATTTCGAGCAGCCGCTCCAGAAGACCCGGAAGCCAGCGGTCGTAACGATTCGTGGAGGCCCCGCTGATGTAGAAGTCCAGCAATTCGGGCACGACGGGGAACACGATCGAAAAACCGATCAGGTCCAACAGGACGATCAACAGGACCAAACGTTCGTTGCGCGCTCCTGTCGAGGCATTGGTCACCAGGGCACGCCGCCGGGAAGGGCCTGCCGGCGCACCAAAAAATACTTGTAGCCGGGCCCCGTCCTGTGGCCCCTCCTGACAGGGTATCTATGAGCGACGACCTCATCCCCCAGAGCGAGCTGGAAGCAAAAGACCAGGTTCTCTCCATCGGTCGCGACTACATACCCGTTCTCGAAAAACGCCTGCGCAATACCATCATGTCGATATTCCGCGATCCGGCGGGCGACGGTGGAGCGGAGATCGGCGATTTCGAGCTGCTCGCGGAGGCGGTCTTCTGGTCCCTCGGTGAGCTCATCAACAACGCCAACAAAGCTAACAACCGGTGGGCAATTCTACGAAATGCCCTCTTCCAAAGAGCCCAGAAGATGAATCCGGAGACTGAGGAGGCACAGCTCTACAAAGACATCGACTACGCGATCCAGCACAACCAGACGGACTTCCTCAAGAAGTACGGCATGCAGGGCGTCGACCTGACGGGCTCCATTCTGAAACTGATCGAGATGCACAAGACGAACTCGTTTGCGCTGTCCGAGAAGTTCAGCAAGAAGATCGACCTGACTTTGCGTCTGAAGAAGAAAGCCGATCATCAGATCTTGATCGTCAACGTCATCAACAACTCGCCGATCACGGTCGTGGACAAGGAGCGCGTCGAGTACAACCTCGAGAAGATCAAAGAGGACCTCATCAACGCCGAAAAGAACCCTTACGAAGCCACGGCTGAGCTTTACGACAAGCCGGAGGACCATGCGGGGGGAGGGTTCGGCGCAGGCCTGCGCAGCATCGTGCTTTTCCTGAAAGAGGGCTACCGTCCCTTCAAGGTGGACATGACCTATTCACGCCTGATCCAGTATCGATCGGCCGGGTATTCCACGATCTTTTCCATCGAACTCGTCGTCCCGCGCGAAAAGAAGAAAGCCTAGGATGCAGCCCGCATCAAAACGGGATTCGGGACCCGATGCGTCAGCAGTGGCTTAGAGTGCTTCTCGGTCCGGCCGCTTTTGCCATGTGTGCCTGAGATGGGCCGCCGTAGCAACGGCCGCGGACAGAGCGGCCAGAACCAGAGCAAAGTACAGGACGGCCAGAAGCGCCCCGCTCCAATACCAAACAGCGCAGACGCCACCGAACGCTCCACCCAACCAGTAAGAAACGCACCGCGAGCAGCCTCCCCAAAGAAGGAGAAGGCGGAGCATGAGTGCGCCACGACCCTTGCGAAAATCCCGAAACGCAGCGCGGGGACGGCCGGACGCGAAGACCGCCAGGAACCACAGGCGGATCTGGTGGCGTTTCACGGCCCTCTCGGAAAGAATCCCGATCCCGACGCCACCCACGGCAAGCAGTGCCAGGTAGAGGCGATGTATCCAAGCCCAGGCAGCAACGGCTTCGAGTGCGACTCCCTGACTGCCCAGGGCCAGCGGCAGCGCACCGATCAGGGCGCCTGCCAGGAGCAGGTGCCGCACGAGTGTCCTCTTGGTCAGTTCCATATCTGATTGACAGCGGCCCGCGACCGGGCACATCCTCGGCGCGTGTACGAGCGGGGCAAGACTTTTGAAGAGATTCAAATC
>CAZPFB010000062.1:0-34403 GCA_964585735.1 uncultured Leptospiraceae bacterium
GAGGCGGACGGTTTGCCGGTCAGGTGGGCGGACACGCGGTTGCGAAACCGCGTGGCGCCGCGCCGAAACGCAAAGCTGCCGAGTTCCCAGGTGGCTCCGTCGCCGAAGCGCAACTGCACGGCGTAGCGACCGCGCGGTCGTCTCTGCACGGAAACATCCGTGAGGTCCGCGAGGCTGAAGCGCGTACGGCCGGAGCGATCGTTGATCTCCACCTGTCGGCTTCTGGCGAGAAAGCGCAGCGAGCGCGGGAGGCTCGTGTGGTTGCGCCAGAACAAAAGAAAGAGCGCGAGCGCAAACACGGACAAACCGGCCGGCAGCACCGCGCGCTGCCACGAAAAGAACACGAGCGCCAGAGCCGCCAGAGCCAGCAGGAAGGCGGCCGCGGTGCAAAGAAGAAGCAGGGGCGCGTTCCACGCGTTCCGCACCAAGAGTGCATCGCCTTCGTTTTCTTGTGCAATCCGAAATGCCATCAGTGCGTCATGCTGCCGGGAACGGGTCGGCCCAGTCGATTCAGAACCAGCTTGATGTCCTCCCAAACCTCGCGCCGCAGTGGGCTCTTTTCGCCGCCGTTGCGCAGCACGTAGCTCGGGTGAAAGGTGGGCATGACGGGTATGCCGCGAAAGTCGCCCCAGGTTCCACGCAGGCGGGTGATGCCCACCTTCGTGCCCAGCAGAAACTGCGTGGACGGATTTCCCAGAGTGACAATCACCTTCGGAGCGATCAGCTCGATCTGTTTGAGGAGGAAAGGACTGCAGGCGGCCGTCTCCTCCTCGTCGGGCGGCCGGTCGCGCTCCCCCTTGAGATCCACGGTGGGTCGGCATTTCACCACGTTGGCGATGTAGACCTCGGAACGTGGCAGCCCCATGCCCTTTTCGATGATGCGCGTGAGCAGTTCGCCCGCGCGGCCGACGAAGGGACGACCGGTTCGGTCCTCCTCGCGACCGGGTCCTTCGCCGATGAACATTACTTCCGCATTGGGATTGCCTTCCCCGAAAACAACCGTTTGCCGCGTCGTGGCCAGGCGACAGCGCGTGCACGCCGCCGCCTGTTCGCCCAGGATCCGTAGCTGTTCGTTCATCCGTGGTTGCTCGGGGTGTCGCTGCGGAGCGCATGCCGCAGCAGGAGTGCGCCACAGACCAAACCGCAGCACTCGAACGCGACGAAGGCCCCCTGACGCAAGAATCGAGTCCACGCGGGTCCGAGGGCAACCAGAAAGCAACAGGCGATGTCGGCGGCGGCCGTGACAAACAAGAGCAGGCTCAGACGATCCATGGTCGGCCGCCTTGGGGCGGGCGTGAGGCTTCGCAGGAGGTGAGCGCAGAGAAAGGCGATGAGGGCAAAGGCCGCCAGGTGTCCCACGCTGAACTTGACGAGGCCTTCGAGCGAGCGCGGTCGATGGAAGCGGTCGGGGCGTTCGGGATAGACGACCCGCATTGCTTCGGAGCCCGCGTAGTACTCGAGTGTCTCGGCCGGATGCAGACCGATTTTGACGACGTAGAGAATGGCGCCGGACGTGAATTGCAGCAGGACGAAGAGCGCGAAGAAGAGCGTCACCATGCGCAGCGCCCGCCCGTCGAGAGAAACCTCCGCCGTCACGCGCCACCTCGACGCAGGGGCGCGTACAGGTCGTAGAGGAGAAAGAGGATGGCGGCAACCACCAGCAGATGATATCCGATGGCGAGCGGACCCACGAGTACCGCAAAGCCCGGCGCAAAAGCAGTGGCAATGCGCGCCGAAGCGTACACGAGCCCCAGCGCGAATAGGCTCGAGACGCTGCCCGAACGCGCAGCGCGCGGAAGTCGACTCTGCACCAGGAGCGAACCCAAGAACAAGAAGACCATGCTGTGCAAGAACAGATCGACGTGCAGGTCTTCGAACACCATAAGGGGGCTGCGCGGCGCCTGCAACTGCCCAGGTTCTCCTGCTCGCGCGCCGTACAGGTTGCGTCGCACCTCCTCGGTGGAGAGCCCCGTCGCCCACATTTCCCGCGCGAAGTGCGCTCCCGTGAAAGCGAGGAACAAAAGGAGCGTGAGCGCGACCAACCGGCGCGGGCCCGAGCGGTCACGCAGGCTGCCGGTGACTAAGAACTTCATTGCGGGCTAGGAGCCGAAGTGCACGCGCGACAGCAGCAGGACTTTGCGAACTGTGCGCGCCACGGCGTGGGTGGTCATGGTGGCACCGCTGATGGCCGGGAGGTCCACACCAGGTTGCAGCCCATCCCTTCTTCCCTGAAACAACTGCAACCACCTCGGGGGCGCGAGGTATTCCTGAGGCTCGAAGAAGGAAATGACCTCGACGTGTCGGACGGAGCCATCGGGCGCAATCACGACGAAGAGGGTCTCCTCTTTGGTGCGGACGCGGTGCGTGTCGAAGGTGGCGTAGCCCAGCGTCTGTCCCGCGCGAGTTGCTACGTAGAACGTATGAAATCGCCCTTCGAGACGAAAGCCCAACTGCCGCTCCAGGTCGGCACGCTCTTCGGGTTTGAGGTATACGGCCGTGCGGCGGATGCTGGCGCCGGGGAACTGTGTTTCGAGAGCGCGAACCGGCTCCTTGAGCACCATGGCCAAGAGGGAACGGTCGGAACTCAGAACGAGGGTGGCGATGAGAACGCCGGCGGCGAGGGCCACAGCCGCCTTCGGGCCGGTCTTCCTTCTATCTTGGTCCTGATTCGTCATAGGTGCGCACGCGCCGATAATGAGTTTCAGTCTCAATACCATTAACGGGCTGGCGGGCGGGGCTGTAAACCCCAAAAAGCCTGAGGTCAGGGGCGACGAGGATGAGAATTCTCAGCTCCTCACCGTGGGTCCTGCGGCGCGACCGGCCATTCAGGGCGACCGCCCTACGTCTTGCGCTTGGTTTTCCTGCGCACCCGGCGCGCCGCCTTGCGGGGTTTTGTTTTATCCGGTTTTGTTTCGGCTCGGGCCACTGCGAGGAGCTCTTCGAGCTTGGGATAGATGCCGCCAAAGGCCCCGTTGGACATCGCCAGAACGACATCCCCGCGCCGCGAGCGTCGGAAGTTGACCGCAAACCGCTTGGCGAGTGCGGTCGGAGTTGGCGCGTAGTGGGCTTCGGTCTGGCGCGAAATTTCTTTGACCAACGCGCGAACGTTGAGCCTCGAACCTGCCGGAATCTTTTTCGCTTCGAAGATGTCGCTGACATAGACGGCATGCGCCAATCGGAGCGCTCGGGCGTAGTCGTCCTGGAATACATTGCGCCGGCTGGTGGCGCTGCGCGGTTCGAAGAGCGCGACGACTCGCCGGCCGGGATGTCGGGCGCGCAGCGCGCGCAGTGTCTCGGCCACCGCCGTCGGATGATGCGCAAAGTCTTCGAGGAACAGAAGTGGCCCCGCTTCGGCTGTGGCCGGAAGTTGCAGGCGCGTCTGCAGGCGTCGCTTCACTCCGGGAAAGGTCCGCAGCCCTTCGCGCAGTTGCGCTTCGGGCAAACCCAGGTGGCGACCGAGTGCAAGCGCCGCCTGCGCGTTCCAGCGATTGTGGCGACCGTCCAGGGGGAAGTGCGCCGGGTCCCGGAGGAACGACGACTCCGCACCTTCGCGACCGTACCACACGATCGGCGCAGCCGTGTAGTTTTTCAGGACGGCGCGCACGCCGCGATCGACGCTGCAGGCCACGACCAGACCGTTGCCGGGAATCGTGCGCAGCAGCCGAGCATAGCTCCGGCGGTACTGTTCTTCGTTCTCGAAGATGTCGGCGTGGTCGAACTCGACTGAAGTGAGAATGAGAAAACGCGGGCGATAGTGCAGGAACTTGGAGTGTTTGTCGAAGAAGGCGGTGTCGTATTCGTCGCCTTCGATCACGAAGTACGGCGAACCCTGGGGCAGACAGAAACCGTCCTGGCCGTCCGCGCGCACACCGCCCGCAAAGAGCCCCGCGCGTTGCCCCGAAGCGCGCGAGAGCAGGTGGTGCGTGAGAAAGGTCGTGGTCGTCTTGCCGTGCGTGCCCGCTACCACGATAACCTGCCTGCCTTTGAGCACGAAGCGGTACAGCGCTTCGGGCATGCTGGTGTAGTCGAGGCCGTCCGCAAGGATTCGTTCGACCTCCGGGTTTCCGCGCGAAAGGGCGTTGCCGATGACGTACAAGTCCGCCTGTCCGATGTTCTCCCTGGAGTAGGGACGCGCCTCGATGCCCCACGAGGCCAGCCGATCCGACATGGGTGGATAGAGCTTCTCGTCCGAACCGGTGACTTCATGACCCAACTCGCGCAGCAAGGCGGCGAAGTTGCCCATGGCCACCCCGCCGACGCCGACCAGATGGATCTTCAATTCAGGCCCCGGAGAACCGCGACCGTGTGATAGAGGTTGTAGACGACCGCCAGCACGAACAGAAGAGAAAGCGGCAGAAGTGCGGCTGAGATGTACGCGGTCAGAGCGCGGGCCAGACTCACGCCTCTCGCCCGACTCTGCGCAAAGATGGAGAGCCCCACGCAGAAGAGAGCGCCCAGGAGGAGCATGATGTAGCCCAGCGCGGGCAGGATCAGGAAGAAGATGCCGCCGGCTGAAAGGGGCAGGTGGAAGTACAGGGCGATTTGCGCAAAGCGCGGCTCCTCTTCGCTTTCCAGTGTGCGATGCGAACCGTACTCGAGGACCCGATCGAAGAGCGCGGCCTGCACCAAGAAGACTACCACGAGCATGGCGGGAACCAAAACACCCGTCAGGCTGGGTCCACGACCGAGGATGTAGGAGAGGGGGCACAGGAGCGCGGCCGCGGGGTACAGGAGCAGCAGAGGCAGGTGGATCCGCCGGAAGATGTCCCAACTGCGCTCACGGCCGCGCCTGGCAAAAGTATCCAGCGCGGCCTCACGGTCACGCGCCAGCAGTTCCAGGTCGTCCAGGGCTCGAGCGAGGCTCACAACGATTTTTCGACCGCGGCCAGCACGGCGTCGTAGTTGGGTTCCTGCCCGATGTCCGGCACGAGTTCGGTGTAGGTGACCTGATTTTTCCGGTTCACCACAAAGACCGCGCGGGCGGAAAGTCCCTTGAGGCCGCCCTCCGTGATGTGGGTTCCGTACGCGCGTCCGAAGTTCATGTCCCGAAACTGCGAACCGGTAATCACGTTTTCGACGCCCTCGGCCGCGCAATAGCGCTTCATGGCGAACGGCAGGTCTCCGGAGACGACGATTACGTTCACGTCGCTGCGACCAGAGAACTTGGTATTGAACTCACGGGCCTCTTTTGCGCAAACGGCTGTGTCGAGGCTGGGGACGGCCACGAGCACCTTGACTTTGCCTTCGAAGTCACTGAGGCTGACTTCGGAGAGATCCTGTTTGACCAGACGGAAGTCCGGCGCGGGATCGCCTGGTTGGGGCAGGTTCCCTTCGAGTCGGATGGTGTTGCCTTTGTGCGTTACTGTTGCCACGTCATTTGCTCCTGTGCGTGAACGGCGGTTTTCCGCGCGCGCCCCGCTGTGGGGATCGTTTTCCTGGAAGCTCGCCGAGAGAAAGCACTTTCGCATGGAGGCGCTGTGAAGGATCGTTTGCGTTCCTTCGGTCTGGCGGCGGCCTTCGGCCTGGCCGTAGCGGCCGTCGTGCTGAGCTTCGTCCCGATTCTCTTTCCGCTCACCTTGACCCTGGCCGTGCTTGCGGCAGGCACGGGATTGGGCTTTCTGTGGTGGGAGGAGCGTGCGCGCGGCCGTTCGCTCTTTCCCTCACGGTGGGTTCAGCTCGTGGCCAAACCGGAAGACCAGGAAATCTCCGCCACGGCCCTCCGCGGCGCCCGCGCGGCGCGCCTGGCAGCCATCGGCCTTGCGTGGAACGCCGTCCTCTACTTCATTTTGGGCGTTCATTCTTGGCTTTGTTTCGTGCGCTCGTTCGACAGGGAGCTCGAACCCATCCGTCGGGCTTTTCGGGTCATAGCCCAGGAGCAGGTGAAGCCCGCCGCCCAACCCAAACGCTGATGCTAAACTCCATCACCAACGCCATGCACGCCTCGGCGCTTGCCATCTACACCTTCCTCGTGTACACGGGTTTTCGTTCCGGCGAAAAGGCGTACACCCTGGAAATTGTGGCCATGTTCGCTTTCACGTTGACTGCCAAGCTCCTTGGCGTGATCGTACACCTGCCTGCTGTGGAGCACGTGCCCCGTCGCCACAACTTCGTGTGGATCCTCATTTCAGTAAACGTGGTATTCCTCAACGCCGCCACGTTTGCCGCCGTTCGCGTGGGCCCTGTGTTTCTCGTGACAGGAACCGCGGCCACCGTGATCCTGTGCGCTCTGTACGTCCGCAGTCTCTACACCATGGGCGGATGGTTCGGCTACATCGCCGTGGCGGTGGCGGGAGCGCTCCTTGTCTGCGGCATTCTCACGACCGGGGTGGTGCGACTGGCGTGGTTGGCGCTCTTTGCTTCGAACCTGGCGTGGATCGCGCTTTCGAAGGTGGAATTCCTGAGAAGCCGTAAGCTGCACAACGACGTCTACCACATCGCGCTGATTGCCGGCACCTACTACCTCTACGACACGATCCGCACGGGCCTCTGGGGCTGAAGTCCCGAGCTCCTTTCGGCCGAGCCCTTCACCGCGTCCTCGAGTTGCGTCAACGCGGCGAATCGAGCATGCCTCCTTGCTCATGAAGCATACAGGCTATCTCAGCTGCCGCCGCTGGCGGAAGGCGCCCCACAACTCCGAGATGAGCACGCCAAGGACGAGCAGCGCGCCACCGACCACTTCGCGCGTGCCCAGTTGCTCCCGGAGCAGAAGCAGGGCAAAGACGCTTGCGAAGACAGGTTCGAGTGAGTAGATGACCGCGGCCCGAACCGGCGTCGTTTCCTTCTGGAAGCGCATCTGAATGTAGAGCAAAGCGAACGTGGCCAAGAGCGTTAGATAGAGGAGAGACACGATCGCCTCGAACGAAAGGGAACGCGGGAAGGGCTCGAACCACAGGGATGGAACGAGTGCGAACAGTCCGGTCGATGCGAACTGTACGAAGAGCAAACCGCGGAAGTCATCCTGGCGCGTGAAATCGTCGAGGGCGATGATGTGCAGACTGAAGACGACTGCGGACACGAGCGTGAGGTAGTCGCCCAGATTCGGCGGGCGACCCTCGGGTGCCGCCAAAAGATACAGGCCCGTGAGCACCACCGGCAGGGCAAGCGCCACGCCCGTCGGTACGCGGCGGCCCTTCCAGAGCCAGTCGAACAGAGGCGTGAAAAAAACGAAAAGGCCCGTGATGAAGGCCGATCGCGCGGTCGTCGTGTATTGAAGTCCGATCGTCTGGAGGGCGAAGGCCAGAAAGGCGAGCAACCCGAGAATCGCGCCGCGGTGTATCGTGTGACGCCGAAGTCCCCGCGCGAAGTGTAGAAAAAGGACGGCCGAAATGCCGAAGCGCACGGCCACCACGAAGAAGGGCCCTGTCTCCTTGAGCGTGATTTTCGTGGCAATGTACGTGCCGCCCCAAATCACGGTCATGGCCAGGAGGAAGGCCTCCGCCCGAAAGACCTGCGCGGGCGTCGATTGGCTCATCGCAGGAAATCAGCCACCGCGGCGACCGCGCGCGGAGCCGAAGCCGTCGTGAACAAGTTGTGTCCGGTTTGAGTGACCTTCACGTGCTGCGTGCCTTTCGTCGAAAGCGACTGCGTGGCCTTGACTTTCGGGAAGAACTCGGCCGCCGAGTTCGGTGAAAGAATGCCTGGTTCCGACGCCACGAGATGCGAAACCCGGTCGCCGTGACGGGCGGTGTAGGCGACCGCGAGCATGGCTCCCCACGAATGCCCCACGAGTCGAACCCGGCGACTGCCCGCGTGCGCGCGCACGATCCCGTCCAGGTCGGACAGGAACAGGTCGATGCTGTGGCGAGCGGCATCGTCCCGCGCGGAAAGACCGGTCCCTCTCTGATCATAGAAGAGAACGTGATAGTCCGAGCCGAGCGCCGAGAGACTCTGGAGGTATTGCATGTCCCCGCCCGGCCCCCCGTGCAGGACGATCACCGGGGGCGTCCCCTCCCGGCCGAAGGTGCGCACGTGGAACGGATAACCGTCCACCACGACGCGGGGCAGTCGGGGGTCGAGGGCCGTCGTCTGCGGAACGTGGACGCAACCGCCGACGGAGGTGATGGCGAAGGCGACTGCCAAAGCGTCGCGCCAAAAGTTGCGGGCCGGGCGCCGGCGTATGACCCCTGTCCATTGTATCATTGCAGTCCAATGTCAGGCGAACAGCTGCAACTGATGGCTTTCGAGCACAGCGACATGCGGCAGATTGCGGAACTTGCCCGCGTAGTCCATTCCATATCCGATCACGAACTGGTCCTCGATGTTGAACCCGCGAAAGTCGATGGCGTGGTTGAGCTGTTGCTTGGCGTCCTTGACCAGCAGGCTGGCAATGCGCACCGAGGCGGGCTTCCGCAGCAGGAAGTTCTCCATGAGGAAGTTCAGCGTGAGGCCCGTGTCGATGATGTCCTCCACGAGGAGGACGTGCGCGCCCTCGATGCTGTACTTGAGGTCCTTGGTAATCTTGACGATGCCCGAGCTGCTGGCCTGATTTCCGTACGAGCTGACCTCGATGAACTCCACCTGGAGCGGGACGTGAATGTGGCGCACGAGATCGGCCATGAACATGAAGCAGCCCTTGAGGGTTCCGACGACGGTGACCGTCTGTTCGCGGTAGGCTTCGGTGATCTCCTGGCCCATCCGCTCGATGGCCCTGGCGATTTCTGCCTCCGAGAACAGGATGCTCAGGCCGTAGCGATTGAGGTTGGTCGGATTTCCGTCGCTCATGGTGAATGCCCGCCCTTCGCCCGGCGACGATTCGCCGTCAACCCCGTTAAGCCGTCAGGAGCCATGAAAGACAGGGTCCTGAGTGCACGCACCCACACCCGGGCACCGCGTGCCGACGAATTGTGCACACTACCTCGTGCCGAAGAGGCGATCGCCTGCGTCGCCCACGCCCGGCAGGATGTAGCCTTTGTCGTTGAGTTCCCGGTCCAAGCAGGCCGCGATGATGGGCAGGCCCGGGTGCGCGCCGGAAAGTCGACGCACGCCTTCGGGTGAGGCGAGAATGCACACGAACGTCAGGTGCGAAATGCCGCGTTCGTGCAGCACGCTGACGGCCGCAGCCGCGCTTCCGCCGGTGGCGAGCATTGGATCCAGGACAAACGTGCGACGGCCCTCGTTTTCGGACGGGATCTTGAAGTAGTAGGTCTGCGGTTCGAGGGTCTTTTCGTCGCGGTACATGCCGAGGTGCCCGATGCGCGCTCCCGGCATGAGATCCTGGAAGGCGTCCACCATCCCGAGCCCCGCGCGCAGAATCGGCACGATGAGCGGCTTCTTGCCGACAATCACGGGCGCCTCTACCATCTCCAGCGGCGTGGCGATCTCTTCATGGCCCAGAGGCAGGTCGGCGGTGGCTTCGTAGGCAAGGAGCAGGGTCAGCTCGTACACCAGCTCGCGGAACTTCTTCTTAGAGGTGGTGACGTCGCGCAGCTTCGTGAGTTTGTGCGCCACCAGCGGATGGTCGACGAGATGGAGGGACGGGTACGAGGGGTGCGAGCGCAGCGCCATGCGCAAGGCTCGCGGCACGACCTCTTCGAGTCAACGGCTTGCGGGGCCGGTCGCGCGAGTTGCGCAGTGTCGCGTCCTGGCTTCTCATCGCGCTGCGGACGATCCCTCGCCAGCCCGGGCCCTGCGCGTCGCCGGGCCCTACGCGTGCGCCGGGTTCGCGCGTGTGCCGGGGTCCCACGCCCGCGCGCCGGTGGGCCACCGGCAGGCGGGCGGGACTGCGGCCGTCACCGGTTCAGCGGTGCGTCGCGCGATACTCCGAAACCTCCCACATGCGCACGAAGCCTTCCGCGCCGTCGTTCTTGAGTTTGGTGAGATAGCTGGAGTTCAGGCCGACGCTTTCGAGTTCCTTGTGCCACTTCTTCATCATCCCGATGTGCGAAAGGCCTTCGGCCGTCCGCGAACCGTAAGCGTGGATGTAATCCGTGCCCAGCGACGTGCCGCAGCCCTCCATCGTTCGCGAGTGTACGCCTTCGGTGACGGTGGCAAAGTCCAGGGAGTAGCCGATGTTCAGGCCCTCGTCCAAAAGGTAGGCGAGTATCTTCGCCGTTTCGGTGCTCGTCCCCGGGCAGTTGGCGGTGACGCCGGAGGCACCGTAGCCGCTCGAATCGACCGGTCCGAGTCGGACGCCGAAGACCCCACCGGTGTTGCGGATGTAGTCGCGCTCGCTCTTGTCGAAGTCGTACTCGTGTGGATGCGGCGTATCCGATGAGCCCACCAGTTTCTCGTTGGGGTTGTTGTGCAGCGCGTTCACCGGATAGTTGCCGAACTCGCTCTGGGCAATCGCGTAGATGTCCGCACGGGCTTCGCTCGAAACGTGATCCAGGTTGATGATCATGCCCAGCTCCATGGCCCGTCGCACCACGCGCTCCCCATCCGTGGAAAGGCCGAGGCGATTGCGTTCGATCGTGCCGTCCATGTAGGAGCCGCCCGTGCCGCTGAAACCCGGAGGTTTCGGATAGATGCTGAAGCCGTTGAACTTGCCGCCTCCCTGTAAAAGAACGTAGTCGGCCATGTTCACTTCGGAAATCTCCGAGAGCTTGTAGTTGCAGCTGTCGAAGAGCTTGCTGCCCTTGAAGGCGTTGGCGCCACACTTGCTGTCGTTGTTGCAGTAGTTGAAGCTGCCGTCGAGCAGCGGGAAGTTGCCCACGTTGTCATCGTAGTAGAAGCAACCCGAGATGGCCTGCGTGGCGCGGATGGCCTTCCCCGCGTCGGTGTCTTTGGGGTAGTAGATGTCCGCGCCCGCAAGCCGGCTGTTGATCTTGTGAGCCAGGTAGAAGGTGCGCACACCGAGGTTGTAGTACGTTTGGAGCCTGGCGACCGGATCGAAAGTCTTGTTCTCGGCGCCGAAGGAGTACTCGGACTCGATCCCGATGATGATGGCGAGCTTCCCATCGGCCACGATGCGACGCGCGTCCGCGGCCGAATAGGCGATCTCCATCCAGGTGCTGTGCGCCGATACCCAGGACTTGATGCTGCTGATCTGACGCGAAAGCGAGTTGTAGCTGTCGCCGCGCGAGCAGGAGTAGCCGTTGCCGCCCGGGCCGCCGTTGCCGTTGTTCACGTAGTAGAGCTGCTCGCACATCGCCTCGTTCTCTACGGCGAAGGCCACCATCACCTTCATGCTCGTGTCGCGGTAGGTCGACTCGGTAGGGCTGTAAGCTTCCTTCACCCAGTCGCTGCTGTAGCGGAGGTGCGAGTTGGAGTTGTGCAGCGGACCCATGTAGCTGGAGTGATCGCCCATGTCGCGACCCAGCGCGCCGAGCGCGGCGGTGAAGCTTCCTTTGACTTCGCCGTGGTCGCAGTTGGAAAGGGCCCCGCACCCGCCGCACGAAGCGGTGTAGCCGGTCTCCATCACGCCGTTCTGGTAGTTGCCCGAAGAACCGGCGAAAGCGTAGTTGCCGCCGAAGGCCATCCCGTAGGTGGGATGCTCGTGCGTCATCACGTAGCCGCCGGTGATGACCGGGCCCGTGTAGGGAACGATGGGATGCGGCACCAGCGTCAGGCTGCGCGCTCCAAAGCTCGGATCGAACAAAGTGGCGATTCCCGCCACGGTCGGGTCAGCCGCCTGATCCTCGACTGTGCAGTGGGCTCCGACGACCAGCATCGAGGCCAACGCCAGACTCATGATTATTGAGGTAAGTCTTTCGCATGAAGTACGGTTCTGTTTCATCTTCGTGGCCGCCTCCAGCGGCATCACCACGACATAGCATTTCCCATGCCAGGTTGGCGGCACGATCCCCTCCCGGGCGGCGTCGCGGGCCCGTATCGCACCTGCCATCCTCGGTCCCAAGCTTCAGATGCCGGAATTCCTCCTTGGAAAGGCCTCTTGGCACGGCTGTAGAAGGTTCTCCGTGCCAAGCGGGCGGGCGGCGAGAGACGCCGCCCGCCGCCCAATGCGACAATACATTATGACCTGAAAATGGGCTACGCTATCGATCTGATAACACTAATTAACGATATGATAATCTCTTCACCTGAAGGCCAACCCGCCCCTTTGCAGCCGCGACCATTCTCGCGCCATCGAGCTGCGGACCACCAGCGTGACCTCCGCGTCCGCATCGATCGCATCACCGACAACCTGGCCCTGCGCGGGCTCATCCAGCCTGAAGGCACGTGACCGCGAGTTGCGCGGGTGGGGGACGCCGCTCGTTCGCACCGGGCAGCGCGCCGTGGCGAAATCAACTCCAGCGACGTTTGATGCCCACGGCCTCGTTCTCGGTCATGCTCGGGCGCGGTTGTCCGACGCGACCTCGCGTCGCGCGCATGATGGTGAGCCTGGAGCGGCCGGTGGCTTCCGATAGTTCGGCAATGTAGAGCTTCTCGAGGCGATGGTAGCCGACGACTTCGTCGGCCAGATCCTGAATGGTCTTGGCCGCCCGCGCTTTGCGGTAGCCGAGGGAGGCCGCCACAATGGAGGCGATGGCGCCGAGAAGGGCGCCGCCAATCGCGAATGCGCCGCCGACGAGTGTGGCTGTGAGCGTGGGGTCCATGGTTTCGTCAACGGGTGCGCAGGCGCCGACAGGCCGCGCGCGCTCGCTCATCTGCACGATCCGCGCGGTCCTGGCAACTGCGACGACCCGGACCGAAGGGTTGTTTGCGACACGCGGCGAGCGCGGCGCGGTATTTCTCGCGCGCTTCGGTGAGGCAGGCGGGTTTGGTGCGGGTTGGTGTGTCTTGCGCGGTCAGGGCAGTGGCGGCGCGATGAGCCTGGCTCGAATGGAAAAAAAACCCAATGGCAAGGATGATACAGGTCGGTGAGAGGGGAAGCGCACTTTGGAGATCACACCGTGTCCGACGCACAAAGTCGCACAGGGCCCTGAGTCTGGAAAGACCGACACCGGGGCTGTCATCCCCCGGCATTGTTGTCAGCACGTCAGCAGTCCGTCCCGCCGCCAATCGTCGTCTTGCACGACCAAGCCGATGGCCCGGTGGCGTTCACGTTTTGGCGGAACAGGTTGTTGGCGCTGCTGCTGGTTCCCCCGCGCGAATAGTCCGCGCATTGACTCTGAACGAGAAAGTCATTGTTGTTATCGACGGCAAACACAGTCATCGGATAGACGCTGGCTGGCCAGTTGTACATCTGCCGGAACCCTCCTTTCATGAGGCCTTCCAGCGCGTCCCCGTCTCTGTTGCTATAGCACATCCCATCGATGGGGGTCTCGTTCACCCCATAGGCAAGGAAGATCACGCCATCCGTTGACTGAATCCCCGGCTGGGAACTGAAAACATCCCACACCCCGGCAGTGTTCTGCGCAATGTCATATGAGGCGCCGTCGCCTACGTTGAAACAGCCGCCCAAGCAGCGTTGGTCATCTGAGACGGTTGTCGGTCGATCGAGCGTCAGCCGAATCGTTTGCCCGACAGTGATGGGGACATCGGCCATGCGGTAGAGAAGGATCGGGGGGAAAACACCAAAACCGGGTTCGAAGTAGTATATGCCGAGGTCTTGGACGGTCCCAGAGGTAACCGCTTGAAGGATGATCACATCCTCGCTGCCCGCTACGGCGGGTGCTACTGTCGTGATTCTCACGTCTGCACGGCCGTTGCCGTGGCCCTCAAAATCGATCCGGCCGCCGGCTATGTCGCTTGTCGGTCCCGCAACATCCTTCGTGTTGCCCGTTACACCAAACCCGCCGGTAGAAAGCCCCACGATTATCAACGGGTTCTGGCCGCCAGCCGTTTGGGTTCCTGTTGTGACCAGAATCTTTGAGGGGTCGGAAGGATCAAGTGAGGCCGGGCAGTTATTGCCGGCGAACACTGCACAGGTCACGTTCGAATTGACCGTCGGAGTCTCGACAAGCGCCCAGCGCATTTGCACTACTGCTGATGTGCTGCTAGTCGAGTGGGCCCGGATGGGAACGTTGCGTACGCTGTATTGAGCCAGGCCGATTCCACCAAACGCAGTGGACTGGACGGATGTTGGGCTGGCAACGCTTCCATTCCCAGAATAGCGCGGGGTTCCAATAGTATTGGTGATGAACTCCTCCAGAAGCTGGTACTCTCCACACGGACCGAAGGCGGCACAACTGTTTCCGAGGACGTTTCCGCCGTTGCCGTTACTTGTGTACCAACTGCCAGCAGCCGCCCCCGGGAGAGCCTTTCCGGCTTGGGCATGGTTACTTGGGTAGAAGAACCGCTCCATTGAGAATACGAGCAACTGCGTGTTGTCAATCCGTCCGGCAGCAGGAGGGTCGCCGTTTCCCGCTTGGTCTATCAGCGTCATAGTAACATCGTAGAGTCGCACTTGAAAGCCGGACGAACTCAATGCGAAGTTCTTAACCCCCGAAACCTTGTTGTCCGAATTGTTGATGCTCTGGTTCTGGCCTTTGAGCAGAAAATGTCCCTTGGCCGGGATAATCAGCCTGCCTGTGAAATAGTGCCGGCTCGCCACTCCGTCCTTGAACCAGTTGTACTCATCAGGGATCGGGTAGAATACGGATTCGTTGCCGTCCCATGTGATGGACCAATGGGAAATGTCAATGTCACGATCGGATGTATTGTACAATTCAATCCAATCATCGGTGTTGTCCAAAAATGTAGGGCTCTTGGAGCCATCGTAGCTCCCCGCCCACATCACCTCCGAGATCACCACTTCTCCCGGCTGTGCTGTGTCCCCGCTGGGGTGGCGCAGCAGGTTGGTCACCGGCTGAGACACGTCCCAAATCCCCTGCCACTGGCGCGCCAGCGTCTGGGCAATGATCGGATTGAAGACGCAGACCATGTTCTCGTCGTTGTTCTCCACCGCGTTGTTGGACCAGTTGAACGAACCCGTGCAGATCACCTCATCATCAATGATGATGGACTTGCAGTGCAACTTTCCGCCGTGGGAAGCCAGGCCGATGGTGGCCGTGTTTTCGTTCCCGTCTCGCCGCACTTGGAGATTGGGCATGTGCTGCGCGGCGCCCCAGAAGCGCGGCGCTTCTTCGGAAGTGCCGTTGACGAAAGTGGAGTCGTGGATGCCCCTTACCAGCACGCCACGCTTGGCCGCACGGATCTTGGCGGTCGAAAGTTCGTCGTGCGTGTGGGCGAAGATCATGTACTTCACGCTGGTACGCGCGTTGTTCACAAGTTCGATGATGCGGTCCATGGCCTCCTGACCGTTGTAGGGGGAAAAGTACAGTTCCAGATTCGTAAAGTCGATGCGATGGTGGAAATTCGAGGTGAGCGGCGCCTTCTTGCTGCCGTACTTGCCGAAGTACATCTGCTCAAACTCGTTAGTGAAATCGCGGGCCATGGACTCGCTTTCCATGATCAGAAAGTTCTCGTTGTTCTGAATGAAGCCGGAAGTGGTGATGTTGCCCGTGCCCATGAAGAGATGCTTCTTGTCGACGACGGCGAATTTATTGTGCTGGATGGCGGTGGTATTGCCCAAGGAGAAGGGAATGGGCGTGCGCAGGATCTTGCGATAGCCGTCGGTCACGACTTCGTCCACGTCCCCCACCATGCGGACCTTGATGCCACGTTCCTCGGCCAGGGTGAGCGCTTCGATGATCGAATCACGGCTCAGGTTGTAGACCGCCACATCGACGGACTTCTCAGCTTCCTCGATGAGCTCGACCAGCTTGAGGTCGATCTTCTTATCGAGCTGGGTGAATCGGTCCACGCCGGGTTCTGTGTAGTAGGACTGAAGGCTGGTGAGCCCCAGGATGAAGCGTGGATCTCCAAAGAGCTTGTCCGCCATGCCCGGCGTGCAGGCGGCGAGCGCGGCCAGCGATGCCGTCGCCACAAAGGCCGGCCAGCGGGGCCGCCCGCTCGGCCTGGGTCGTTCGTCGTGCGTGTTGCTTGGCTTCTCCATCTCGTTCACCCCATATCGTCTCTACCGCATCACCCCGGCGCGGTTTCAGAAATAAAAACTCGTTCCCATCTGGAAGGCCGTAGCACGATGGCTGCCTTCCGGAGCGCCGGCCACGAGGCCCGTCGTTGCATAGTAGCGGCCCGGGTCGAACCATCCGCCCGTCACCCAAACGTCCCAGTTCTTGTAAACGCGCCAGTCGATGCCGACGTTCACTTCGCGCCCCAAGTCGGCGCCGAACCGACGCTGCGCGGCCAGAGTGGAAGTCTGCGCCTGATAGACGGGCTGCGCGATGGCAAGAGACACGTTCTGAGTGACCGTATCTCCCTGACCGGCCAGGAGATCGCTTGCGTTGGTGTCCTTGAACCACCAGGCATCTGCGCGAAACGTGAGTTCCTTCCATAGGGTGATGCGCAGGCCCGCGCGCGTCACCTCCGTGCCCGTGCGCCGCCGGCGCTCGAACGGCCAGTCGTCGATACCGTCGTCGTCCGTGAACGCGCTGGGATGGTTTCCGTAGTTCAGGGCGTGCACGATACCGCCCATCCGGTCTCCTTTGAAGCTCACGAAGCCGTGCGAGTACTGTGTGCCGTCAATGTAGTAGCGGCCGCCCTTCGCCACAAAGTACGAGGCCACAAAAGCAGGCTTGATCTGCCACTTGATGAGGTCGGCCAGATCATACTGGACGAGGCCCTGGATGTCGTAGGCCGACCCGTTGGTATCGATGTCCTGATTGTAGATGAGGTTCACCGGCTTGCGGCGATCCACACCAAAGCTCTCGGCCCAGGTGGCGGAGATCTTGATATAGTCCCGCCAGCCGGTGTTGATCCGGGCGCCCCGCATGATCGTGTAGTCGTCGTCGGGGAAGTTGCCGCTGACGCCAAGCGTGGACAGGTCGGAGCCGCCCTCGTTGCCCGCGCCGTAGCGGGCCAGGTACCAAAAGACCCGACCTTCGAGGTGAGTGCCGCCCAGTTCGCTGTCCCCGATGACCGGGTAGGTGTAGACGAACCCGTAGCGATACGTATCCACCTTCCCATCGAAGCCGTCGACCTTCTCGTTGTCGTGGCTGATGTAGGTGACGAAGTACACATCCTCGGTGTCGGCGCCATTCGAGAAGTAATCAAAAAGCATAATGTTGAGGCGACCAAACGGCTTCCAAGAAGCTGATAGCACGAAACCGTCGATGACATCACGCTGGAAAAAGTCTTCGGTGACCACGCCGCCGATTCGGAAGTCCTGTCGGCCCACGATGAGGTCGATCTTCTTGTCCCGGGTCGGGCTCTTGATGAAGTGAACGTTCAGGTTCACGAGGCCGAAGTTGACGGTGTTGGAGCCGGAGAAGGTGTCGCGCGGGTCGTTGTTGTTATCACGGCCGCCGAGCTGGTCGTGACCCCAGAAGCCGGTCTTCCAGAGGTCGATACGAAAATCGAGCCGGGGGTTGATCGGAATGAACATGTCCAGCTCGGCGCCGCTCAGGGCAAATTGCGTCCGGTCGTCCGTGTTCTCGATGTCGGTTTCCGTGCTGTCGTTGAGCTCGCGCAAGTCGGTATTGTTGAAGGCGTTGAATGAGGTCCAGAACTTGACCTTCCACTGGAAGCGCTCCACGATTCCCTTTTTGAACAGAGGATCGATTCGGAAGTGGTTCTGGTCGTAATCGAAGTTGTTATCGTCCGACTTGGCTTCTTTCTTGGACTCGGCCTTGGCGGGCGTCTTTGCATCCTTGGCCGATTTCGCCTCTTCTTTCTTCGGCTCATCCTTCTTTGGCTCTTCTTTCTTGGCGTCCTTCTTGCCTTCGATGACGATTTCGTCTCCCTTTCCGGGGGGCGGCTGCTGGCCTTCCTTGACGCGCGGGATCTTGTCTTGGGCTCCGAGTGAAAGGGGCAACAGGAGGAGGGTGGGAATCAAACCGAGCCATGGCGCGAGGCGACCCCGGCTCGAGAAATATGGCCGGATTCTATACGTTCGTTTCGGTCGGTTCATTGTGTTGCGTCAGGCCTTGTCGTTTTGTCTTTTTCTCAACGGGTTAGCTCGTCTGATTTCGGGAGTCCTAGGGCGGGCAGGTGTTGGCTGCTCCCGGTGTGGGCGTGTTCGTGGCCGCCGGAAAGTCCACGTTGTTGACATTCGTGTCCTGGCCATTCGGGCAGCGGCCCACGGACTGACCGGCAGCCGGGACCGGCGCGAACACTCCGCCCTCCGAGTCGGTGCCGCCCGTGGTTGCCACGAAGTCGATAACGTTGCCCGAGGTCGCGGATGTGGGGGCGGTCTTGGAGCTGGTGAGGATGATGCAGTAGTCTCCGGTGATATTGCCGCCGTTGCTCGTATCCCAGAATTGACTCACGTTGGGGAGGGCGGCGGTGGCGCTCGATCGTGCGATGACGAAGTATCCGTTCGCCGGTATCACACCGTTGAGTGTCGTCTTCTGTGTGACGCTGCCGCCCGAGATCGTGCAATTATCATCGCGCATGATCGTGCCGCCCGCCAAGGTTAGGTCGACCGCGTAGCTGTTGGTGTTGTAGAGTTCCACGAAGTCATTGTTCGTGCCACCGCCAAAGTCGATGCCGATTTCGTTGATCACGACGCCCTTCAGGTCGAGGGAAGCGCCAGGTACCACAGTCGACCAAGAGGCCAGATGCGGAATGGGATACCAACTGCCTTTGCGGTCCGTGGTGCTTTCCGGAAAGAAGCGCGATTCGATGGGGATCACCGGAGACATGTAGTCGGGCCGGGCCGCCGAGTAATAGAAGAGAGTTCCGGAAACGACTTCAGCTTCTTTGTTGATCGGTCGCAGCCCGGTTCCATCCGCCACGTTGTAGTAAACGCCAAGATAGAGGTCGTAGACTTCGCGGTCACCGACCGCATTCACGGGGCTCGAGAAGGTGTTGTACTCGCCCTGGTAGTTCTGGGGAATGCCGCTCTTGTCGGCCACATAGACCGGCATGTGGAAAGCCGCGGCATTGCGGGGAAACGGTTTGGGTGGGCGGACGTGCAGGTAGAAATTGCCTGCGAAAGCCAGGTCGTTGGAGAAGGCCACGCCGATCATGCAGGCATCTTCCTGCTCCGTAGGACAGAGGCTCTCGAAGCCGTCGTAGCAGCACACGGCCCGCGCGTTTGCGCCCCGCTTGTACACCCAGGCCCCGATGTACGAGCCCTCGGAGAACAGGGGATTGGTTGAGAATTCCAAATTGTTCATGGCCACGAGGATGTTGCCCGTGTCATCGAACTCCACGTAGCCCTGCTCCTGGCTGGCCAGGCGTCCTGGTGGGGGCGCGAGCTTGTCGAGCAGGCCCTCGAGGTTGCTGCAGGCAGTGAGGAGGAGGAGCAGAAGGGCGCCCAAGGGTTTGACGCAGACTCGGACCCCTGTCAGGCCGCCCAGAGGCAGACTGGGCCCAGTTGTCCTCCTCGCCGACGTGCTGCAGCCTGCCAGACTCATCCGTTTTCCCCGTTGGTTCATCAATCCGCCAGGACGCTGATCTCGTCGATTGCGATCCGAGTCCGGCTTCCCGAAGCGCCGCTGATGTAGTAATAGCGCCAGCGCAACACCAAGTTTGCGTTGTTCTCCGCTGCTACAGGTAGCGTGGTCGGGCCAAAGCTGCTGAACGTTGTGCTGGTGCCCGCCGTGACCGAACTGAATTCCACAGGCCCAGTCACATCATTGAACGATCCTCCGCCGTCGGTGCTGTACTGGAGCCGCAGCCCGTATTCACGCCCCTGATCGGCGATCTGTGCTGCGGACCACGAGACTCGAATGTTTGTTTTGCCGGTCGTATTCAGAGCAACATCGAGGCCCGCCATGAAACCATTGGCCGCGCCCGTGTGACAAATTGCACTCGCGGTCCCGGCATTGGAGATGCTGATCCCGTTCGCGGCTTCACCGCGCAGGCCCAAAGAAGTGGCCCCCACATTCGTTGCCCCGGTGTAGCTGCCGGCGATAGTAGCAGAGAGGTCCGGGTCTAAGGTACCCGAACATCGGAAGTTCATTCCGCTGGGGCAGCCTCCCGGGCATACCGTGCCACTGGCGGTCCAGTTGGTGAAACTGAACAATGCGCCCGAACCGGTGAATGTGGCGCTCGTGGCAGAAAGGGACGAACCGTCCGATTGCGCTGTCACGTTGCTAACGCAGACTCGATAGGCCGTGGAAGGCGTTTGCGAAGCTGTCGTCAGGGTTACTATGCTGCCGGCCAGTGCTGCGCCGGTCACATTCACGACGGAGGTTGCGCACGTAGTATCCGAGGAGGCCGCGATCCTGTAGTTAGCTGTGTTCTCGGAACCTGTGCCACCGGCTCCCGCTGTGGGGGCTTCGTTGAAGGTGACCTGCACCGATGTGTTGGTGCTTCCGGTGGCACCTGTCACACTGAATCCGTTCGGCCCGCCGATTGTCAGCGCTCGGACCTGCCACCGCGTATTGTTGCCGTTGTTCGTGGAGCCATTGCTGATTTGCTGGTACGAGCTTCCAGCCGCTGTCGCTGTGTTCACTGCGTCGCTTTCGACAAAGGAGCCACCTGCTTGCGTCCACTGCCCCGCAGAGACTGCATTGGCTTGGCCGGTTCCACCAAAACCTCCCGAGTTGTCCGCATATATTACTGCGTCCACAATCGCGCCCGTCGATGCGGAACGCAGAGTAATCGTTTGGTCCGTGTTGAAGATCCCCGAGTCTGCGGACCAGTAGTCCCACGCCCCCGCCAGCGCAGATGCATGAGTCGCTTGGGTTTTTGATGAGGTCTCATCCGTTTCACCGGGAGCCATCGTCGAAGCCATATGCACAACGATGTAGTCTCCCGTGCTGACCTCTGCATCGGGAAATGTGAGTAGATTGACTCCAGTCCCTTCGTACAGCTCGTAACCAAGGAGGCTGCCGCCGGAGACAACGTACAATTCTATGAGATCTCGAGTTTCGTTGTCCGCCACCTCATTGAGAACGATGGTGGCCTGCACAAAGTATCCCGTGAAGGAAGCCGTGTTTGCGATCAATGCGGCCCCGGTGGCGCTCGTCACGTTGTTGACGAACAGTTTGTAGGAGCTTCCTCGCGTCTGCGCAGCCGTGGTTAGCGTGACCGTCGTTCCATCCACGCTTGCTTCTGAAACGGACAGGACGTTGGAGCATGACGTTGTGTCGGTCCCCAAGCCGATGCAGTAGTTGGCCGCGTTCGCGGCGGAGCCAGCGTCCGGCGCGGCCGAGAAGGCGGCCTTCAGGGAAGTTGCGCTGGTGGGTGTAGCGCTTTGCAGCACCAAGCCTTCCTGGCCGTTCGCGTAGCCAGGGGTCCCATACGAGCGCTGGGAATAGTCTGCCCGAATATTGTAGTTGTTAATGGTCGTGCTGGCATTCGTCTGCCAGTTCGAGGCGGAGGTTCCATCCGTTGACAGCGTCTTGCGCTCCATCGACCTGCGGTTCAGGTTTGTCGTATCGTTGAGCCCATAGCGATTCGTGTCCGAGGAGAAGAGGCTTCCGCTTACGCCCACGGTGTCCACGACAGTCATGTTCGGATCCAGCAACCGGCATTGATCGAAGGATGTACCAAGCGATTCGAACCGGCCCAGGCACGTACCCCCATTGCCCGGGTCACATTCATTGGCCGGGTTGGGCTCACCCGAAGAAAGCTCGAGGCTGGATTTGGAGACGAAAGTATTGCTCTTGCGTGCAACCAGGAAGTATTGTCCGGGGCCAATCAGCGTGCGATCGGGGAGGATCACCAAACAGGAGCTGGGCGAGGCGGCGGTGCAATCGTTGGCCCACGCGCCCGCTGCCGTGCATTGAATCCGCCATCGCGAGATGTTGATTACGCTGGACGTATTATTATAGAGTTCGAAGTAGTCGCGAGCGGTGCTGCTGGTGGAGCCCGAGTTGTTGTACCCCCCCATCCAGTTCAGCTCGGAAATGACCACCTCCCGCTGGTTGGCCGTGGTCACACTCTGCCCCGTCGTCCCGATCCCCGTTTCACTCACGCTACGGTTGCGGATCTCCCCGTAGAACCGGGTGATTTCGTCGATGAGTGTGGCATTCTCGAACACGAACATCACGCCATCGTGCGATGAGTCCGCCCGCGTGGAGATGGGGTTCGTCATGATGATGGCCATGGGTCGGTTCTGGGTGCGCACGCCGCTGAGGGCCAGCGACGGGCTGTCCAGGAGAACAATCTGCATTCCGTTGGTCGGAAAATCGCCGGGGTGCACGAGCAGTTCCACGTTGCCGCGGGCCTTCAGGTACTGCATGGAGTTCTGGCCATCCACTTCGATCCCCTGAGTGCCGCCCTCAGGTTCCACTTCCGGATCGGTGGCGCGATAGGTGAACCAACCGCCTGTTGCCTGGCGGAAGGCGGCCGAACCGTGGCTCATGTCGTAGGCCACGTCCCCGGGTTCACGGATCTTGCCCTGCGTGCTCGAACTGGACTGCACGTTGTTTGCGAAGAACTCGCTTCCGAAAACCACGACGGATTGCCGCGCGCCCTTGACGCGCGGAGCTACAAAAGAAGCAAGCGGCGACTCGGAGGGCGCCATGTACACACCCACGTCCACATCGCCCACCAGCCAATGATTCCGGCGATTCAGGCGTTGCTTGGTGGAGCCGAACGAGCCGTGGGTCACGAGGTCCAACTCCACGGCGAACTTGCGGGCCAGGCCGTCATCGCCGCTCTGAATGTAGAAAGCAAACCCGCTCAGTTGGTACGCAGCCGGGAGCGTAGGCGGAATCGACGAAACCCAAACGCGGATGCCGTCGGCCACGCAGATGTTCTGGTACACGTTCCCGCTGCCGCCGTTGCCGACAAAGAGCCTGCGTCCGGCCGACTGGGGGTTCGCGTCCAGGAAAGACGCGAGCTGCGTGTAGCCGATCCCGTCTTTGTTGTCTTCGTCGATACCCACGCGCACGTCGATGCCGCGGTTGCGGTGGAACAGCAGCGCCTGGATCACCCAGGGCATGTTCACGTCTTCGAAGGAGCAGTACAGCGTGCTCTGAGCCGAGAGCATGGTGCGGTTGAGCAGGGTCATGATCTCATCGGTTCGATTTCCCTGACCGCCGATCGAGTACACGCGCTGGAGCGTTTCGGCGCGCAGATCGAAGAGCGCGGCGATAGGATCGTACGGGGAGGAGGGGGTACACCCGATGAGGCCGGCCGAAAGGCCCAAGCCGGCCAGTGTGATACGCAGACGATTTCGCATGGCTCTCTTCCCGTGGCGGACCCGAGGCCCTGCCAAACAACACCCAGGGCCAAACACTCTTGCGCGCAAAAACGCGCCATGCCCACTTTGGGGGGCCCAGCCAGCGCCGTCCGCTTCCGAAAGGAGCAGCCCATGTGCTTTTCCGGTATTCGGGGAGGACGAATGCAGAGAACCCGCTCTTTTTCTCCATAGAAGAGGACGCTTCCGGGAAGAGTCAATTCGTTTCTTAACACCAGGTGCGGGCCCTCGCCTCCGGACGTAGAAGAGGATGCTCGGCCTGCCCGTGGTGGTTTGTGCTGGACAGGGCCCGCGCGCGCACCCATCACTACCGGTCTGCCAATCATGGATGGTCAAACCGACAGGAACAACCTGCTGCCTCCTGCAGCCTTGCTCGATCGCCTCGGTGACCTTGGGGCGGGCGGATCCTTTACGGGTCGGAGCCTCGTATATTGGAGGAGTCGCCTGCCGGTCGCGGAGATGGTTATGCCCGGGCCCGTCGGCCGGTCGCCCCGTCCTCCCGCAGACCGTTCCACCGCAGAGCATTCGGCCGCCATCTCGGGCGACGGTCCACCCGGACCGGACGGTCAGAGCGCGCGCGCGCACCGCTGGCTCTTGGATTGGCCGGAGGATCCGCCGGGAGCTCGCTACGGCGCCACGGGTCAGTTTCACCTGAACGTGGTCGATGACAGCGAAGGCCCGCGCGTGTCGATCGATCGTCTGCGTCTTCCGGTCGGCTCGCTGCGCTGGGAAGGAGCGCCTGAGGATCTGGAAGACCTCAAGCAGGGGCGACTGCGCTGGGTCGGAGCGGAACGCTTGGATTCGCGCGCGGTCATCGAACTCTCCGCGCTATCCGGCGCGCTCGACTTCGAGCCGGATGCGTCGCTGCGTGCCGACCTTTACCGCGCCTTCTCCGAAGACGAAGCGCGCACGCTGTCGCGTCGCTTTCTGCGCAAGCAGTTCACGAGAATACTTCTGGGGCGTCGCCCCAGTCAGGCCTTCCTGTGTCTGGATGCTGCCGGCGCCCTCGAGTGGTTCCTGCCGGAGTTGGCGGCGGGTCGCGGGCTCAGTCAGAACCGCTATCACAAGTACGACATCTTCTACCACAGCATCTACGCCTGCGACGGCGTGCCCGAGCCGGATCTGGTACTGCGCATGGCTGCTCTGTGTCACGACTTCGGCAAAGTGGACACGCGTCGGCCCATAGCGGGCGGTGAAGCCACCTTCCACAATCACGAGATGGTGAGCACCAAACACGTGGCCAACATCACGCGCCGGTTCGGTTTCGAGCCGTTCGTCTCCAAGCGCGTACGGTTCCTCGTTCGAAATCATATGTTCCACTATACTTCCGAGTGGACCGACCGTGCGGTGCGCCGGTTCATGCGCCGCATCAGTCCGGATCTCTTACAGGATCTCATCCGTCTGCGCCTGGCCGACCGGGAGGGCAGCGGTAAACGCACCGCGCTTCCGCGGGCCATTCAGGACCTCCAGCGTCACATCGACGAACTTCGCCGGGCCGAGGCGGAACTCAAGCTGCGCGATTTGGCCATCAGCGGGCACGACCTCATGGAACTGGGCATGAAGCCCGGTCCGGACATGGGGCGCTTGCTGGGGCTGCTGCTGGATCGCGTCAAAGCCGAAGAGATCGCGAACAACGCGGACTCGCTGCGCGGGGCTGCCCAAGAGTGGCTGCAGGAAACCGCCGCGACCGGGGCGCGCTGATGCAGGAGCGCGAATTCAACGAAAGGCTGCTGGCCCGTCTCTCGCGCGACTCGCGGTTTCTCATCACGACCCACAAGAACGCGGACCCCGATGGTCTGGGCGCCGAACTCGGCATGGAGCATCTGCTGCGGACCCGGGGCGCGGACGTACTCATCGTCAACCAGGAGCCACTTTCGGAGAAGTTCGACTTTCTGGATGCGGCCGGTCGGGTCCGCGCCTTCGACGTCACGCCCGGAGAAAAGCTTTCGGGACGCACCGTGGTGATGGTCGACAATTCCGACGTCCAGCGCGCGGGCGCGCCGGGCAATTTCGTTCACGAGGACAGAACCAACCTGGTCATCATCGACCACCATGACGGCCTGCCGTCCGATTTCGAGTCCACGTTTCTTGCTCCCGACGTGGGCTCCACATCCGAAATCGTCTACTCGCTGTGCCGTCAGGCCGGCGTGGCGCTGCCACTCGAGGTGGCGCGCGCCCTGTACGCGGGAATCGTGGTGGATACGGGTCACTTCCGGTACGGAAAGACCAGGGCACAGACGCACCGCATTGCCGCCGAGTTGCTGGAATTGGGCGTGGAGCCCGCGCCGCTGGCCGAACGCCTGCTCGACAACCAGCCCGTCGAAAGGTTGCTCCTGAAGCGAACGCTCTACAACCAACTGCGTCTGAACGAGAGCCGAACGCTTGCCTACATTCCCGTCCGCCGCCGCTACGTGGAAGAGCTGAACCTGAGCTACGATGACCTCGAGGGTATTGCCAACGAGCTCATTCAGCCGACGGAGGTCCAGGTCGGGATCCTCTTCACCGAGCGCGAACGGGAGATGACCCGCGTGTCCGTACGTTCCCGCGGACGGGTCGACATGCTGCCCGCCGTGGTCCAGTTCGGCGGGGGAGGCCACCGCAACGCGTGCGGGGCCACGCTGGCCGTGCCGATCGAGGAGGCGGTCCGCATGTTTATTCCGGTTGCCGAGGAAGCCCTGAACGCAAGCATGGCCGCGACCTGACCGAAAGGCGCAGCGGGCATGCTCTTCAACAGCGTTCTCTTCCTGGTCTTCTTCTCTATTGTATATCTCGTCTATTGGAACCTGACGGGAAGGCCCCGTCGCTACTTCCTGGTTCTGACTTCGATTGTCTTCTACGCCGTCTGGGGCCTCGAGCGGGAAGGTTGGTGGGGGCTGCGCTGGACGGCGCACTTCCTCCTCATGGCGGCCCTGAACTTCGGGATCGTCGAGCTCATGCTCCGCCAGGGCGATCGGCGCAAGTTCTACGTGCGCCTTTCGGTCGTGCTCAATCTCACGAACTTGGGCATCTTCAAGTATTTCGAGTTTGCCCGGCGGATGCTGGCCGACATGGGCGTCCCCGTGCCCGCGCAGGCGCCGGAATGGTCGCTCTTTCTGCCGCTGGCCATCAGTTTCTACACGTTTCAGATCATGGCCTACGTGATCGACGTGTACCGCGGCGTCATTGCCGAGCGCGTCAGCTTCTCGCGATACTTGTTGTTCATCGTGTTCTTTCCGCAGCTCATCGCCGGACCCATCATGCGTTCGAGCGACTTCATGGAGCAACTCGACCGGCCCGCCATCTCGCTGCGGCGAATGTACGACGGTTTGTGGCTCATCGTGGGCGGGCTGGCCAAGAAGGTGCTCCTGGCCGATCCGATGGGCCGGGTGCTCGAACCGGTCTATCGTGAGCCGCAGGCCTACACCGGCTGGTCCATTCTGCTCGCGGGCATGTGTTTTTCGCTTCAAGTGTACTGCGACTTCTCGGGATACACGGACATCGCCCGCGGCTGCGCGCGGCTCCTGGGCTACGAAATACCGGAGAACTTTCGCGCGCCGTTCTTTGCGCGGAGCGCTCGCGAGCTGTGGCAGCGCTGGCACATTACGCTCGCCACTTGGTTACGGGACTACATCTACTTTCCTCTGGGCGGCAATCGCATCGGTCCTTTTCGCACGTACGTGAATCTGTTCGTCACGTTCACGCTCGGCGGCCTGTGGCACGGAGCGGACTACACGTACCTGTGTTGGGGCGCCATGTGGGGCCTGCTCCTGGCCGTGGAGCGCCTACTCGAAAACGGTCTGGGACTCAAGACTGTGCCCGAGAAGAGTCGCATCCTCATCGGGTTGAAGATCTTCTTCATGTTCACGCTCTTCTCTTTTGGGGCGCTCATGTTCCGCGCGCAACCGGTCGTGCACGCGGACCGCACCGTGTCCGCGGGGAGGATCATGGTCGAGATGTTCCGGGGCATGGTCATCAACCTGCCTTCCTCGGCGCGGACCAATTTCGTGGAAGCAGCGCCGTTCGAAGAAGTGCAGCTTGCGGATCGCATCTTTGGGGAAGAAGTGTGGCGGCTCGAAGAGATCGGCGCGACCGAGACAATCATCGTCATGTTCCTCGCGCTCTTCGTGTTTCACATGTTTCAATATAAAGAGAATCTCGCCGAGCGGTGGCGCCGCTTCGACTTCTGGTTGCTGCTTTTGGCCGCGGCCATCCTCGGTGGAGTCCTGATGCCGTCGCTGGCCACGGGCGTGCATCAGTTCATCTACTTCGTATTTTGACTCAGGGCCCCTGATTTCGGGCCTCCTGCCCTCACCAGGCGCCGTTCTGGATTCCGCTCCTGTGGAGCGGCCGCGCGTCCGTGCGCACACCCTCCTGAAAAGGACCGACAAGAGATGCGATACAGTACAGATGCGAAGCAGACGGTGCTGGAGATACTGTTGCGGCCGAAAGGACCTGGGGTCCCAGACTGAAGCGGCTGGAGGTTGCAAGAAGGGGCCTGCCCAGGCGCGGCTCGGACTTGACGGTTGTGCCAGGGTGTCGAACGATCAGACATGATTTTCTGGCATCGGTTCTCGCCGCACCGGGGGCGCCGTGAGCGTCCCAAAGTCAGCCGACCGGTCATCACCGGGATCGGGGTGGTCTCTCCCATTGGGATCGGTCACAGCCTATTCTGGGATTCACTCCTTTCTGGAAAGACCGGCATCGATCGAATCACCCTGTTCGACGCTTCGAAGTACCCGACACAGATTGCCGCCGAGGTTCGGGACCTCGACGAAAGTGCATATCTGACCGAGCGTCAGCAGAAGCATTTCTCGCGGATGGCACGCCTCGCTCTGGTGGCCTTTCGGCTGGCTCAGGCCGACTGCGGTCTTGCTCACTTCGACCGGTTTCGCACGGATGTGGTTCTGGGCAGCGCCAGCATCGCTTTCGAGGTACTCGAAAGGCAGATCGGTCGCAGTGACACGGGTCTTCTGGATTTCAAGGAAGGCGAAATGGAGACCTTGGCAATGCTGCGAACCATCATGAGCGCGCCCGCCAACGCCATCGCTCTGGATGCAGGTTTGGAAGGGTATGTGACCACAGTCACCAACGCCTGCGCTTCAGCTCTGACGGCGGTTGCTCAGGGTGCTGAACGAATCCGCCACAATCAGGCGGAAGTGGTGATATGCGGAGGAGTGGATACGCCCATCACCCCAATTGTTCTGAACGCACATTGTTCGGCAGGACTGCTCACCACCCAGAACGGCGATCCGAGGCTCGCACTTGCGCCGTTTGATGCCCGCAGAACCAAGCCCGCGTTGGGAGAGGGCGCTGCCGTGTTCATTGTCGAGGATCGGGCGCGGGCAGTTGCCAGGGGAGCACGAATCTACGCCGAGATTGAAGGCTTTGCGCAGGCGAATGAGAACATCAACGAACTATTCATGATGGACCGGTCCGGACAGGCGTGGTCTGAAGTTATGAAGAGGGCGGGGGTCGAGGGCGTGGATCATATCAACGCTCATGGCCCAAGCGACCGTACCATCGATCGCACCGAAACAACCGCGATCCGCTTTGCATTCGGAAAGCGCGAGGCGCACATGCCTGTCACGTCCATCAAAGGTGCGGTCGGTTCGGGGATGGCTTCTGCGGGAGCCTTCCAGATCGCGGCTTCGGCTCTGACACTGCATACCGGCACAATTCCTCCCATCTACAACTACGGTGAGCCGGATCCGAACTGCGACCTCGACTGCGTGGCTCACCCCCGCAGCACGAGGACGGGCAGGGTAATGATAAGTTCGCACGCGCTCGGAGGTGTGAACAGTATTCTGGTATTGGGGGCTGCATCATGATTTCAAACGACCTGCTGCTGGTATTGCTGCTCGATGCGGTCGTTGCGGTTCTGGTCGCGACGGCCATCCTGAAGGTGGAACGCGGGGCAATGCGGACCTCGTTTGTTGCCTTCGTACTCTCGATGGCTCTATGGCTGAATCCCCTGCTCTGGATTCGAATGTCTGAATTTCCCATGCAGTATTCGGTCCCTGTTGCCCGGGTCATATTCGGCGCAGGGGTTGCTACGCTGGTCAGCTTCGGGCACTTTCTGACCCTGCTCTTTCAGCGACCGGTCCGGGCGTGGCCGTACATTGCCTTCCAGGTCAACAACCTGCTGCTCGCCGGTTTCATCGCGGGCGGTCTTATTATTGAGGATTTCGCCCGGAAGGACGGTCAGATCGTTCCGGCCTACGGACCGCTCCACTCGTATTTCGTGGCTTCCTGGGCTGCTTTCGGGCTTTTTCTGTTCGTCACGGGCTGGCAGACCTACCGCCGGACTACCGAGGAGTTCCTGCGGTTTCAGATATGGAGGGTGTTCTGGACGGGGCTTGCCACGTTCGCCATCATCATCACGACCAACGCCATCCTACCCCGCATCACGGGCGTTTCATCCTTCTCCCATCTCGGTCCCCTCAGTACGCTGATCGTCTTCGGCGGCATTCTCCGCCTGCTGATCGATGGCAGGACTCTCTTTCTGGTCTCTGTGTTCCGGCGCGTCGCACACAGTGCAGCCGGGGAGGATGAACGCAATCTATTCGAGCTGCGGCAGTTGCTCGATACGACCTCGCTCCTCTTTGAGAAACAGCCCGAGCGCTTTGAGCGCACAATAGACTTCCGCTCTCGTGATCGTTCACTGGTGGTCCGTATCGTGCGCGGGCAGAGCGATGAACGCCGCAGCGGCCCATCTCCGGAAGGCCTGCTCTCTTCTGTCTACGGACTGGAGGTGGAAAACCAGAGGCTGCAGTTTGCGGTCTTGAAACTGGAAGGAGCATTGCGACACCGGCTCGGTGCCGAGGTGCAGCCCACCGAAATGAAGCTGCAGCTCCCCTATTCGCCGGAGGATGGATACGATCTGCAGGCTCTACGCCCCAGGCTCGTCGAGCATCTGCGTGAGATGCACGATCTTTTCGGTCGCGAATTGATTGCCATATCTCCTGCTTCCTACCGGCTCATGATGGAGGTTGCGTCGGTGCAGTCGATTGACGGACCTGTAGTCATCTCGGGCGAACCGGGCACCGGTCGGGGTTTGATTGCACACTGCCTGCATCATGTCCTGGGAGGGGATGCGTTGCGTGAGGTGTCATGTCGATTGGAAGGACGCGAGGGACTTCGTCAGAAGATTCAGGCGTTTCTTGAGGGATCCAAGAAAGGCGAGGGTCTCCTCCTGCGGGGTGTGGACGCCATAGCGTCCCGTGCGGCAGCGGTTCTCGACCCCCTTCTCTCGGTCGGACACAGAGTCTATCTGACCGTTGACAGTGCGGCTCCCCAGCTCAGTGATCCGCCGGATGTTGCGAGTCGTCTGTCCCGGTGCCGCACCTTCCAGACCGTGCCACTCCGTGACCGTCCGGAGGATGTTCTGTTTCTCACGGTGAACCAGTTGCTGCGCCGGGGGAATCCTCCCGAGCGTCTTTCGAAGCAGATCGTCGCGCGGCTCACGAACCAGAGATGGGTCGCGAATGTTCCGGAGCTGCAGGTCGCTCTGGATGCCCTTGCAACGGGCCGCGAGGAGGAAGCTATCCTGCTCCTGCCACCCTCCCAGCCGATGCAGGCAGGGCTGTCGCCCCTTGAATTGGCGGAGCGCAGTGTCATTGAGCGGTATTTGGTGAAGAACCGGGACAGTCGCATGCCCACGGCGCGGGCTTTGGGGATCTCGGTAAACACCCTGAAAGCCAAGATTCGGAAGTACGGAATCGTGGTCCGAAAGTAGGCGGCCGGAAGTGCGCAACCTGGGGAACGAGGATTCAATCCTCCCCTTTCCCGGCAGGAACCGTCACCTCATTTCCGCCGATCCCCGTGAAGGTCAGTTCCAAGACGCGCGCCACCAGTTCCTCCGTCTCGTTCGCATCGCTGCCCCGCGCAATCTGTCCGCCCTGGAGGAGCATGGCGATTCCGTGCACCATGGACCACGCGGCGATGGTGCGCTCGCGACCGCTCTTCTTCGGCACGAGACCCTGCTTCTGCCCGAGGCGAATCACCGAGCGCAACTCGCGCCAGGTGCGTGCCGAAGCGCGAACGAGGCCCGCGTGCCTGCGAAACTCCAGGCCCGTGTTCGTGAACATGATGCGCGCATACTGAGCGTGTTCGAGCACGAAGCGAACGTACGCAAGGCCCAGCGTGCGCAGCCGGGAAGCGAAGTCGTCGTCGGCGATGTGCGCCAGCGAAGCGCGCTGGTATTCGTAGAAGCGCGTGTAGCCCTCTTCGGCGATGGCCGCAAACAGGTCGCTGCGGTCGGTGAAGTGTCGGTAGGTGGCAGCGTGTGTGACGCCCGCGCGCGAGGCCACCTGCCGCAGCGAAAGGGATTCGAGCGCAGTCGTCCTCAGCAAGTCGATGCCCGCGCCGATGAGAGCCTCGCGCAGCGAGGTCCCCCGGGCCGCCAGCCGCGGGCGACCCGAAACGCGGGAGATTTGTGCCTTGCGGGCCATGGGGCAGGGGGTCCTACCCGGCCATCGGCGCAAGCCTAAAAGTTACCAGCGGTAACTTATTTTGCTCGACAGGAGCGACGGGCACTGGCACCGTCGGCTACCGGCAGTTACCACTGGTAACGGGGAGGGAAAATGAGCGAATCGAACACCATGAACACGGCCACCGTCGCGCGCGCAACCGTCGCGTCGGCAAAGGGCCTTCCCGCTGCGGGAGAGGGCGTCGCTGGGCGGTCGGCGGGGCAACACGGCAATGAGTTCGACGTCATCCTCATCGGCTCGGGCATGGGCGCGCTCGCGGTCGCCAGCGTCCTGTCCCAGTTTCGCGGCAAGCGCGTGCTCATCCTCGAACGTCACTACGTTCTCGGCGGCTTCACGCACGAATTCCAGCGACGCGACAAGGCCACCAAGGCCCGCTACTCCTGGGACGTTGGCATTCACTATGTCGGCGAAATGCAGGAAGACGCATTTCTGCGTAAGTTCTTCGACGCGGTGACGGCCGGCGGTGTCGAGTGGGCGCAAATGCCCGACATCTTCGAGAAGTTCGTTTACCCGGACTTCACCTTTGCGGTTCCTTCCAATGAAGGGCGCTATCGGGAGGCGTTGGTCGCCATGTTCCCCGAGGAACGTCAGGCGATCGAGCGTTACTTCGCGGACGTGCGCGCCGTGGGCAGTTGGTTCGGTCGCCACAACATGAGCTCGCCCTATCCGTTCGTGGACAAATCCAAGCGTGCACCCGAACTCGGTGGCGGGATCCAGTCGCCGGACATCACCACCGGTGAATACATGCAGCGGAACTTTCAGGATCCGAAGCTGCGCGCGCTGTTGCTTTCGCAGTGGGGCGACTACGGCATTCCCCCCGGTATGAGCTCCTTCATCATCCACTGCTCGGTCGTGCTCCACTACTTCGGCGGCGGCTTCTATCCGGTCGGCGGCGCGGGCGCCATTGCCGAGAGCGTACGGCCGATCGTCGAAGCTTCCGGAGGCGAGGTGAAGCTGTCACACGAAGTTCAGGAAATTCTCCTCGAGAACGGACGGGCCGTCGGTGTACGCGCGCGCAACCTCACGCCCAGGCGTGGCGAGGCGGACACCTTCGAGTATCGCGCGCCGCTCGTGATTTCCAACGCGGGCGCCTATGCCACGTACCTTCGCCTGCTGCCCGAGTCGGTGGACGTTCCGTTCCGCGAACAGCTCCGTTCGTTCTACTCTGCGCATCCGGTCGTCTCCAGCGTGACGCTCTACGTGGGTCTGAAATCGGACCCGCGGGCGTTGGGATTTCACGGAGAGAACCACTGGATCTACAGCTCCTACGACCATGACGAAAACTTTGCCTCCGGCTACGACTGGATCGCCGGTGGCGGTGAGGTTCAGGGCGCGTACCTTTCTTTTCCGTCGCTCAAGAATCCCAAAGCGGCAGCGCACACGGCCGAGATCATCGCTTTGACACCCGGCTCGGCCTTTGACCGCTGGCGCGATACAGACTGGAAACGGCGCGGAGAGGACTACGAGGTCCTCAAAGAGAGCATCGCCGATAGGCTCGTTCGCTACATCGACTCTCACTATCCCGGCTTTGCCGATCAGGTCGCCTTCCGCGAGCTGTCCACGCCGCTGTCCGTGAGTCACTTCACCGCGCATCCGCAGGGTTCCATCTATGGTGTTTCCTGCGTGCGCGAACGCTTTCGATCGGATCTGGCGCCCTGGTGCACGTCGCTCACGCCGGTCGAGGGTCTCTACCTCACGGGTGCCGACGCCAGTTCGCCTGGAATCGCGGGCGCGCTCATGGGCGCAGCCTCCACGCTGAACCAGATACCGGAGGGAATCAGTCTGATCCGGATCCTCAAAGAGGCGAGCGCCCGCGCAACAGCGGCCGGAGCGCGTGCCGTGAAGCAAGCCGCAGAGGTGTAGCACCGGGGAGGGACCGGATCGCTCCAGGCAGGCGTATAGCCCCGGACCGGGGTCCGGGGCAGTCAGGTGGATCAGACGAGCAGTTCGCCCGTCCGAATCATGTACGCGAGCTTCTCGCGCTGCTCTTTGTCGAGCAGCGCGTGCATCTCCCGCAGACCTTGGGCCACCGCGCGGGACAGGTTTTCGGCCGTCCGCACGCGACCCTCCGCGGCCTCCTGAGCTTTGGCATCGGCAAAGTCGCCCGTCGCCATGGCCTCGGCAAACGCGCTCAGAGAGCGACGCTGGTCGACCTCGGCCTGCGCGCGCTCTGTTTTGAGTGTGTCGAGGATTTCGGCCAGTTTGGTGACCTGCTCCTCGTTGAGTTTCAGCCGATACGCCAGGTGACGCAGCGGCCTCCGGACGCCAAAGTGACCGCCCATGAAACCTGCCTCTTCGCTGGATTTGTGGTGCCAGCCGCAATGCATGCGCCTGGCAAACAGGGTTTGTCTCATCGATATGCTCCTTCGTCGGGGACAACGCGCCCGGCGGGTGATTCAGCGCGGGAATGATCCTCGCGCCCGGGGAGAGTTAGCAGGCCCGCTGCCCGTTCGGCCACCAGAAAAAGGGGGGGGCCGCGCCCGAGAACGCCGCACGTCCGGCACGGCGCGCCCGACATTGTCGGCCCAGCCGAGCGGAGAAGAGGAGACCAAATACGAATCCGCAAGAGTCTCTGTCGCGCGCTCATGGCATCCGGGCGAGGAACCGTGCAGAGTCGCCTTCGTTCGGCCGCTCAAAGCGCGCGTGCCGCAAGCGTTCCTGCAACAATTGCGCATTCGCCACCTCCCGAGGCTCTTCCAGTATGGCCCCTCCGGAGACGATCGCCTTCCTGTGCAGACCGCGTTCGTGGCCTGACGTTCCGGGAAGGACCGCGCCATCTTGTCCAAGATGAGTCTGGTCAGAAGAGGCTTAGGAGGGTGCGATTGTGCGCCTGGCGATTCGTGCTGGCGGGCCGCGCCGAAACGCCGGAGTGGTTCCGGCGCCTTCACGCCGGTGTGGCGCGTACCAGGGGCGCGGTTGCGTCCGGGAAGTTGTGTGTGTCTGGTCGGGTGAAAGTCCCGTCGGGGTAAGGT
>CAZPFB010000063.1:0-33540 GCA_964585735.1 uncultured Leptospiraceae bacterium
TTTCTTCGGGACGACCATCTTCATCCCCCTCTACGTCGAGTACAACCGCATCACGCTCGTGGAGCCGCTCGTTTCGCATCTCTCGCAACTTGGCAAGGGCGAACTTCTTCCCGCCGTGCGCATTCTGCGCCGCGACGTTTGGACCTATCTCGACGACGGCAAGATTCCGGCCACGGTTCGTTCGCAGGAAGATATAAAGTATCTATCAAATGTTCTGGACAACGAAGGGCTTTTGACCACGCTGCGGGAAGCCGCACGGGATGTCCGCTATGACGCGGGTGGCTTTGTGTTGCGGATCATGGAGAACGAATGGCTTCTGATCGGTGTCGGCGCCACCATGGCTGTGGCGGCCGCCGTCCTGTTCACGATCCGTTTCACGCAGGGCGCGGCCCTGTCCCGTTTGCGTCGCTACTACATCCCATTGGGTGTGGTGGGTGTTTCGCTTCTGAGCGCGGCGGCCGTGCACGCAACTTTCTCGTTCAAGTACTATCAGGTCGTGCGTGTCACCGCGTTTGTGAACCCGGACAAGTTCCCCCGAGACGAAGCGTACCAGATCCGCGCGTCCAAGGCCGCGATTGGCTCGGGTCAGTTTCTCGGTCGGGGTCTGTTCCACGGGGATATGACAATGGGCGACCGGCCGCTCGTACCGGAATCGGCCACCGACTTCATTTTCACATCCTGGAGCGAGCGTACGGGCTTCATCGGGGCGCTCGTCGTCCTGATCCTGCTCGTCTCGATCCCGCTGCGAGGTCTGCTCATCAGCTTCGACTCGCGGGACCGCTTTGGCGCGCTCATTGCTTCCGGCGTCTCGGCCATGCTCTTCTACCACATTTTGTTCAACGCGGGGATCGCCCTCGGGCTGTTCCCGGTGACGGGCTTACCTTTGTCGTTCATGAGCTACGGTGGGTCGCACCTGCTTTTGTCCATGGCGGCCCTCGGCGTTCTCCTGAGTGTACACCGCCGGCGCTTCGCGAACTGATCCAGAAGCATCGCAGTCTCCCGTGGGAGGGTTTGTGTGGAAGAAGATCCAGAAGAGTGGGAGGGCCTCCGCGCGCTTTTTCTTTCACGACTGATCTCCCTTCAGGAAGCGGTCACTCAAGCGGGCCGGCTGGAGGAGGAACTGGCGGCTTTGGCTTCGCGCATGGATTCGCAGGCGCGCGCGTTGCCGCGACCTTGGGTTGCGCCGGAATCTCTGGAACACGGCGTTGTTTCCCTGTCACGCGCCCGCGACGCGTGGGAAGCCGCTCTGGCAGAAGTCTTCGAAGCCGCCGAGGCCCGGAGTGTTCGCGGCGTGGTGGAGCGCGAGCCATGTCGCCCGCCGCCCTCGACAGTGGACCTGGTGGCGCGCGCCAGGTCGGACGATCTGCTGCTTTTCGAAACCGAAGGGGTCCACTATGCCTGCCCGGGGCCCGTCAAAGTCGTCGAACTCGCTGACGTGGACGGTTCGGTGCTGGCGGAGGCGTTCTTGCCGGCGCGGTCGCCGCGTTGTCTGCTGCGTGCACGGTTGCGCCAGGGCGATCTGCTCCTGCGCTGTGACCGGATTCGCGGACTGTTGGAGGGATTTGGCGACGGACATACCTATTCGCTCGAGCCCTTGGGTCACTCCGCACCTCCCGTTGCGGGACGCTTTCGCCTGCGCGATCGGTGGTATCACCTGATACGATAGAATGGTTGGTGATACTTCAGTATCGTTCGTATCATCAAGGCGGAAGCCGCCTGCGGGGTCCTGCCTGATGATCGTCACAGGGCATTGTAGACGTAGTTTGAGGACCCAAGGGCCGTGTTGCACCACGTCTGAAGATCTCCATCGGTGGCGAAATCGACCGTGTATCCCAGCACAGATGTGGGGCCTGCCCCGCCGCCTCCCGCGAGGTATCCTGAACACCGTCCCTGGACACCGGTCGACGAACAACTGCCAGCGCTGTATGTTGATGCGGCCAGGCTGCCGCAATGTCCGGAAGGATTCACGTAGTCTGTGTCGTAATTGATGCGCTCGCTGGTCAGCGAGCCGTTCCAGGTGGTGCAACTACCTCCGCCGGAAAAGGAGGGAAAGCTTACCACATAAGAAGGCAATTTGGCGGCCGCGTGTACCCATGGTTGGGCAGTGGCGGAGCGTCCTGGGGGCATGTCAATGAGTTGAACCGGCCGCAAACCAAGGACTCGCCTGGCTCGCCAGCCAGCGGCTCGGCTCGAAGCTGAACGCCGCGAGTCGAGCCGGAGGTTGTGAAGCGCCGTCAGTCTTTGATGGCGCGATTCAGGAACTCGTTGAATTCGCTGATGTCCTTGAGGAACTGATTCACGCGGGCCTTGCTCCATTCGCGTCCCAGCTGTTGCAGCATCTTGGATTCGCCGCCCAGCAGACTTTCGCTCAGGCCTTTGCCTTTCTTCGTGACGGTCAGGCGTTTCACGCGACGGTCTGCGTTATCCGGTTGGCTGATTACCAGGCCGGAGTTCTGGAGCGCGCGAACGGCCTGACTCATCGTCATCGGATCCCGACGCAGCCTTCTTCCCAGGTCTCCCTGAGCGATGGCCGGGTTCCGTTCGACATGAATCAGAATAGAGAGAGCCAGGGTGGACTGCTTGTCCCGACGCCCCATGCTGCGACGAACAAGTTCCATCGCGCCGCGGAAAGCCGTACCCATGGTCAAAATCAGATCGTTTGTAGAGCTCATATGTCTGGAAAACAAAAAAACCTGCAGGTGATGGTCAACCAAAATTCTGCAAATTGAACTTGCTCAGGAAAAAAAGAAAATTCAATAGCGGAGTCCTGGTAGTTCTACTGAAGGAGTGGCTGGTCTCGTGCCAGAAGTTCTGCGCGTTGTGATGCCGTAAGGTTCCGGAGAGTAGCCATCTTCCCGAGAAAGGCGCGCCAGTTCGAGCCGACCGCGCGGAACTCCGCTCGGAAGTACTCCCGTCCGGACTCGTACCGGAGGTAGGAGAGCAAATGGGCGTTGTTGTAGCGACGTGCGGCAATCTTGCGCATGTCGTAGTGCTTATAGGACGAAGCGTTTGCTTCCAACTCGCTGCGGAGTTCCGCGAGGATCCGCGCTTTCTGGGCGCGTTTGATCTCTTTTGATGTATCCGCGCGGTACGCCAGGCTCAATCGTTTCGTATACCTTCGGAAGATGTTAGCGATTCGCTCGCCTTCGCTAATGATTTCCAAATGCTTCGCGTAGAGAGGACTGCCTTCGCCGTGGAGATCGCGGTAGAAGGCAAGAGCGCCTTCTTCCTCGACGAAGGAAGCGAAGGATTCGTTGAAGCGAACATCCCCGGGGAACCACAGGGTGGCGTGGGCGGTTTCGTGAATGACGAGCCGCGTCAAGGAGAAGCGCGACAGCCGCAGCTGCGGGCTGAGCAGTGGGTCCGAGAAGTAGCCCAGCGTCGAGTAGGCCGTCACAGATTGGACCGACGTCTCGAGACCCTGACGCCGTAGTTCAGCGGCTTTGGCTTCCGCTTCCTGGCGAGAGAAGAATCCCAGGTAGGGCACCGTCCCCACGATGGGGAACCACCATGTGTGCGGAACCAGCGAGAGTTCCGGAGCCGCCGAAACGTTGTAGGCTGCCGCGTCACGACCGATGTCCGAGTAGTAGGTGTAGGAGTTGCCGGGCGTGAGGCGCAGTCGTTCGGCGGCGAACCGCTGAACCGCCAAAACATGCTCCAGGCCGGCCCGCGTCTCTCGGGAAAGCCCCGCTTCCCGGAGCACTTCCTGAATCGGCCGCCGCTTCCAGAGTATTTCGGCCTGCCCGCATCCGGCGCGAACCAAGTACCCCAAGCAGTTCGCGCCCGAGAGTCCCAGGGCCACCAGCACACCGACGGCGAACCAGCCGAGCCACCGACGGGATTTGGGCTTTGCAGCGCTCATTTCCGATCTCCTTGACGCAGGGACCCCCCGCGAAAATCAATCCCAAACATGTTGAAAGACTTCCTCTTCACCTCGGAGTCTGTGTCCGAAGGCCATCCCGACAAGATCTGTGACCAGATATCGGATGCGGTGCTGGACGCATATCTGGCCGGGGATCCCAAAAGCCGCGTGGCGTGCGAGACGTTGACCACCACGGACTTCATCTGCGTGGCGGGGGAAGTCACCTCTACGACCAGCGTCGATGTCGAGTCCATTGCGCGCCGTGTGGCCAAGGACATCGGCTACGTCCACGAAGACATCGGCTTCAATGGGGACACGGCCGTTGTGGATGTTCGGCTGCACGAGCAGTCGCCGGACATCAGCCAGGGCGTGACCGAGGGTGCCGGACTGTACAGCGAGCAGGGCGCCGGAGATCAGGGCCTGATGTTCGGCTATGCGATTGCCGATTCCGAATCTCTGATGCCCCTGCCGATTCAGCTTGCCCACCGGCTCGTGGATTATTTGGCGGAGTTGCGCCACAACGGCACCCTCAAAGAGATTTTGCCCGATTCCAAGAGTCAGGTTTCGGTCGAGTATCGGGACGGAAAGCCAAAGCGCGTCGATACGGTTGTCATCTCCACACAGCACCGCGAGTCCGTGACCCACAAACAGCTCACTGAAATGATCATCGAGCAGGTCATCAAGAAGGTGATCGACGCCTCCCTCCTGAAAGATACGCGCTATTTGATCAATCCCACGGGGCGGTTTGTCGTGGGTGGGCCGCACGGGGACTGCGGTCTCACCGGCCGCAAGATCATCGTCGATACGTACGGCGGCTGGGGTCGTCACGGTGGCGGCGCCTTTTCCGGCAAGGACCCTTCCAAAGTCGACCGTAGCGCCGCCTACATGGCTCGCTACGCTGCCAAGAATGTCGTGGCCGCCGGTCTCGGCCAGCGGTGCGAAATCCAGGTTTCGTATGCCATCGGCTTCCCGGAGCCGGTTTCCGTGTTGGTCGATACATTTGGAACTGGCAAAGTTTCGGATGAGGAAATTTCCAAGCGCGTGAAGGCCAACTTCGACTTCCGCCCTGCCGGCATCGTCCGCGAGCTGAAGCTGCTCGAAAAAGGTCGTCGCTATCGCGATACCGCGGCCTACGGGCATTTCGGGCGATCCGGAGATACCTTCACCTGGGAGCGGACGGACAAGGCCGACGCTCTGCGGTCCTGAACTGACGTGGGCTCTGGCGGGACTCCCAGTCTGGAAAAGAAGGCCACGCGTGATGGCTACGGCGATGCCCTGCTTGCGCTCGGGCGGGAACGCGAAGACATCGTTGTCCTTGACGCCGACCTTTCGGGATCCACGAAGACGAACAAGTTTGCGGAAGCCTTTCCGGATCGCTTCTTCAATGTTGGAGTCGCGGAGCAGAACCTGGTCGGCGTGGCGGCCGGCCTGGCCCTTTCGGGGCTGACGCCTTTTGCCTCCACCTTCGCCATGTTCTTGGCCGGCCGCGCGTGGGAAATCGTGCGCAACTCCGTCGCCTATCCGGGCCTCAACGTGAAGCTGGTCGCGTCGCACGCCGGTCTGACGGTGGGCGAAGACGGTGCCAGTCATCAGATCATCGAAGACATCAGCCTGATGCGTACGATTCCGGGGATGAGGGTGTTCGTGCCATCGGACTATCCGGAAACCGTGCAGATCATTCGCCACGTTGCGGCGCAACCAGGTCCGTACTACGTAAGGACCGGCCGTTCGAACGTGCCGGTCCTGGCCCGTTCCGACTCGTATCGATTTGCCGAAGGCAGAGGCGAGGTGCGTCGCCGCGGCAAGGACGTGTCCATCATCGCCTGCGGAGTGATGGTACACGAGGCCGACCAGGCCGCGGAGCTTCTGGCGGCTGAAGGGACTGAGGCCACCGTGGTGAACATGGCCAGCATCAAGCCCATTGACGCGGCGCTCATCAAGAAGCTCGCCTCGGAAACGGGCGCGTTCGTCACGGCTGAGGAACACAACGTCCTGGGCGGATTAGGTTCGGCGGTAGCCGAAGTTCTGGGAGATGAAAGCCCGGCTCCACTGACCAGGATCGGAGTGCAGGACAAGTTCGGCCAATCCGGAACGGCGGACGCGCTGCTCGACGCCTACGGGATGCGCGCCAAGGACATCGTGGCGGCGGCGCGGGCCATCTTGAAAAGAAAGCAATCGAGTCCACAGTAACCCGGAGGCTGCATCCCGGTACCAAACAACCGGTTGGTCCGCAGGATCTGGCGCCGTTGTTTCCGATGGCGCTGATTCAGCAGGAAGTTACCCAGGAGCGCTACGTTTAGATCCCTGAGGAGGTCCAGGAGATCTACAAGATCTGGAGACCGATGCCGCAGGCCTACTACAACGAGATGGAAGGAGTGAAGCGGATCGCAACCGAGACGGGAGCAGGGCAGTGGGGGAGCGCGCTGGCATTTGCCTGCAACATGTTCGACATCGAACTCGAAGTCTACACGACCGGCTGATCGAGTCCGTGGCCATCCAACAGAACGAATGCTTCGAGGCCGGCCTGGCTTTCGCGAGAGAAGGGATCCTTCCTGCACCGGAGGCAACCCACGCAATCGCCGAAGTGCTTCACGCGAGCGGAAAGCTCAAGGACCACGAATTGACGGACGCAGAAGTGAAAGTCTACCTCAAAGAGCTGGAGGGCTACCCCACAGCCGTCTAACCGGGGGGTTTGGGTTGGTCGCCCTTACGGTTTCACGAGTGAAACCGTACCCCAATCCGTGACCACCTTCGGCACGCCGCGCGAATCGCGGGAGAATTGAAAGAAGCGTCGGCCACTCTCCCAACGAAACGTCAGCACTCCCTGACCGAGCAAAAAGGCGTCCGGCCGGACCGTTTCCTGCAGCCTGCGCACCTTCCCGTCCCGGCCTCGACCGTCTACGAGCAAAGTCCAGCTTCCGCCTCCCGCCGGCCGCCACAACCGGACGCGGCCGCGAAAACCTCCCACGGCCACCATACCGACATCCAATTCCGCTTCGATTTGGTCCGGGCCGGCGCGCAGGAGCCGCGCGAGCCCCATGTCGCCTCCGTTGCGGTGAATGACCCGAAAGGTCCCGGTTTCCGCCGCAGGGAGCCCGGCTGGCGGGCCGCCCGCGGGTCCCGCCAACAGCAGGCCGGGGACCAGGAACAGAACGGATAGGGCGGCACAGGCGGCGCGCAGTCCGGAGAGGAGAGGAAAGCGAAGGAAACGCGCACGTTCCAAAAAAGGCCGCAGAAGGCCCCCCGCCTGCCCGATAAATACCACAGTCCTCGCGAACACCGCGTGCGACGTCACGTTAATGACCCGAAACCTTGGTCTTTTTCTGTCAGCCACTTTCGCCGCCCTTCTTGCGGCGGGGGGGCTGCGCGCCCAGTCCTCACCGGAAGTCGGTTCGGGGCTGCGCGGCCTCTACCGTTCGATCCGTCCCGCAAGTCCGACCGCACCCGGTCGCGCTCCTGCTCGAGAAGAGCCCGCGAGCACGCCGAACACGACGCGCTCCGACACGTCTCCACCGTACTTCACGCGTGAGAAGAAGGTCCGGGTCGACGATGAACCGCCGATCGGTCGCCCTGCGACCAAGGGCCCTCTCTCCGACCTGATTCCCGATTCCCCGAAGGCGACACCGCGCGCTTCAGAGCGTTCCGCGTCCGAGCGCCCGGGCACGCGCCTGCCTTCGGCGACGGAAACTCCGCGCAAGACGGAAAGCGTGCGACCAACCGAAGTCAAACCCTCCGTGCCACCCGGGGAGAAGGGTGAGGTTGCACCGAAGCATTCGCGCGAGCAGCCGAAACCGCGCGCCGGTTTTCCGACGACTTTGCGACCCACGCGAAAGGGGGGCTATCGCTACCGGGCGCCCAAGTTCTACGAGGGGATCTACATCACCAACCCGGTCGCCTACACGCCGCGACTGTATCGTCCTCTCCTCCAGAAGGCGCGCGCCGCGCGACTCAACACGCTCGTCGTCGACGTACAGCCCAAGCTACCCCCGCTCGAATTCATTCGGTTGGCGCGCGAAGGAGGCTTCTACCTGGTGGCCCGCGTCGTCGTGTTTCCGGGCGGCCTCAACGAATACCCTCCGCGCGCCGGACGCATCCACCGCACGCTCGATCTGGCCGAGCGGGCGGCCCGCACCGGGTTCATGGAAGTGCAGCTCGATTACATTCGCTTTGCGGATCGGATTCGGGGGCAGCGCAATCTGTCGGTCTCCCTGGACAAACGATATCGTTTGATCGAAGGCATCCTCAAGATGGCGACCGACCGTCTTCGTCCTCATGGGGTGCGTGTGGGCGCGGACGTTTTCGGCCGCATTGCCTTCAACCGCGACGACATCATCGGGCAGAAAGTAGAGCTGTTCGCCGCGCATTTGGATACCATATACCCGATGCTCTACCCCTCCCACTTCTACGGCGAACCGCATCGCATCCGAAACCCGTATCAGACGGTCCTACTGGGGAACAAGAACACCGTGGAGCGTTCTCAGGGGCATTCGAAGATCATCGCCTACATCCAGGGCTTTCGGATGAGCGTGGGACCATCCGGCCTGTCCTACGAAAACTACATCCGCAAGCAGATTGCCGCAGCAGAAGACTCGGGTGGAGCGGGGTATATCGTGTGGAACGCGCGCAACCACTACGACGCGTTCTTTCGCGCCCTGGCTCATCACCGCCGGGCCCGGGAAAAAGCGCGGTTGACACACAACGAGGATGGCGAACGGCCCTGAGGTGATTGGCTCGGGCTTGGAGCACAAGCTCTTCTGCCTGGGTATTCTCCCGGACAGGGAGTTTCGCTTCGTCGTGGCCCGCAACACCGCGATTGCCCTGGAAGTGGGCGGGCGACACGCGGCGGCGCCCCAGGTTTCGGCTCTTGTCGGCGAAGCGCTGCTCGGCGCTTTCTTTCTGGCGACGCACTCGGTGAAACAGGAGAATTTGACCGTGAGCCTCCAACTGGAGTGTTCCGGTCCCCTGCACCGCGTCCTGGCTTTTGCCTCCGCGGCCGGGGGGATGCGTGCCATCCCCTCCCGGCCGGATGCGCGCTGGAGCGGCGAACTCCACGAGGGCAAGGGCGCGGGCATCCTGACGGTGCATCGCTGGCAGGATGAAACGCACCGGGTCTACAGTTCGTCCGTCGAGATGCGGGACACTGCGCTGGCAAAGAACCTGGAGGAGTACATGGGCCGCTCGGATCAGGTTCAGAGCTTTGTGGGCATCGAGGCCTCGGTCGGTGACGCGGGACCCTTGGACGTGTGCGGGTACCTCTTTCAGGCCCTGCCGGGCGCCACGGTGCGTGACATCGACGCGGTCCTGGAGCTGGTCAATCATCGGTCGGCTTCGGCCCTCGTGGAAACGCTTCTTCCTGGACAACCTGAGGAACGCGCCCGTGAAGCCGTGGAGCTCGGTGCTCGGCAGAAAGTCCAGGTACTGAGAACGGGGCACTTCTTCTCTTATTGCAATTGCTCGCAACAGAAGATGGAGAACATGCTTTTTCTTGTTGGGCGGGAAAAAGTTATGGATTTGCTTCAGGAACGGGGAACCGTGGAGGTTTTCTGCGAGTTCTGTAAGAGACGCTACGAACTGAAGGCCGATGAAGTGACCGCGCTCTTCGACCGCAGAGAGGACCCTGGCCAATGAGAATGGACGAGTACATTCCCATTGATTCAGTCGACGATCTGGATCCCTCCAAGATCTCCCTCAAGGATATCAACAAGAAGTACATCGACCGCAACGGGATGCGGTACGCCACGCGTTTCAATCTGAAGACGCGCAAAGTCGAAATTGTCCGAATCGTCAAGGGGCGCCAGGAAGCTGAGATGATCCGCCGCCAGGTGGTGCAGCATCGCGCCGTGGAGCAGCGCTCGCGAGAGGAAGCGCGCGACTACTCCAACGACGGGGAGGGTCTGGGGGTCGTGTCCGAGGACGAGTTCGGGGGCTTTCCCTCCACTCCGGAACCTTTTTCGGGGGGCAGCGCCGCGCCCGCTGGTGGTGGCGCCCGGTCCCTGCCGGACATGGACGCCTCGGCGGGCTTCGTGGAACGGCAGTTCATAGACGAATGCGCATCGGATTTCGAGAAGGTGAAAGAGCGCCTTCAGGGGATCATGAACTTCATCAAGAACTCGCGGTACTTCGAGACGCATCGCTCGGAAGGTTTGAACGAAGCCTTCCGAATGATCGACGTCGACGGTATTCAACGTAGCGAAGCGGCCATCAACCACTACAAGGAGCTCATGTCCTATCCTCGGCCCGTCTCCTACTACATCTCGCGCATGGCTGCTGATCTGAAGTCCAAACTGGACGCGGTTGCCGGAGACGACGAGAAGATGGTGTTCGTGCGCAGGTGGGAAATACAGGCCGTCTTTACCGAAACGTACGACAAGGTCAAGACCACTACCGAGAACCTGCTGACCATCCTGAACGGCGTACCGGGTGAAGATCTGGACCTGCTGCCGCACAACCAACGTCAGGCCTTCGATGACGCGCGGGCCGCTTCGACCTTCCTCCTGGAGAACTGCGTGAATCGGCTCGAGAGGATCCGGATCTGGAAGCACAAGTTCGGCTGAGCGCGAAAGGGGCCGCCGTGTTTTCGCTTCCGGGGCCGGCTTTTGCGAAGCGGTCATTGTTCGCGGCCGTGATCCTCCTGGCCCTGGTCGTTTGCCCGGGCCTGCTGCGAGCGGACAAGGCGGTCGTGCGTCATTCCGGGCTGGTCGTCGAAGCGATAGAGGCGCCATCGGCCAAAGTCCTTCCCGAATATTGGCCGTTTTCCGTACGGGTCCGCAACACCACGCGCGAAGCGCGAACGCTTCACGGGGAGATTGTGCTCTCGGCGCGCGAGTCGAGCGGATCCGAGCGAGAGGTGGCGCGGTGCAAGGTGTACCGAGAGCTGCGACCTCAGGCCACGGACGAGTGGCTTCTCCAGTGTCGGTCCACCGAGAAGTACGCGCGTTGGGCGCTCGAAGTACGTCGCGTGTGGCCCTTCATTCCGTGAGGCGTTCCAGGCGAACGGAACGCGCCACGAAACCGCAGTGTTCCCAGAACGCTCGGGCCTCAGGAGCGCAGTCCAGGACGCCGAGCGACAGCGCCCGTGCGCCACTTTTGCGCGCGCCCTGTTCGGCGGCCAGAAGCAGGTCCCGCATCAGACCACCCCTTCTGAACTCGGGTTCGGTGTAAGCCGCGTCGATGTGCAGGAAGTTCTGAGGTACGCGCAGGGGCAGTTCCTCGAAACGAGCGCAGAGGACAGAGCGCACCCTCTCCTTTGGTATCCAGCCCGGGGGAACGCGCAGGGGGCCGGCTCCAAACTCGGCCAGCACGAAACCACCGGCCAACGCGGCCCGCGCCACGGTGCCCGGAGCCGTCGGGACAAAGATGCGGGAGTGCGGGTCGAGTTCCACGAACATGCGCTCCAGCATCGAGGTGAGCCACTGGCCTTCCCAGCCCTTCTCCCTCATGTCCCTATTTCCGGCACGGCGGCCCCCGCGACCTCGGAGTCTCCGCCCAGGTCCTGGCCCATGATGCCGCGTTCGAGGACTTCGGCCAGGTCCCGCCCGATGGCGCGACCTTCCTGAGTGAGGTAGAAGGTATCCTGCGCGTTGCCGACCTCGTCGGTGCGGACCGTGCCGCGCACGATGTTGATTCCATGACCGGCAATCACAGAAGCGAGATGAAACAGGAGTCCTCTTCGTCCGAGGGCCTCGATGTAGAACTGGGTTTCGCTTCCGTCCGGCATGTCGTCGAACACGATCTCAGGAGGTGCTTCGAAGAAGCTCCTGGGCTCCGGTGCCTGCAGGCCGTGCTCGCGAATCAGTTCCGTGGGGCTGTGCGTGTCTCCGAGCAGGCTCTCCATGAGCAGACCCAATCGTGTTGGGTCCGCGGCTTCCCCGACGGCTTCGACGAGAAACTCGTCCTCGGAGTAAGCGCCCTCGTCATCCTGCACCGTGGCCAGCTGCCCTTCGATGACGTCAAAGTGGAGCAGGTAGATGGCAGTTACCAGGCGAAGGAAGGTGCCCGCGCGGATCTCCGGCGTCACGACCCGGACGCGAAAGCGGCCGGAACCTTCCCGTGACCAACTGAAGTGAGTCCCGGCCATGAGGCGATGCTCGTGCGGCCGGACGGGAGCGCAACCAACCTTCTGTTGGCTCATGAACTCGAGTCAGTCTTCCGCCAACGATTCCTCGATGAGATCCGTAAACCAACGGGTGAGCAGGTCCACGTGAATGCGGTGCGCAGGAAGAAGATCCTGTTTGCGGCCGGGACCGATGTCCGCGTCCTGCTCAAGAGCGAGGCGATTGGCCAATTCTTTGAGCTTGCGTTTGCCCACCAGCTTCTCCAGGTCGGGCCACACCAGAGAGACGAAGCCCTTCTTCTGTATGCCGAACAACTTCGTGCCCCGCACCTGCATTTCGAATTCTTCCTCCGTATCCATGAGGAACCATTCGCCGAGGGAGTCCAGGTTCTGGCTCAACTTCCAGATGTTCTGAGCTGCGAGTTTCTTTTCCGATTTTCCGCGGTTCTCCTTTTCGATGCGCTCGCTGAATTCTTTTAGAGCCGAAAGCTGGATCTTGTGAAAGCCCAGGTGCGCCCCGGGCTGTTTCCACCAGGATTTCGTTTTCTTCTTCTCCAGCAGTTCATGCAGCCCGGCCAGAGCCATTTTGAGTATTTCGGCCTGCCGCTCGCGGTCGTCCGAGTCCACCCAGCCGTCCTGCGTGGCGGTTATGCTGATTCCCTGACCGGTTTCCGAGCGGGAAACGCCGAGGTCCTCGATTTCGAAAGTGAGAATTGTTTCCGTCTTTTCGGAGTCCCAGTGGACCGGCCTCCAGTTGTAGCGCACCAGTCGGCCGGGTTCCTGCTGGAGCAGTTTCATCTCGATGTCTTTGCCCTCCTCGATGGAAACGATGCCGCGCGCGGTGATGACCCTGGGTGCCCACCACTTGCGCAGTTCAGTTTGGGAGGTGAGGGCCCGAAACGCGAGCGTTGGCGTGGTGTCCACCGTGATGGATTCCACAATCGGCCTGATGCTGTCCCCGCGGCGCATGGGCAATTCTGGTTTACAGGACCGGCCAGTGCGCCGGACTTCCTGCATGGGGAATGAGATGGTACCGAAGTGGCACAAGTCCGCACCTTTTTCAAGAACTGTTGCTTTTTTTTTCTTTCTGGCCGTGGCATCGGCCTGCGGGGAACAGGCCGCGGTTCGAGCCAGAGCCCAGTTTTCCTTTCTGGGGGGTCCCGAGTGGCGGGGCCAGGCCGAAATAGCCGAATATGAAGGGCAGGTCATGCGCTACCGGGAGTCCCGTCCGGCGCGCCTGACTCTGATCACGGTGACCGAACCGTTCGATCCGAAGACGCTGGTCAAGCCAGAACAACCCCTGCCCCGCGCGGTGACTGTCCTCAAGCAGAACCAGGTGCTTTCGTACCAGACGGGCGTCTATCCCTACCATCAAATGAACAGCCTGTTCTGGCGGGCACGTGACGGCGAGGTGCTGAAAGCAACGATGACCTCCCAGGAATGGTGCGGCCAGACACTCAAGGACCTGCGGCGCGAAGGGCACCACCTCCGGCTCACCTGGAATTCGTATTGGGAAGGAGAGGCCACGGGGTCGGCGGTAATCGAGGTGCCGAGGCACACTCGACCGGCCATGGCCGTCCTCTACGATGAGCTTCCACTCTTGGTTCGAACTCCCGAGTTCCGCAACTTCCGCAAGCTCCACCTCTTTCCCCTGCTGATGTCCTCCCAGGTGTATCGTCCGGATTGGGACATCGGCGGGCCGGCGCGCACGCCTCGCTTTTTGGATGCCGTGCTGGAGCCTGATACAGAGAAACTGCGCCTCGGAGGTCGAGAGGTGGTGGCCCTTCGTCTTTCGGTGCGCTGGTCGCAGAACGGCCGCGAGCTGCAGGAAACCTTCTGGGTCGATGAGGCGGACCCGAATCGCACGTTGCTGCGTTGGCGGAGATACGACGGGGGCGAGTTCACGCTGACCAAGAAGACGTTCGCGGCGTACTGGAAGATGAATCGCGTTGGGGATCGCCTTCCCTGATCTCGCGCATGTTTTCGGGCATCATTGAAGAGGTGGCGACGGTCGTCGAAGCTGTCGACCGGGGCAGCAACCGTGAGCTTTGGATCCGGGCCGCCTGCGCCTCGGAGCTGCGTCCGGACCAGTCGGTGGCCCACAATGGTGTTTGTCTCACCGTCGAAGAGGTACGCGCGGACCTCTTTCGGGTGACCGTGATTGCCGAGTCACTCTCCAAATCGAATTTGGGTTCGCTGACGGCCGGATCGCGCGTGAACCTGGAGCGCTGCCTGCGCGCGGACCAGCGGGTCGACGGACATTTCGTTCAGGGGCATGTGGATACGACGGGCACCGTGCTTTCGGTCGTGGACCTGGATGGCAGCCGGGATCTGTGGGTGCAGTACGACCGGGACTCATCCACCCTCATCGTACCGCGCGGCAGCATCGCCGTGGATGGCATCAGCCTCACGGTGGCGGAATTGGACGATGCACGGTCCGCTCTCAAGGTTTCCCTGATTCCGTACACCCTGGAGCACACGAATGTCGCGCAGCGAAAGGTCGGGGACCTGGTGAACCTGGAGTTCGATGTCCTGGGCAAGTACGCCCGGCGATTCCTGGAATTGCGCGGCAATCAGACCGATCGCTGACGAATGGCGGTGCGGATCAGGTGGGTGAGCGACCGTCCACAGCGCGGGCAATCGATCGGCACTTCGAGATGCAGTGATTGGACGTAAAGGGCCAGCGGCCGATTGCATCGGGGGCACACGAAAGTCTCCTCGAAGGGGAAGAGGTCCGTACGCGCCGGGGAGGCCTGACCGTGCGTCTCTGTCTGCGAGGGGCTGCCCATCACCGATCCCATCGGCGGCGGGACGCGCTTCCTGAGCGGAATTTTGCAGTCAGCGCGGCGAGGGGGAGGGTGTCTTGCGGAGCGCCTCGGCCAGCAGGGAAGCGGTCTTTTCGAACCCCTGGCTTCGGGCGTACTCCAGCAGCGCAACCCCACCGCGGATCTTGCCGTGCGGCTCGGCGCCCGCTTCGAGAAGCAGGCTCACTACTTCCGGATAATCTTCCACAACGGCGAAGGAGAGCGCGGTTTCGTCTCCGATGGTTTTCGCGTTCACCTGCGCTTTTGCAGAAAGCAGCAATCGCACGATTCGGGTACTGCCCTCTTCGGCCGCGTACATGAGGGCGGTCTTTTTCACCAGCGCATTTCCGGCTTCCACGTTCGCGCCCGCCTGCAGGAGCAGGGCGGCCGTACCCGCCTGGTCTCCGCCCGCGGCCAGCATGAGCGCCGTGTAGCCCGCGTCGGCGCGGCTGGGCTCATCCACCGGTACGCGCGCTTCGAGAAGCTTCCGAACCATGAACTCGTCACCCAGGAAGGCCGCCAGGTGCATGTGGTCGGCAGGCCAGTCCGGTGTCTCGCCCTGGAGGAGCCTCACGATGGTTGCCTGGTCGCGTCGCCTCGCGTGTTCGAGGGCAGGCACGCCGGAAAAATCGGCGATGGAGCGATCGGCTCCAGCTGTCAGCAGCGCCAGCACGACGGCGGGCTTCCCATAAAAAGCGGCGCGCAGCAGGGCCGTCTCTCCGGCGCGGTTGCGCGCGTCGACCGGAGCGCCCCCGCGAACGGCGGACTCGACCACGGTCCCATTTCCGCCCAGTGCCGCCGCGTGGAGGACGGTGTTGCCGAACGTGCTCTTGTCGCGCGCGGAGCCTGCACCCAAAGCCAGCGCTTCTGCAAAGATCGTGGCGTTCCCTCCCGCCGCCGCCATCCAGGTCAGTGAGATTCCTTCCGCGTCGGGTTTTTTCGGGTTGGCCGAACAGGCCAAAATCATACGGAAGATCTGCGTACGACCGCCCTGAGCCGCGTAGTGGAGTGGTGTTCGGCCGCCACGATCGGTTGCGTTGCAGTCCGCGCCGCGACGGAGCAACTCGCGCACAATTGGTATGCGCGCCTTCTGCGCGGCCACCATCAGCGGTGTGGCCCCATCCTGTCCCAAGCGCCCGTTGGGGTCCGCGCCCGAGCGCAGGGCGTCCCGAGCTTCTTCCCCGTTTCCCGCCGCAACGGATCGAAAGAGCCGAACGGTTTCGGCCTGCGAAATGCAGGCAGACGAAAGCCCGGCCAGCGTCAACGCGAGGATGAAGCGGAGCGTCAGGCGGGCTTCTTCAGTTCTGGCGGGCGAAATTCTTTTCCCTCCAGATCCCGCACCACGAACCGGTCTTCGGTACCCGGTTCGCTCTGAACCAAGCGTTCATTGTACATGCGGGCTTTTTCGAGCGCACGTTCCTTGCTGGAAGTTGTGCCCGTCGTGGTCAGCTGAAACGCCTTCCCGCCGGGACTGATTCGCCATATGGTGTACATGGTGGTAGCCATGATTTTTTAGGGCCCTTTCCCCGTAAACGCAATTCGAAGCCGCGGCAGTGCTCGCAGCAGCGAACGGCATTCCAGATATTGTGGCCCCTTTTTGCCTTCCGTACCAGAACTTTTTTTGGCGCTCATGGTTTTTTTTCCGTCCCTGAGTTGTAGAAAACGCGATGTCAGCGGCCCCCGGACGCAGTGGGAGCGGTTTGTTTCACGATGGCCAGCGCCCGGTCCGGGAAGTCAGTGATGATCCCATCCACACCCCACGAGGTCAACTCGCGGATTCGTTCGGGCTCATTCACGGTCCACACCAGAATCCTGTACCCGAGTCCGCGGTACTTCTTCACGTAGTCCTCGTTCACCAACTTGTCCTCGACCGCCAGGAGGTCGGGGTCGGCCCGCCTGTTCAAAAGCAGATTACGCAATGCGACTTTTTGATAGTACGGAATTTTGGAATCCACGAATGTACCGTAAAGCTGGCCCCGCAACAGCTCCGGGCTCTGCTTGCGGAACTCCTCGAGGATGTGCGGGTTGAAAGCGGTCACGAAAACACGGTCCTGGAAGGAGCCGGCCCGAATCACATCGACTACTGCTTGGGCAACCTGACCGGCCCGATCCCGCGGGCCTTCGAACTTCACTTCAACGTCCACGCGGACGCGCGGCGCGCACTCGCGCAGCGCCTCGGCCAGCGTGGGAATGCGCTCGCCCGCGTACTGTTTGGAGAAGAAGCTGCCGACATCCAGCGCGCGCAGTTCCGAAAGCGACAGGCTTTCGACCCGCGCTCGTTTGCGGCCCTGCGTAACGCGATCGACCGTGTAGTCGTGGATGACGACCGGCTCGCCCGTTCGCGCGAGCATGGTGTCGAGTTCGAAGGGCACGCCGAGCGCGACCGCCTTGCGGAAGGCGGCCATCGTGTTCTCGGGCGCGAGTCCTTTGGCCCCGCGATGTCCGATGATCGTGACTGGTTCCGAGAAGAGGCCGGGAGTGGGTCGCGGCTCGTGGACTACACAACCGGCCAACCAGAGGAACGCAGCCACGGCCGGGATCGAGAGCGCGCGCATGTTCAGCATGTCGTTGCCTGACATGTGGCCTGCGGCGGTCAATCCGCAGTCACGCGCGATCGATTCGGGCCCCTTCGGCGCACCCCACCGGAAACGTCCTGGCATGCTTGGCGCCCAGGGCGTCCATCACGGCAGCCTCTCGGGCCGGCGCGAAGCAGAAAGCCGTTCCGCCGCCTCCCGAACCGTTGATCTTTCCGCCCAGTGCGCCCGCGGTCCGGGACAGGCGCACGAGCTCGTCGATGCGTGGAGTGGAGATGCCCAGGGTCTCCGAAAGAATGCGATGTTCTTCCAGGAGTAGGGCTCCCAACCGGGCGTGCGCGCCCGGTTCCAGGCCTCCCCGCAGCAGGGAGAGACCTTCGATGCAGAGGTCCCGATTGAGCAGATGATCGAGTACGATGCGAGCGGATTCGGGGGAAAGCCGGAGACCTCCCTGCTCCCAACGCGCACGAAATTCCTCCAAAGAAGTGGCGGCCAGGTCGAACGAAGCATCCACGCTGCGGGCCTCCGAGACAGCCTGGCGGGCGCGGTCGCCCACGGTTCGGAGAACGCCCTGCGTGTCCTTTGGCACGCCCGAATCGATGAGAACGAAGCCCGGCCCGGGATCCGGCAGGCTCTCCACGCCGTAGCCGTCGCCGTCGGGGAAAACGTGGATGAGCCCGCCCAGATAGCAGGAGTACTGATCCATCATGCCTCCTGCTCCCCCGAACAGAACCTTCTCCGCGCGATAGGTCAGGTGGGCCACGCGTTCGGGATCGCGCAGCAGGGTGGCGCGCGCGGGGCCTTCTCCGATCTCCAGAAGCAGACGCATGAAAGCCGCGGTCATAGCCGACGACGAAGAACAACCGGCCCGTACCGGAATCTCCGAAGTCAGAACGAGGCGACCGCGCCGCGGGAAGGAGAAGCCCTGCTCACGGAGTACCTGCAGAGCGCCCCAGAGAAAATCATCGGAGAAGCGTGGCGCGCTCTGCTCCGGCGAAAGCACAGCGGACTCTTCCGACAGGTCGGGCGTGAGGACCGTGAAGTGCGCTTCTTCCGTGGGTTCGAAGCGAATGTGAAAACGCAGGTCCACTGCCATGGCGATGACCGGAAGTCCCAGGTAGTCCTGGTGTTCGCCGAAAAGACAAATCCGGCCCGGGGCGCTGCTGCGGATGACATCCAGGCTCATGAGGTCTCCGGTTGCGGCGCACCGGCGCCGGCGCAAAGCCATTTTTGATTGACCAATCGCGTCTGGATTCCGTGTGTCCGGCCATGGGTGATCGCTTCGGCATCCACACCATCGACTGCCACTACATCGCGCCCAAACTGGCCGCGGCCTATCTTGTTGCAGAACCGGGAGAAGGCGCCTTCGTTGAAAACAACACGGTACATGCTGTGCCCCGTTTGCTCGAGGTGCTCGGGGAAGCGGGTCTAACACGGGACCAGGTTCGCTGGATCATCATCACGCACGTGCACCTCGATCATGCGGGCGGGACCGCCGAGTTGCTGCGTCACTGTCCGAACGCCACGGTCGTGGCGCACCCGCGCGCGGCTCGTCACCTGATCGACCCTTCCCGCCTGGTGGCCAGCGCCCGTCAGGTGTACGGAGGGGAAGCCTTCGAACGCATGTACGGCGCCATTGGACCCGTTCCCGAAGAACGAATTCGGATCATGGAAGACGGTAGCTCTCTGGGCCTGGGCGCGCGCACGCTCGGATTCTTCTACACCGCGGGTCATGCCAAGCATCACTTCTGCATTCATGATTCGAAGAGCAACGGCGTATTCACCGGGGATTCGTTCGGCATCGCTTATCCGATGCTCCAAACGGGCCGTGAACCGTTTCTCTTTCCGTCTACCACGCCCACGGACTTCGACGCAGCCGAAGCGCACGCCAGCGTGGATCGGATTGTCGGAACGGGCGCGGATCGCGTCTACCTGACGCACTTCGGCGAGTTCACGGATCTCTCCACGGGCGCGCGGCAGATGCACGCAGGCCTCGAGGTCATGGAGGAGCTGCTCGGTCGGGCGCGAACCTCGGGACTTTCCGGCGCCGAGTTGCAGAGGTTCTGCGAGGATGGCGTGCGTTCGTACTTTCGGGACCGACTGCAGGCCTGCGGCGTGCAGGCCGACACAGAAGCGTGGAAGCTCCTCGACCTCGATGCCGAGATCAATGCGATGGGCATTGCTTTTGCCGCCGGTCGCGCACGCACCTGATCGGACGGTGCGCGCTCACGCGCCGAACAGCGACCACCACGCGGATCGGAAGATTCCGGGCTGCTCGGGAGGAGGCAGCCTTCGACGGATCGGGAGTTCGCGCAAGCGATCCCGGCGCACGCGTGGCAACAGCAGGCGGCGCGAGCGGGGCCGAACGCGTGCCAGGGCGTTCGGCTGCAGAGACCTCGCAAGTTCGAAATCTAAGAGGAAGAAATCCGCCACGGGCTCACCGGCTCCGAGCATCAGGCGACGGACCGCGGCCCTGCGTTCCCGGAGAAACGGACGCAAGAGCGGTCCGCCCTGCCAAGGGGGCTTCGGTGGCGGCGTGGTGCGATCGCCCTCGGAGGCCAGGCCCGCAACGAGCGAAGGCCGAACGTCGGCCTGCTCCAACAGCGGACCCAGCAGGTCGAGAAAGGATTCCGGCGGCACTTTGCCCGCGCTCCCGTCGAAAAGAATCCAACGACCGCGCGCAAAGCGCAGAGCGGTGTGCGCGCTCACAACCGGTCCGAACGGTCGGTAGTGGCCGATCTCGCGGTACTCGACTTCGCCGCCGCGCAGGTTCGTGATTTCGTCCGCCGGACCGTCGCGAAGCGCGATGATCTCGGTGCCCTCCGGTCGGAACTGATTGTTGAGGAAAGCTAACCATTCCGCGGCGAGGGCGGTCAGCGGTTCGCGCTCGCGGAGATCTCCTCCGAGGACGACGGAAAGTCGCAGCGGTGGTCGCTCTGTTTTTCCGCCGAGATTCTCGACGATGACGAGGCGCGCGATATCCGCACGCTGCGAGGAGCGCGAACCTGCGAGGCCCAGGCCCGTGGCGGCCAGCAGAGTCTCGAGTTCGCGCCGCGCAAACCGCCCGCGGTCCACAGCCAGGATGGCGGTCCCACCGGGCCGGAGAGTCTGGAAAATCGGACCGAGACCGGCCGCCTGATCGGGTAGATCGTGCGGTCCCAGTAAAAGTGCGTCCACAGAAACCGGTGGCGCATCGGGCAGCGGCAACAGGAGGATGTGCTGCGCTGGGAGCTTCACCTCGGGCAGCACCGAAACGCCGCACGCGACAGCCCTGGTCCAGGGTGGCAGCACCGTTTGGACGAGGTCGACGGGGATGATCGGAAATGTCGCCACGGACGGAGCGTGCCTGCCACGGCAAGGGAAAACCGGGCTGTCCCGCCGGTCAAGGCGACACCTGCGCTTCGAGTTGTGCTTTGGATGGGGCCCGCCGACCGTGGCCGATGCGAAATGGCCGTGTTGCCCTGGTGTCCCTGACCCTTGGAATCGCGTTGTGTTCTCCCGGCGCGTCGGGAGACCGCCTGTTCGGACCCACGAAGCCGGAAGAGTACCTCACCGGCCGCTTCGTGCCTCGGTCGCATCCCAACTTCGTGCGCGTGGATCGTCTGGGTATTCCGGCCGATCGCGAGATGTACATTCGCAGGGACGCGGGTGAAGCGCTCGCGCGCATGTATCGGGACTTTCGCAAAGCGCACCCCAAGAGTCCGTTTCGCATCGTGAGCGCCGCGCGCAACTTCGAAGCGCAGCGGGCCATCTGGGACGGGAAGTGGACCGGTCGCATCAAAGTCGATGGAGTCTCGCTCGCCAGGGCGGTACCGGAGCCGGTGGCGCGCGGCCGTCGCATCCTGCGTTTCTCTTCCATGCCGGGAACATCACGGCACCACTGGGGGACGGATGTGGACATCACCAGTCTGGAGAACAGGTACTTCGAGTCAGGTCCCGGAAAACAGCTTCTTACTTGGTTGGAGAAGAACGCCGGGCGCTACGGTTTCTGCCGACCCTACTCTGCCGGCAGATCCGAAGGCTACCACGAAGAACGCTGGCATTGGTCCTACCGCCCGGCCTCCGCGCCGCTGCTGGCGGAGTGGAGCAAACGTTTCGGCGCAGATCCCAAGAACAGCCTGCGCTTTGCCGCGTTTCAGGGAGCGGAGAGTATGCGCGCGCTCGCGCCCACTTACGTGGAAAGCGTCAGCGACGATTGTCGGTGATGGGTCGGGCGTCGTAGCACGGCTGTGCCCAGTATTTCAGCCGGAATGTTCTGCATGTCCTTGGCGGGCAAGGAGTGTTGCTGGGGCAGAGCTGTAGTGTCTCCTCAATAATCTAACAACGACGAGATTGGCTTGCATGGACCCGACTACCGGCCCAACGGAGTTGTCCTGCGATCGGATGACGGCGGGCTCTCATGGGAGAGCGTTCGCTTCGGCGGCGATGCCAGCGGCACACGACCGTCCGAACAGGCGCCTTTAGGCTCGAGATCTAACGGAGCTCCAGCAGCAACTTGTCGAGCTCCACGTAGCATTCCGCCCGAGTTTTGCAAACAACCCGGGCCCGCATAGCACCCGACCTTCACTGCCCGTTTTCGAAGAACGTGTTCGGACTGCATTCGAACACCTGACAGAGCGCCACGAGAGCACGGTGGGAAGCATTCGAAGCGCGCTCCAACTGGGACACGCGCTGGTGCGTGAAACCGCTGAAGTGTCCGGTCTCGACGAGTTTCTGCGCCAGTTCTTTGCGCGTCCAATTGCGCGACTCCCGGAGTTTTCGGATCCTTGTGCCGGAGAATTCCATCGCCACACCCGCCGCTCGAAAAGCTCGGTTGTGTTTTGAGGCGGTGTCAAACATTTTTTCGAAATCGCCTTCTTCCTGAAGAACGGGCGCGAATGGCGCGACCGTGTCGCTTCTGTCTGTGTTCGCAACCCTGTCAATTGCCCTCCGCCATGAGACGGCGCACTTCTTCGCGAATCTCCGCCAGGTTGACATGCCGTCCCGGACAGGCGGTCTGCTGCAAATCGCGATGGCGAACGATTCGCTCCGGAGGGATTCGATGTTCGCGCGCCAGGTTTGCCAGCAGGCGAACGAGAGCCTGCTTCTGGAGTGACGGCAGGGACCTGTGTTCGAAGTTGCCCACGAGGACGACGGCGATTCCGAATTGGTTTGCGTAGGGGATGGCAGTGGAGAAGTTCCCCGCGCGCCGGTGCCAGAGGTCGGACACTTCCACCTGACCGGGCGTCGTGTTCATGCTGCCGTTGTTGATCACGAAATGATAGGCGATGTCCGACCAGTGACGCTCTTCCATGTGCAGTTTGCGAATCGAGGCCAGGTTCCCATGATCGGAGGCGGTGTGATGAATGACGATCAACCGCCAGCGGTACTCACGCCAGCAGTGACGTCCGGCAAGCGCCGCGCCGAGCAGCGCAAGAATCAGGAACGTGACGCGGAGCAGGCGCCGCCTTCCGGATGGGGCGGAGGATCGGCCGCCCCTGGAATCGCTGGCGGAAGTCGCTCTCAACTCTGAACCATGCGGATCATTCGAAGTCGTGCCGTTCTACGAGAAGGGATCGTCGTTTGGGAACTGGACGCGAACCAGTTTGAGTTCACCTGGAGCGAATTTCAAGAACTATTGACGCAGGTGCGACGGTCGGGCTTGTTCAGCGCGCTCGCTTCTGCGCGTCCGGCTCTTTTGGACCAACTTCGGGCTCTTTTTTCCGCTGCGGGCGCAACGAAGGAAGAAGAAAAAGAACTGGAACATCTGCTGGAGCAGGCGCTGTTTGGAGCACAGCAGCAACTGCCGTCCGGACCATGAGCTCTTCGACCACCCAAGAACTGCGGGATCTCCTCGGCAGCTACCGTTTCTTTGCGGAAATGCAAAGGCTTTCTTCGAAAGCCGCTCAGGGGGATAGCGAGGCCATCGAGACCCTCGACGATATGCTCCGGGAATGCTCGCAGGATCCGGACTGGCGCGTGCAGAGCCGCTGGTGCGCGGCGGCTGTGCGGGCTCTGGTGGCGGCGGGCACCGAGCAGGCCCGCGCGCGCGTAGTGGAGTACGTTCGGGACCTGCCAGAGGAAACCTCCTACGGCATGGTCGAACTTTTGGGCGGCCTGCTCCCCGGTTTTGGTCGCGATGTACTCCCGGATGTCCGTGAGCTCGTGAAGTCGCCGTCGGTCCCGGCCCGTGCGGCCGCGGTTCAGGCTTTGTGCAACTTCTACCTGGAAGGGCAACTGCCCGCATCCGAAGTCGACTTTCTGCGCGAAGTCATTCGCAGCTACGAGCCCGATCGCTACCTGACGCAGCAATTGTTCGAACTCGTGCAACCGGGTGCCGCGGACGCCGCCGCAGGAGAAGACGAACTCGAACTTCTGCTCGAAGACGTGATCGTCGAGACTCGCGACTGAAAGAAGGCGCCGGACTCACCAGCGTCGCAGGGAACATCGGTCCGGTCGCGTGCTGAATTCCCACTCCGGGGTCACGAGCAGGCCGGACTCATCCAGGCGATACCAAGGAGAGAGCTGGCGATCCTGGGGGTTCACGAGAACGTGAATTTCCTGCGCGGGCATGTAACTCTGCGCAAGCAGGAAGACCCGATCGTCAAGAGCAGCGCCGGTCGAGTTTTTCCGAAAGGCCACATCCAGAACGATCACCGCGTGACCGGGAAAGCCACCCTGGATGAAAACGTCGCCTGACCTCACATCACGACAGCCGCGCACGGGTCGCAGCTCCTTTTCCAGGGAAGCGCTCCCCGCGTAGGTGTAGACCACATCGAGGTAACGGCGAAAGGACGCGCGATCGCTCATGGGCCGTGGAGGCGCTGTCCGGCGAAGGTCGACGCGATGGCCGCGGACGATTGCCCGAACGCCACGGCTCCAATCCCGGTAACGGAAGCGTGTGCCGCTCGTGAAGTTGAAGGTGATTTCGTCGGCGCGCCCCGCGGCCAGCAGATACTCCGCGCGCAAGCGCATCACCGCGTCAGCGCATTGCTGGAGGTCGCGCGCGCCCACGTCGAATCGGAGCACACGATGGTGCACGTCCTGCCTCTCTTTGAGGCGACCGTTGTGGAGTCGTACGCGGTGAGCGGGTGGATGCAGGGGGGCGCGTCTCAGGTATGCCGCAAAGCTTTGTGGCGGAGCCGAACGGCGTTCGTACCCGGTGGGCGTGGGCACGCCCCCTTCCAGAGATTCGGCATGCGCCGAACACGACAGAAGGCAGCCGATGAGGAAGATGGAGATCGTGCGCAGGGTTCGCATTCTCTTCACGGAGCCATTGCCGCAGCGCTCTGTGCGCGATGGTTGTGGTACAGTAGCTGCCTGGCAAGCACGGAACCATCGGAGGCATGAGCGCGCACCGTGAGGATATTGTACCGCCGTCGCCCCGACTGCGGAAGTGGCCCGGTGAAGGTTTCCGCCCCCGACGAGCGCAGCGCGATACGTCGTCCGTTGAGCGAAGCTGTGACGCGCAGACCCGTGAAGCCCGGGAGCCGCAGGCGCAGGGACTGAGCTTCCCGGAGGCTGGAACCGTCCGGTGGATAGACCTCGAGGCCGCGCGGCGAAGAGAGACTGAGGGTTTTTTGGAACACGTTCAGCGTCTGGCCGGAAGTGACCATGTAGCGATTCAGAGTCAACGGGTCGTCGCCCGGGGAAATGCGGGCCGGGTTTACAGTGAAGGCCAGGCGATAACCCGCTTCCCGCGCGGCGGCCATCACGCGCCGGTCGTACAGGCCGAACGGATAGGCGAGCGCTTTCACCCCGCCGGGCAGTCCCAGCTTCTCCTCCAGTACCCGGCGACTTTTGGTCATCTGCATGCGCAGCTCGCCGTCGCCGAGCTCGGGCAGTTTCGGATGCCAGTACGTGTGCGAACCGATTTCGAACCGGTCACTGCGGGCCAGTCGGCGCGCTTCCGCCCAGGTCAAATAGTTGCGCTTCCCTGAGGAAAGAATGCTCGGATACAGAAAGGCCACTCCCGTGAAGTCGAGTTCGCGCAGGAGGGGCTCCACGACGGTCAGGTTGCTCTTCGGTCCGTCGTCGAACGTGAGGAGCAGCGGGCGTTGTGGGAGGTCGCCCCGTCGCTCCCCGCGCAGCAGAGCCTCGAGCTGTGCCAAACGGATGGTGCGATAGCCCTGTTCGCGCAGTGTTGTCAGTTGCTTTCGTAGGACCGAGGGCGTGATGTTGAAGCCACGGTACGTGTTGCGTCCCGGCAGATTCAGGTGGTAGCACAACACGGCCACGTCCGGTAGATCGGAAGTGAGGCCGGGAGCTTTCGGAGCCTGCGGCGCGCTCTCCAGCTGGGGCGACGTCCTTCGCTCTGTTTCGGGCCGCTGCTCTTGGCGCGTGTGGGTTGTGGTCGGCGCTTCGCTCTCCTGAGTTGGGGCGCCGGTCTCCCACGGCGACCGGCCGATCTCGGCGGTGTCCGCGTGCGCCAGTTGGCCGTCTCCTGTGCCCAGGTTGCCACCAGCGAGACGAGCCTCCGGCGAGCCGATGGCGCCTGCGGTGTCTGGTGCCTGCGCGGTTCGGAGGTCATCGGCAAATCCCAACTGGAGGATGGCGAGCCCGCAGAAGAAGGCCACGGCCAGGGCCGCCAAGTAGCGCGGCAGCCGATATTCGCGCTGGCTTGGTTCGGTTGTGTCTTGGTTCATCCCTTCCATGATCGGCAGATTCTTCTCTCGTCAATTCCACGCGCTGCGGCCGCCGGATTGTGATTGACCCCCCGGGCCCGCGTCTCCCTGTTTCGGGAGCACCATGGAGGGCCAGAAGGACAAGTGGAGTTCCAGGCTGGGAGTCATTCTCGCGGTCATGGGAAGCGCCATTGGCCTGGGAAACTTCCTGCGGTTCCCGGGCCTCGCGGCCAAGTACGAGGGGGGTCATTTCATGATCCCGTACTTCATTGCGTTCTTCCTGCTCGGTCTGCCCATCGCCTGGGCTGAGTGGTCGATTGGCCGCTTTGGGGGCCGCCTGGGCTTCAACTCCACCCCCGGAATCTTGGCCGCCATCTGGAAGAGCCGTCTGGCGCCATACGTCGGCGTCCTGGGCCTCGTGATCCCCGTGGGGATCTATATGTACTACGTATTTATCGAATCGTGGTGTCTCTACTATGCCTGGAAGTACCTCACCGGCGGCATGACGCTCGGTCGGGATCCCACTCAGTACCAGCAATTCTTCGGCAACTTCATTGGGATCCACTCGGACGGAAGCATACTCTTCGGCGGCCAATCACCGGCCCTCTGGATCCTGCTCACCTGCTTCACTCTGAACTTTGTCGTGGTATATCGCGGGCTGGCCCGCGGGATCGAGACCGTCAGTCGCTACGCCATCCCGCTTCTGTTCCTCTGCGCCTTCATCATTCTCGGTCGGGTCCTGACGCTGGGAACTCCGGACCCCGCCGAACCGGACCGCAATCTCATGAACGGCCTGGGCTACATGTGGAACATCGGCGCGCCGGCGCAGTCGCTGCTGCCAGGGCTCGCGAACCCTAAGATGTGGCTGGAAGCCGCCGGGCAGATCTTCTTTTCGCTTTCGGTGGGCTTCGGCATCATCATCACCTACTCGAGCTACCTGAAGGGTCGTGACGACGTCTTGCTTTCCGCCACCACGTCGGCCTCGGGCAACATGTTCGCGGAAGTGGCGCTGGGCGGGCTCATCACGATTCCCGCCGCTTTCGTCTTCTTCGGAGCGCCCTACGTCAAAGAGGTGACCACATCCGGCGGCACGAGTTTCGTCTTGGGCTTCATCTCCCTGCCGAACGTCTTTGCGCGCATGCCGTTGGGCCAGTTCTTTGGCTTTCTGTGGTTCTTCCTGCTTTTCTTGGCGGCGTTTACGAGTTCGTTGTCGATGCTGCAGCCGGCCGTTGCTTTTCTCGAGGAGGGGCTCGGGACCGGCCGTCGGGCCGCGGTGACTCTGCTGGGCTTCGTGACGCTCATCGGGTCCTTGTTCATCGTGTACTTTTCGCAGAACACGAAGGCACTGGATGTCATCGATTTTTGGATCGGCAGCTTCTGCATCTACGTGTTGGCCACGATCACCATCATCTTTTTCGGTTGGGTGATCGGCGCCAGGCGCGGTCTGGAGGAAGCACAGCAGGGCTCCCTCATCCGCGTGCCGCTCTGGGTGGCTTTCATCATCAAGTACATAGCCCCTGTCTATCTGCTGGGAATCTTCGGGTTCTGGGCCTACGAAGAGGTACCCAAACACATCGAATTGATTCGCACCGATCCCGTGGTGCGCTATGCCATGCTCTTCGTAGTGCTGCTCTTCTTGTTCTTTGGCCTGCTCGTGGCCACTGCAGTGCGTCGCTGGCGGGCGGAGGGAAGGTTGCCTGTGGCGGAGGAGCGCCCATGAATTTCGGCGGTTGGTTGGTCATGCTGGCTTCGGTGATCGGTGTGACCGGTCTGTTCGCGTGGAGTTTGTACCTGGCCGTCACCAAAGAGGACGAGCCGGAACACCTGCACTCGACGCTCGACACGCCACCGGATCTGGATCGAGACTAGCCCGGCACGGCACGAAATCCAGGGCCAGGGTGTGGGTGCGTGCCTCTCGGATCCCGTCCTTCATCAAGGCTGCGGGCCAGGAGTTGTTTGTGAAATACATCGCCAGCGAAACGATAGAACTGCCTGACGGCGGCCGCATTGCCGTCGTGTACCTCGACAATCCTGATTCGCGCAACTCGATGACGCTGGAGATGGGCCTCTCCTTCCACGGAGAGCTGCATCGCATCGCGGGCGTCGAGCCCCTGCCCCGAGCGGTGGTGATCACCGGACGCAACGGGGTGTTCTCGAGCGGTGGCGATTTCGAACTGCTGCGCAGTTTTGCAGAGAACAGCCCCGGAGAGAACCGGGATTTCATGGGTTCCTTCTATAGACTCTTTCTGGAAGTGCGCAACATGCCCTTTCCAGTCATCGCCGCCGTCAACGGTCATGCCATTGGCGCCGCCCTTGCGCTGGCCCTCGCCTGCGATCTGCGCTACTTCACGCCGCAGGGGAAGTACGCCCTCAACTTCGTGCGTTTGGGTTTTCACCCGGGTATGGGTTCGAGCTTCCTGATCCGTGAGGTGGCGGGCCTGCATCAGGCGCAGGAACTCCTGCTCACGGGTCGCACGATCACGGGGGACGAAGCGTATCGTCGCGGGTTGTGCCACGGCCTGTTCGAGCCCGAAAGGATCCTCGAAGGCGCTCTCGGCGTGGCGCGCGAAGTGGCGGCGGCCGCGCCTCAGGCGGTGCGCCTGACCAAGAAGGGCATCTACCGCACGAAATCCCTTGAGGAGGCTCTGAGCTACGAGGCCGAATCGCAGGCAGCCAACTTCAGCACGGCGGATTTTCGCGAGTCGCTGACGGCCCTTTCCGAGAAGCGCGCGCCGGTTTTCCGGGACCAGTAGGATTGCGCCGTGGGGGAGGTGGGCGCAAAAGGCGATATCGGATTGGCATCCGCATCCGCCGCCCATCGACAGCAACCGTTCGTTTCTCGGCGACCTTTGCGCGCGATTTGCAGGCGGTTGGTAGCCAGCCTCCCAGGTCCGCAAAAAAAGGCTGGCTGTCCGTTGCGTTCCTTGGGTTGCTTTCCATGAAGGCTCGCTTCGGAGCGGCCGCCGAAGACCATGCGCACAAAGATCCTGCTACTCTTTCTCGGAGCACTGCTGCTGTGCGGCTGCGGCAATCTGGGCGCGGTGGGGGATGGGCAGCGCCAGGTCCTGTTCGAGGTCAAACGGGGACAGGGAAGCAGTTCGGTCTCGCAGGCGCTGCACCGCGAAGGACTCATCCCGGATCCTTCCGCGTTCCGAATGCTCCTGCGCCTGACCGGGCGAAACTCCTCCCTCAAGGCGGGACTGTACGAGCTCAACGACGGCATGTCGGCGCGCCGCATTGCGGACATTCTGACCGAGGGCAAGGTTCGTATGCTTTCGCTTACGATTCCCGAAGGTTGGAATCGTCGGCAGATTGCGGACTACTTCGTCGAGAAGAAGCTGGTGCCCGATCGCGCGGCGTTCCTCTCGCTCACCGAGAGGGCCGACGTTCGGCAGCGTCACCGAATCCCCGGACCCTCCACCGAGGGCTATCTCTTCCCGGATACCTACAGCATTCCTCACGGCTTCTCGGCGGAGCGGCTCCAGGAAATCATGATCAAGAGGTTCTTCGAACAGCTCCGGAAGGTCGGCGTGCCCGAGAGTCTCTCGAATCAGGAACTTCATCGTCGGGTGATACTGGCCTCCATCGTAGAGCGCGAAGCCGTGCGCCCGGAGGAGCGGCCCATGATGGCGCAGGTCTTCCTCAATCGGCTGGAGAAGAGGATGCGGCTGGAATCCTGCGCCACCGTGCAGTTCTTGCTGCCCAAACCGCGGCCGCGGTTGTTTCACAAAGACCTCAAGATTGAATCGCCCTACAACACCTACATCCACAGGGGCCTGCCGCCCGGCCCCATTTCGAATCCTGGCCAGGCCGCCATCAAGGCCGCATTCTTTCCCAAGGCGGGGCCCTACCTGTTCTTTGTGCTCAAACCGGATGACAGTCACCACTTCTCGATCTCGCATTCGGAGCACGTGGCCGCAAAAAAACGCTACTTGGGCAACTGAAGCCGGGCGATACAGGTACGGGGTCAAACCCAGGGTACCAACATGGCTAAAACGGCAGCCCCCCGCACGCGGGTCGAGATGAAAGAGGACGGAAAGCAGGAATTGGCACAGTCCTACAACGCTCTGCGCGACTATCTCAAGAAGCTGGAGACGGAGAACAAGAAGCTCGCCGCCGATCTGGAGCGCAAAAAGCAGGAGCGTGCCGAGCGGGAAGCCCAGCGCGCTGTTTCCGGCGAGCGCTCTCGGGAGCAGCTCGAGGCCATGGCCCGCCACATTGACCGCACCGATGAGGTGGCCCGTCGCCAGCGCGAGTTCCTTGAAGAGATGCAGGCTTTCTTTGCCGACAACGAAGCCCGTCTGGAGCGAATTGCCAAGCGTATCGAGCAGGTCGGTGGCGGTCGTGCCGGAGAAGGTGGCTCTGTCGGTTCCCTCAAAGACGACCTCCTGGGAATGCTCGGCGAACTCGAAACGATGCGTCGGCGCCGCGAGCAACTCATGAGCGAAGGCTGAGCGCCGCCGGAGCGCGGCGCCACCGTTTCCCTCAATCGAGAGCCGTGTCAGGACCCGGTCCGTGAGCCCGTTCCCACGTGCTGGCGTAGGCTCGCACGGCCTTGAGTCGTTCGGCCTTGTCGTCGCCTTCGTACTCCGTTCGGGCAAACTCCCCGATGGAATATGCTCTCCGGGTTCGGTAGTCGCGGCCGAGCGGCGGCAGCCACTCCTGGTCCGGCGCGTTCGTGGTGGGCACGGGCACACCCCGCGCCAGCATGTCGTCGAGGCGACGGGGATCGTAGGGCAGGTGCATCCGATGCCCCCGCAACTGACGCAGAACCAGCCGGCCCTGGGTGAAGTCTCGGTCGTGGAAGACGAGGCCGAAGAAGTTGAGATCAACAAACTGTAAGCCCCTCTCCAGATAGCGATTCACGTAGACCCAGTGCAGGGGGCGGTCCGAATCGTCGAAGAGGTTCGCTTCCAGGATGTACTTGCCCTCCTTCTTGACATCGAGGCCCACCTCAATCTTGAGCGAACCGTTGTCCAGGCGTTCGCGGATTTCCCCCGTGAAGAACGCAGGAGGGTTGGGTGTGGAACGGAACTGGGTGTCCACTTCGAAGAGCTTCCCGTTGGGAGCACGGAACTTCACGGCCATGCGGACGTTGCCCCAGTGCAGACGCATGCCCGGCTGCGGCGTCCACGTGAGCGTATGGCGACCGGATGCGTCGTCGTTGTGTTGTGCTTCGCCGATGCGGACGCTGCGGAATTCCGGGTCGGCAAAGACGGTCGCCGAATCGATGCGAACGGACACGGGACGGTCAGACTCCGGTTCGAACACGGTCAGTCTGGCGACGGCCGGCTTGTTGCCCGTTACCACGTAGGTGGGCGCAGACCAGGTGTAGTAGTACACGGGCTTTTCCCCGGCAGCGGGAGGTTGGTTTGCGTAAAGAGGCTCCCTGACCGGATGCACGGTCCACGGGTCGATCAGGTCGCTCATCCTCTTGGTGAGGGGCCTGGACTCGAGTGGATAGCGGTAGTTGAGGCGATACTCGGCCATGAGTACGCGGGGCGTCACCTGCTCGGCCTTCTCCACCATCTTCGCGAGTTCGCCGACTCGGGCCCGCGATAGGTTTTCGCCTCCGGCTCCGCCTTCACCCCCGGCGGAACGGCGCTGATAGGCCCGCTCTTCGAACTCGACGGCTTCGCGTCCCCGCCTCTTTTCGGGGTCTTCGCGCAGGAACACTACGGCCAAAGTGACGCCGACTACGACCACGACCGCACCGGACGCAATCGCCTGGCGTCCCGTGAACGCGAAGCTCCCTCGTTTGCTGCTCTTCCTCGTTGTGCTTTTCATGATTCAACTCCGCAAGTCTCTTCCGATTCTGTTTCTTTCAGGACCGCGGCCCGGCGGGTTCATGAAAGACAGTCGTCTGCACACACCCGCACCCGGGGTGTGGGCGTGTGCATTCCTGATCCTGTCTTTCATGAACGATGCGGGCCTTAGAGGTAGCCCAACATGCGATCGAGCGCGTTGCGACCGACCGGTTGCATGGCACTGTGGTCGTAGTTGTAGCCGTAGTTGCTCGTGTTGCAGCCAATGACCGTGCTACAGTAGACGGTGTGATTCGTGTACTTTGCGTTCTTGCCGTCGTTGCAGTGGGTCATCGTGCCGTGCTTCGTGTAGCCGCAAGCACCCGAGAAGTTGACGAGCTTGTCGTCCTGTCCGGGAATCACAGTGCTGGCCGGCGCCGAAGACTTGTATCCCGCCACGTGACGGATCTGCCGACCGCTGGTCACGTTGTGGTTGTAAGCGCCGCGGGCCGTTCCCGTGCGGAGGGAAATCGTCATGGCGTTTGGTTCTCCGGCCGTGGCCAGCCCAATCAGCGCAAGCAATGGCGAAAGCAGAGCGGCCGTTGTCCCGTAGTCGGCAACAGCCGAGCCACCCGCGGCGCTTGCAGCGGCAACCACGTACAGCAGGCCAGCCGGAGCCGTGTTCTTGGCAAGCCAGTAGCCTGTTGCGTAGCAACCCGCGCTGTGACAAACAATCACGCAGCGGTTCGACCCAGAACAAAAGCTGCTGATGGCGCTTGCCAGCTTGGTTTGCGCCCGAGTCGTGCCGCTCGTGGTAGGGCTCTGCGTAGAGTCGTAGTTCACGAAGCGGGTGGCCCAGCCCGAACGGGTCTTGGAAGCCGGTCCGTACGAATCGCTGTTCCCCCACCGACTCGCGTTGGTGTTCGAGAGCCCGGACGAATTGGGCCCTTTTCCGTGCACAAAGACTACGTAGTTGGCGGCAAAGGCAGGAGCGGCGAGCGCGAATGCGGCTGCTCCTACGAGGACGCCCACTGTCTTCTTGAATCGATTTCTCATGATCAAGTTCTCCCTTGTAGTTTCTTTTGGAGAAACCGGTGCGAGCTGCGCCCACGTAGGCCCCTCCAACATTGGGTTGATTTGCAAAGCGTGTGCCACGAGCAGCGGAGGCGCGGGGAGCGTAGGACAGCCCTAATTCAGGGCATAATGAGGTCGCATTGTAATCGGTTGTCTGAACATTCCGCGCGGAATATTCCGCGTTTCGGAAAATTCCGCAATTGGGCCCTGCTCCCGAAGGGAAGGCCTGCCGCGCTATTTTTCGAAGGAGCGGACATCCAAACCCAGTTCCCGGATCCGATATTCCAGCGAGGATCGATGGAGCCCCAAGAGTTCGGCGGCGCGTGAGCGGTTCCCTTTGCTGACCTGTAGGGCGTGCGTAATGATCTCACGGGCGCGTGCAGCCATGAGTTCCTGAAAGCCCACGGTGCCGGTCCAGGGTCCGGCCGCCGGCCCCAGTGTTTTGCTTCCGGCAGCCACGGAAGGCAGGTTCAGATCCGCAAGTGTCAGCGAGGGACCCTCGGCGACAGCCACGGCGCGCAGGATCAGGTTTTGGAGCTCGCGGATGTTTCCCGGAAAAGGGTAGGAACAAAGGGCTCCGAGTGCCTGCGCGTCCACCTCGGTGACGCGGTTGCGAAACTCGGGGCCGTAGGTGCGCAGGAAGACATCGACCAGAGCGGGGATGTCCTCGCTGCGCTCGCGCAGCGGTGGCAGCTGAAACTGAAACACGTTGATGCGATAGTACAGGTCGGAGCGAAAGCGTCCCTGAGCGATCATCTCCTCGATGCTGCGGTTGGTGGCAAAGAGGAAGCGACAGCGGGCGGGTCTGGTTTGTGATCCGCCGACCGGAGAGTACTCCGACTCCTGGAGAAGTCGTAATAGCTTGG
>CAZPFB010000064.1:0-32519 GCA_964585735.1 uncultured Leptospiraceae bacterium
GTCCGCAAAACGTTCCTCCTGGATCCGCGTGATGTAGGCCACGTCGCAATCCCAGAGCGCTTTGATGTCTTCGGTGGCTTCGAACTCGGCGCCCGCCGCTTTCAGGGTTTTCACGTAGGACTGCGGCAGCGCGAGGTCCGCAGGGGACACCAAAACCATTTCGGCTTTGTAGTTCAGAAGAAGACGAATGAGACTGTGGATGGTGCGACCGAATTTCAGGTCTCCCACAAAGGCGATGCGCAGCCCATCGACTCCGCCCTTTTCCTTGTATATTGTATAGAGATCCAACAGCGCCTGCGTCGGATGTTGGCCGATACCGTCCCCCGCGTTGATGACCGGGATCTGCACGGCCGCCGCCGCAATGCGGCTGGAACCCTCTACGGGATGGCGGATCACGGCGAGGTCCGCATAGGCTTCCACCATTTTCATTGTGTCGTACAAAGTTTCCCCTTTGCTGATGGAGGAGAACTGGAATCCGACCGTAGTGATGACCTGACCCCCCAGACGGTGCATGGCGGTTTCGAAGGAAAGGCGGGTCCGCGTGGAGGATTCGAAAAACAGCGAGGCCAAAATCCGCCGCTCGAGAATTCCGTACTGCCGGCCGGTCCGCGTGAGCTCTTCGAGACGACGCGTGGTGGCCAGAAAGTAGTCGAGGTCCTTTCGGGAGAACTGTTCGGCGTCGAGAATGTGTTTGTGGGGGAACTTCTCGTGCGGAGCCATGAGCGAAGGTGGGGCCATGATTCGCCCGGCGGACGCGCGCGCAAACGAATTTCCATGAGGAGTGCCATTCTCGGCGCAGTAGCCCTTTTTGCGGCGGGGCTCCTCACGCCGCCTGCGGTGTCCGCGCCCGGCCAGCCCGTCGTGCGCCCCTACGAGGTCTACGACCCGCGCTTCTGTCACCTGACGCCGGAGCCGTTTCTGTGCCGGGATTGTCTCAGGCGCGGCTTACAGTTGGCGCAGGTGCTGACGTTCGAACCGGACGGCCGTCCCGTGCGCCGTTACATTTGCGTGCAACGCGCCAATCCGTGAACGAGAAGGAGTGAATCCTTTTTGGTTACCAGATCTGAAGGAAAACCGCCGCCTCTGCGGCGGTTTTCGTCCTTCCCATATTTGGCACGTCAGGGTTCATGAAGGGCAGGTTGTTGTGCCCGCACGCACACCCTGCCGCGAAGCCAGGACGGCGAAGCGCCCCGGATTCGCGCACGGAAGCGCGAAATCCGGGGCCAGGGTGTGGGTGCGGGCATACTTGATCCTGCCTTTCAGGAACCCGACGGTCAACGCCACTCGGCGCGTTTGCTCTTCTTCCCGTCGAGGACATCGAGCAGATCGGAGGGGGCGGTACTCTTGCCTTCGCGCACTCCGCCCACTCCGCCCGAGAAGCGCGGCACGTCGGAGGTCTTGAAGGTCTGCCTCCCGCACGCTCCGCCCGCGCAGATGTACCATTCGCCGACGCGCACACCGTGCTCGAAGCGGCCGGCCTGCACGACCGTGCCTGCTTCCGTGAAGTATTTGAAATCGCCGTGTTCGCGGTTCTTGGAGTAGGAGCCTGTGTAGAAGATCTTGCCGGAGTCGTAGTACTCGGTCCAGGCACCCGTGCGGTAGCCGTCCGAAAAGTTCCCCTCGGCGCGCCTGTTCCCGTTCGTGGTGTAGAAAGTCCACAGGCCCACGCGGTAGTTGTTCTCGTATTTGCCTTCCGATTCGGGCTTTCCGTTGGCGTGATAGAGTTTCCAGGTTCCCTGCAGGCGACCGGCCCGAAAAGCCCCGCGGCCGCGTACGTTGCCGTTCGGATGATAGAAGGTCCAGTCGCCCTCGCGCTTTCCGCTGTACGGACCTTCCGCCAGGCGACCGCCGCCTGCAAAGTACACCGTGCGCTTTCCGTCCAGGTCGAGCACCCAGACTTTTCCCTGCGCCACGAAAACGGCGCCTTCGGGAACTCCGGCTGGTCGGCTTTCTGCTGGCAGTGCCGCCGGACGGGAGGCCAGACACACCAAGAGGAACAAGGCGGGTGCGGCGAGCAGTTGGCTGTGCGGGCGAGGGAACGAAAGAAGATGGCTCATGGGAGCAGCCCTGTCACAACGTCGGTAGAGGGGATGAATTCTTGAGCAAATTGACAGCACAAAGGCAAATCAAAGCGCCCTCTTGGGTTGCCGCCTGGACCGAGCCGCGCGCGCCCTGCGCGTGCCATCTTGGCGGTCCGAACTGCGCGCGACCGGAAACGGGTCCACAGTCGCGCGCGTCCCATCCGGGCGAATCAGTAACGATTCGTCTTGGGGCGAGCTTCGTTGACGGTCAGCGGACGACCGTTGAACTCGGTGTCTGACAAAGCCGTCATGGCTGCAATCGCCTCTTTTTTGTCCGGCATCTCTACGAAGCCAAAGCCCCGCGAACGGCCCGTTTCACGGTCCGTGACGATGTTTACGGAGGATACTTCCCCGTGCGCGCGAAAGAGGTCCGCAAGGGATTCTTGATCCGTTCCGAAGCTCAGGTTTCCTACATACAGTTTCATTTTTCTAATCCAAATCCAATTTGATTCGCTCCGCCGCGAAGGGCGAACTGCCGGGAACAGGAAGAAGAACGGAAAGGAGAAGGAGGGAAGGACGAGTCCTGACTCAAACTGCTCGGGTTCTTGCACCGAGGTTCATCTGCAAATCGATATCGAGAAGAAGCGTGGGGCCAAGAAGCACATTGCCGGCGTGGATGTCAAGCAGAAAAGCGGCGGCGTTCTGGGATCATCCCGAACTCTGCGAACCCGGCGCCCTTTCCGCCTTCTTGGAAGGTGAGCGTGCTTCACCCCGATACTGGTGGGCCGTCCGCCGGCTCCTGTGGAAGCGTCTGCTGGAAGTCACGGGGGGAACGGCGCTCTCCGTGTTCTACCTGGCGCACAGGACGAGCGGGGATCTCGGCCTACCCGGAGAGCGGCCGCTCTTACCGCCCGCCAACCTGCTGGAAATGGCGCGCGGAAAGGAAGCACTGTTTGACGACCCGGCCAAGCACCCGGAACGGGCGCGACCAGCAGCAGGCAGAACGACCGGCCGACAAGCGATATAGGCTTCCGAGGCAAAGGTACGTACGCATTCGTACGTGTCTGCGGATTGTCCGCCGGAATTGAACATCAATCGCCGCTGCCAGCTTGACGGATTCTGCTCTACGACCTATCTTGACTGGTGGTCACGGTCATGTCCCGACCCGAATCCACCTTGGATTTGCTGCTCTTGGAGGACTCCGTAGCTGACGCGGAACTCATCGAGGCCCTCCTGGTTCGGGGCGGAGTACGCTGCCGGCTCAAACATGTTTCGGATCGAACTGCTTTTCAGCGGGCGCTCGGTGAATCCGACCTCGACCTGGCTCTGGTAGATTTTCACCTGCCCGGATACGATGGCCTGAGCGCCCTTCGCGAAGTGAAGGCCCGACAGCCGAGCCTACCTGTAATCGTAGTTTCGGGTTCCATTGGCGAAGAGAAGGCCGTCGAGTTGCTCCGCGAGGGCGCCACGGACTATCTGCTCAAAGACAACCTGACTCGCTTGGCGCCCGCGATCGAGCGGGCCATCAGTGAAAGCCGTGCTGCGCGCGCGGCCGAGGAACAGATGGAGCGCTACCGACTGGTTTACGCTGCCATGGTGGCCTCAGCCGAAGCCGCCTTCATTACAGGAGCTGACGGCGCCATACTCTTATGCAACCCGGCGCTCGAGAGGTTGACCGGCTACAAACAGGACCAGCTCATCGGTGCCACACCGCGCCTGTGGAAGTCGGGCGAGCACTCCTCGGAGTTCTATCGGGGTATGTGGGATACCATTGCACGTGGAGAGGCCTGGCAGGGAGAGATTGTCAACCGTCATAGCGATGGTCACACCTTTGTTGTCGAATCCAGCATAACCCCGATCTATGGTCCGGAAGGACGTATCACACACTTCATTTGCCTTCAACAAGACGTCACGGAGCGGCGGCGCCAATCCCGGGAACTCGCGGCAGCTCACGCGATGCTCGCGACCATCGTCAACGGAATCACCTCCGCCGTGGTCGTTCTTGAAGAGAGTGGAGTCGTGGCGTTCACCAGCGATCGCGCTCGTCTCATGCTGGGAAGCTCGACCGCGCGCGAATCCTGGTTTCAGTTCTTCCATCCGGCTGCTCGCAGGGCAGCCATGAGGCATTTCCTGCGCGCTTTCCGGAACGATTCCGAGCAGACCTTTGACTCGCGCCTCATCGCCGGGGACGGCCGGGAAGTATTCGTACGCGTCTGTCTGGCTCGCACCATAGGACCGGAAGGGCAGCCTCAGGTTGTTGCAACTGTCGAGGACGTCACCGAGCGGCGGCTCCTCGGCCTGCAACTGAATCAGGCAGGCAAGATGGCCACACTCGGCGAGATGGCGGCGGGCATTGCTCACGAGATCAACCAACCGCTGACGGTGATTCGCCTGGCAGCCCAAATGGTGGACGAGCAGGTGCGCGAGGCCAGCCTGGACCGGGAATTTGTGGTGGGTCGTTGCGAGAAGATCGTGGCCATGGCCGACCGCGCCACGGACATCATCAGCCAGTTGCGGACGTTTGCCCGGCGTTCAGAGGCTCGATTGGAGAGGGTTGTGCTCGCGCGTCCTGTCGATGCCGCCCTGGACATGGTGAAGGCGCGCATGCGGCTGCTCGCGGTCAACGTTCTTCGCGTGGAAGCAGAAGGAGATTTGTTGGAAATATTAGGGAATGCGAACCAACTGACTCAAGTCTTTGTCAACCTCATGCTCAATGCGCTCGACTCGTTGGAATCGCGGGAGCCGCCGCGTGAGTTGCGCCTGACAGTGGAACGTCGGGGGACGGCGCGCGCGCGTGCTCGTGGCCGACAACGGTCTCGGCATTCCCGATGATGTGCTGCCGCGCATCTTTGAACCTTTCTTCACCACGAAGGGTCCCGGTCGGGGGACCGGACTGGGCCTCAGCATTTCGCACGGGATCGTCGAGGCGCATGGGGGCGTTCTTTCTGCCGCCAATGGATCAACCGGCGCGGAGTTCTCAGCCGAATTCCCCCTCGCGCGCAGTAACGGCCCGGGCGCGGAAGTAGAGTCATGAAGGAGTGCGATGATGAGCCGCGAGGTCGTTTTGCTTGTAGATGACGAAAGTGAGGTCCGGGATCAATTCTCCGTGTTTCTCAGCCGAAAGGGCTTTCGGGTCGTGGAGGCGCACGATGCCCTCGCGGCCGTCCGCGCCTTCCGTGCCGAGCGTCCCGACGTTGTGCTCACGGACTACAAGATGCCCGAGATGACCGGGCTCGAACTACTCCAGGAGCTCAAATCAATCGATAGGTCGGTTCCCGTGATCCTCATGAGCGGAGCTGCCGACATGCGCACCGCCGTGGAAGCCATTCGCGGCGAGGCATTCGACTTCTTGCGTAAACCCATTGATTCTGCGGATCTCCTGAGCACGATTCGAAACGCAATCGACAGATCGCGCGAAACGCCGGACAAAGAGCCAGAGCCGCTGCTTACGCTGGTCGGCCCGCTTGTGATCGGGAAGCACCCCGACTTTGACGACATCACCATGATTGAAGTGTCGGGGGCACTGGACGAGCGGGCCCGACCTCGGCTGGAGGGCGCTTTTCGCAAGGTGCTCGAGGAGCACTCCCTGGATCAGCGGGTTATCCTTACGATGCGCGCCGTTAGTTACATCAACAACGTTGGCCTCTCCTTTCTCGTGGACCTCGACGCCAACTTCAAACGCAGGGGATATCGAACTGCGTGTACTCAACTTTCCGAAAAAGTCTATGACTACTTAAACCTCCTGGGCTATCTTGATGTCTTCGGCTACAGTGTGGACTTGGACAATGCCTGCGCCAGGGTGCGACGCATCGCTCCCAAGTAGCATGTCATGGAAAGGGTGCAGGGCTCCAACCAAGACTCCTCGCGGCAGGGTTCCGGTGCCGGAGCGCGCCCGCACCAAGGGGCCGGTACGGGCGCAGCGGATGCTTTTCAGCGGGCGATCGCGCATGACCTGCGTGCCCCGCTGCGCGCTGTCACCTGGTTTGCGCGCCTTCTGGACGATGAATCAGAGCTTTCTGATGAGGGGCGCAGGTTCACCGAGCATATTCGCACCGAATCGGAAGTTCTCCGCCGGCGCGTGGATGCCGTGCTCGAATGCCTGCGCATTGCGCGCGTCCCGCTGGGGTGGCAAACCGTCGACATGGATCAGCTCGTCCGTGAGGTTGTGGCCTTTCACGAAGGTTCCGAAAAGACACCTTGGAGAATCGGGGCGCTGCCAGCCTGCGTCGGTGACCGAGCCCTTCTGGGGCAACTGTGGTCCGTCTTGATCGAGAATGCAGTGCAATCGGTCGCCGGGAGAAAAGACGCGGAGCTGCACATCGGATTTGATGCCGAACCGGCGCCCGGTTCGTACTTTGTGCGCGACAACGGAGTCGGCCTTCCCCCCGAGCAGCACGAGCGGGCCTTCGACCCCTTTTTTTCTCTTGGAGGCGCCGAACCTCGACTCGGCATGGGACTGGCTTTCGCGCGGCTGATTGCGGAGCGCCACAACTCGACCATTTGGGCCGCCAGCCCGCCCGGCGAAGGCGCGGTATTGTCCTTTGCCAGTCCCGTGCCTCCGCGCGGGAATCCCTGAAGGCTGCGCGCACGGTTGGCGGGACCGGCTACGAGCCCTGCGACAGAAGCTGGCGGATGGCGGCAATCACGCGCTCGGGCTCATCGCGCAGCAGAACTTTACTGGAGTCCGGACCTGGAGCTTCGGCTTCCGTGGCCGACGTCAGGAGTACGGGAGTTTTTGAAAGGAAAGGGTGAGCTCGGATTTCGGACACCAGAGTATGCCCGGATTCGAGACCCAGATGCAAATCGCAGACAATGATCGCCGGACGATGGACCTCGGCCTGTCTGAGACCCTCCTGCACGGTGCGCGCCCCCAAAAAAAGAAATCCGGCTCGCCCAAGCCAGATGGAAAGCAGGTACAGGTTCGAGTCGCTGTCATCGACTACCAGGACAGTGGGACCGGTACCGGCCGCCTGCGGTGTCTCCTGCCCGGTCGGCTCGGGTGTCGGGGCGCCCGGAGTGCGGCTGTCGAGGAGGATGGACGCAATTAGTCTCATGAATTCTTCGGGGATGATGGGTTTGGCAATGTAGCCGTCGAATCCTGCCCGAAGGGCCGCTTCGCGATCCCCGACCATCGCCAGGGCGGTGACGGCGTACACGGTCAAACGAGCAGTGGAGGGATCCTGTTTCAGTTGGCGTACGAGTTGGTAACCGTCCATGCCGGGAAGTTGCACGTCGCACAGCACCAGATCGGGCAGTTGCTCTCGAGCGATCTTCAACCCAGCCGGCCCGTCGACAGCAACCAGAACGCGATGCGCGAGCGTGTGGAGAAGGTACTGCACGAGGTCCAGGTTGGTCGGGTTGTCTTCAATGACGAGAACTGTGCTCACCCGGCATCACCCAAGGATTCGAATCGTGAATGTGCTTCCCTGACCCGGAGTGCTCCGGCAGTCCAACTCGGCGCCCAAGAGCGCCGCCAGGCGGCCGGTCAGGTACAGGCCCAGACCCGTTCCTTCGACCCCCCGTGCCTGCTGCGTTCTGACGAAGGGCTGAAAAAGACGGCTCAAGTCTTCCTCCGAGATCCCCCTGCCTGTGTCTGTCACTGCGATCCGCACGGAGTCAGCGAGCCGTTCGATAGCGATCGAGACCGTGCCTGTGTCGGTAAACTTGATGGCGTTGGAGCCGAGGTTCATCAGGATCTGACTCAGGGCGCGCCGATCCGTTTGCACGCGAACCGGCTCCTCGGGCAGTTGGAGTCGCAGCGAGAGTCCCCTCTCGGCTGCCTGCCGGTCCAGAGATTGTGAAACCTCGGTCAGAAGCGCGGAGCAATCAACAACCTCGAGGTGCAAATCCACTTTGCCGGACTCGACTTTGGCGAGGTCCAAGAGATCGTTGATGAGAGAGAGGAGATATGCCGCGCTATTGCGAATGATGTTGAGCTGACGCTCTTGTTCGGGAAGCAATGGCCCCGGAAGCTTCATGAGCAGGGTCCCCGTAAACCCGATCACGGCGTTCAGGGGAGTTCTCAGTTCGTGACTCATCGTGGCCAGGAATCGATCTTTGGCCTGATTGGCCAACTCGAGTTCCTTGTTCTTTTCTTGAAGGGCCAATTCGGCCTGCTTGCGGTCGGAAACATCCCGGATGGAACTTGAAACGAGAATCCCATCTGCGGTTTCAAGCGGGCTGAGACTGATCTCCACAGGGAACTCCGAGCCGTCCTTTCGCCGCCCTTGCAGGTCCAGCCCCGCACCCATAGGGCGCAGCCGTGGTTCCCGAAAGAACCGTTCGCGGTGGCTGGGATGTTGCGGGCGAAAACGATCCGGAACGAGCACTTCGACCGCTTGACCGAGCAGCTCGTCGCGTTTGTACCCGAACAGGTTTTCGGTTTGGGAGTTCACGAGCACAATGCGGCCGGCAGAGTCCACGATGACCATCGCATCGGGCGCCGATTCGAGGAGGGCGCCAAAAAGCCGGTCCTGAAGCGGGGTGCTCGTTTCGCCGTTTCGGTTCGCGTGACCGCCCACGAGGTTTTCCCTCCCGGGAAACGGATCCTACCGGAAGCATAGATTTCAAGTCTATTTAAGGATGTCGTTTACAGAAACAGACGAGGCGGGGTCCGGCCCACAGGCCAATATCCAGCGCCGCCATTCGGAGTTATCGCTCCGACGACTCGCACTTTTCACGCCTCCAGGAGCTTCGGCTTCCACAGCGGCAGGTTCTCGGTGGCGTACTCGCGACCCAACCCGACGAGTTCCCCGGCGGACTGCCAGTCGAGCAGCCCGAAGCGTTCCACCGGGAGTCGCGCGTAGATGTCCGCTTCGCGTTTGGCCTGTTTGACCCGAGAAACGCTGCCGATCATCGTGGAGCGGACGAGCACGCTACCGAGCGACGGCAGTTCGATCCGCTTCGATTTTCGCCGCAGCCGGTTGGCCAGGGCGCGCAGAAAGGGCGGCCCCTCGGTGGCCGACGGCCCGCCGACCAACCGGGCGTACATTTCGTCCTGACGCGTGCGCGCCCCGGACACGTCCACGGCAAGAATCCGTCCCGCCCCGCGCTCCCGCATCCGATCGATGGGCAGGTTGTTCAAAAGGCCACCGTCCACAAATAGTTGTCCTTTCTCAAATAGTGGCGGCACGATGCCCGGTAGCGAAGTACTCGCGCGAACGGCTTTCCACGCCGGCCCCGCATCGAAGACGGCTTCCTCGGAGAGCGTCAGATTGCACGAAAGCGCAAAGAACGGGATCAAGAGATCTTCGATGGCCGTGTCGCCGAGGACCTGCTGCAAAGCGCGCGAATACTTTCTACCGCGCACCAGGGACACAAACGGAAAGGTGTAGTCGTTGAGCGGATTGGATTCGATCAGGTGGCGCTGGATCAGAGTCCGGATCGAATTCGTCTCGCCCGCTCGCGCGTACAGGGCGCCGATCAGCGCCCCGGCGCTCGTTCCGGCGATCCTGTCGATCGGTATGCCGCCGTCCAGCAGGGCCTCGATGATGCCCACGTGGGCCATGCCGCGCGCACCTCCTCCACCGAGGACCAGACCAATCGAGCGACCCGTGAGGTTGCGAGAGAGTCGCTCCAGGTCGGCCGACGAGTTGCGGCGAAGGTGATGATGCTGCTCTACGGGACGAGGTTCGAGGAATCGATGGGTCCCGCGCGCCACGGTGCAATCCGCGGCCTGAATCAGGACGAGCTCACGGGGGACTTGCAGAACACTGCGCGGTCCGAGGTAGCGGACCTCCACGGGGGCGAGATGCGGTTCGTCTTTCGCATCCGCGACCAGCAGCACGCGATCGGCGCTCCGGATGCAGCGTTCGCTCCACGCGGTCGTGTCGGCGCTTCCTTCGAGCAGGACGAAATCGTGCGTCTCTTCGCGCGAGGCCAGCCAGTCGAGCACCTGATCGCCGCGCCTTTCTTCGTGGCCGGCCTGCGCGCTTCCGGGGCCGAGGGCGGAATCGACCGCGGCGGCATTCACGCGGCATACCCGACCGAATCGCTCCAAAGAATGGGCGAGCGCCGCCCCAAAGGCTGCAATGTGCACGGAGGGCGAGATCGGAATCAGCGCGAGACTCGTGAACGAGGCGTCCCGATGGGAACGGGCCGGGCGATTGAGGCGCTCGGCGATCGTCCGCGTCAGGGCGAGAACCACCCGTGGCGCTCGGCGCAGCAGTCGTTTCACGGCCGCCTGAGTCAGCCTCACGAGTTCGCAATCCCGCAGGGCCGTAACGGTGGCCGCGCGCCTCTCTCCGGTTACGAGCGCCAGTTCACCGATGATGTCTCCGCGACCAAAGCTACCCGATCGCGTGGCGCTGGCAGATTCTTCGTTCACCTCGAATCGGAGGCGACCGCCCACGACGACGTACAGTCCGTCCGCCTCGTCGCCCTGCTTCATGAGCGTTTTTCCGGCAGGGAGGTGGAGCCACTGGAGTTGACCTTCCAGCTCCCGCAACTGCCGTCCGCTCATGGAGGCAAAGAGCGGGACCGTTCTCAGAAATTCGATCAGCTCCGCAGACACCGGGCGCAGACGCGCGCGGTGCTCGGACGCCTGCCGAGCCGAAATGAGCGCCACCAGCGGTTGCAGGTTCTCGGGATACTTCTCCCGGACCAACTGAAACTCCCGGCGCGGCAGTCGGATGAGCAACGAGTCGGTCGTGGCGCGCACGGAGGCATGCCGCGGCTCTTCGGTGAGAAGCGATCCCTCTCCCACAACCTCACCGCTGGAGACTTCGCCGAGCACGACCGGAGCGCCGTTGGTTCCGGAGCGAAGCACCTGCAGGCGACCCGATACAACCATGAACAGGCCATCGCCGGGCTCGCCTTCTGTCATGACGAGGGTGCCCTCGGTCACGCCCACCAGGGAGGACGCCCGCGCGATGACTTTGAGCATCTTCCGATCGAGGCGGCGCAGGAGGTCGGAACCCTGCAGCATCTCGATGACCGAGACGCCCGCATGGCGTAGTGTGCGCAGATCCACGCGGCCAGTCGCGCCGGCGCCAGGTGGCGAGCAAGCATTTCGCGAACGGGCGCAGTGGCCCGGGAGCGCTGCTGCAATCAACATGTTCCCAGGCCGCAGTTTTTCCTGTCGACGTATTAGCCCGCGCCGCAGCCGCAAAACGGATGCAGCAACTGTCGGACGTACGGGGTCCGCTCCTGCTGCGTCACGGACAGCCCCACGCCTTCCTCGCCCAACTCCCGATCCGGCAGCGAGCGCGTACCGAAGACAACATCCCAGAAAACGAGAGCGCCACTGCTGTAGTTCGCGTTTGCCTCTGCCAGGACCCGGGAGTGGTGCCATCTGTGCAGTTCGTTCATGTTGAACAACCAGTTGAGCGGTCCCAGGCGAAAGTCCACGTTCAGGTGATTGTATATGGAAACGAAGTTGTTCAAAATGCCGGCCATGAAAATGGCCTCCGGCGCAAAACCCAGAAGGAGGGGCACGACGAGACCGGTGCCGTTCCACGCGACGTTCAAAGGGTGGAGGCGGAGCGAATTGAGCCAGTAGAGACGCTCGGGCGTGTGGTGAAGGGCATGAGCGCGCCAGAGGATTCCGTTTCCCTCGTGAGACCACCGGTGCAACCAGTACGGAAGCAGTGAACCCGTGATCAAGACGCAGGGGAGGGCCAAGAAGAGGGGAAGCCCCCGGGCGCCCAGGTCGAGCGGCGGGAACACAACTCGGACCAAGAGAACGCCTTTGGTCAGCAGCACCGCGACCGCCGGCGCGACCAGCACTGTTGTAAGAGCATGCAGAAGGTCATCCCCGACGTCACCGCGTGGTTCGTTCCAGCGGACGTGATACGGCAGGATTCGTTCGAACAGAATGCCTGCGCCGATCAGCGCGACCAGGGCTCCGTAGACGTTTTCGGCACCCGGCGCCCACAGCAGTACGAATGTGAGTAGCACCAACGCGGCCGGAAAGCCGATGTAACGCACAAAAAGCCGAGAAAGGGCGGCCAAGGCCGGGCGGGAATGGTGTTTGGGTGATTCGATCATCATGGTGTTCTCCTTGGTGCTGCAGCGCTGCACGGCCGCAGTCCACCTTCTCTCTTCGCGTAATCTGACCATATATATCTATATATCCAGAAGCAACGATATCTTGGCCAGTCTGCGCCCCGCGGTGCCTCATTCTCTTCAGCAGCACTTTCTCAGGTAGCCCGCCAGCTTCTCGAGAAACTCGACGATGACGACCCGGTTGGGACGGAAGTAGACCTCCCGGCCCTCCTTGCGGCGCAGGAGCAACCCGCAACGTTCCAGTTGAGCCAGGTGTGTCGAGACCGTACTCTGCGCCAGGCCGGAAGCCTCCACGACCTCTCCGGCCGCTCGCTCCCGACCGTCCCAGAAGACGGCGAGCAGTCCCTGCCGGGTGGGGCTGGCGATTGCCGCCAGGATATCCTGGACTCTGCGATCAGGGAGGCGCGGTTTCACTTCGATATATCCAGAATTAACGATAGATTATCCCTGCCGAACGGTGTCCATCCCTTTTCGTGTTCGAGAATGAAATCCCGCGGGTCCCTTCAATCGGTTGACGGCGCTGCCCGGTGGCGTCGAAGTCGGGTGGGTGCCCAGATGCCGTTTCCCGTGAGCGACTTACCCCCAGAGCTATTGGTTCCGCCACCCCGCAAGTGGGAGGATTGTCCTTACCGGACTAAGGAGGGCACGCTCCTCAAGACCTCGCTTGTGATGATCGCGGTCTTTCCCGCATTCTTGGGGGTACGCTACGCGGTCGAAAATCTGACGTTCGAGGTGCAGGCGGTGCTTGTGGTGGCAGCGGTAGGAGCGGGGGCAGTGGCGCTGCTGACTCTGGCGCTCTGGAGGAGGTCGGTTCGCAAGGCGCGGATCTTTGAGAGGGGCGGTGTCGTGCCAGGGAGTATTTCCGTGGTGCGTGGTCCGCAGGAATTGTTTTTCCTGTACGTGGGTTCTGTCGAGATTGACTTCGCCGCTTTCGGGAAGCAGTGGGCGGGGATTGTGGCGTACTACACCTTGAAGAAGGTGCGCCTCCGCGAAGGCGCCCCGGTCCACGTACTCGTGACGACGCCCGGCGGCCCCTTCGGTGTGTACATGGTCGGGCAGGGCGTGCTTCTCGGCGAAAGGGTTTGGCTCACAAGGACCTGACCCGTCACGCGAATAAGATTGCCTCCGCGCAAGCCTCGGGTACGAAGCGCCATGCCGATCCATATCTCACAATAGAACACGATGCGGGCACCATCGATTGCCATGCAGGACAGGCCGTCATCTGTCACCCCGGCGAAAGGGTTCGTTACAGTACTCCGGGGCCGGACGGAGCAGAGTATGTGGCCATCTGTCTGCCGGCGTTCAGCCCGGAGAGCGTGCACCGGGAAGACTGATCCGCCGGAGAGTCGCCAAAGAACGCTGTGGCTCTTCAACGAACTCAGGCGACGGCGGGTGCTCCGCCGTCGCAGCTCGTTATTTCTTCTTTTTCGCTGCTGTCTTGGCCGAGCTCACATCTCCTGAAGCCGAGATGAGCTTTGCCACCGCGTCGTCGGCGGTTTGCGTGGCGGCTTCCATGGTGGCTACGTCCCCGGTGCTCAGGATTCCCGCGGATTCGCGTTGCTTGGTCCGCGCCGACGAGATCAGGTTGTTGATCTGTTTGACCTTGTTGGCAGGCACCTTCTTGCTGGTGAGGTCTTTGATATCCTTGTCGATGCCCTCGCTGCGTGATTTGATCGAACCGAGCTGGCGCACGAGCTTTGTGTCCACCAGGTCGTTTGCCTTGGACATGGCTTCTGCTTTCTTCTCGGCATTCCCTTCGGCTTCGGCAGCCTTCCAAGCCTTCTGTGCGTCGGCCAGGGCCGTGCCCAGGTGTGATGCGAATCGCGGATACTCTGTCTGAAGCTCCATCAGACGTTTCTTGTTTCCCTCCCATTTCTTCATTTCACGTTCCGCGTTCGGCTTGCACGCACCGCTGAATACCAGCGTGCCGGACAACAGAATCAGAATCCATCTGCGCATACTATCCTCCTGCCCCGTGGGGACTCCCAAATCGAGCCAGAATGCGCGCGCTCGATCAAGCGCATTTGGCACGCTCCCCAGAAAATCCCCGGACGAAGGCCGCGTTGCAAGAGACCTACAGGAAGTGCGAATCAGGAGTCTTCCCGTACAATTGCGGTGCTCGGGCTCCATTCGCGAGAGAGACTGTTCCGAGGCATGAGCGCCGGACAGAAGGGGACGGCCGACTTTCCGGCTCAGAAACCATCGGCACGCAGGATCTGAGCCGACAATTCCGCCACCTGATTGCGCAAGAAGAGATCCCGCTCCATCAGGGAAGCGATTCTGCGGCGGGCGTGGATCACGCTGCCGTGCTCCCGGCGTCCGATGACCGCGGCCGTTTCCATGAGCTTGAGCCCCAGCAATTCCGTGCACAGGTACGCGACCAGGTGGCGTGCCAGCGCAAAGCGCTTGTCCCTTGCCGGTCCGCGGATGGCCGAGGGGCTCACGCTGAGCGCTGCGGCCACCAGTTCCACGACTCGCTGCGGCCCGCCGCGCTGCGGCGCTGCGTCGACCAGGTCCGCGATGGCCTGCCGAGCGGCGTTCGCATCGTCGGGGCGCACCGCACTCAGGCGCCGCGCCGCGCAGACCAGTTTTCGGCCGTCTCCCACGAGCGCCGCGGCCGCGCCGCGGATCACGCGGTCGCCCGGTCCGTCCGTTGCCGAACGACCGCAAAGTCGGAGCGCTTCCTGCAGCGACTCGACCAGAATCCTCTCGCGCGCGGGCTCGTCCGGATACAGAAGCGTGAGTTCGCCGGCGAGGAAGAGCCGGCTGCGCAGGTCCGCGGCCAGGGGCAGACGCGCCACCGGAACGTCCGAAAACAGGACCAGGCGGCCGCCGCTTCGCTGCAGTTCGTCGATGAGGTGGCGAATTTCTTCCTGCGACTTGTGCGCCGTCTTCTTGAGGAACTGCACGTCGTCGATCAACAAAAGCTGGTGTGCCCGCAACTCCCGACGCCAGTCGATCACGTTGCGCTCGCGGCAGGCCAACGAGAATTCCGTGAGGAACGTTTCGAGCGTGAGGTAACGGGCCGCCTGTCCGCGTTCCCGCGCCGCGCGGGCCGCGGCCATACCCAGCGTGCTCTTGCCGCAACCGGACGGTCCGCTCACGAAGAGCACATCTTGTGAAAGCGCGCCTCCGAGCAGGGCCTCGACCGCGCTGCGATTGGCCGCGTGCGAGTGGAAGGTGGTCTTGTTCTCCCAAGAAGGATCGGTGGCGCGGGCGCGTCGGTCGCCGCCCGGCGACGGTGGCGAAGACCGCAGCGCCCCAGCAGCTTCCTGCGCGCCCAAAGCGGCAGCCCGAGCAGTAGGAGCTGCTCGGGATGAAGTTGCCACGGAAACGTGCTCCGCCTGCGGCACGCCCGTGACGAGCGAAACCTGGCCACGAAATTCCAGTTGCGAAAGCGTACTTTCGATCAGGCCCAGGTAGCGTGACTGTATGTGTTTTCTTAGTTTGTCGGTCGGCACGAACAGTAGCAGTTGGCCCTGGGCGTCGAAGGAGGGGTGCGACTCGATGGGCCGTATGAAAGTCTCGAAGAAGGGACCGGGAATGCGCGCGAAGAGCTCCTGCTTGCAGCGCTGCCAGGGATGAGTGGGCGGCGGCAGGGAACCGCCGGCGTTGTTCGCGTTCCAGGCGGCATCGAACTCCGCGGCAGTGGCTGTGGCCGTTTGAAAATGCATGTCTCGCTTCGTTGACCGCGGCTTCGGGATTATGTCCCATTGCGATCCGCAGTGGGATCAGCGACAAATCGGGAGCCCCGCTTTTTCAAGTCGAATGATCCTGGGAGGCGCCTTTTTGTGGTGGATAACTGAAAGCCGGGAAACGGAGGCTTGTGCCTTCGATGTTCTTCCGGGAACCCATCCCCTGGCCCTCGGCACCGGGCCATCCCTCTGCGTGGGAGTACTTCTGGCACAACCTGCCCTGGGCGGTGCCTGGCTTTCTGACTTTCATCGTCGGATTGTCACTCTGTGTCCTGGCGCTTTACGCTGCTCGCGATCGCGAGAGCCGCGCGATCCGCATCAGCTTTGCGATGGCGGCCCTGGGCTACGGTTCGCTCGGTCTCGTCCTTGCGCTGCGCGCGGTACTATTGAACAAAGCCGCTCTGCTTCTCTGGGGAACCGTCCTGTACGTGCCCGTGCTCCTGCTCGGGCCCGGTTCGGCGCATCTGCTCTACTACTTCACGGGTCGTCGCTATCCTGTCTTCTACCTTCCGATTGTCGCTTTTTGGTTGGCCACTGCCTACGGTTGGTACGGGATTCTCCGCTTCGAGGCTTTCGAAGACGTCTTCCGCGAGTTCCCTTTCGGTCTGTATCCGCGCGCCACTTCCCACCTCAAGCCTTGGGGGATCATCGGCGCTTTTGCCTACCTTGGTTTTGCCATTCCCGTGTTTGCCATCGATGCCTGGCGCATGCGTCGCGAAAGGTTGCTCGCGGGTTCGGAGAGGGCCACCCCTTCCGAAAACCTGGGCGCTCCGGCGACGGGGCCTTCCGAGGGAGCGGTGCGTCGTCCCTCGGAGGCGGACCGCGAGTGGGGGAATCGCTCCATTCGCCTGGGAATCCACCTTCTGTTTCTGGCGGCGCTTTCGAATCTACCGAGTTTCCTGGGGTTCGCCGTGTACCCGGGCGCAAACTTCAGCTTCATCCCGATGCTCCTCGTAGCCTACGGGGTGTTTCGCTCCGACTTTCTGGACATCAACGACCTCTTGTTTCGCAAGAATGGTTTGTTCTACTTACTGAATGGCCTCGTCGGGATAACGTTCGCGTGCCTTTCGCTGGGCGTGGCCTACGGCCTTTCTCCGGCTTCCTACGTACGGACCGTGTTCCCCTACGTGCTCTTCCCGCTGGTTTCCGCATTCAGTCTGTTTGCCGTGGGGATCCTCGTCGGCGGCACCAATCCCGGCGAGCGCAGCAACCAGTTGGGCGCCTTCTCACTGTACATGATCGGTTACCACATGATCACCGTGGTTCTACATTCGCTCGGCATTGAACCGATCGTCGTTCTGCGCCTGGAGCAATTTTGCTACATCGCCTTTGCGTTTGTGGCCGTGGTCCAAATCCGCTTTGCGTTCCTGGCCATGGAACTGCCGCTGCCGCGCGTTGTCCCGTACATGGATGCTGTGGCTGTCGCGTGCGCCACTCTGGCGCCCACTCCGCTTCTTTTCTCGGGGTACTTCCAGTACGGCTTCGGCGGCGTGGGAGCGGCCGGTCCGGTGGTTCACCTCATTGCGCTGGTCGGAGTCGTGGCCGCCGGTCATGTGGTGATGGCCTGGCGCAACGTTCGCGGCCGCATCCGTGGGCGCCTGGCCGATCTTCTGGTTCTCTACATCATCGTCACGGGCGCGCTCCTCCTGAGTTACTGGCCTGCTTCCGTGGGCCTGAGTCTGTACCCTCCCGGGGCGCTCATCGTCGTCCCCACGCTAATACTGGCCTACGCGATTCTGCGCTTTGGCGTGCTGCCTCTCCAGACGCAGGCTCTCCGCGTGAACAACCGGATTTCGTCCTTTCTACTGGTGATGTCGCCGTTCTTTCTGGCGTTGTACTATCCGACTCTTGCGGGCGGGGGGCGACCCCTGCATACGATCTTCCACATGATCCTGGTGGGCGCGCCCGTTCTGCTTCTCGTGTACCAGGTGACGTTCCTGTTCACGCGTCCGGTATCGGCGCAGCTCGACGACATGTACGCGGACCTCCAGAAACAGAAGCGCGCCGCCGAGGAGGCTCGCAATCTCGTAGCGCGCCAGAAGGAGGAACTGGAGTACGAGATATCGTTGGCCCAAACCATTCAGCAGGCGCTGCTTCCGCGAGCGCTCCCGCGCGTGCCCGAGGCCGAGCTCTCCTTTCGGTACGTGCCGGCCAACACGGTTGGCGGCGATTTCGTCGACGTACTCTACGAACCCAAGACCCGCCGGCTGGGCCTCTTCATCTGCGACGTGTCCGGCCACGGTGTGCCGGCGGCGCTGCTCGCCTCGATGGTGAAGATGTCGCTGGACGTGTGGCCGGCCATGCTCGGTGAGCCCGCGCGTTTGCTCGATTCCATTCAGGAGAGGCTCGCCGGTCGCATGGCTTCGCACTTCATCAGCGCCATCGCCATCTGCGTCGACCTGGAAACCGGCGACCTGCGTGCTTCCAACGCGGGGCATCCGCCGGTGTACCTGTTTGGAGCAAGCGAAAAGGCCAAGACCTTGGATCGCAAAGGACGGATCCTTCTCGACAACAACTTCGATAACTTCCGCAACCCGGAAGAGACCGTTCGCCTCGCCCGGGGAGAGGCTCTCCTCCTGTACACGGATGGGATGGCGGAGGCGCGCAATGCCTCGGGTGAGTTCTTCGGCGACGGGCCGATGGTGGCAGCGCTCGAGTCCCTGGCCCATCGACCGAGCGACGAAGTGTGTGCCGGGCTTCTGGAGAGCCTCTTCTCCTATTCTGTGCGCCGGGGCTCACTGGAAGACGACCTCACGGTGCTCGCCCTGCGTTACCTCGGACCTCCTGAAGCGTCGCAAAAGGGTTGAGTCGAGGGTCGCTCTGGCGAACCTGGCCCAACCGGCGGACCCGGAAACTGCATGGCCACCATCACAAAGTCCAAGGGCGTTCGCGCTCAGCTCGAAGAACTGCTCACGACCCGCATCCTGGTCTTGGACGGGGCCATGGGTACGATGATCCAGCGCTACGACCTCACCGAAGAGGATTTTCGTGGCACGCGCTTTGCCGATCATCCGCACGAGCTCAAGGGCAACAACGACATCCTCTGCGTGACGCGCCCGGATGTGATTCTCGACATCCATCGCCAGTTTCTCGACGCGGGCGCCGATATCCTCGAGACCAATTCGTTTGGGCTCAACGCCATCTCGCAGGCCGACTACAACCTCTCGGACTGTGTCTACGAGCTGAACGTGGCCGCGGCGCGCGTTGCGCGCCAGGCGGCGGACGAGAAGTCCGCCGAGACACCCCAGCGTCCGCGCTTCGTGGCCGGTTCCATGGGCCCCACCACCAAGCTGCTGTCGCTTTCACCTGATGTGAACGACCCCGGCTTTCGCAGCACCAGCTTCGAGGAGATGAAGGCGGCCTATGCCGAGCAGATTCGCGCGCTGGTGGACGGCGGCGTGGACATTCTCCTTTTCGAAACGATCACCGACACGCTCAACACGAAGGCCGCCGTGGCGGCCGCCCACGCTTTCCTCGACGAGCATCCGGACCTGGATCTGCCCATCATGATTTCGGGTACGGTCGTGGATCAGAGCGGCCGCACGCTTTCCGGGCAAACGACCGAGGCTTTTTGGGTGTCGCTCGCCCACACGCGCAATTTGCTCAGCATCGGTCTGAACTGTGCTCTGGGTTCCGCTCAGATGCGTCCGTTCATCCGGGAGCTGGCGCGCGTGGCCACCTGTCGCATCAGCCTCTATCCGAACGCGGGTCTGCCCAATGAAATGGGCGGCTACGACGAATCCCCCCGCTACATGGCCGAACAAACCGGCGCGTACGCGGCGGAAGGGCTGCTCAATATCGTCGGCGGTTGCTGTGGGACCACTCCCGATCACATCCGCGCCATCGCGGAGGCCGCTTCCCGAAGCAAACCGCGGGAAGCGCCCTCGGAAACGAAGCTGCTCTGCCTGGCCGGACTCGAACCACTCGTCGTTCGACCGGAGAGTAACTTCATCAACATCGGCGAGCGCACCAACGTTACCGGTTCGCCGAAGTTTGCCAAGCTGGTGCGCGAAGGAGATCTGGAAGGCGCCCTGACGGTGGCGAGGCAACAGGTGGAGAATGGGGCGCAGGTCATCGACATCAACATGGACGAGGGCATGCTCGACTCCGAAAAGCTGATGCACGACTTCTTGAATCTGATCGCCTCGGAGCCCGACATCGCCCGGGTCCCGGTCATGATCGACTCCTCCAAATGGAGCGTGATCGAAGCCGGTCTGCGCTGCACACAGGGCAAGTGCATCGTCAACAGCATCAGTCTGAAGGAGGGGGAAGAAAAATTCATCGAACAGGCCCGTCGCGTGCGGGACTACGGCGCGGCCGTCGTCGTGATGGCCTTCGACGAGAACGGGCAGGCCGACTCCCTGGAACGACGCATTGCCATCTGCCGGCGGTCGTACGAAATCCTGACGGAGCGGGTCCACTTCCCGGCGCAGGATATCATCTTCGATCCCAACGTGCTGACCGTGGCCACGGGGATTGAGGAGCACAACAATTACGCGGTCGACTTCATTGAAGCGGTTCGCTGGATCAAACAGAACCTCCCCTACGCCAAGGTGAGCGGTGGTATCAGCAATATTTCGTTTTCGTTTCGCGGCAACAACCCGGTACGCGAGGCCATGCACGCGGCCTTTCTCTATCATGCCATTCGCGCGGGTCTGGACATGGGGATCGTGAACGCCGGGATGCTTGGTGTTTACGAAGAGATTCCTGCCGAACTGCTCGAACACGTCGAAGACGTTCTGCTGAATCGCAGGCCGGACGCCACGGAGCGCCTGGTCGATTTAGCTGAGAAGTACAAAGAATCTGCTGGAGAGCGGGCCGCCGCGGAAGAGGCTTCCTGGCGGAAGGAGTCCGTGGAGCAGCGTCTGGCGCACGCCCTGGTCAAGGGCATCGTAGATCACGTGGAAGAAGACGCCGAAGAAGCGCGTGTCAAGTACGGCCGACCGCTCGCCGTGATCGAAGGGCCGCTGATGGACGGTATGAACGTCGTCGGGGACCTTTTCGGCTCCGGCAAGATGTTCCTGCCCCAGGTCGTCAAGAGCGCGCGTGTCATGAAGAAGGCCGTGGCATATCTTACGCCGTTCATCGAGGAAGAAAAGGCCGCCGGCGGAAGCGGCGGTCCGGCCGCGCGCGTGCTTTTGGCCACCGTAAAGGGTGACGTGCATGACATCGGCAAGAACATCGTGGGCGTGGTTCTCGCGTGCAACAACTTCGAGGTGGTCGATCTCGGAGTGATGGTGCCGCGCGAGAAGATCCTGGACGAAGCCGAACGGATTGGCGCGGACGTGATCGGGCTTTCGGGCCTGATTACCCCGTCTCTCGACGAGATGGTGGAAGTGGCGCGCGAGATGGAGCGGCGGGGTCTCAAGCGACCGCTGCTCATCGGCGGGGCCACCACCAGCAAGATTCACACGGCGGTCAAGATCGCCCCGAAGTTCTCGGGGGCCGTGATTCACGTGCTCGACGCTTCGCGCAGCGTGCCGGTCGTCAACAACCTGATCACGCAGGACGCGAAAGAGAAGTTCTTGGGAGAAATCCGCCAGGAATACGAAACCGTGCGGGCAGGGCATGCCCAGCGCCAATCGGAGAAGGAGTTTCTGCCTTTGGCCGAGGCGCGCAACAACCGACCCCGCATCGACTGGAGCCAGGAGCCCATCGTCCGACCCGCGCGCCTGGGCATTCACAGCTTCATCGATCAACCCGTCGCTGTGTTGCGCCCGTACATCGACTGGAGCCCGTTCTTTCTGACCTGGGAGATGTCCGGAAAATACCCGGACATCCTCCAAAGCCCCAAGTACGGAGCGGAGGCCCGCAAGCTTCTGAAAGAAGCCGAACAGATGCTCGACCGGATCGAAGCCGAGAATTGGATTCGCGCCTCCGGCGTCGTGGGGCTCTTCCCCGCAAACGCCGACGGAGACGACATCGTCATCTACGCCGACGAGTCGCGCCACAGCGAGCGCGGACGTCTGCATACGCTTCGTCAGCAGGCCAAAAAGCGGGAAGGTGAACCCAACCGCGCTCTGGCGGACTACGTGGCGCCGGTCGGCAGCGGACGGGAGGACTACATCGGAGCCTTCGTGGTGACGGCCGGGCACGGAGTGGCGGAGCGGGCGGCGGCCTTCCAGCGTGACCACGACGACTACCAATCTATACTTTTGAAAGCGCTTGCGGACCGATTGGCCGAGGCCTTCGCCGAGTTCCTGCATGAACGCGTGCGCCGCGAGTTGTGGGGCTATGCGCCGGAGGAGAAGCTGCGCAACGAGGAACTCATACGCGAACGCTACCAGGGCATTCGCCCCGCGCCTGGCTACCCGGCTCAGCCGGACCACACCGAGAAGCCGCTGCTCTTCAAGCTCTTGGACGCCGAGGGGGTCACGGGCGTGACGCTTACGGAATCCCTCGCCATGGCGCCGGCCGCTTCGGTCTGCGGCGTCTATTTCGCCTCACCGCAGGCGGACTACTTCGGCCTCGGCAACATCCAAGAAGACCAGGTGGCGGACTATGCTGTCCGCAAGGCCATGGCCAAGGACGAGGTGGAGCGTTGGCTCTCTCCGAACCTGGCCTACGACCCGAAGTAAGCGGCCGATGGCGTTGAATCGCGTACTCCGTAGTACTACGGAGGCGCGTACGTGAACCTGCGCATCGTACGGGAAATAGTTGCAGATGCAGCCTGTCCGCTCCCGAAAATGACTGTGCAGGTCGGTTGGTCCCAGGATAGCTTCGGGTTATACGTTTGAAATCGGTGACGATTCTCGTGTTAACCGTAAAGAGGACCCCGTGGAGACTACAGTGAGCGTTATTCGTACAATTCTGGCCGATGACCACCCCATCGTTCGCGAGGGCATCAAAGCCGTGCTCCAGAGAAAAGACGGTGTGCGTGTCGTCGGCGACTGCACCAACGGAGCAGAACTCCTTCAGGAACTGGAGCACACCGACTGCGACCTGGTTATACTCGATCTGTCGATGCCGGATGTCGGCGGACTCGAAGTGATCGAGAAGGTGCGGGCCCTGCGTCCCGGCGTGCGCATCATCGTTCTGACGATGCACAAGGACCGGGACCGGATTCGCGCAGCGCTGTCCGGTGGCGTGGATGGCTACGTTCTCAAAGAAGACATCTACGATCGCCTGGCCTCCGCGGTCGAAGACGTGATGGCGGGCAAGAAGGCCTACTCGGCGGCCGTGACCGGTATGATCGTCGAAGACTACACCGGCGGCAAGGAACAGAAAGCCGCCGCCGAAATGCTGACGCGTCGCGAGCGTGAAGTGTTGCGCCTCATTGCCGATGGGCTTTCCAACAAGGCCATTGCCGATCAGCTCAACATCAGCGTCCGCACGGCAGAGTTCCACCGCGCCAACATCATGGAGAAGCTCGACATTCGCAGTGTGGCGGGTCTGGTGAAGTACGCCCTGGCCAACGGCCTCGCCTGAAACTGCTTCCAATCGGCCGGCTCACCAAGCATTTTGACGCGTGAGCCGGGCCCTGATTCTCGTCGACCACGGTTCGCGGCGCGCGGAAGCGAACGCCGCTCTGGATCAAATGGTTCGCCTGATCGGCGCGCGTCGTTCGGACCTCATGGTTGCGGGGGCTCATATGGAACTGGCCCGGCCGGACCTGGCCGAGACGGTTGCTCGACTGGTGGAACAGGGCGCGCGCGAGGTCATCGTCCTCCCTTTCATGCTGGCACCCGGTCGGCACGCAACCATCGACATTCCCGAGCAGGTGGCCGCGCTTGCCGCGCGCTACGGGGGCGTCGTGTTTCGCATCACGGATCCGCTCGGACCGCACGAGGGCCTCGTCAACATCGTGCTCGAACGCTCCGGCCTCTTTGCGGAGGAGGGACCCGGGCATCCGGGAAGGGCTTCCTGATGGAGCTGCGCGCTTTCGCCGAGGCGATTCTGTTCGGGCCGAACCTCGAAGAGAAGCTCACTGCCTTCGATACCATCACCGACGCCCGACCCGGTCCGGCGGTGCAGGCTCCGGTTCTCCCCGCGCGGTCCGCGGCACTCCAGCCCCGCGAGAGACTCCGAAACATCCCCCGCAATCTGGAAGCGTCCGGTGCGCGCGGCGAGCTGCTGCATTTCTTTGCAAATCACGAACTGCTTGCGCTCGAAACGATGGCGCTGGCGCTGCTGCGCTTCCCGGAAGCGCCGCGCCGCTTTCGCCTGGGGCTCGCCGCGGTCATGCGCGACGAGCAGAAGCATCTGCGACTGTACCTGAATCGCATGCGGGCCCAGGGCGTTCAACTGGGCGACTTCGAGCTCAACGACTACTTCTGGCGCATGCTGCGCGACGTGGGCAGCCCGCTCGACTACGCGGTGCGCATGTCGCTCACGTTCGAGCAGGCCAACCTCGACTTTGCGCACTTCTATCGCGAGGCCTTTCGTATGGTGGGGGACGAGGACACGGTCGCGGTGCTCGACACGGTACTTGTCGATGAGATCTCACACGTGAAGCGCGGCTTTGCCTTTTTCGAAGAGCAACGTCCCGGCCTGCGCGATGCGTGGAGCGAGTACCGCGCGCTCCTTCCTGCCAGCCTGGACGCCTGCCGCGCGCGGGGCAACGTCTTTGTCCTGGAACCACGGCGCGCGGCGGGTCTGCCCAATTCGTTCATCCAGCAGCTGCGCGACTACCGACGCTCGCGCGGCCGGCCGCCACACGTGTTCCTGTTCGATCCTTTCGTGGAAAGCGATCTGGCGGCCTCCGGTCCGGCCAGACGTTCGACTTCCGCGCTCCGATTGGCACTCGAACTTTCCGCGTGCGTGGCGTTCTTCGCGCGGCACGAGGACATTGTTCTGGGGCGTAACCCATCCCGGGCGTTTTGCGAAAGACTCGAACGATGCGACTTCCCCGTGCCCGAGTTCACCCGCCTGCGCGAACTGCTGGCTTCGAGCCGCAAACTCTCCGGCGTACACCCCTGGGGGTGGACACCCCGATTGGAAAGGAAACTGGCGCCGTTGCTGGAACGGATCGTGGGGCCCACGGGAGAGGTCTTTCGCAGACGATTGGCCGAGACGCGGTCGCAACGCGCTTCGGTGATCGGCAAGGACGCGGCGCACCGGATGGAAGAGCAGGCGACGGGGCAATCCGTGGGTCACTGGACCGTGTGTCGCAACCGGGCCGAGGCCACCGAAGCGCTTGCGCGACTGCACGCTCTCGGGCGCACCGCGGTGCTTCGGCCGGTCGTGGGCTCCTCCGGGCGTGGCCAAAGACGGTTCGCGCCTGGCACGCAACTCGGTCGCATGGCGTATCCGGTGGTGGCCGAGCCGCTCGAAGACCGGCTGTGTGATTTTTCGATGCACTTCGAGATCACCGAACAGGAAGTCACGACGGTGGGTTGGACGCGGCAGTGGGTGAGTGAGTCGGGCGCGTACCTGGGGAGCCTCGTCGGTCGCCTGTTTTCTCCGGAAGAGTTCGGACTGTTTTCGCCGGACGGCGGCAGTCAGGCGCTCGCGACGCTTCGCGACGTTCGCGGCCGGCTCTTTGACGCTGGTCGTCAGGTTGCGGAGCAACTACGGGATCTGTCCTTTCGCGGACCCCTCGGCATCGACGCCTTTCTCTACCGCAGCTTCGGCTCGGATAGGATAGAATTACGTAGCATATGCGACATCAACCTGCGTCGGACCATGGGCAGGCTCGCCCTCGAAGTGGCTCGCCGGATGCAGTCCGGGCGTACGGGACTTCTGCTGCAATTGCATCGTCGGGATCTGCGCGGAACCGACCCTTTGGAGCCAGCGGGCTCAACCTCACCCTTCGCCCCGCTGTGTGAGGCCCTGCCGCCCGAGGTCGTGGCCACGCCCAGACGCCTGATGGCCCGCGGACTGCTGCCGGTATCGGACGCGTTTCGGGCGCGCCGGCACGCTCTGGTTTTCGTGGTGGGCCGAAGTCCGATCGACTGCGTCGAGCAGATCGAGCCGTTCGTGACCGCTGAGTTCTTGCAACGGCTGGAGCAGAATCGCCGGCGACCAACCGCAGTCACGAGTGGCTATTGAGCCCTGCCGATGCGCGCGGTATGTGGCGCAGCAGGAGGCTGCCGCGCCCATGCTTACAGCAGTCCCTTCTCTCCAAGCCAGTGTTCCGCGTCCAGCGCGGCCATGCAACCGGAGCCGGCGGCGGTGACCGCCTGTCGGTAGCGTTTGTCCTGGACGTCTCCGCAGGCGAACACGCCGTCGATGTTCGTCTTTGTCGTGCCGGGCGTGGTCACCAGATACCCATCGTCGTCCATCGTAAGCTGCCCCCGGAATGGATCGGTGTTGGGCTTGTGCCCGATGGCATAGAAGAGCCCACCCACGGCGAGGTCGCTTTCGGCGCCCGATTTCACATTGCGGACGCGCACGCTCGAGAGCTTCCCGGACGCGCCCTTCGTTTCGGTAATGACTGAGTCCCAGACGGGGTTGATCTTCGGATTCTTGAGCACGCGCTCGGCCATGATCTTGGAAGCGCGCAGCTCATTGCGACGGTGCACCAGGTACACGACCGAGCCGTACTTGGTCAGGAACGTGGCTTCCTCGGCTGCCGAGTCTCCTCCGCCGATGACGGCCAGCGGTACGTTACGGAAGATGGGCAGAGCCCCGTCGCACACGGCGCAGGCGGAAATGCCGTTTTGCCAATACGTCTCTTCTCCGGGCAGATGCAACCGCTTGGCGGTGGCGCCCGTGGCAATGATCACCGCCTGCGCCAGCACGGGCTCCTCTGTTTCGAGGCCTTCCCGCCACAGTCGAAGCGGTCTTGTGCTGAAGTCCACCTTGCTGATCGTCTCGGTGTGAATGACCGTGCCGAACCGCAGGGACTGAGCGCGAAAGCGGTCCATCATCTCCGGTCCGCTGATGCCCTCCGGAAAACCCGGGAAGTTCTCGACTTCGGTGGTTGTGGTGAGCTGTCCCCCGGCCGCCACGCCGCCCGCCATGAATCCCTCGAAGAGGACCGGTTTGAGATCCGCGCGGGCCGCGTAGATGGCCGCGGTATGCCCGGCCGGTCCGCTGCCCACAATCACGACTCGATGCACTTCGTTTCCCATGAAAGACAACGCGCCTGACGAGGCCGGAGAAGAAAATAAAAATTGTCACCTCAGTCGCCCTTTCGGAAGCTGAACCCGTGAAGAGGCGCATCTGGTCTCTGGAAGAGGCTCGGGCCGTGCTGCCGCAAGTCATCGAGATCACCGAGAACTCCATCCGGCAGTCCGGCGTCATCGCCAAGGGGCTGGAAGACGCGATTCTGCCGGAGAACGAGCAGGAACGAAGGGAGGACGAACTCCAGGCCATTCTCAACAAGTGGGCTGCTTCGGTGATGGAGATTGGCGGAGAGGTGAAAGGCTTGTGGCTCGTGGACTTTGACAACGGCCAGGGATACTGGTGCTGGAAGTTTGGCGAAGATAACATCCTCTTCGAGCACGGCTACGAAACCGGCTTTCAGGGTCGTCGCCCGATTGAGATCGACGAAACCGGCGCGCACGACGAGGTCGAAAATGCCTGATATCGCCAAAGTAGGAAAGAAGGTGCGGGACGTCAGCGTGATCCTGACCGATGGTTCCGAGTCCAAGCTCTCGAAGCTTTCGGGCCGCAAGGGGCTCGTGCTGTACTTCTATCCCAAGGACATGACGCCTGGCTGCACCACCGAAGCCTGTGACTTTCGAGACAATCACCGGCGACTGACGGCCAAAGGCTATCGCGTGGCGGGCGTTTCACCGGACAGTACCAAGTCTCACGAGAAGTTCACCGAGAAACAGGACCTCAACTTCCCGCTCGTGAGCGATCCTGAACAGAAGCTCTGCAACCTCTTCGGAGTGTGGGCCGAGAAGTCGCTCTACGGTCGCAAGTACATGGGAGTGCTTCGCACCACGTTTGTCCTTTCGCCCAAACTGGAAATCCTTCAGGTGTACCCCAACGTGAAGGTGAAGGGGCATGTGGACGCCATTTTGTCCGAGCTCAAATGATGAAGAACCAACCACTCCCCGAACTCCGCCTCCCGCCCGTGCCGTTCGATTTGCGCGCGGCTACACCGCCCGACGGCGCTTTGCGCCTGGTCGTCGTCTTTTCCGACCAGGAGGTTTCCGCCTGGCTTCCCGACGCGCCAGCCGCTTCGGCCGCCGCGGTGAGGCGCGCGGTGGACGCCGGCCTGTTCACAGGCGCCTCCGGCGAATCGTACATCGAAGCCGCAGCAGGCCTTTGGCTGCTCGGATTGGGTCGCAGTGATGGCTTCCATCCGGACATCATCGCCGAAGCGTTTCGGGACGCGGGCGCGCGAATGAGCAAACTGAAAGCGTCGGGCGTCGTGGTGCAACTCTCCGCGCACCTTTTCCAGGTGGTCCTCGACTTTGCCGCGCGCAGTCTGCCGCCGGGCGGCATCGACGTGCGCGGACGCGCCGCGGTCAGCGCTGGCAGCGCCAACCCCTCGGCCGCGGATTCCGAACCCACTACTTCTCCGGACTACGTCTTCGCCATGAACGCGCGGAACCTGGTCGCGCAACTGGCAACGTGCCTTTGCATCGGCGCGGACTCGATGGATCTATTTTCGGAGGCGCGCACAAAGCGCACGCCGTGGCGCGGTCCCGTCTTCTGGGATGTGCCCGGCCTTTCGCAAAGCGAGCTGAACGCGGCGCTCGAACGCGGCGCGCTCGAAGGTCGCATGACCAATGGGGTGCGTTTCACGGCCAGCCTCCCGGGCAATCTGTTCCACCCCGGACACGCCGAGACCTACGCGCGGTCCCTGGCGCAGGAATTCGGCCTGGACATCGAGGTGTTCGACGTGCCGCGCCTGGAGGAATTGGGCTGTGGGGGGATCCTTTCGGTCGGCAAAGGTTCCGTCATTCCGCCGCGCATGATCCGGCTCTCTTATCGGCCCACGGAGAAACAGGGACCGGGCCACCTGGTGCTGGTCGGCAAGGGGATTACCTTCGACACGGGCGGTGTCTCATTGAAGCCCGGCGAAGGCATGCACGAAATGAAGTACGACATGTGCGGCATGGCTGTCGCTCTGCACGCCGTGGCGCTTGCCGCGGCGCGCAAGCTTCCTCTCGAGGTGAGCGCCTTCGTCGGAATCGCCGAGAACATGCCGGACGGAAATGCAAGCAAGCCGGGGGACGTCTACACGGCGTACAACGGAGTGACGGTCGAGATCCAGAACACGGACGCGGAGGGTCGTCTGGTTTTGGGAGACGTACTCTCGTATGCGGCCCGGAATGCACAGCCCGCGCTGATGCTGGATTTCGCCACGCTGACCGGCGCCTGCGTCATTTCGCTGGGCCACGAAGCAGCCGGCGTCTTCACCGCTTCGGAGGACCTGGCCGCGCGCATTGCGCGTGCGGGTCTGGAAAGTCTGGACCGGACGTGGCGGTTGCCGCACTGGGGAGCGTACGACCCGGCCATCAAAAGCGACACGGCGGACATGCGCAACATCGGCGGCCGGCCAGGCGGCAGCATCACCGCCATGCGGTTCTTGGCCCGGTTCGTCCCCCCGGAAGTGCCGTGGGCCCACTTCGACATCGCGGGCACGGCCTGGCGGGACAAGGCGCGCGGTTCGCAGCCCAAGGGCGCCACCGGTTGGGGCGTGAGGTTTCTCGGGCATTTCTTCGAAGACCTGCTGGGCCGCACTCGGTAGCCGCATGCAGGGAGATCGCACTTTCGGCAAACTCGTCGAGTACCTGATCGTACGGATATTCGATGGGCTGCTCTCGCTCGTCCCCTTCGGATTGCGCGTCCTCCTCACCGAAAAGTTGGGGATCCTATTGTATTATCTCTCCCGGCGCTATCGGGAACTCGTCCTGGGACACCTGGCTCAGGCCTTCCCCGAACGGGACGCCTCTTGGCGCAGTCGGGTGGCGCGCGCCAACTTCGCGCACATGGGTCGCCTGATTTCCGAGATCCAGCAGACGCCGCGCATCACGGAGTCCTTCTTCCGCCGCTGGTTCGTGGTCCTCCCGAATCGCGAAACGCAAGAGCAGATGTTTCGGGAAGGGGGCATCTGCATCCTGGGCCACCTCGGAAACTGGGAGTGGTACGGCGTCGTCGGCTCTCGGCTGAGGGGAGGCCCGATCTACACCCTGGTGAAGCGTCACACCAACTACTGGTCGAACGCCTACCTGGAGCGGTCGCGCAATCGTCAGGGAATGGAGCTCATCTACGTGGACCAGAACCCCATCCTCGGCGTGAAGCTGCTCCGCCGCGGCGAAGTCGTGGCCTACACGTCCGATCAGGACGCGCGCAGTCACGGAATCTTCGTGCCGTTTCTGGGAAAACCTGCTTCCACTTTCATCGGCCCGGCCGTGACCGCGCGCAACGCCGACGTGCCCATCTGGTTTCTGTGGTCGCACCGCGACGAGCGCGGGCGCCTGGTGTTTGAAGCCGAACGCCTGCCGCGGCCGGCGAGCCCGCTTGGCGATGTGGAAGCCTGGGAGCGCGAGTTCACGGAAACCTGGACGCGGAAGCTGGAAGAGAAGATTCGTCTGCATCCCGAATGCTACCTCTGGGCGCATAACCGCTGGAAAACGCAACCAACAGTCTGAGCCATCGTCTCTCACCGCGCGCTCTCGAGGTTCCGAGCGAGACAGCGTTGTTGGTCCCCATCTGCTCGGCCGCACAAAGCGCGCGTGCCGTAGACCTTCTCGAAGCGAATCCCGCATTCGCCACTTTTCCAGAGACTCTTCTGCGGGCGGTGCTGTCGCAAACGATCGCGATCCTGTTCCGGGCTGCGTTCGTGAAAGGAGCCTCGGGAAGGTGCGATTGCATCCGTGCCGATTCAAGCTGTTGAGCCGCGCCCAAACGACGGAGTGTTCCGGAGGCGATAAAGTGATCGTGACGCAACTCGAGGGCGCGCCGCAAAGGAACAGCCGAACGGGGAAGAGCGCGCTGTTGCCGAAGGGGAGTCGATACTCTCACCGCTGGCGGTCGATGGGCATGGCCGCGGCGCGGAGGAATGGTGCTCGCGCGTCGGGAGATTCAACCTTTCTCCGGGCGCGCTCCCCCGGTAGCGACCCGCCTGATTGCTCAGGCGATTTTGGACCACGGTTGCAGCGGCACGAGGTCCGTGACCCGCAGCATCCCCGTTTCCAGAACACCCGTGGCCGCATCCGAAATGGTATAGTCGAGTCGGTCGCGCCCGAAAGGTTGTGATTCAACAAATATATGGCGCAGCTCGCCCGGGGCGAAGCCGCACTGCTTCTGGACGCTGTCGAGCAGTTGCCGATCATGCAGGTGTCCGTCGCCAAAGTTCCAACCGAGGACGATGCCGGCCACCAGCTCCCCGTCCAGGTACTCGTAGCCGTCGAGCTCGGCAAAGCTGCCGACGGTTTTGGGCAGCAGAAATTGGAGAGAGCGTCCGTGCAGGTGCATGGCGCGAAAGGCCACGACCTTCGAAAGCGTAGCCGTGACGACCGTTTCGTCGTAGAGTCGGCCGAGTTGGTCCTGCACGCGCGGCGCGCTCTTGACCAGACCTTCGTCCAGTCGCTTGGAATCGTTCTTGAAGAGCCAGACGCTGAAGGCCCAGTTTCCTGCGTAGTAGCGCATCGAACACAAGAAGGAAACAAAGCGGGGCCAGATGTTCCCGCAGAGAGGCAGGACCAGCATGGCCAGGACCAGGTAGGCGACGATCCCGGCGGAACTCACGTCCCAGGCGGGCACGGGCTGATTGGCGTCGAACAGGAAGAAGCCGCCGTACACCATCATCACGTTCCACTCGATAGGAACACCCATGGGAATGTGGCTCGTGATGAAAATATGAAACAGCAACATGGCCACGAGCGCCGTCGCCGTCGCGTCTGGCGACGGGTTCCACAGGAGCAGCGGGGCAAACGAAAGTTCGAGGACCGTTCCCATGTGAGCCATGACGCGTGCCAGTCGGGACGGGCGCAGGTCGTCCGGGTACGAATGATACATGGCGCGCCTGGCCCACGGGAACAGCCGCGTGATGGGACTGTTGCTGATCATGACGGCGATGACTGACGGAAAGTGGTGATTCAGCTTGGAGATGGCGGCCCACAGCCACACACCCGCCCACACAAACTTGCCCGCGGCGATCCACTCGACCTCGGAACCCGCCAGAGCGAAGCACACGAACATCGTGAAGTAGTGTTCGCCGCGGGCGACCAGGAACATGGTTTTGTCGCGCAGCGTGAGCACGGGAATCAGAACGAGTGCCCCGAGCAATTCCTGCATCCCGATCTGAGGAAGCAGGAGCGCACGCAGGAGCAGGATGACGTTCGCTGCGTACAGCAGAACGTCGAACCAAGTGCGACGTCCTCCGCGCAGGAGCGGCAGCGATGGAAAAAGCGGAAGGCGCGTGGTGCCCGGCCGCAGGAAATAGAGCGCGCCACCGAATGGCGGCAGGTAACGACCGGTCAGCGGACCGCTCCCGCAGCCCAAACCCAGCATCTCGAAGAGCAGACTCCAGATGACCGCCTTCTGGAAGGCGGTGGCGGTGAACATCCCGGAGGAAAACAGGCCCGGAGTGGCGGGGGTCAGGGGCTCGTTGAACGAGCAAAACCAAGCCCAGGCGGCCACGTACCCCGCCACCTTGAGGGCGTACACCAAGTAGATCGGCCAGGGGCTTCCGTACCCCTGAAGGGCCCACGAAGCACAGACGGCCGCCAGCCTCCGGGCGAATGGCCAGGAACGCCACTCGTGCAGGTCGTAGGGCGGAAGACTGGGGCTCATCCAAGAAAGGGCCATCCGCCCAGATTGCTTGGCCGCCACCCCAAAGGGCAAGCACTCGTCAGAGCGTCTCGGGGCCTTCAGGCGACCGAAATCACTTGCCTTGCGGGCGGTGTTGCCGTACTTTGCTGGAGTCTACAGCGGAAGGGGGGCATGC
>CAZPFB010000064.1:32529-33133 GCA_964585735.1 uncultured Leptospiraceae bacterium
AGCCTGACCTGGGGGCGGCCCCGGTCGTACCCTGGCCGATCGGCCTGGGTTGCGCCAGGAGTCCCGCCAACTGTGAGTGCGCCGCCGGACCGGAAACACTGTCCGGCGTTCTCCGAGAGTTTCGGACGAACCGTTCCAGCAACCTCTACCAGCTCTCCTTCGACCTGCCGTTGCTCTTCGTGTTTCTCCGCCACCTGAACTGCGGCTTCACCCGCCAATCCCTCTCGGACATAGCGCACCTCCGCAGAGAGATCGAGCTCGAAGGCGTAGACGTGGTCCTCATTCATATGGAGGACGATGCGTCCGCGCAGCCCAAGCTGGCCGGGTTCGGCCTGGACGATCTACCGCGCGTGGCGGACCCGCTGCGCAAACTCTACCGCGCTTTTGGCTTGGGCTGTGGCACATTCTTTCAGCTCGGCCCGCGCGTGCTGTGGCGCGCGCTGGCCGCCGGTGTGTTCGGTCGCCGCCCGGACACAGCGTCGCCGGATTGGTCCCAGATGCCCGGCGTGTTCTTAGTCTACCGGGGGGAAGTCTACCAGCGCTTCAAACACAGTACCGCGCGGGACCGTCCGAACTACGTTTCGCTGGCCGCCTTCCCGGTCCT
>CAZPFB010000065.1:0-1776 GCA_964585735.1 uncultured Leptospiraceae bacterium
CTCCTCCAGCCAGCGGTAGTCGGCCAGAGAAAGCGAATGCAGTGAGATGGAGTCGTTGCCGGTGCGCGCGAGCATATCTTCGGCCACGCGAACGAGCGTGTCGACCTCCGCAGTGCGCACGGGCCGCTTCCAGAAACCCGCGTGGCAGAACCGGCAGCCCTGCCCGCAGCCGCGGTTCACTTCGACCACCACCCGGTCCTGGGTGATGTCGATGTTCGGCACGAGAAAATACTCTATGGATGCAAACTGGCTGGAGAAATAGTTTCGTTTGTTTACGACATCCCCTGCGTACGCTGGATAGCTACCGGGAACCGAGCGCTCCTCGTAGAATTGCGGCAGCAGCAAACCGGAGACGCGCCGCAGATCCTCGAGGATTTCGAGTCGATCCGCGCCACGCTCGCGCCCCTCGGCTACGATTTCGAGGATTTCGACAATCGCCTCTTCTCCATCTCCCATGAAGATGCCATCCATGAAATCGAATAGCGGCAGCGGATTCGATACAGCGGTGCCGCCGGTGATGATGAACGGGTCCGCAGGGCCACGATCGGTGCGGAGCAGCGGAATTCGCGCCAGGTCCAGCGCGTACAGGAGATTCGTGAAATGAAGTTCGTGTGCGGTGTTGAAGCCCCACACGTCAAAAGAACGCACTTCGAGGAAATGATCCAGGGAGTAGAGCGGAATGCCGGCGGCCACCATGCCGTCGCCGAAATCGGGCCAGGGCAGAAAGGCCCGGTCCGCCAGAAAGTCCGGCCGCCGATTCACGACATCGTAGAGGATCTTGAGGCCCTGGTTGCTCATGCCCAACTCGTACGTGTCCGGGTAGGAGACGACCAGGCGCGCGCGCACTCCGGTCGTGGCCTTCGCGGGGCGTCCGAATTCACCGCCCACGTAGCGACCCGGTTTTTCGACCATCTGGAGCAGTGGCAGGAGTCGTTCCCGGTCCACGAAACGAACCTCGGGGCCAAAGGGAGTACCGTCTTTGCGCGCGGGCGCCACCGGCGCGACCAAAGGTACGTCGAGTCTCGGAGGCTGCATCTGGGCCTGTGTGGTAGTTTCGTTCATCCTCACAGGCACACTTCCAATCAAGAAAGGCAGGGCAACACAAAACGGCTGCCCTCCTTTCCGAGAGCGCCACGAATCGTGGCTGACCCTGCCGCCTCAGGCCCGCGGGGACCGGAGGGCTGCGCTGATCGCTTCGACCATCTGAGCGATGGAGATGGGCTTGCGCAGCACGGCCGACACGCCGGAGCGCAGCGCCTGCTCTTCTTCCTCCGGGCGCAACCAGCCGGAGCAGAGCACGACGGGGAGTCCGGGCCGCAGCTTCCGAACCTCGCGCACCAGCTGAGCGCCATCGAGTTCGGGCATCTGCTGGTCGGAGAAGAGAAGGTCGAAGGCCTCCGGCTCAGCCTGCAGCGCGCCTAAGGCCTCCGTGGGGCTCTGGAAGCACGAAGCCCGGAAGCCATGCAGCGTGAGCACTTCGCGCGCCAGAGCCAGAATCGATTCCTCGTCGTCGACAAAAAGGATCCGCTGGCCTGCACCCTTGGCTGCACCTCCTCCACTGGAAACCGCGGGACTCCGGTCCCTCCCCTCAGACGCGGCCGGCAAGAAAACACAGATGGTCGTGCCGCCCTCCGGCGTGGTTTGGACCGAGATGTCCCCGCCATGATCGCGAACGATGCCTTTCACGAGAGTGAGCCCGAGGCCGGTTCCTTCGACCGCCGGCTTGGTTGTGAAGTACGCATCGAAAGCGCGCGCGGCGATTTCCGGCGTCATGCC
>CAZPFB010000065.1:1786-33043 GCA_964585735.1 uncultured Leptospiraceae bacterium
GTACGAAGTTCCCCACCGGCAGCCTCTCACCGATCACGAGCGGTCCAGCAGGGGCGCTCGTCACGCCCAAATCGAAGCGCACTTGGCCGCGTCCCCCGAGCGCATGGACACCGTTCGTGGCCAGATTCAGAACCACCTGTTGCAACTGCGCCGAATCACCACGAACCGGCGGCACATCCTCGGGAAGGTTGCTTTCGATGGCCACGCCCGCGGGAATGGCCGCGCGCAGCAGCAGGGCAATCTCGCTCACGATGGACTGGAGCCGCACGGCGCCCACCTCCGGAACATCCCGCCTGCTGAAAGTCAGGATGCGTCTCGTGAGCTCGGCCGCACGCCGGCACCCGGAAAGGGCTGTGGCCAGATGCCCGCGGGCGCTCTCTTCGGAGACGAGGCTCTCTGCCATCTGGATGTTTCCCATGACGGCGGTGAGGATGTTGTTGAAGTCGTGCGCGACTCCGCCCGCAAGTTTTCCCAGGGAGTCCATGCGCTGCGCCTGCGCGAGTTGTTCCTGAAGCGAACGCTGCTCGGTTAGATCGTGCACGGTACCGACCAGCGTCACCGAGCCATCCGGTGTCCGGATGGGTGTGATTGAGACATCCCCGTACTTCTTGCCGGCAGGGTATTCGGTCACCTCCTCCCACCGCACGGTGCGTCCTTCGGCCAGGGCTCGGCGATAGTTGGCAATCACGAGCGAAGCGGACGGCTCGGGTATGACTTCGGAGACGAGCCTGCCTTCCACCTGCTCGGATGACAGACCCGTTGCTGCGAGAAAAGCCGGGTTGACCGAGAGGAAACGAAAGGTGCAGGGGTCCTCCACGGCCACATGAAAGACAACGTCGTGCACGTTCTCGAAGATGCGGCGCAACTCCGCTTCCCGAAGCACGAGCGCCCGTTGTGCGCGCATCACGGCCGCCTCGTCCTGATGCTTCTTGATGGCGAGCCCGGCCAGGTGGGTGGCGTTGTCCACGACGTCCACTTCCCAGGGATCAGGGCCGCGGGGCTCGGTGTAGTAGACGGCAAACGTTCCGAGTACCATACCGTCGCCTGAGAGGATCGGCGAAGACCAGCACGCGCGCAAACCGTAGGGCTCGGCCAGGTGACGGTAAGCAGCCCAGAACGGATGCGTGCGAATGTCGGTCACGACCACCCGCGTTTTGAGGTACGCCGCTGTCCCACAGGATCCGGCCGCAGGACCGATGGACGAGCCGTCGATGAGTCCCATGTAGTCGGGCGAGAGGCGACGGGCGGCGCCGTGATGAACCGAGCCGCGTTCGTTATCGACGAGCAGAATGGAGCAGATGCCCTCGGAGAAATCCTCGATCAGGCCCACGACCGCATCCAAGATCTCCTCGAGCGATTGGCCGCGGGCCATGCGTTCGAGGATGCGAATCTGTCCAGAGTCGAACTGCCGCCAATCCTGCCCCTGGAGAACCAGACGCGTCGTCATGCCAACCCTCCCGACCGAGCGGGGCGCGCTGCGCCCCGAATCGGTGTGCCCCGCCACAATCGTTTACCTGCTTCAACCGTTCGCCAAGCAGAAAAGTGTTGGCGCTTGCGCGCCCCGGCCGGTGGCCTGGTCCGGCCTGCTTCCGGCCATGATCCCCATCGAACGCATTCGTGAGGCCGCGCGGGCCATTGAGGGGGAGGTGCTGCGAACGCCGTTACTTTTTTCGCGAACGCTGAGCGCCATCACCGGCGCGCGCGTTCATGTGAAGTTCGAGAATCTCCAGTTCACGGCCTCCTTCAAGGAACGTGGCGCTCTTTTTCGCCTGCTGCAGCTGGACCCGGAGGAAAGGGCCCGCGGCGTCATTGCGGTTTCGGCGGGGAACCACGCCCAGGGAGTCGCCTACTATGCCCAGCGCTTGGGAATTCCGGCCACCATCGTCATGCCGCGCTTCACGCCCTTCGTCAAAGTCAGACACACGGAGGCCTTCGGCGCCCGCGTACTGCTTTCCGGGGACACCCTTGCCGAGAGCGCGTCTTTCGCCGAGCAAATCCGTGTGCAGGAAGGCCTGCGTCTGATCCATCCGTACGAAGATCCGGACATCATCGCGGGCCAGGGCACTCTGGGACTGGAGATACTCGAACAACTCCCCGAAGTCGAGACGATACTCGTCCCGGTCGGCGGTGGTGGCCTCCTGGCAGGGGTCGCCAGCGCCGTCAGAGCCCTCAAGCCGGAAGTTCGTCTGGTCGGGGTCGAGACTTCGGGCTATGCTTCCCTACACTGGGCCCTGCGCGGCGAAGAAAGACCGGGGAGCGGCGTGACGGTTGCCGAGGGTATTGCCGTCAAGGAAGTGGGTCGACTCAACCTTTCGATCGTGCGCGACGTGGTTTCCGAGGTGCTGCTCGTCGACGAAGAACGCATCGAAGAAGCGGTGAACCTCTATGCGAGCGTGGAGAAGACCGTCGCCGAAGGTGCAGGTGCGGTCACCCTGGCAGCGGTCCTCGCCTACCCGCAGCGATTTCAGGGTCAGACAATCGTTCTGCTGCTCTCGGGCGGAAACATCGACTCGAGACTCCTGGCCACAATTCTCACGCGCGCCCTGGTGCGGGAGGGTCGCCTTGCCCGTTTGCGGGTGGAGATCTCGGATGCGCCGGGTTCTCTCGCTCGCGTCGCGGAGCTGATCGCCGCGGGCGGGGGAAACATCATCGAAGTCGCACACCAACGCCTCTTCGCCCAGGTGCCGGTGAAAAACGCGCACCTGGATGTGGCCGTGGAGACCAGGGACTCCGCGCATGTGATCGCACTCGTCGAAAGCATCCGAGACGCGGGCTTCCGGGTTCGGCAACTCGACGACGAGCTGTAACGCGGCCTGGCGTTGCCGCGGACCCTCCCCTTCTCGATCCCCATCTCGCTCGCCTTCAGGGAGGTCGCCCAGGGGCCGAACAACTTGACGTAGGACACGCGCGCCGAACTCTGCGCTGTGTCTGAATTCCAAATGCATGCTGATCTCGAACGCGATGGCGTGCTCGTCGGGGACCTCGCCCTGTCCCGCGTGCTGCTGCTGCGCGACTCCCGCTATCCATGGCTGGTGCTGGTTCCGAGGCGCGCAGGTACGCGCGAGATCTTTGAACTGGATTTCGCCCAGCGGGCTGCTCTGATCGAGGAGATTGCCCAGGTTTCAGCCGCCATGGCACGTCTATTTTCGGCAGACAAAATGAACGTCGCGGCTCTCGGCAACATTACACCGCAGCTTCATGTGCACGTGATCGTGCGGCGAATCGGGGATGATGCGTGGCCGGGCCCGGTCTGGGGAAAGCACCCGGCCATCCCCTACTCCGCAGGCGCGATCGCGGAACGCGTGCAGCGCATTCGCAGTGAGTCCGGACTCGCCTGGATGGAGTAAGGGGGAAAGAATGTCGATAGAGAACGAATCGGATTTGCGGGGGATTCTGCGGGTGGGGCGCGTCGTGGCCGAGGCCCTGCGCGCGGCCCGGAGTGCAGCGCGACCGGGTGTGACGACCGCGGAACTGGATCACCGTATCGAGAAACTGCTCCGGACGCAGGGCGCCCGACCTGCACCCGCACTCTGCTACAACTTCCCCGGCGCGGCGTGCATCAGCGTCAATGATGCGGTCGCCCATGGTATCCCCGCCAACCAGGGGACTCTGCGTGAGGGCGACCTCGTGAACGTGGATGTTTCAGCGGAGTTGGGAGGATACTTCGCCGACACCGGACATTCGTTTGTGGTCGGACGCGATCTCCACAAACGCCGCCGCCTGTGCCGGGCAGCCCGTCTGGCCCTGCTTCAGGCGGTGCACAGCGCCCGCGCCGGCGGGCGTCTGAACTCCATCGGCGGTGCCATCGAGTCGACCGCGCATCGGTATGGCTACCGCGTCATCCGCAACCTGTGCAGTCACGGTGTCGGTCGCGCTCTGCACGAGGAACCCACAGAAATTCCCGGGTACTATGACCGGACCGATCGACGCGTATTGAGAGAGGGTCAGGTGATCACCATCGAGCCGTTCGTGAGTGAAAGCGCGCAGTGGGTGACCGAGGACGCGGATGGTTGGACTCTGCGCACGCCGGACGGGAGCCTGGCCGCGCAGCACGAATTCACGCTCGTGATCACGCGCGGCCGACCGATTGTGGCCACGCCGATCTTCGGGTAGTGGGCGGCGGCTTGTGGTCGCACGTTTCGGGGCCCTGGTCCGATTGGTCACTCACGGTACTCCGGCCGAAACCTCCGCGAGGCAGGGTGCTCCGCCCTTGGCGATGAGTTCATCGTGTTCGCGAACTTCGGGAAGAGTTGCCACTTCAACCAGTACCTGTCCGCAAAATCCGGTACAAAACGACACATTCTGACGAATGAACGCCGGAGCGCCCCTGTCGTGCGTGGTGACCGGGGCGAACCGGCACGACAACAATTGGCGGGTGATGTGTTGGACGCAATCGTCGTGCGCCATGCCAATGGCCGCCCTCTGCGCCCTCCTGGTTCGCTGGGAGCGCAAGGCGGTAAACTACTTGGCTCTTGGACAGTTTTCGTCTGCGCTGATCCTCTTTCAGATGGTCGGCTCGTAAGGTTTTGGGACCGGCTCCTATCTTGCCTTACACGATGAAAAAAATGATGCGATCTCGGCGAATTGTCGCAGGAGCGGTGGGGCGCTATGTCACACGGGCGACGGGCTGATTCGTCCTATCTTCATGGAACGGCCGAAAAAAGATAGGAGGAGAACCAGATGAAACAAAGACTCAACCCCTTTACCGCCAGTCCTGCCGCAATGCAGCCCTGGATCGAACTGGGGAAAACGATCGGGGGGAGCGGCTTGGAACCTCTGCTCCGGGAACTTGTGATGACGCGCGCGTCCCAGATGAATGGGTGCACATACTGCATGCACCATCATATCGCGGATGCCCGGAAGTTTGGCGAGACGGAGGACAGACTTCACCTTTTGAGCGCCTGGCGGGAGTCACGACTCTATTCCGAACGGGAGCGTGCAGCGCTCGGCTGGACGGAGGCGCTGACACTCGTATCTGAGACCCATGCACCGGACGATGCCTATGAGGCGGTCCGCCGGAACTTCACCGAGGAGGAGCAGGTGAAGCTCACGCTTCTCATCGGACAGGTCAATGCGTGGAACCGGATCCGGATCGGCTTTCGTTCTGTCCACCCCGCCGAGGAGAAGAGAACCGATTGATGCACGAACTTCCCAACCATGATGCGGCCGCGCTCTTCCTTCCCCTGCGGCCACATCTCATCCGCGTCGCTTATCGGATGCTCGGTTCTGTTGCGGATGCGGAGGACGTTGTCCAGGACGCTTTCCTGCGCTGGCTTGCCGCTGACCGCACAACCGTCCGAGATCCTGCCGCATTTCTCCGCCGCGTTGTCACTCGTTTGTGCCTCGATGTGCTGAAGTCGGCGCGTCGCCAACGTGAAACCTACATCGGCCCGTGGCTTCCCGAACCGGTTGTGGAGTCCGACGAGAGAGACTTGGACGATGTGACTCCGCCGCTGTTGATGGCCCTCGAGCGTCTGTCCCCTTTGGAGCGGGCCGCTTTCCTTCTGCACGATGTGTTCGGGTTCGACTTTGAAGAGGTGGCACGGACGATCGGGCGGGAATCAGCCGCGTGTCGGAAGCTTGCAACGCGGGCCCGCGCACATATCCGCGTGGATTGTCCACGATATCCTGTTCCCAGCGAACGAGGCTTTGAGATCGCGGAAGCTTTCTTTGCCGCTTCCCGGCACGGGGACACTGACCGCCTGCGTTCGCTCCTTGCCGAAGATATCACAGTGTACGCGGACGGCGGCGGCAGGGTATCTGCACACAGGCTTCCGACAACGGGACAGGCGAACGTTCTTACGCTCTTTGCGTCGGTTTTTTCCGCTGACGGGTCGCGTCTTCTGCGCTGGGCATTTGTCAACGGCTTACCGGGGTTTGTCAGCGTGGAAAGAGGCGGGATTCTCCAAACTACAGCCATCGAGATCGAAAATCACCGGATCATCGCAGTCTACGTCATGCGAAATCCCGACAAGCTCAAGCACATCGCCCGCGACTGAATGGAACGCGCCTTTCTATGTCCGGCTTCCGCGCGCGCGTGGTTCGCCTGGGAGTGGCGCCGCGAGAATCCAATCCAGATGCGCTTTCGCCTGGTGTTTCTTCTCCAAGGAGTGTCCGGCCATCGAAGTCTACACGTCGCCTCGGGTGGAACGGTTTGTTCGCGTGCTGGAGCGCATCGCCACTGACCGCGGCTACCCGAAGTAGTTCGTCGTGGACAACGGCCCCGAATTCGATTCCAAGGCATTGCGGCAGTGGGAGGCCCTGCATCGTGTCGATCCGCACTTCATCGAAAAAGGAAGGCCGCAGCAGAATGCATACGTCGAGAGCTTCAACGGAAAGTTCCGATTCGAATGTCTTTCGCGGGAATGGTTTTCAGATCTCGCGGAAGCACGCCGAATCATCGAGGAGTGGAGAGGTTGATTCGAGTTGGCACAAGAAGCGGGGGCATGTCACAGACCGACGAGCCTACGCCTGCGATCCGAGAACCCTTGTCCTACGAGGTCCCCCTTCCCGATGGGACCAAAGCCCTCACTCGACCGCTCCCGCGGCCGCAGGCAGCTCCCGGCGGCCGCAGAGGGCCGCCGGGAGGAATCTTCTCAGCCCGCCATGCGTTCGAGCCGCGCGATGCGATCTTCGATCGACGGGTGCGTGGACCAGAGCGAAACGCGGCGACCGGAGCTGATCTTGGCCATCGCGTAGGAATCGCTCTGCGTTTCGATCTCGGAAGCTTCTCCCAACCTGCGCAGGGCGTCGATCATGGCGCGCGGGGAGGTCAGCTTGGCGCCGCCTCGATCCGCGCGAAACTCGCGCACGCGAGAGAACGCGGCCAGGGGAATGGCGGCCAGCGCAAAGAAGACCGTTTCGAGCAGCATCACGACCACGATGTAGCCGATGAAGCCCAGGCCCCCGCGGCCTTCGTCATCACGCATGAATTGGTCGAGGGCCATGGCCACGATGCGCGCGAGGAACATGACGAGCGTGTTGGCAACGCCGGTCAGAAGCGTCATCGTGACCATGTCGCCGTTGGCGATGTGCGAAATCTCGTGTCCGACCACCGCTTCGAACTCATGGCGGTCCATCGATCGAAACAGACCCGTGGAAAACGCAACCAGAGCCTTGTTCTTGGAAGGGCCGGTGGCAAAAGCATTCGGGTCCGGGGACTCGTAGATGCCGACTTCGGGCGTGGGCAGTCCGGCCTGGCGCGCCTGCCTGGCGACGATCTCGTAGATGCTGCGCAGTTCCGGATCTCGTTCCGAACCGTCGATCAGTTGAATGTCATACGCCCGCTTGGCCATCCAGCGGCTGATGGAAAGGGAAATGAAAGCGCCACCCATGCCGAACAAGCCGCACATCACGGCCAGCCCCATGGCGCCCTTCAGGTGAATGCCGAAGTACGGGAGGATCACGTTGAGGATCACACCCACCGTCAGCATGACCAGAAGGTTGGTCAGAAGGAACAAACCGACTCGCTTCAACATAGTTGACTTCACTCTCCTGGCGGTCCCTGTCCGGGACCGACCGGCGGTAACAACGGGAAGACCGATGCGTTCGCCAACTCTTTTTTCTCACGGCCCGGTTTGCGGCGAGCGCAGGCGCGCCAATGCGTTGGCCAATCCGAAAAACTCCTCCTTCGAGAGTTCCTCGGGTCGGCGATCGACCGCGCAATCGAGTGCTTCCGCAACGGCAAACAACTGCGACCCCACAGGTGAGTGTTTCCAGGAAGCTCGCAGCATCTTCCGCCGCATCTGAAACGAAGCACGCAGTATCTCTTCCAATATATCAGGTGGACATGAGGGGCCATCTGCGTGCCCCACGAAAGCGAGCACGGCCGAATCCACATTCGGTTTGGGAAAGAACGCGGCGCGCCGAACGATTGCCAGGGAAGACACCTTTCCGAAACACGAAAGAAACACCGGAAGGGAACCGGCCGCGTCGGTTGCAGCGGCGCGCTCGACGAACTCCTTTTGTAACAGAAAGACCGCGCGTTCGACCCCGGCTTGCACCGCGCCCAAAAGCAATTCGGTCGAAAGATAGTACGGCAGGTTTCCGCAACAATCGCGCTCTTGCACTTCGGCGGCCAGGATTTCGCGCGCGTCCCCCTCGTGCAGATCCAGACGCTCGCCATAAGTGCGACGGAGCACTGCGCACAGGACCGGGTCGATCTCCACGGCGCGCAGCGGCCGTCCCGATTCGAGAAGCAGATGCGTGATTGCGCCCAGTCCGGGTCCGATTTCCAGAAGGGGCCTTCGTGTATGATCGAGGACGAGCTCCGCAATGCGGCGGGCCTGGTTGGGATCGACGAGGAAGTTCTGTCCCCAACGACGACGAACGGCCGCCGCGTGTGATTCGAGCGTCTCGCGAATCCGACGCGGACTGAAAAAGGCAAAGTCGCCGCTCATGGAGAAAGCTCGGCGAGAAACCGCACCACGTCCACGACGCACGCGCCACCGGGCCCAAGCAACGCAATTCCGGCCAGGGCAAGTCGCCTGCCGCTCTGCGAGACCGCCGTTTCGCTGTTTTGAAGTCGCACGGCCAAAAACACGAGCCCTACGCCGGCAAGTACGACGAAGGCCCCGGAACCGGGACGCGAGTAGAGGCCGAGCGGAGCAGAGAGGGTGGCAGCCTCAAAGAAGATCCGACCGGTCCAGGCGACCGGCCAGGCAGCCCAGGCGGCCACCGAGTCGAGGCCGGGAAGGAGACCGATGCCTGCGTAGGCCAGGGCGAGCGGCAGGACCACGCCCGCGGCCGGAACCAGATAAGCATTGGCGACAATCGCGCCAAAGGAATGACCACCGAAAACATACATGAGGATCGGCGCCGTGCCTGCCAGGGCGGCCACACCCACGGCGAGCGAGCCGGCCGCTCGCCCGCATCGGCAGCTCTCCAACAGTCGGGTCAGCGGAGCGGCGCCGTGGAGAATAGCACCCACCGCCGAGCACGAGAGAATCCCGGACAGGCTGAAGAGCCCGCGCGGTGTCCACGCCAACAGCAGGAGCACCGCAGCCCAGAATACGTCCATGCTGAGGCTGCTTCGGCCCGTCGCCTTGGCGACGCTGTGCAGGAGCACGAACAGAAAGGCGCGCGCCAGCGAGATCGGAAAATCGAGCAGCCAGAGGTACGCAAAGCACAAAGGGAGCGGCGCCAGCACAGCAAGCGGATGGCCCGCGCCCAAAAGGAGGCGCGCCACGCTCATGAGGGAGGCGTAGAAGAGCATCATGTGCAGACCGCTGGCCGCGAACAGGTGAATGACTCCCAACTCGGAAAGCCGATTGCGATCCTCGAAGCGCAGTTCGCGCGCGTTGCCAAGCAGCATCCCGCGAAGCGCGTCCCCGTGAGGTCCGACGAAGGGCCCCGTGGCCAGAAGCGCGCGCACGCGTTCGAGCAGACGTTCGCGCAGGGACGGGTCCGGGCAACGAACACCACGGACATGATGGGTCACCGACACGCGCGCCTGAAAGAAGACTCCGCGTGCAGCCAAACGCTCGGCGGCGCGTGGAGCCACAGACGTCGGGAGACCTCGCCCGTACAGTCGCAGGTCGAGCACGCAGCCCGGCCGCAATCGCGTGCGACCGACCGACAGCGCCATGCGTACGGAGCCGGCCGCAGACAGGTCCCTGTGCCTGACCGTGAAACGGTCGATGAAGGGCCGCGCATCGGGCATGCGTGTGACCGACGCTGCTCGCCTCTTGCGGGTCCCCATGCGCGGCCGTGAGGGGCGCGTTTCTCCTCGAACGGTGCTTGAAGATGACCGGAAACCGCCGGCGGCGGTGCCTCGCGGCACCATACCGGCGTTGTGAAACCGTGCGCGCCGGAAACCGCGCTCCGTGCGTCGCACGAACACCCCGCCTCGCTCGCGCTCACTGCCTCGCTCACGCCAACGGCCGCGCGGTTGAGTGGAGCGCCACGTAGCGCCCTGTCCCTTCGCGTTGCGAGTACTCGCCGCGTGGGCGCGCTTCGGTCGCCTGCGTTCCGATTCGAGGCGAAGTTCGGCAATGTGGGTCCCGCGGTCGGTTTCCATGATTGTGGCCCGCGCATCCAGGGCCCGCTCGTAGGACTTCCCGTCAACGGCTTCGGTCGGCCGCACAAACGAGAGAAACTCCGATGATACGGGAGGGACCTCGGGCAACCGCAGACGTTCGGCGGACAAAACAAGGGCGACCGGAACGATGACCAGCGTCGCAGGCAGATGGGAGTAGCGCGGCACGGCGAACAGACCCAGAAGGAGCAGCGACGAGAGAAACGCTGCGCAGCGAAACGCAGTGGCTTGATCCGGCGGCGGTACCCACGCCAGGAGAAGACCGGCCAGCATCACGCCGGCCGCACGCCCGAAGATGGAAGGAGAGAGCCCCACGCTTGAGCTGGGTGCGCCATCACCCCAACGTTGCGCAGAAAAAGCCCTGGTTCTACATCAGGAGCATTGCAAAAACCAGGACGTGTTGCGCGGCGTAGTAGGCGGGCAATCCCCACAGCTTGTTGGTGAAGGAAGCCTGCACGAACCTCTCGCGAATGACAGCACCGTCCGAAGCGTTGTAGACCACGCCACCCACGCCAATCAACCACGCGCCCAGCGACTCCCCGGCGGTGGCGGCGCGAAAAGCGGCGGTGAGCGCCGCAGCCGACATGAACATGAGCGCGAGCGTGTACAGAAAGCCCGGGATGACCAGCTTCCCCATTCGCTTGCGAATTCGCAGGAACACGGAAAAATTCACGACGCAGGCGACGGCCAAGAGGCCGGGGGTGAGATCCCACAGCTCGCGATTTGCCTGGAACGCCAAGAAGTACAGGACGTGCCCGGCCAGAAAGCTGCCGATGGAAACCGGAAACAAGAGCCTTCCGGTCTGTGTCGGCCAGGCGATGAGCACGTCACCCACGGCGTGGGCCGCAAGACCCCAGAAGAGCAGGCGGTCGAACGGTCCGTTCCAGGGCGCCGACCAAGCAGAAGCGAGGAACAGAACTGACGCGCCCAGTTTCCAGATGAGATAAGTGGACCGATGCCCACGCCGACTGGAAAGGAGGGCCATCACGAGTAGCGGCGCGGACAGCGCGGCAAAGAAGACGTGGATGCCCATCTGACCACCTGTCCAGAGACTGACGCGGCGTCAGCAAGAATCGCGGATAACCTGGAGGCCGGCCTCGTTTTCATGAATTTGGTAAAGAGGGTGACAAACAAACTCGCCTCAGGGCAGGTCCAACGCACATGAAAAGCCTGCTCGCCGTCCTGCTTTGCTTCCTGCCCTTCGTGGCCGAAGCCTCTGCCGTCAAGGTCTGCCGCGTTACCGCCGTGCTGACGCGAATCATCAAAGGTGGCGCCGAACCCACCATCGAGGTGGAGTCCAAATCAGCCGTTTTCCGCACGGGGCACAGCATGGGAGAGGATTGCAGCCTCGTGGCCCGCGGCAAGCACGAGGTCCGCCTCGGCAAAGCCATCGCGGCCAAGGTCGGAGACACGCTCACGCTGGACTATCAGGTGGCGTCCGGCATGACCAAGGCGGGTCCTCGGATGTGGCATCACTGGGAACTGGTGGATGGAACGAAGCCCTCCGCTGACCAGGCTCTCTGCACCGAAGAGCTGTCGCGCTGCGACGGAAAGCAAGTCCGAATCACCGGACGACTTTCGAGTCCGCGCGAGATTCAGAATCACGCCATGCTGCACGACCCGGGGCGCCAGCAGGTGGGCTACCTCCAGGCCCTCGGTCGGCAAATGGTGATGTATTCGGCCAAACCTATCGAATGCCGCGGCGAACTCGTGATCGAGGGGAAGCTCCGCCATGTGAAGGACAGTGGCCCACGCAGGTACTCGGCGTTCCACATCTTTGTAAGTACGTGGACCTGTCGCTGAGGTGGCGCGCGTTCTACGCGGGCGCCCCACTGAGTGCCTGCTGACGGCGCGCCTGCAAGCGCGGTCTTGATCCCGTCTCTCACGACGACGACGGGGTCGGCCCAATCGTCTCATCTTGCAAGGTGAGTTGACCCGATTCTGTTTTTGCGCCAAAATCAATGCCGTGAGACGACTTACCACGGTCGCGGGCGTGGCGTGGGCGACACCTCTAACGTTCCTCCTGGCCGCAGGATGCGCGGGCGATCCACACAATCCCGCTGATCCGGCCTCGCAGGAGTACGCGACGCTCAACCTGGTTCAATGCGCGACGACAGGCCGTTGTGCGACCGGTTCCACGACGGCCTCCGGCTCCGGCACCGGCGAGTCAGGTCCGTGCAACCCCTGCAAGATCTTCATCACGGCGGCGAACAACCAACCGTCTGTCGACTTCACGGGCATCACCGGCGCGGACGCGCGCTGCATGTCCGATGCGAACCATCCGGGAACGGGTACCTACCGGGCGTTGCTCGTGTCCCCCGGTGTGCGCGTCGCCTGCACGAGCGCGAACTGCTCGGGCGGTCCGGCGGAACACACCGATTGGGTGCTGCGCGCCAACACGACCTACAAACGGCAGTCGGACGGGCTCACAATCATGACGACGAACGCAAACGGTATCCATGACTTTGGAGCGCCGCTGACCAACCCGATTGGCACCGGCGTGGCGGGTTGGTGGACCGGGCTCAACTCCAACTGGACGAGCAACTCGGCCTGCACAGGCAACACTTGGAGTTCCACGGCCGGCAACGGCAATTTCGGTGACCCGAACATGACGACCGGGGGGTCCATCTCCAACGGCCTCGACGGCTGCACGACCACGGGCAGCAAGCTCCTCTGTGTGGAGCAATAGCCCGATTGCGCGACGGCAGCTTCAGGCGGCCCGGAGCTTTCGGCGTGGGCATGCACCTGTCTACCATACTCGCAAGGGGAGCCGCGGGCGATGACCAGAGCCCGAATGCCTCACATGACCGAGTGCGCGCTTCTGATCAGCCGCGGCCGACGGCAAACGGTTTGATCAGGACCAGACCCGCCAAGAATCCGCCAATGTGCGCACCATAGGCCACGCCGCCGCCGCCACCGCCGAGCATGCCCAGGCCGTTCACAATCTGGAACACAAACCAAACGCCCACGGCCGCCCAGGCCGGAACCGTGGTGTAGGTGCGAAACAGAATCACGTGCACGTCCTTCTTGGGGAACGAAAGCAGGTATCCTGCCAGAACACCCGAAATGGCCCCCGAAGCCCCCAGGGCGGGGATGAGAGGGTCCTGCCCGATGGCGACCACCGTGGCCACGTGCGCCAATCCGGCCAGTATCCCGCTCACCAGATAGAAGAGTAGATACCTCAGGCGACCGAGCAGGTCCTCCAGGTTATCCCCGAAGATGAACAGGAAGAGCATGTTTCCGAGGAGATGGGCGATCCCGCCGTGCATGAACATGGCCGTGAGCAATGTCAGGTACACCGGGATGGGCGTCTTGCGCAGGCCCGGTTTCGTGTACTTCCGACCTGACCTCGAATCGACGACCTTCTCCTTCTTGGTCTTGATATCCTTGCCGGTCAGAATCTCCTTGGGGACGGTGGAAAAGGCGTACGTGAACTTCGTGTTCGAACCAAGCCCCTGAAAAAGAACGAAGACGAGCACATTGATGCCAATGAGCGCGTAGTTGAGGATGGGAAAAATTCTTCGGTCGGAATTGTCATCGCCCACGGGAACCAGCATGGCCGGGATCGAACGGCGACGGCCGGGGCGGTCAAGCCTGATTTCGCGCGGCCCCTCGTGCAGGCCGTCCAACTTCCGCTTGACTGATTGCACCGGTCGGCAGGCAGTGGCCCCGATTTGAGGTCAACCGTGCGCTCCTGGCGCACCCTGAAGCAAAGAGTTCCCAACCTCCCGCCCCTTCCCGGCCGAGGATAGCCATCCCCCGCGGAAGACCGGCTGCGACCGAGCACGTTTTCCCTCATCAACCATTTGAATCAAGATCAACGAGGATAAGATGCAACAACAGCAGGGCAGTAAATTGTTCGTGGGCAACCTGGATTATTCCGTGGAGTTCCCCGACCTCAAGAAGCTCTTCTCGGAGTACGGGAAAGTAGGCTACGTCAAGGTCGTGCAGGGCCGCGGCTTTGGTTTCGTGGAAATGGAAAATCCGCAGGAAGCGGAAAACGCCATGCGCGAGCTCAACGGCAAAGAGTTCAAAGGGCGGACACTGAACGTGGACATCGCCAAGCCGCAGGAGCCCCGCGGAGACGGGGGCGGTGGTCGTGATTTCGGCGGCGGACGCGGCGGACGCGATCGTGACTTCGGTGGCGGTCGGGACCGTGACTACGGCGGCGGCCGGGACGGCGGTCGTCGGGATCGTCGTTACTGATTTCTGCCTGAAGCCAGAAAACCGCCTCCGGCTTTAGGAGGCGGTTTTGCTTTTCCCCCTCCAATTCGCTGATCTCGACGTCGCGGAAGCGCACGTTGCCGGCTGCCTTGGGCGGCCGCCCTCCTCAGGTATCGTTCCATCGCCGATACATCGGCGCCCGAGTAGAACACCTCATAGTAGATCGGGGGCGAAGTCTCCGGCGGTGAGCAGCGCGAAAGCTCGCGCTGGAGCCGGACAGTTGTCCCTGCAGGTTCACAGGCGTGCCGGAGATACAACCACCGACCAGGAACCCGATACCGCAGATGGTCCCGAGCGAGAGGACGCTTTCTAACTTCAGAATCATGCTTCTCATGACGTTAGGACAAAGACCCTGCGAGGCAGTTCAAGCGCAAACGCAGGACGCCACAAGGTCGCAACTTTCAAGCGACTGAGGCTGCGGAGAATTCGGTCGACGGACTATTTCTTTTTGAGGTCCAGGGCCGCGGAGTTGATGCAGTAGCGCAGACCACCCGGCCCCGGTCCGTCCGGAAACACGTGCCCCAAGTGACCGCCGCAGGCGCTGCAGAGGACTTCCGTGCGGATCATTCCGTGCGAAGTGTCCCGGTGCTCGGAGACATTTGCGTCACCTGCCGGAGACGTGAAGCTCGGCCAACCCGAACCGGAATCGTACTTGGTGTCCGAGGCGAACAACTCCTGTCCGCAACCGGCGCAGACGTACATTCCTTTCTCTTTCGAGTCGTGGTACTTGCCGGTGAAGGGCCTTTCCGTACCCTTTTCGCGCAGAATGTGGTACTGCTCCTGCGTGAGTTTCTTGCGCCACTCTTCCTCGGACATGCTCATGGCTTCTCCTCCCTCAGTACCAGACGGGTGAAGAACCCGCCGGACACCGAACCCAACACGACCAAGGGCGTGACGAACGCCCAGACCAGGGGCACGGACATCAGAAACGCGACGCGCGGCAACTCGCGCAGCGGAAGTTCTCCCTCCCCTGCAAGGGCCAGTAGGTACGTGGCAAAGGGCACCATCAGCAGACACAGCGCACCCGAAAGCATCCCACCCAGAATCGGAAACCGGACCGAGCGCACAGCAAACGCAAGGACGCCACAGAGAAAACCCGCTGGGAAAGCCGCGGCGACCAGCGGCCGCAGAGCCGAACCCGCCAGGATCAGCAGGGCCATGAAGGCCGCGCTTCCGGACAGAAGCCCAAAGAACACCCCCGCCCGCAGCGCTCGTTTCACTTTTTGTCGTCCTCCCAATCCCAGAAGAAGTCGCGATTCGTCAGTTCGCCGTCGACCGACCCAGCGGTCTCGGCAGCGCCAGGCCGCGGTTCGACCGCGTCGCCGTGACAGACCAGACGCGCCTGGTCCACGAGGTCGGCCGTCTCCTGTTCCCAGTAAGTCAGGGTCCCGAAGTGCGGGAAAGCATTTTGGAAGGCCGGGTCCCGAAATCGGCGCGCGACCCAGGCCGCGTAGTGAACGAAGCGCATGCCGCGCAGCGCCTCCGCCAGTTCCCACCAGTGGTCGGCAAAGTCCCGAAACGCACGGTAGCCTTCGAGGAAGGCGGCGCGAACTTCGGCCACGCCCGGGCCGCTGCGCGGGAAGAGCATCCACACATCCTGTATGGCCGGGCCGATGCACGCATCGTCGAAGTCGAGCAGGAAGTAACCCTGCTCCCCGCGCAACAGGTTGCCGAGGTGACAGTCGCCGTGTATGCGATGCCGCGGCACGTCCACCGCCAGCCTCTCGAAGGCCGCCGCCAACTGCAGCGCCGCCTCCGTGTACGCGCGCGCGCAACTCGGCGGGAGATGGCCATCTTCGAGGTAGGCCAGCGGCTGGCGAACGTAGCTGTCGGCAGTGATGGCCGGTCGCGCGGCCCAGGCGGCGTCCTGGTGGGATTCTCCCACGTTGTGCAGGCGACCGAGCATGCGCCCGAGCATACGGGCGTCTTCGGTGGAAAGCTCGTCCGGCGCACGGCCGCCCGTGCGCGGCCAAACTGCAAACAAGATGCCCTCCCTCTCCCGGATGGTGCTGCCATCGGGGAAGGTCAACGGAACGCAGACGGGGATTTCCGCATCGCGCAGCTCGAAGAGAAACGAATGCTCCGCCAGCAGCTGCTCGCGCGTCCAGCGACCAGGTCGGTAGAACTTGGCCACGACGTGCGACCCGTCCTCCAGGCGCAGGTCGTACACCCGGTTCTCCAGGCTGTTGAGGGTCCAGGTGTGCCCGGAAGGAACGAAGCCCGCGTCCTCGGCCGCCTCGAGAACCAGTTCCGGCGTCAGGCGAAAGAAGGTTTCGTTGTCGGCCGCATCGGTTTTCACAATCTACTTCAGGGCGACCAGGTACGCGATCCAGGTCTGGCAGGCTTCCCCGCGCGTGGTGGGCCGGAAGACACCGTTGCCTTCACCGGTTTCGTGGTTGGTCCCTTCCCAGTAGACCAGCACTTCTCGAAAGCCGGCCTCGGCGAGCAGCTCTCGAATCTCGACCAGAGACCACATTCGCCAATCGTATGTAAAAGCGTTGCGTTTGGTGGTTCCGTCCGGGAACTCGAAGTGGATCTTGCAGAGAATCTCCCCGGTCACCGGGTTGTAGGCCGCGTGCTCCCACACATACACGAAGCCGTCACACCGGCGACGTTCCTCCTGGAGATTGTAGCACTCCGAACCCCCGAACAGGTCCAAGAAGAGGATGCCATCCCTGACCAGTGAGCGATGCGCGTTCTTGAAGTAGCGCAGGAGTTCCGGCCGCGTCTTGAAGATGAAGTACGAAAAATTGAAGGCGGATACGACGTCCACTTTCGGATTCACCGCGCCGATCACGTTGCGACGCTGGATCGTGATCCGGCTCTGCTGCTCGGCCGTCAGGCGGGACAAGTTGTGTCGGCGGCCCCATTCGAGCACGCCCGAGTCCAGGTCGAGCCCCAGCGCCCGATGCTCCGGCGAAAGCTTCACCCACTCGCAGCAGAAGTCGAAGGTCCCACAGAAGTCCTCCTTCATGGTCCGGGCGGAGCGACCGCGTATTCTACGAAAGAGGCGATTCACGAAACCAGCGTCGTGGTCGGCGTTCTGGACGCTCTTTTCGTAGAGCTCGTGGCGGTCGGCGGTGCGGGCGGTGTACTGGGTACGGGCCATTTCGGAAGCCTTGGTGGTCCCCGGAGTTCGCGCAGGCGGTCAACCAATTAACGACGCCGTCGGCACCGGTAAATGGATTGTCGGCGCAGACTGGTCGCAGATACTGGAGGACGTGGTGGCAGGCCGCAACTCGCTTCGTCGCCCCGAAGGGGCTGCAACCTTCCGGGTCCGCGCCATCGTTCGGGCCGCCCTCTGTTCGTGCACCATCGCACTGGTAACTGTCGGAACCCAGCAGTGCCGCAGCAGCGCGGCCGGCAGTACTTCCGGGGAACCGAAGACCGGAACCCAGACCGCTCCCAAGAAATCAGGCGGCCGGTTCGATCCGGCGCACCTGCGTCAGTTGCTGGAGACCCGCGCCTGCTACCTCTGCGATCTCCAGGAAGCGCCCCTGGCCAAAAAAAACCTGCGCGGCGCAGATTTGCAGAGGGCCGACCTCCGGAACGCCGACCTCACCGGCGCGGATCTCTCGGAGGCGCAACTCCTGTCCGCGGATGTGTCAGGCGCCCATTTTCGTGGGGCCATTCTGAGAGAGGCCAACTTCCTGAACACGCGCGCCAATCGAGCTGACTTCACGGGCGCCAATTTTCGCGGGGCGCAATTGCTGAATGCGTCACTGGAAGGGGCCGACCTCACAAACGCGGACTTCAGTGAGGCGGGACTGCGCGGGGCCAACCTGACTGGCGCCCGTACGCAAGGTATTCGGCTGCAGGGTGCCCAGTTCAAGGAAACCACCCTCCCGGACGGAACGAACTGCTCCGAAGAGTGCACCACCCGCATCCCGCAATAACCCGGCCGACCAGGGCCGGCGTCCGCCCGGAAAAGCTTGCAAATCGGAAGGCCGCGTGCTGTTGTCAGTACATGAACGCTTTGTATGTGCGCGGCCTGAGGTCGCTGTTCGTCGCGGCGCTTGCGCTGCCACTCGTACTGATTGGGTCCACTGCATGTGGGAAGGAAAAGCCCGTCGCTGCCGTACCGGATGCCTACATCGTGCTGTTTGCGGGCTCTGACGCCCAACTGGAACGGGCCGGCAAGCAACGACCTCTCAAAGTGGGAGAACGCCTCCAGGCGCCGGACGGGATTCGGACAGGGGACGGCAGCGTTGACCTTCAATCCCGGCGCGGCGTTACCCTGCGCATTCGGAAGTTCACGGAGGTTCGCCTCGGATCCTTGGGCACTCCCACACAGGACGGCCTGCACCTCAAGAACGGCAGTATTCTGGCTCGTATGGATCGCAAGTCGCGCCAAGAAGAGTTTCAGGTGACATCACCCACTTCCATCGCCTCGGTGCGCGGAACCACCTTCTCGGTCACGGTCGAGGACGGCAAACGCCCCACGGTCAAGGTCATGGATGGGAAAGTGGCGCTCGCCCCGCGCGCAGAAGTCAAACGACCCGACGCCAAGCCCGAATACGTTCAGGGTGAGGAACAGGTACTGGAAGGCGGCACAACCGGAGCCCTGCCCGCGAAGGCCGAGGAAGATCTGCTGCGCATCGCCGAGCATCTGTCGAATTCCGTCGTGGAGGAAGAACGACGAAAGGAGCTGGAGGCCGAGCTCAAGAAAGTGGTTTCCTCCGTGCGCATCGAACCAAAGGCCCTGGCGTTGTCCCCTCAAGAGGATGCCGACCGGGAAACACTCGTGAAGGTGGATGAGGAGATTCTCGCGGATCTGCTGGACAAGCAGAAGCCCGACGCCCTGCCCAAGCTCAAGAAAGAGTACGAGCGTCGCCTCGATTCCGCGCTGACCGTTGTAGAGAAGAAGGTCAACACCAAGTCCCTCAAGAGCCGGGCCGAGATCATCGAGCACTACAAGGTCCTCGAGATCGTGGTGACCAAGGACGGCGCTTCGCACTCCGGTGCGGTCGTGGCCCAGGCAGGGGACACCCTGGTCATCCACACGACCAAGGGCGTGCGGCGCCTGAAAAAGGATCGCATAAACTACATCGACTACGTGCAGTAGTCCCTGATGTCGGAAATCGCCCAAAGAAGGACTCGGGCGTGTAGACGGGGCCCGCAGCGGCCGAGGGAACTCCTCGGCCGGTTCCGGCGGATGTTGCCCCTTGTGCTCCTCGCCAGCTTTCTGGCCTCGGGCTGTGGCTCCGACGACAATGGCGATTTACGGACCCTGCTCGCCCTGCTCGTGGCCAGGCAATTGGGTCTCCAGGCCATTCCGGCGGGAAGCAACTGCCCGACCGGAGATCCGTCCTGCCCCAGCGCTACTGAGGGAGACCTCACGGTTTTTCCCGGTAGCGTCACCCCCGGACAGGCGACCTTCGAGGTCACTCCGTCGTGTGGCCATTGCGCGGTGGAGGTTTGGGGGCCTTCGCCGAATAGTGCCCCCGTGCTGCTCCTCTCGGCCTTCGTGGATGAGGTGGGGCAGCCGCTGGTTGTTTCCGGCAGCACGCCCGCTACGACCGCCGCAGAGATTCAGGTGCGCGTGCTCACGCCGGGATCCGGTTGGGTTGCGGATGCAGCTGCCACCGTGCGTCCGGTTGAGCGCTGATTCCTGCGGGGGGACGCGTGGGGGAGCGGGGTGCTCCTGTGATTCATGCTGGAGCCGCGTGATGGATCGAACGTGTACCGCGAACGGTTCATTGGGAGAAAAGCTGATCCGACAATGGGCGCGATCTTGGACCGGTTGGCATTCGTGGCCATGTGCCAACGTCCGCGCGATTCATGGGAAAGCAGCCGTGGCCATGGAATCCGGGGACAGCGGGCCATCGGCCCGAGCCTTTCCGGTTCACTTCAAGCGTCCGTGACCATCGCGGGGCAGAGGATCAATTACTACCGCGCGGAGGCCTGTTACGCCCGTTCGCGCGGCGCGGGATCCCGGGCCAGCGGGCGTTCCCGCCGTCCCCCGCCGCGGCCGTGTACCAACGGCCTGCCCTCAAAGCTGCGCAATTTCCCCAACGACGGCATATCAGCCGGCGTGCTCCTTACTGAATGAACCAGTCGTACTTGGCACGATAGAGTGTGCGGACCACTACGTTCACCTGCGTTTCTGTCGAGACAAAGAACCACGTGTTCACCCCGGCGGTGTACCCCCACCCCTTCCGCCTACAATAAGCCAGACCCTCGGCTCGAGCGTCCGACCAGTTGCTCACAGGTCCCAGGCGGTCCGACGCGGTCGGGAAGCATCCGGACTGGGAAGAGCAGCGCTCCACGTGGGTTACCGAGCAGGAGCTGAAGGACCTGGGGGCGCACAGAGACCCAATGCAGGTTTGGACATATGCGTCAATAAAGGGAACCGCGTACATTCGCGTCCCACCCCACATGATACCATTGGAAGCAAACTGGGTATCCGCCCCTTGTGCAGCGAGAAAGGAGTTACGCTCGAGTGTAGGAATGGGCTGCGCAGGCATCGGTATAGATGCATGCAGATAATGCCAAGACCAAGCCACCTGGTTGGGTATGGCTTTCAGCCGTAACTTGCGTACGGTAGTACGCGCTTGCGCAGGGCAAGTTCCCGGCTGGTCCGTAATTTCAAATTCGAGTTCGTAGTCTCCAGGAGCATCTGGCGCCAAATAGATTGTGTACGAGTGGGACAGGTTTGATTGCGCAGACCGGACAGCCCTAACCGGCCCGGTCGAGGGAACCGCGTACTCGCCGAGGGGTAGGGAAGATCCGGGAGCGCGAGCAACCAAGCGCAGTTTGGGAATCAAGGCCAAGGGTGTCACTCCGCACCTAACGGCGTCTGGATCCCTCACGGTCAGGACCGCGCTCGCCCCCCAGCCAGCTCGCGCCATTCCAGGAAGGGCCGGCCGCGGTCGTACTCCCGAGTAGGCGGACCAATGGTAGCTGAGCTCGTCACCCTCAATCACCGGCGGGTCGTTTGCGTCGTGCCTCGCGTACACGGCCGTGTTCCGCGGGCCGGTCACGGCGGCCGGAGCTCCCGCGGCAGTGAGTAGTCCCGTCGTCCCGTCCACGGCGTAAGTGCGCACGCGGTTCGTGCCATGGTCCGCGAGATAGAGGAACTGCCCCGTTGGATCGAGAGTCAGGCCTTCCAGTTGATGCGCCCCGATCGGAACGGACTGAATGCGCGTCAGGGTACCATTGCCTGAATGCCGGCTGAACACGGCCAGGCCATAGCCGTGTTCGACCGCGTAGACGAAGTTCTGAGTGACGACAAGACCGGGGAAGCTGTCCAGTCCTGCGGCGACGGTCCCGAGGGGGATGGATTGGACGGCTGGCGCATAGGTGTCGCTGACCGCCCGCGGAAAAACGTCAAGACGCAGATGGATGTTGCCGTTCGCGTCCTGACCGTACAAACCGGCGGCGCCCGCCGTGAGGACATAGACGAAAGCACCGTCGGGATCCAACGCGATCCGGCCGGCAGGCCGTTGCGCAGGACTGACCGGGGTTCCGGCGTTGTTGATGGCCAGCCCGCCGGAAACGAAGAACAGGCCCGCCATAAAGGAACTCAGGCTGCCCTGGGATGTCTCTACGAGGGATATCACCCAACCAACCGTGGGATCAGGCGACAAGATGTTCAGAGAGGCCGAAGAGCCATATCTATAGAGCAATAGCCGCCCCAAGCTCAAAGCCAAACCAGCGCCGCGACCCTCCGCGCCGAAGTCAATCACCGGAGTCGCCTCCAAAGTAGATCCCAAGGAACCCGTCGGCTCAACGGCTATACGTTCGAACATGTTGGGAAGAGAGTTGACGATTCTTCGTCCCGACAGCAAGACCTGATCCCCCTCCGGCACGATCGCAATATCACGACAGGGTGCGGCCACGTTGTTGATGGCTGTCAGGAGCCCCGTAGCCTGGTCGAGGGCGTACGCGTAGGCCCCGGTGCCCGCGCAGGCGTGCACGAAGCGGCCGGTCGGATGAAGGGCCACGTTGGAAAAGCCCGCCTGCTGAGGCATAGCTACAGGGCTGCTCAGGGCGCCGGTCACCGCATCGATTCGATAGCGCACGAGGTTCCCCTCGGCGGAAACATAGGCGTACTCCGGGCGCTTGATCCCGTTGAGCTCGACAGACACCGCGGAAACTGCGGGGCTCACGTTCCCGGCCGCATCTTTAGCCCACACATACAGATTGTACGTACCGGTGGATGAGAGAACGTGGACATCCGGCTTTGTGGCGACCCAGCCGGTGCTGTAGGAACGGGGCGCCTGGGACGTTTCGCGGATCATCCAGCCGGTGATGGCCACGTCGTCCGTCCCGGTCAGGTCAAAGCGAATCACCGGGTTCGACGTGGGGCTGGAGCCCTGGAGGGCGAACGTGGTGATCGTCGGGGCCGTCGTGTCGGGGTTGGTGGGATCCGTTCCCGCCGCGACCTCGTCGGCGTCGCTGGTCCCGTCATTGTCCGTGTCAGGCAGTAACCGATCACTCTTGTTGCCCGTGGGATAAGTGATGGAATCCTCATACGTATCCGAAAGCCCATCCGTGTCCGAATCCGTTCCGGTCGTCACGGAGACGCTCTTCCCCGGACCGTAGTTCTGGTTTGCGTCGAGGGCGAATACCGTATAGTGGTACGTATTTCCGGGCGCCACACCGTCATCGCGTAGGGACTCCGGATTCAGCACCGTGCCATTCGGGGGAACTCCGTCCGCAATGCGCATCGGCGGGCCGGCCGCCGCTCGACGGACAACGACACCGGCGAAGTCCGTGTCCATGGGATTGCGCCAGACGAGAGTCACGCGATTGCCGCCCGGAATGGCAATCAGGTCGGAAACAGGTGCGGGAGCGTTGTCGTCCGGCTGCGAACAGACGGAGCCCGCCTTCGCAGGGCCGGTCACGCCGGCAGGCTTGAGGACCAGCCAATAGTTCGTTTGGACGGCCCCCGCGGCGCCTTGCTTGTTGCCGTGGAGCAGGATGCGTTCCCCCTGCGCGTAGGTCTTTTTGTAAACGGTGTATGAGCCGACATTGTCCGTGGTCTGGACGAATTCACCCGTGTTGGTGAAGCCGAGAGCGGCAATCCACGGGGCATCCTGCGACGTATCCGTAGGGCCGGACCCACCGCGCGTGTCGTACATGAGATAGACATCAACGGCACGGGGGGCGTTGAAATCGATGTAGTCGTTTCCGGTGAATAGCTTGTGAGCAGACTGCGGACCGCAGAAGCTGTTTCCGTTGCAGGTGGCCACGCCCAGAGCGCCCTCGAAGCTCAGATTTGCAAAACCTCCCGTGGGATGGATGTAGTAGTTACGATCCTGATAGTATTTGAAGTTGGCATCCACGACCGTGAAGCGGGCCGCGCCGGAGCCACCGATGCCACCGGGAAAGTCCTGGGCGATGCAAGCAGGGGCGTCCGCCACGGCCGTCCCGTTTGTGGCGGGCATGGCCGTGAGGACGAAAGTGGTGAAGTGACTGGTGTAGGCCGTAACCGTGCCCGCGGCAGGGTCCACCTCGGTGCGGTCGACGGGATACCAGCCTTCGAGGGACACATCATAATAGTAGACAACGAACTCTTCTACGAGTCCTGCCGCCTGGAGCTGAGCCGGATCGTACCTATAGGTCAGGGTTGCGAAGCTGCCGGGTGCAAAGACGATGGATCCCTTTTCCCCGGCCGTCAGACCCTGGATCTGGGCTGTGTCGAAAGTGATCTCGAAGGGGGCCCCCACGGGCACACCCTGCCCGCCGACGAGATCGGGCGCAGGTGTAGTCGATTCCTGAACCACCAACGCAGCAGTGGGAAGTCCATCCGGCAGGGTCACCGTGGGCGCGCCCGACGCGTTAATAGGTTGCCGCAGGCCGAACAGGGCCAGCCACCCCGGAGGGCGCCCGTTGTCGTTCTCGGGCATCAGTTTCAGCACAGCGAGACACTGAACTTGAAGCAGACTACCCGCCAGGACGAAGAGGCCGACCCACCTACGCATGATTCCCCCCCGGGCCGGCCGCACGCCTCGGCGCTCGGTACCCGAAGGGGACACCCTCCGTTCCGAGACAGCATCCGTCAAGTCCGACATGCCCTGTGATGGTTAAGAGGAAACACCCATTTGTCGCCATAAACGAACGCAAATTCGGGTCAATGAGCCGACTCACACTGCGCCGTTTGCACATGAGCCGAAGCCAGCGGCCTCCAGCATGGAAGCCAGTGGGCGCGCCCCACCCTCAACCCCAAAGAAGTGCAACCGCACGTTTGCCGAGGATGGCATCATCGAACACAACTTCCGCCGAACCGGTGGCCGCGCCGAGGCACACGTGCAGCGGAAGCAGATGCTCTTCCCGGGGATGACAGTAGCGCGCGCCGGGCGCCTCGGTCCACTGCACCAGCCGTTGCTCCTGCGTATCCCGCGCCAGTCCGCCGGCGCACGTTTCGATCAGCCAGTTCTGAAACGCGTCGTTCTCAGGGTCCTCGGTCCGCGCGCCACGCCACGAGAAAGCGCGCATGTTGTGGAATGAAAAGCCAGAACCGACTATCAGTACTCCTTCCGAAAGAAGCGGCCGCAGGGCGCGACCCATCTCCAGATGAACGGCCGGATCCAGGCCCGCGACGAGCGAAAGCTGCAGGCAGGGAATATCTGCTTCCGGGTACGACAGCTTCAGTGGGATGAACAGGCCGTGGTCAAAACCACGCTCCCCATCGAGGCGCGCCGGCAGGCCGTGCTCTCCGAGCAGGCTCACGATGCGCTGGGCGGTTTCGGGGCTGCCCGGCGCTTCGTAGCGGATGTTGTAAGATTCCTCAGGAAAGCCATGGTAATCGAAGAAAAGCGGCGGAGAAGCGCCGGCCTGAGCGGTGGCTACGGTCTCCTCCCAATGGGCGCTGATCACCAGGATGGTCCTGGGGCGCCGCAGACGCGCGGGCAGCGCGCGCATGAACTCCACCATCGAGCGGTGGCCCGGATCTCCCAAGATCGGGAGCGGCCCGCCACCATGCGAAAGATATACGACCTGCCCTGCTGGTTGCGTCACAGCGTGAGAACAAAGACACGGCCGGACCGATCGTCAAGTGCAAAAGTCAGAAGAGGCGGCCGAACCGAAAGGACATGCCCACGAACACGAAGGCGACCGAGATGACCGTGACCGGGATCACGTGCGCGGCCAGCGCGGTCAGTCGATCCGGTGAGAGCTTGGGTATGATGCGCAAGCGCGCATCCACCGCGAAGGCCGCGGTGAGCGCAAGCAGCCCCAGCTTCACGAGGATCAGGTTGGCGATAGGGTCCCCCGCGAACCACTCTGAAGGCGGTCGCCGGAAAGCGGCCAGGTAAATGCCCGAAGCCACCTGCGCAAGGAGGGCCGGGATTCCAATCAGCTCGAACCTGCCCTCGAAGTCCCGAATCACCGCTACGTCGCGATCGCGCAATGCTACAGGAAGAATTCCCATGGCCAAAACGAGATGTCCGCCCGTCCAGATCGTGGCGCCCAGCAGGTGCGCAAACAGAACCCATGGATAGAGCATCGGGACACAGCAGCTACGCGTTGGGTTGCTGTCAAGGCGCCGCCGCTGGCGATTTCGGCCCATTCAGCCCGCAATCTTCGACTCGCGGTCCGTCCTGCGCAGCCGGTCCACCGCGAACGTGGAGCCGCTCGTACCTCTGTGACCCAATAGCGTCGCCCTTTGGTCCGTCATGCGCCACCAAATCCATCTGCGCGCCTAAAACGATCGAACCGCTGCGACCCCCCGTAAGGCACCTTTCCCACTGCCCCCATTTTCTCCATACCACATGTTCAGTAGCCGGACATTGTCAGGGGCGTACTCTGATGAAGACCAGTACCATTCATGCCAGGCAAAAAGGCATGGATACATTCTTTCCAACTCACGGTACGACGGGAGGTACCAATCCGTGAAACCGCCTCCGCGGTGTGCATGGGCAATGGCAGCGGCGTGGTTAGTCTCGACGCCGTTTTGCGCCAGTATGTTGATTGTGTTCGCCAGACCCGTGTTGAGATTTTCACTGGTTCCACCCGGAACTGCTGTGGACTGATTTGCCGGCAACGCCCAAACGGCTGTCCCCAGGTCCACCGCAGCGTCGATCAGTCCATGTGTCTCTCCAGCAATGTATCCCGGATCACCTGGCTGAAAAACGTAGCAGACCCTTCCTCCGCCATAGAGCAGACCAACATAGGGTGGTCGATACACTACCGCGGTCTTTGGCGATCCCGATATGGAATAGCCGGTGGGACTTGCAATAGTCACACTTACGGTCGCTCCATTCTCGACAGTAATATTCGAGATCCCAAGGTACATCGTGGTGCCCGGACCAATCAGTATACCTTTGGTGGCCCCGGTTACTGTGATATTCTCTGCCGTCAGTGTGGCGGGGCTTCTGTCAAAGGAAAGAAACAGTCCTGTGGACGCCGTCCTTTGCGAAATGCCGCCCGTCTGGGTGGCGCTCTGGAAGGTAACAACGACATCTTCCGTGGCTCCGCCGGCTCCGTCGGTCCGGGACGCATCGGGGATCAATAGCGGCAACCACTTGGGATTTTCTTCATTCGTGCAGGGCCCAAGGGCGATCAGCGCGGAGATCATCGCTATTCGCATGAGCCTGGATCTGCTATTCACAACCCCTCACCTTTTCGGGAGCAAGAAGCGCAGTTTTTCGATCGCATCACCATGAGGAAAGTCAGCCGTCGAAACTGACCGTTGCAGGCGCCCGACTGGCCTTGGAAAAGAGACGGGACATCAAGCGTCCGCAAATGCGCACACAACCCGGGTTGCGCCCATCCCCCCCCTGCGGAGTGCAGCGAACAGGTCGGCGCGCCTGGTCGCGGGTCGGTTGATGAGCGGCCGCCAAGTCATTTCGCGCGCGAAGGCAAATCAGGCCTTGTCCGCCAGGAACCCGATACGCTTGAGAATTCTCACCTCGATTTCGGCCGCGAGGAGCAGGCAGACATCCTCATCGCTGGAGAAGGAAGCGAGGTCGTTCCTCAGAGCACGCCAACTGTCACAGAGGGAAAACGGAATGCCCCGTGTCCCGGCGCCGCACACTTCGACTCGAACGTCTCCAGAACTGCGCATTCGCGCGGGAAACACGAACGGGACTATCCCGTCCCATACCACGCCCAGCTCGCGCAACACATCCTGGTGCGAAAACCTGCCGACCGGCCAGACCCAACCGCGTTCGACACCCAGCCGATACAGGCCCAGGGTCGGCCCGTTCCGGAGCAGCTCCAGGATCTCTGCGCCGGAGTGCAGCACAGCACCCTACTTCACGGCAGACATTCCGGGAAGGAGGCTCTTCGCGAAACCGCGAGTGTGCACTCCGTATTCGCGAAACAGCTCGACGAGCACACCTTCCAGACGCGACGGATTCGAACGGCCCGACGCCACCAGTTGCGGATCGTTCACAATGGCCACGATCGTCTCAGATTCCTTTGTTCCGCCCAGTTCGAAGGTCGGATCCGAAACCAACTTCGAAGGCACCGAGTTGACGAGCGCACGATCGGCTTCTGCCGCGCGCGCCGCGGCATTGGTGGAAATGACACCGCGGATGTTGGCGGGAGTGAATGGGGTAGCGCCTGCACCCCGCAGCGCGGCTACGAGCGGATCGACCTGGGCGGACTTTGCCTGGCGGGCCGCATCCCCCAGCGCCAGCATGCGCCGGTATTGGTAGGCCTCGATGGCAGTGTGGCGATTGGAGACCAATTGGATGGCTTCATTCTTTGCCTTCGGGAAGCCGAGGATCGCCAGCAGGTTCGTCCACAGCATGCGCAGCGTGCTGACGCCGGGCAGTACAACGGAATGGTACGGTTGCGTCAAATCCTGGATGTAGTGCAGGCCCCAACCCATGAACCGGAGGCCCCAGTACTCGTGCCCCTTCTGGAACGCGAAGCGCGACAGGGCATGGAAGAGGCGGATGCGGTACTCGGCATTGGTCCGGCCCAGAAAAGGGCCCAGCTTGTAGACGATGCCCGCTTCGTGATAGAAACCCATATGAAAGGGGGCCTGTGTCCCGTACTCGAGATTCGGATTCCCAAAGGGTTGTTCGCCGAAGCCGTAGGCGCGACCTTCTTCGGTCTTGCTGTCGCTGAACAGCCCGATGTCCAAACCCATGTCCGGCTCGTCGGAAGCGCCGGCCAACACCAAACGGGCCGGGACGCGCTGTCCGGCGGTCACGGCCACCATGTTGGCCTTGGCGATGAATGCGGCATCTTTCAGCCGAGTCATGTCGCTCGTGGCCATCCGACGACCCGGGAAAGTGGTCCCCGGAGGCACGTACACGTACAGCGGCAGCTTTGCCACCGGGCTGAGCCGGGCGGCACGAAGGAAGCGGGCGCGCAACTGCGTCTTCTCGGTGTTGGCCGGAAACAAGACGGCATCCGGATGTGGCGCGTAGTTGGGAATCTCCCGGCGCAACGTGGCTTCGGTACCGGCAAACAGCTCGGACAATCCGCCCCGTTCCTTTTCGATGAAGTCCTCCAGTGATTCGACGGTCACCGTCCGGTCATCGAGTTCGCGCAGATCGAGCAGCGCCTGGTAGGACATGGGAGCGTGCTCACTCCAGGCCCGCAGTGGGCCGGGCCCTCCGACCCACAAAAGAATCAATGCTGCCGTTGTGGCTGCCCAATGCTTCATACTTCTTCTCCTTCCCGAAGCCCCGTTGCTTTTGCCAGCTCTTCTCTGCGAACCACAAATCCGATCTTGGTGGATTCTGGATAGAAGACAACCTTCACTGGATCCGGGCCGCTGTAGTAGTTCTTGAGGATTTTCTTCACGAGATTGAGGCCGAGGCCGCCCCCTTCCCGAAATTCATCCGCGCTGTCCGCGAAGCTGTCTTCGTGAAAGTCTTTTAGACGGAGCTTCGTCAGAATGCGAATCTTTTCCACTTTGAGCAGCGGCACATAGTTCACGGCCCACATCGAAATGGAAGTGTCGTTGGACTTGAAGACCAGGTCAAAGTACCGGTCCCGGGCGCGCGCCTCTTTCTCCAGGTTCTCGTCCCCATGTTCCTCCAACTCCTTGCGAAACGCGATCAGGTCTTCGGCGTAGTCTCCGGACAGCGAACCGACCATGCTCTGGTAGACGGACTTGTAGTTGGCTTTCGAGGCGTTCACGGCCAGTTCCCGCAGGCAGCAGTAGAACGCGTACGAGTGGATGCCGGCATTCTGGCGTACGAGCAGCATGTCGAGGACGCTGCGCATCAATCGGTCCATGGTCGCGCCCAGACCGTAAGCACGTGTGGTCACGCACCATTCCAGATCTACGGACCGCAGGGCCTCCGCGTGCTCGCGCATCTTGGCCGCGATGGCATCGGTGTCCTGCCCGTCGCGGAGGTCGATCAGTTCGACGCTCTTCAAGAAGTTGACGGACTCTTCAAAGAAGGGATCCCGAAAGAACAACTCCAGGTCGGGATCATAGATCCACCGCTTCTTTCCGAGAAGTTTGATGAAGTCGTTCTTGCCTTTGATCGAAATCGTCGAATTGAAAACGAACGTGCCCTGGCGATTGATCATCACCTCGAAGAACCGAATCAGGTCATCTTCGCTGCGGAAGTAGTTGATGATGGTGTCGGCAGCCACTTCGGCGGGGATGGCCAGATGGGGTCCAAAACCGGTTTCCCGCCTCAGGTCGAATCCCGGGTCGACATGGCCGGCTATGTAGTTGGCCTGGTCGGCATTGAGGGAAGTGCGGATGATCTCCGCCAATGCTCTACGCGTACTGAGGTTCACGGCAGCCTAAACGGCCTACAGGGTAGCCGATACCCATTGGACGGCAAGAAGAAACCAAGTCCGGGCCCGGCTTCAGGAATGCAGTGCCCGGCCGTCCACCGCCAGGGCGGCCTCCTTCACGACCTCCGAAAGAGTCGGGTGGGCATGGCAGGTGCGTGCGATGTCCTCGGCGCTGGCCCCGAACTCCATGGCCACAGCGGCCTCAGCAATGAGCTCCGAAGCGTTCGGGCCGATGACGTACACACCCAAGACCCGGTCCGTGACAGCATCGGCCAGCACCTTGACCTGACCGTCCACGTCGTTCATGGCCTTGGCCCTCCCGTTCGCACGAAACAGGAACTTCCCGGTGCGGTAGGCAATCCCGGCCTGCTGGAGCTCCTCTTCACCGCGCCCGACCCAGGCCACCTCAGGCCAGGTGTAAACGACGGACGGGATCACGTCGTAGTTTACGTGCCCGGCGCGACCGGCCAAGAGTTCGGCCACCATCACTCCTTCTTCTTCGGCTTTGTGGGCCAACATGGGACCGCGGATGACATCGCCGATGGCGAAGATGCCCGGCACCGCGGTCTCGAGATGATCATTCACGTCGATCCGGCCGCGCTCGTTGGTGTTCAGGCCCACTTTGTCCAGACCCAGTTTGTCCGTGTACGGGCGGCGCCCCACGCAGACGAGCAGCTGATCGCACTCCAGCTCGGTGCGCGATTTGCCATCGGCCGACTCCGCCACCGCGCGCACCTTCTTCTTGCTGACGGAAGCTTGGGTTACCTTGTGCTCGAGCAGCAGCTCAAAGCCCTGCTTCTTGAAGATGCGCTCGGCCTGCTCCCGCATCTGTCTGTCCATGCCCCAGAGAATCCCCGGCAGGAGTTCCACGATAGTGACGCGCGCGCCCAACCGCTGCCACACCGAACCAAGTTCGAGCCCGATGACCCCGCCACCAATCACGACCAGGTGTTCGGGCACCTTCTCCAGGGAGATGGCCTCGTCCGAAGTGATGATGTGTTTTCCGTCAGTTTCCAGGCCGGGCAGGCGGATGACGTCCGACCCGGTGGCGATGACGACACGCGCCGTTTGCACCGACACGTTCTCTTCGCCGCGGCACTCCAACGAAAACCCCTGCGCGTCCCGGCCGGTGAAACTGCCGTGGCCCCGGTAGACGCGGATCTTGTTTTTTTGCATGAGGAAGTTCAGACCGTCGGTGAGTTCCTTCACGACGCGATCCTTGCGTCGCATGAGCTGCGGCACGTCCAGGGTGACATCCTTCACTTTGATTCCGTGATCCGCGAAATCGTGTTTGGCCTTGTGGAACTTCTCGGACGAATCCAGGAGCGCCTTGG
>CAZPFB010000066.1:0-31723 GCA_964585735.1 uncultured Leptospiraceae bacterium
CACGGTCTCGGCCACGAGTCGGTCGCGCTGGCCCGCGTACTCCATGGAACGACACGCCACGAGCCCCGCCGCCTCGGTCAACCAGTAGCCGGCCGCCACGCGAAAGCCGACACCACGCAGGAAGTACTCGTAGGCTTTGGCAAGCGGGCCGCCTCCGGTGAACAACACGCGCAGGTTGGGACCGAAGATCGTACGCGGCCGAAAGCCGTGCAGCATTTCGCCCACGCGCCGAAAAAGACCCAACACAATCGTAGCCAGGAGCCACAGACCCTGGAGGAAGCGGTCGAGAGAGTCCGCCTCCCGAAAAGCAGCCCGGCGATCGGCAAAAGCCGCCCGCGCGCGTGCCTCCAGAGTGACCAGCCCCACAAAGGCCCGGCGCGTGAGCACGCGCGTCAGGGATTCGCCGACGCGACCGCGGGCATAGCGGGCCACGGCGCTCTCCACAGCGGCCAGGTCTGCCGCCACAATAGTGGGCCCGAACTTGACGCTGGTCTCCGCAAGCGCCTCGGCCGGAGCAAAAGCGATCTGCGCGCCGTTGCGTACCGTGAAGTAGAGCAGGAGCAACCCCGTAGCCGAGTGCGCCGGCACGACACTGACAATACGATCCTTCTCGGTAGAAGCGAGAACGCCCACCAGTGCTTCTACATTCGAGAGGAAGTTCTGATTGGTGAGCACAGCCGCCGCACCCAGCGGGCGGGTGGGATCCTGGAGGATGACTGCCGCCGGGTCTTCCGGGCCGCGCCTCGAAACGCCCCAGGAGACGAAGCGACCGAGGGCCGTACGTTCGCGGTCGAGCAACTCGCGCAGGGTCGGAATCGTCGTTTCGCCGCTGCGATGGAGCAGAATCACCGCGAAGGATCCGATCTCACGACGGACGGCCGCGGTGAGCGCGCGGCGATCCGTGAGCAGCGCCGTGGCGCCGAAGCGGTCGATCGCCTGCAGACAGTGGGCCGTGGCCATGTCTGCAGGCAGCGAAACGTCCACCGCGCCCGCCAGGATGATTCCAAAATGTGCGATCACCCGCTCGTGCCCAACTTCCGCGCAGAGGAGAACGCGGTCGCCCGTGCGGACGCCGGACCGTCGCAACGCGCGTGCGGTCAGTCGCGCCAGTTCGAGCAGGCGACCGTAGGAGAGCCGCAGCGTGCGCCCGTTGCGCTCCGCCACGACGGCAACATAGTCTTCGAAAACGCGGCACTGATGCTCGAAGAAGGCGGCCAGATTGGACGGAGTCATGGACGAAAGAGCCCCACCTGACGGACGCGGGCATCGGAGATGCTTTCCACGATGGGGAAGCCCTGTTGCAAGCGATTTCGACCGAGCGCAGACAATCGGTTGACGCGAGGACCGCCCGAACGCGCGCTGAAGAAAGCTTCCCGCGATTTTCCACAGATATAAGCCACGACCCTGCGTCTAATATCAGGTCAGAGCGCCGGAGCCATGCAGACTACCACCGAAAGACCCGCTGCCATGTCAGGCCCCTCAAGTGCAAAAGCCCCCCGTCCCGCCGGTTCCCCAGCGCGGAAGCCCGCTCAGAAGACGGTGGAGCACCAGGGCGGCGGCCTGCGCGAGTGGCTCATTCGCATCTTCGGAACGGAGTTGGCCATGTGGGGGTGGCGCACCGGGACGCTGGACCCGGGGCTCCTCGGGCGCAAGCCGGTGCCCGACCCGCTTCTCCTCGACCGGTTCCCGAACCTCAACGAGAAGCAGATCATCGCCACGTCGCGCGCTTTCAAGACGGCGCTGGCCAAGGGCTGGGAGAGCCTCGCTCCGGATCGCTACAATGGGATCCGCTACGGTTTCGACTTCTTCCTGGAGCTCGTGCAGCTCAAGCCCCTCTACACCGGCGAACCGCCCGTGAAGTGGCTGCAACGCACGCGCAATCTGCAGAAGTCATTCGCCGTGTTCCTTGCTGTTCCGAACGGCCGGGACGCCATTACCGTCGACCTGCCGGGCATCGTGGACCGTTTCACGGAAGGCCCCAAGATTCTGGAGTCGGCCCGACCCGTCCTTCACTACCTGGCCGACCTCGACAGCCTGCGGCCCACGCTGCGCAACGTCTTCATCGCCTTTCACGGCCTGACCCGCGGGAGCCTGATCACGTGGGACAGCATCCTCGCCGACCTGGCGCCGGAGGAAGCCAACCTCCGTCGCTACTATCCACCGCCCGATTTTGCCGCGGACCTCTACAACCACGTTCACAATACGAAGGATCGCTTTGCAAAGGCAAATGGTCGCATTCGGGAGATCAATCGCATTCGGCAGACCTACCTGGCAGTAGATGAATCCGGCCTCGTAGCCGGAGACCTCTGGCGAGAGGCTTTCGCGGCCGTGAGCCTGCTCCTTCCCGACGACGTGCGCTTCGCGGATCACACTAAAGGCGGACAGCAGGCGCAACTGGCTTTGTTTGCCATGACCAAGTATATGCAGACGGCCTTTGCCAGCATGCTCGGTGGGACGATCAAGGTGCGCGCGGAAGGAAGCAATCTCCCCCGTGAGGTGATCCTCTTTCGCCCGGAGGTCATGGCGTCCATGCTCGACAGTCTCGAGAAGCTGGTCGGCGCGGCGGAGCGGGCCGTGAAGACCTACCGCGACGGGAACATGCCCCTGGAAGCCATCGAACTCAAATCCGGCGAAGCCGACACGGACCCGTTTCGCCGGTACGTCCGCGAGCTGGCCACACGCTCCAACAAGCTGCTGCGCAACCTCACCATGGCGATCGAGGCGGTCCTTTCGTCCCACCGCGCCACGGCCGAACGCGAACGTCAGAGCAAAGAAGTGGACCAGCGCAACAAGGAGCTTCCGATAGAGGAGCTGAGTCGCAACGCGCGCTTTCTCCCGCACGCCGACGCCACATTTGCCGGCGGAAAATTGGCGGGGAAGAAGGTCATCGAGGCCTTCGAGCTCCTCCTGCACTTTCTGTACGTGGGTCGCTACGTCTTTCGCGATCCGGATCTCATCACGATGCTCGATTCAAAGGGGCAGCTACAGAAAGAGGCCGAAGATGCGCTGGCGGAACTCCAGCGCATGGGCGAACAAACTCCGGCGTGAAGGACACCAAGCCCGAGGGCCATTCGGCATGTGGGCAGGATGCGACTATTCGCTTCCCGAGCGCGCGACGAAAGTTGCAGCTTCGGAAGCCTTCGCTCTATCTCCCTTTTCCCATTCGGCTGAACGCATTCGACGCGCCCTCGAGTTGCGGCACGAAAACTCCATCGCGCCCGGACCTTTCCTGCGTTTGGGCGCGGCACGGTGGCGCGAATCGGCACGAACACAATCGCACCCTCCCAAGCCTCCCCCTCTGCTCCCGAATGCACTCCGGCACAGGATAGCGATCGTAGCAGGAAAACATGCGGAGAAGAGTCTCTGGAGGGTGGCGAATGCTGGCTTGTTCAGGAAGGACAGCGGCACGCGCGCTTTCAGCGGCCGAGCGAATCAGGACCAAGCACGCGTACTCGCTCGGGACCCCGTGAGCGCGCGGCGAGAGTAGAGGCTTCGGACGCGAAGGCCCTTCCCTATTCGGCAGAACCCATTCAGCGCGCCCTCGAGTTGCGTCACGAATGCACCATCGCGCCCGGACCGCTCCGGCGTTTGGGCGCGGCACGGTGGCGCGAATCGGCACGAACACAATCGCACCCTTCCCAAGCCTCCCCCTCTGCTCCCAAGACAATCCCGCCCAAGCTTGCGGATCAAAACAGGATAGCGGTCGGAGTAGGAAAGGGATGAGCGGAAGAAACTCTGGAGGGTGGCGGATGCTGGCCTGTCCAGGAGAGCGGGCGGCACGCGCGCTTTGAACGGCCGACAGATCCAGACCAACCACGCGCCAGGGACCTCGTGAGACGGTGAGAGTATGACCCGCCTCCGTGCAGAGGTGCGATCGTTCCGAGAGCCCCGAAACCGGACAACAACCCGGACGACACGTGTCCGAAATCCGGACGGGTGTCAGGCTCAGCCGCTCCAGGATGCCCCGTTTGTGCGATCCGCCGCTGGCACAGGACATGCAGAGAGTCGCCATTTGCATGGGAGGCTACACACTGTGGTCAAAAAGAAAGAAAGAAGAATGTTCGGAGGAATCGGGATGCTGCTGTCGGCGTTCCTCGTGGTTGGAAGCGTTGTTCCGGGCACCGCGGAGGCGAAGACGTGGGGGGACAGCAGGGGTGGAATCGAATTCGACCCCGGATTCGATGCCGGCTCCCTTTCCAGCGGGATCATCAAACTCAAGCCGAGCGTAACGCTCCTCTTGATGTACGGCAAGGTGCATATGATTCAGGGGATGGTCTCGATGGGCGAGAAGGACGCATGGGGGTCCCCCAAACGTTTTGGCTACGACCTGCGCGTCTACGGCGTGAGTCTGGTGAACTCGTTTGTCGACTTTGCAGAAGGTGAAGACAAGAACGCACGTTGGTGGTCCTTTCTCTATCGCGGTTTCAACATCAAAAGAGACTTTCCTCTGTACAGTTGGAGCCTGGGACCGATCGGGGTCCAGGTCGGCGCGGGAGTGACCGTGTCGGGCGAGCCCAAATTCAAGCCAACCAAGCTGCCTGTCCCGTTCCAGTATCAGGCGGAAGTTGCAGGCGAAGTGCGGCTCTCGTCCAATGCGGGCGCTTACATATATGGTTCGGCCGACGCCGCATTGCTGCGGGCTCGGGCTCAGGGAGCCATGGATGCGTGGAATGGCGATATCGCCAAACTGCACGGAAGCGTGGACCTGGACAAGAGGCGAGCTGAAGTGCTGCACAGCTACGACGTTGCTCTTGGGCGCCTGAGTCTCTCCATCAGCGGGCAGAACGTCAGCGGGTTCAAGTGTTCGTGGAGCGGGTGCAGCCGCAAGTGGCACACCTTCTACTCCTGGAGCCACAGCTTTCCGGCTGTCGGAAGGCAGTACATGTTACCGGCCTCGCTCTGGGCGCGCAACTTCTGAGGACGTCACCTACAGGACAGACTGACAAACAGGCGGCGGCCCTCGGGGCCGCCTCCTGTAGTTGCAGAGGAAGACGTCATGAAGCAACAAATATCGATTCGAAGAAAGACTGCGTACGGTCTGGCAGCGCTGGCAACTCTGGCCTGCGCCTTTCTGGTATGGAATCTTGTGGGTACGGGGACCGACGATCTCCAAGTTTCCATCGGCCAGGTTTTCGAACGGAAAACCAGGCCACCGCTGAGCGACTCGGAGGTTCGTGAGCTCTTCAGCGACCTGTACGGCTACCGCCTGCGGCAGGGGAAAGCCTACCGGTACCATTTTCGCCGAACCGTGCGCGGGATCCTCAATGATAAGCCGGTCGTGGACGCGGTCTTTGCCGGCAGTTTGTGGGCGCACGTGTTGAAAGCGGACGGAGCGGGGACCACGCTGCTTGCGCAGTTGGAGTTCCAATCCATGGAGGGCGTGGAATTCCCGGCACAAGGGCAGCCCGCCATGGCCGTCCGCGTGCGGATCGACAGGCAGGGTCGGGCGATCGAAACGCACTTTCGCACGGACGTGACGCCCGAAACCAGACGGATAGTCAAGGATATCGTTGGCACGTGGCTCGTGCAATTGCCCGAGTCCCCGGAAGTAGCGCGACGCGAACCTGACCTGCTGGGCGGGTTGAAGCTGAATCGCCTGTTCAGAAGGGCCGTCGAATACTCTATGACCCTGTCGGATCTGCAGGGACGCTACCTCGCCGCGTACACCTTCCCCCATGGCATCAAAGAGAGTCTCCGCATCGAGATCCGCAAGGAGAAGTATCTACAGAGCAGCATGCCGATCGAAATCGAACGTTCTGCGGGAGTCGTGCGCTGGGCGCTGGGCGAAGGACATCCCCTCGTCCGAACGATCGAAGAACGTTTCCAAGCCGGACCATCAGAAATGCGCATGGAGACGCAGTTGGGTGGAGAATACAGACTGGCCAACATAATCGATTCTCCGCTTTCCGCGTCCGAGCTTGAGGCGTACACGCAATCCGTCGCTCTCTACCAGGTTGAGTATCAGGGCCGATTGGTGGTTGCGGGCAGCGCGCCGCCATGGCCCGAGTTGCGCAGTCGATTGATGGCGATCACGCCGACCTCAACGGACGATAACAAGCGCAACCTGTTCAACGATTTGTGCAACTCATTGCGCCGAAGCCCGGAAGCCGTTTCGGCGGCTCTACAGGAACTGCGGAGCTACAGGCGTGATTCCGAGCAATTCGGCATGGTCCTTGGCGCGCTCGGCTATGCTGGCTCGCCGACCGCCCAGGCAGGTTTGCGAGAGTTGTATCAGACCGGAAAGAGCGCCGAGGACAGAAGCGCCGTTGTCACGGTTTTCACGATGATCGACCGGCCGATCACCCCTGAGTCGCGCGACTTCCTCTTGCAATCGGCCGGGCAGGGCGACTCCGAAGCCCTCAACAGCCAGATCGACCTTGCGATTGGCAGTTCACTGCGCCATGCACAACCGGAACAGCGCAGTGAGGGCGGCGTGCGCAGCTACATCACGAAGAAGTGGAACGCCGCCGGTTCGACGGCAGCCCGTCGGGCCGTGCTCCAGATCATCGGCAACTCAGGGGACCCCCACTTCTTCGACCTGCTGGCCGGGGTTCGGGATCCTGATCTGCGCGGAGATGCTCTGTTCTCCATGCGCTTCATGGATTCCGACCGGGTGCGCTCCTACTTGCTGGAAGTGCTGGTCGGTCGGGATGACGCTTCCGTGCGCCTGCAGGCGGCCAACGCTTTGTACTGGCAAACCTGGCGTCCCTCGTTCGAGAAACCGATCCATAACTGTGTGAAAATGGAACGCGTGACTCCTCTGCGCAAGGCATGCGCGGACGTGGCGCTCGGGTACGGGGGCCCCAGAGAGGAAATGGTGCGCCTGCTCGTTTCTGTCGAGGACACGGGCGACGACACTTTCCGCGAGTACGTGCGGGCCGCGCGCGCCCGGTAGGCGTCCGCCTGCATCGGCACGAATGCAGGCGCACCTTCCTGAGCCTCTTCTCACGAGAGCGATCCCGTACAGGGTCACGATCGCTTGCGAAAACGCGGCCCTGAAAGAGTCTCTGGAAGTGGCGAATGCGGGCTTGTTCAGGAAAGACAGCGGCACGCGCGCTTTGAGCGGCCGAGCGGATCGGGACCAAGCACGCGTATTCGCTCGGGACCCCGTGAGCGCGCGGCGAGAGTAGAGGCTTCGGACGCGAAGGCCCTTCCCTATTCGGCAGAACCCATTCAGCGCGCCCTCGAGTTGCGTCACGAATGCACCATCGCGCCCGGACCGCTCCGGCGTTTGGGCGCGGCACGGTGGCGCGAATCGGCACGAACACAATCGCACCTTCCCAAGCCTCTTCTCCCCCTTTTCCCGAAAACAATCCCGCCCAAGACTGCGGACCGGAACAGGATGGCGTTCGATTCGGGAGATCAAGCAGAGCAGATTCTCTGGAGGGTGGCGAATGCGGGCTTGTTCAGGAAAGACAGCGGCACGCGCGCTTTCAGCGGCCGAGCGAATCAGGACCAAGCACGCGTACTCGCTCGGGACCCCGTGAGCGCGCGGCGAAAGTTCCGTTTCCCATATGGAGAGATTCTGCCTTGTCCCATCCGCTGGATCGGTGACGCGCTTGCGCCCGCAAAACAGAGTGGACAAAGAGTCGCGTGAGTCTGACCGAATCGGATCATGGGCAAGACGCAGTACTACACCGCCACCACCATCGACGGGTTCATCGCGGACCCGCAGAACTCGCTGCAGTGGCTCTTCGAGTCCGGAAGTCCCGAAGAGGGCGCGGGCAACGAAGACTTTCCTGATTTCTTCAAGCAGGTCGGCGCTTTCTGCATGGGCGCTACCACCTACCAATGGATCCTCGATCACGAAGATCTGTTGAACCATCCCGAGAAGTGGTCCCAGTACTACGGGGAGACTCCGTGCTGGGTTTTTACCCACCGCAAGTTTCCTGCCATTTCGAGCGCACGCCTGAAGTTCGTCTCGGGCGACATCGCTCCCGTGCACGCGGAGATGACGGCGACCGCCGCGGGCAGGAACATCTGGGTCGTCGGCGGCGGGGAGTTGGTGGGGAGGTTTGCCGACCAGGGAAAACTCGACGAGCTGATTCTGGCTGTGGCGCCGGTGACCCTGGGCGCGGGCGCTCCGCTGCTGCCTCGCGTGCTCACCTCGAAACGCCTTCGACTGGAGTCCGCCCAGAAGGTGGGGCAGTTCGTGCGATCGGTGTACTCGGTCAGGCCGTGAGGCCGAGACGAAACGGACGATTGGTTGCGACAGGCTGAACATCGCAAACCCTCTGTCAAACGGACTTGCCGCAACCTGACGCATGTCATAGCATGGAGAACTCGAACGGAGGATCATGCAACCATGACGGTCATTGGAATCGACTTGGGGACCTCCAACTCGGCAGCGGCAGTTCTGCGTGGTGGTCGTCCCGTCATCATTCCCAGTTCGGAGGGCATCAGCATTGGCGGCAAAGCCTTCCCGAGCTACGTGGCCCTGGATGAGCACGGCGAAATTCTCGTGGGAGAGGCCGCCCGCCGGCAGGCCGCAGCCCATCCCGATCGAGTGACGACGGCGTTCAAGCGGAAGATGGGCAGTCGCACGAAGATTCGAATCCTCGATCGAGAGTTCACGCCCGAGCAACTCAGCGGCTTCCTGCTCCAAAAGATCAAGAAGGATGTAGAAGCCTTCCTCGGTGAATCCGTAAGCCACGCCGTCGTGACCGTTCCCGCCTATTTCGACGACAACCAGCGGACCGCCACCAAGGATGCCTGCGCCATCGCGGGCCTCCAGGTAGATCGTCTGGTCAACGAACCAACGGCGGCGTCGCTGGCCTACGGCCTGGACCGTTCGGGCGAGGACCTCTGCATCGCCGTTATCGACCTGGGGGGTGGAACCCTGGACGTGACCATCATGGACTTCGGCCGGGGCGTTTTCGAGGTCCGTGCGACCAGCGGGGATACGCAGTTGGGCGGAACCGACATGGACGAGGCTCTGCTCGATTGGGCGGCCGGCGCCTTCGAGCAGCAGAGCGGCCTGGACATCCGCCTCGACCCGCGCGCACGCACGCGACTGCGGATGGCCATCGAGACGGCGAAGATCGAGCTCAGCACGCAGACGACCACCCACATCAGCCTGCCCTATGTGGCGGCACGGGGATCGGAACCCGTGCACCTGGAGATGGATGTTACCCGCGCGCAACTCGAACGGTTGGTGGAGCCGGTGATGGAACGATGCCGAGCGCCGGTAGAGCGGGCGCTTCAGGACGCGCGCATAGCGCGAGCGGACGTGAAGCGCCTGGTTTTCGTAGGAGGGCCCACGCGCATGCCTGTCGTGCGGCGATTCTTCGAACAATTGCTGGGGCGTCAGGGCGAAAGCGGCGTGGACCCGATGGAATGTGTGGCGTCCGGCGCGGCCATTCAGGCCGGAGTGCTTTCGGGTGCGGTGTCCGACATCGTGCTGATCGATGTGACTCCGCTGACCCTGGGCGTGGAGACGCTCGGCGGACTGGTGACTCCATTGATACCTCGCAACACGCCCATCCCCGTCAAGAAGACCGAGCTTTTCACCACGGCCTCCGACATGCAAAGCGCGGTCACGGTACACGTGTTTCAGGGGGAACGACCCATGGCGGCCGACAACACGGACCTGGGTCAGTTCAACCTCGAAGGCATCGCGCCTGCGCCCCGCGGAATGCCGAAGATCGAAGTCACCTTCGACATCGACGCGAACGGTATCCTGAATGTGTCCGCAAAGGATGCGACCACCGGAAAGTCCCAGACACTGCAGATCACCGGCGGCACACGGCTTTCGAACGAAGAGAAGCAGCGATTGATTGCCGAGGCAGAACTCCATGCGGCCGAGGACCGCGAGCGCCGCCGTGACGCGGACGACATCAACTCAGCGGATTCGCTGGCCTACCGTGCCGAGAAGTTCGAGAAGGAATTCGGGGAGCGGGTCCCGTCCGATCGGCTGGGTCCTCTCAGGGAGGCTGCGCGCGCGGCCAGGGAGGCCGTTCAGAAGAAGGACGTCCCGCGCGCTCGCGAACTGGCCGGACAATTGGAGCGACTCCTTCAGGAAGCGGGAGCGGCGCTCTATGGCGCTTCCGGGGGCAGCACACCGGGCCCGGGTGGACCGGGCACAGGCGGATCGGCCCCATCCGCGGGCGGTGATGGACACTCCTCGGGGAATGCGGCCCAAGAACCAAACTCCCGGCGGGTCGTTGACGCCGACTACGAAGATTCCAAGAAGTGAGGCTTGCGGTTCATGCCGCGTGACTACTACGAGATCCTGGGCATCACGCGGGAGGCCGCGCCCAAGGAGATCAAGGACGCATTCCGTCGCCTGGCCCTGAAGTACCATCCGGATCGATGCAAGGAACCCGACGCCGAGGAGCGCTTCAAGGAGATTGCCGAAGCATACGCCGTGCTTTCGGACCCCGCCAAGCGCAGCCAGTACGACCAACGGGGACACGCGGCGGTTGGTCATTTCTCCCCCGAGGATCTCTTCTCGAACATCAACTTCGCGGACATCTTCGGGGGAACCGGATTTGATTTCGAAACCGGCGGACATCCATTCGAAAGCATCTTCGAACGGTTCTTCGGAAGTCGCCGGAGGGGTCCACCGCGCGGCGACAACATCGAGATCGTGGTGACCATTCCTCTCGAACGCGTGCTCAAGGGGGGAAACGAGACCGTTCGGTTCCAGCGCCCCGTGACATGTGCAGTCTGCCAGGGGAGCGGGGCGCGACCTCCCTCGCAACCGGAGGTGTGCACCTCCTGTCACGGCAGCGGACAGTTGGTCACGGAACGTTCCGAGGGTCACGTGGCGCTGCGCCAGGTCACCCTGTGCCCGAGTTGCAGAGGAAAGGGCCGCGTCATCAAGGATCCCTGCACGGATTGCCACGGCACCGGAAAGACCACTCACACAGAGGAACTGCGCGTGCATGTGCCTGCCGGCGCCGAAGAAGGGATGGCACTGCGCGTGCCCGGCCGGGGTGAAGCCGCGCCACCGGGCGGGGAGCCCGGAGATCTGTTGGTCATCGTCCACACCGCGCCCGACCCGCGCTTCCGGCGACGGGGCGCGGATCTCTTTCGCGACGAGGCCCTGACCGTCAGCGAAGCTGCGCTGGGCGTACGCAGGCAGGTCCCCACGCCCGAAGGCGAAGCACGCGTCGCTTTCCCGCCGGGGACACAGCCGGACACGCTGCTGCGACTCAAAGGAAAAGGACTGCCGATCTTTGGGTCGGCAGGACGCGGCGATCTCTTCGTTCAGGTCACCGTCCACATTCCGACACGGCTGAATCCGCGCGAGACGGAGCTTTACCGAGAGCTGCGCACTCTCGAAGAGAGGCACGGGCCCGATCAGGAACGCGAAGGATCGGAACCGCCAGCATGAGGCCCTTTCTGCTTGGAGTACCAGTCCGCAAACAGGCGATCGTAGTAGGTCGGATCGTCCACCATCTCGCGCGTCACGGTCAGCGGGGAGGCAACGTCCATGTAGTTCAGCGCGCTGGCCCGATCGAGCAGTTCTTTGAGGAGCGCCGCCACTTCCTGCCCGCGCTCCGCGGCCTGCCGGCGGATGTGCTTCTGGATGTCCTCGTCAAAGGCGAGTCGAATGCCGTAGGCCTGCTCGAACCTGCGAACCGCATCTTCGAAGGGACTTCGCTCCATGAGCGAAAGCAGAGCATCCATGGGGCGCTCACACAAAGCACGCGTGACAAGTAAGGACCGAATCTCGGATCCGGGCAACTCGAACTGAAAGTCAGTCAGTATGTTCTCCCAGACGCTGACCAGCGCCCGCGCCCCCGTCTTCTTGTTCTCGGCCTGCTCGGCGACGTACTCGACGGCCTCGTCGCTGAAGTCCAGACGTATGTCAAACAGGGAGAACTCGAGCCGGTACTGCTGGAGGATCGAGTCTTCCGTTTCGCGCATGATGCGGATCAGGTCGTTCTTCGAGAGCAGGTCCACGAACGTCCGAATGGGCGCCCGTCCGACCAACTCCGGGAGCAGGCCGAACCGGATATAGTCTTCGGCCAGCGCTTCGCGGTAGTAGTTGCGAAAATCGCCGGCACCCTCGCCGTGCCCTGCCTCTTCGAAGCCCCGTACGATGACGTCCCCTTCCTCCGTGAGGTGGCCGTGGGACTCGACGCGTTTGCGAATGATTTTCGAGAGGTTCTCCCCGGTCCGCTCGAACGAACCGCCCAGGATGAAGAGGATGTTGTCGGTCGCTATCATTCGATCCTGCTCGGATCCCGGACGGTGACGCCCGCGTTCGGCCAGTTCCTCCATCTGAGAGACAGCCGAGTACGGGTTGTTGATGGGAACGAGCTTGCGCTCCATGAGTTTCAACACGCTGCGCTGAAAGCCCTCCCGGGAGATGTCGTGCCCGGAAAATGGGCCCGCGTCCTTGGCCTTCTTGTCGATCTCGTCGATGAAGATGATGCCGCCGTTCATGGCTACGAAGCGAGCCTGTTCCCGCCGATTCGCTCCTGGGGCCAGATCGATCAGTTCCCGGATCATGTCGTCGGCGCTCTTGCCGACGTACCCCGCCTCCGTGTAATCCGTCGAATCGATGATCAGCGTAGGAACCTTGAGGAGGTCGCCGAGCACCTCGGCGCAGTACGTTTTCCCACTGCCGGAAGGGCCCGCGATGATCGTGTTCTTCTTGCGGAAGCGCTTCACGTTGATTTTTTCCCGAGCGGAGGCTTCCTGACGCAACGCTCGCACCAGCGCAAAATGGTACGCCGTGGCGATGCAGATCCTTTTTTTGTACTCTTCCTGCCCGATCACATATCGATCCAGGTGCGTCTTGATTGCGGAAGGCGTGAGCAGAGGCGGCGGAGGCGGTTCAGCCGCGGGCGGCGGAGACAAATGCTCTTCCACGGCCTCGTTGAAGGCGGCGGAGGCCCGGGCACTGGCGGCCACAAAGGCGGAAACGGCCTCTTCCTGCGAGCAGCCGTACTTCCTCTTGAGGTCTTCGATGACCTGAGCCGGTATTTCCATAGACACTCACTGCCTCTCGAGCAGCGCCGAGAGGTCCGCCGGCCGCATGGGGCGACCGAACAGATACCCCTGCACTTCGCTGCAGGCCAATTCCCGCAAAAGGTAGAGCTGCTCCTCTCTCTCCACGCCTTCAGCCGTAATGCCCAGTCCCAGGCTGATGGCCATGGTGGCAATGGCGGTCACAATGGCGACGCTGTCCGCGTCTCCGGGAACCTCGCGCAGAAAGCTGCGGTCGATCTTGATGGAGTCCACCGGCAGGTGACGCAGATAGCTGAGCGAAGAAAAGCCGGTGCCGAAGTCGTCGATCGAAAAGCCGATGCCCTGGTCGCGCAGATGGTGCATCACCCGGCGCGCGGGCGAAGCCTGATCCATGAGCACTCCCTCCGTGATCTCCAATTCCAGCCGCTGGGGATCCAGTCCGGTTTCTCTCAGGATCCGGGCCACGCGTTCCGGGAAGTCCTGCCTGCGCAGTTGTGTGCTGGAGCAATTCACCGACATGCCCAAGTCCGGAAAGCCTTCGTCGCCCCACTCCCGCAGTTGCCGACATGCGGTGCGCAAAACGAATTCACCAAGTTCGTGGATGCGACCGGACTCTTCCATCAGAGGTATGAACTCGTCCGGCCCGACCTGCCCCAACTCCGGGTGGTTCCAGCGAATGAGCGCTTCCGCCCCTACAATCTCGCGTGTTTCCAGGAGAACGCGCGGTTGGTAAAAAACCTCGAGTTCCTCCTGTTCGAGCGCGCGCCGCAAACCGGCCAGCAGGTGCGTGCGCCGGGCAAACGTGGACTTCAGAGCCGCGCGCACGAAGTGAAAGGTGTTCTGTCCCGCCCCTTTGGCGCGACGCATGGCCAGTTCGGCGTGCCGAATCAGGTCGGCCAACTCCGGACCATCCTCGGGAAAACGGGCAATCCCGATTCCGGCCGTGGCGACGATCTGGTGTCCGTCCGCTTCGACCGGGTCGCGCAGCGCGCGCAGCATATCCCGCGCGATCGTGGAGGCGGCTCCGCGCTCGGAGACAGCGCACAGCACGATGAATTGATCCCCGCCATGACGGTACACCGTTCCCCGATCCTTCACCGCGCGCGCCAGGCGACCGGCCACCGCCGAAAGCATCTGATCTCCCGTCGTGTGACCGAGCGTGTCGTTGGTGATCTTGAAGCGATCCAGGTCCAGAAAGAACAGAGCCGCTTTGCCCACGCGTGCCACCAGAGAGCGGAACTCTTCCTGGAGCTTTTCGCGTCCCGGCAGACCGGTCAGCGAATCGTGGTAGGCCATGTACTGAATCGCGCGTTCGGTGATCTTGCGTTCCGTGATGTCGATGCCGGAACCCACCAGGCGCACGACCCGCCCCGCCGCATCCCGAATGGGAGTCATCGAACGCAGATAGTGCCTGCGCAGACCGTTTCCGTCGACGAACTCCTCTTCGAAGCTCACCGTCCGCGTGGTGCGCAGCGCCTGTTCCTGCGCACGCCTCCGGCCCTCCGCCAACGCGCGGGGCCGGTTCTTGAGTCGGCAATAATCGAAATCGTCGTGGTTGAGGAGGCGCGAACGCACGGAAGGATCGCGCACCGCCGAGGGGCTGATGAAGCGATAGCGGAACTGAAGGTCCAGCACGACGATCTCGGCGTTCACGTTTCCCAAGATCTCCTCGAAGAACGCGGTCTGCGCCTTGAGTTCCTCTTCCGTCCGGCGATGCCCGGCAATCTCCTCGGAAAGCCGTACATTGGCTTCCGCGACGCGGCCCTCGAAACGGATGCGCGCGTAGAGGGAGGCCACCAACACGGCCGAAAGAATCACGAGCGAAGACAGAAAGACGCTCACGGGAAGCTGCGCGGCGGGCATTCCCCACAGCGCACCCGCGGCCGAAACCATCAACACGACGAGGAAGGCTACGAGCTGATCCAGACGAACGTGACAGGCTCCCACCGCAGCCCAGGCCAAAAGGAACCCCAGCGCATAAGATGGAGCCAATTGGTTGACGCGAATCAAGTAAAGCTGATGGCCGAGCAGAATGTAGAACAGAACGTTCAGATATACGAGCATTCGCCGCCGAAAGTGGGCGTGCGCGTACGAAAGGCTGACGAGAGCTGCGGGAAGCAGGGCCAATAGGGCCCGCACCCCAATCGAATCGCGAGCTCCCGGAACCGAAAGCTGAAACACGAAGCCAAAAGCCGGATAACTGACCGCGGCCAGGGCGCAAACGGTGCGGAAGAAACCCAGCCGCCCGTCGCCGGCAACCTCTTCATCCGACCGGACCGTCATGTACCGGTGATGCAATCACGCCATACGGGACGGAACAAGTCTTTTTGGAAAATCTACTTTACCAGGACGGCTGACCCGGGAGAGTCGGGTCGGGGTGCCCGCCGTGTTTCGTAGCCTACGTCGTGTCCTGCTCGTGCTCGTCGCCGTGGGTCTGGCCACCTACGCCATCGCCTATGTGCGCGGGCGGCCCTCGTACGAGTACTCCCCCGGTGGCAGCCTTCCCGGGACGTTCGAAGAGTTCTTGGCAAAGCGGCATCAGGAGAGTCGGGAACGGCAGACGCGCCCCAACAATGAGGAACGCCTGCTGCGGGTGGCGGGCGCACGCAAGGACGTGGCCTTTCTGTTCATCCACGGATTCGGCGCTTCGCGGGCGGAAGGGGAAGCCGTCGTGGATCCGCTGGCCCTCGAATTCAAGGCAAACACTTACTACATGCGCCTGCCCGGACATGGCACCAACACCCTGGACCATGCCAAGACCACCTTCCCCGAATACCTGCGCGCGGCCGAAGACGCCCTCTTCATGACCACCACGCTCGGTCGCCGCGTCGTGGTCTTCGGCAGCAGTACCGGCGCCCTCATCGCCACCTACCTGGCAGCCAAACACCCGGACAGGGTTCGAGCCCTGGTGCTCGCGGCGCCGCTCTACCGTTTCGGGGATCCGCTGGCCAACGTGATTCCCGCGCTGCCCGGCGGTGTTCGCCTCATCCAGGCCGTCTACGGAGAGAACCGCTTTGCCGGATGGAGCGAGGATCCCGAAAAGCGCAAACAGGACGGCTACGAAGACCATTGGCTCGTCCATCAGAAGTACAGCGCGGTCGGCCCACTCAACGACCTGCGTCGCTTCGTGGCGCGTGACAGCATCTTTCAGAAAGTGACGGCTCCCGTGCTCGTGTTCTACTACTATAAAGACGAGAAGCACAAAGACACCGTCGTGGACGTCGAAGCCATACAAAGCGCCTTCGCCCAATTCGGCCGGAGCGAAAAACCCCACGCCCTCAATCGCCTGGTCCCCATTGCCGACGGTAACCACATTCTCTTGAGCAAGTACGTCCGCACGGACAAGGCTCGCATTCTTTCGGAGAGTCGGACCTTTCTCTCGCGGGTGCTGGAAGCGGACGCAGCGGCCGCAACGACGAAGCCATGAAAGCGCCCGCGAGCAGCTCTCTTCCCTCATCCCCGGCCACCTCCTCCGAGCATGCGCAGCACGCTCACACTACGCAGCACCAGTTGCGGTTCGTGACCGCGGCCTCGCTCTTCGACGGACATGACGCTTCCATCAACATCATGCGTCGCATCCTCCAAAGCTCCGGCGTGGAAGTCATCCACCTCGGACACAACCGGTCCGTGCGGGACGTGGTCGAGGCTGTACTCCAGGAAGGCGCGCAGGCGGTGGCCGTTTCCAGCTACCAGGGCGGACACGTCGAATACTTCAAGTATCTGCGGGATCTCCTCTGCGAAGCCGGCTGCGAGCAGGTTCGCATCTTCGGCGGCGGTGGCGGCGTCATCACCCCCGAAGAGATCCGTGAGCTGGAAGCGTACGGCATCACGCGCATCTATTCACCGGAGGACGGTCGCCGGATGGGCCTTCAGGGCATCATCAACGACATGCTCGCGCGCAGCGACTTCGACCCCTGCCCAACCGCGGAAGGGGAACTGACCCGCTTGGGTGACAGGGGTTCGGTCGCCCTCGGTCGGCTGCTCTCGTTCCTGGAAAATCATCCCGGCGAAGCCGCGGAGCGGCTCGGCTCGCTCACGCGCTCCGTGGCGGCCACGGTGGTCGGCATCACCGGGCCGGGCGGGGCGGGAAAGTCTTCGCTGACCGATGAGATCCTGCTGCGGCTGCTCGAGCAGAATCCGGAGCTTCGCGTGGCCGTGCTGGCCGTGGATCCGACACGCCGCAAGACCGGCGGCGCGCTCCTGGGAGACCGGATCCGCATGAACGCGCTTTCGCTGTTTCCGGAGCGGAGCTTCATGCGCAGTCTGGCCACGCGCAGCGCGCACCGCAGCGTGAGCGACGCGCTCTTCGGCGCCATCGACCTGATGCGCGCAGCCGGATTCGATCTGATTCTTCTGGAAACGTCCGGGATCGGACAGAGCGACTCCGAAGTCATCGAGTACGCGGACGCCACGCTCTACGTCATGACCGCGGAGTTCGGCGCGCCCACCCAGCTCGAAAAAATCGCCATGCTCGACTATGCGGACCTCGTGGCCCTCAACAAGGCCGACAAACCTGGCTCGGAAGATGCGTTGCGTCACGTACGCAAACAGGTCCAGCGCAACCGGGAAGCCTTCGACCGTTCCGTGGAGGACATGCCCGTGTACGCCACGGTGGCCGGCGTCTTCAACGATCCCGGCGTCAATCGCCTCTACAACGCGCTGGTCGATCTGCTTTCGTCGCGCTCCGCCACGAAACTCAAACACCTGGAACAAAGCGGCCCCCAGACCACCACCTCGGGCGCGCTCATTCCGTCCGAGCGCGTGCGCTACCTCTCGGACGTGTCGGAAACGGTGCGTCACTACCGGCGGGAAGCTGCTCGCATCCAGACCCAGGTCCGACGCTGGGAGGCGCTGGAGGAAGCCGCGCGCGCAGCGGAGGAGCACGGACAGTCTGACATCAGCGAGCGATTGCACAACCTCCGCGAAGAGGCCCGTGCCGCGGTTCCGGAGGAACTCCAGAAGTGGCTGCTCGACTGGCCGCAGACGCGGCGACGCTACCGCGAAGCCGAGTTCGTCTATCGGGTGCGCGATTCCGAGATACGCGTCCCCCTCTTCGAGCGCACGCTGTCCGGTCTGGACCTCCCGGTCCTGGCATTGCCACCGTACGAGTCGCGCGCGGAACTCACGCGTTACTACTACCGCGAGAACCTTCCCGGTTCCTTCCCGTTTACGGCCGGCGTCTTTCCCTTTCGCAAGCGCGACGAGGATCCCACGCGGATGTTTGCCGGCGAAGGCGGCCCCGAACGAACGAATCGACGCTTTCACTATCTTTCGCGCGGCGCCTCAGCCACCCGCCTCTCCACGGCGTTCGACTCGGTCACCCTGTACGGGGAAGACCCCGCGCTGCGGCCGGACATCTACGGGAAGGTCGGCAATTCCGGCGTGAGCATCGCCACTCTCGACGATTGCAAACGCCTGTACAGCGGCTTCACGCTCACCGCGCCCTCGACCAGTGTGAGCATGACCATCAACGGCCCGGCGCCCGCCATCCTCGCCTTCTTTCTCAACACCGCCATCGACCAGGCCGTCGAAGCACACCTGCGTGCCAGCGGTGGCTGGGAAAACGCGCACGCGGGATTGCTCCAAGGCCTGCGCGCGCGCGACCTGCCCGCTCCGGCCTATCGGGGCGAGCTACCGGAAGGGCATGACGGCGCGGGACTCGGACTCTTGGGCTTTTCCGGCGATTTGGTCGTGGACGCCGAGACCTACGGTCGCATCAAAGCCGATGTCCTCTCGCGCGTGCGTGGGACCGTGCAGGCCGATATCCTCAAGGAAGATCAAGCCCAGAACACCTGCATCTTTTCGACCCAGTTCGCCGTGCGGATGATGGGCGACATCCAGCAGTTCTTCACCGACAACGGTGTACGCAACTTCTACTCCGTGTCCATTTCGGGCTATCATATTGCCGAAGCGGGCGCCAACCCGATCACCCAGCTCGCCTTCACATTGGCCAACGGCTTCACTTACCTCGAGTACTACCGGAGCCGCGGCATGACCGTGGACAGCTTCGCGCCGAACCTGAGCTTCTTTTTTTCCAACGGGATCGACGCCGAGTATTCGGTCATCGGTCGCGTGGCCCGGCGCATCTGGGCGGTGGCCCTGCGCAATCGCTACGGCGCGTCCGAGCGTTCCCAGAAACTGAAGTACCACATCCAGACGAGCGGCCGGTCGCTTCACGCGCGCGAAATCGACTTCAACGACATTCGCACGACGCTGCAGGCTCTCTACGCGTTGTACGACAACTGCAACAGCCTCCATACCAACGCCTTCGACGAAGCGGTCACCACGCCCACGGAGGAGTCCGTACGCCGGGCCATGGCCATCCAGCTCATTATCAACCGGGAGCTCGGGCTCAACAAGAACCACAATCCTATTCAGGGCGCATACATTATAGAAGAGCTTACGGACCTGGTCGAAGAGGCGGTGCTCGCCGAGTTCGACCGACTGACCACGCGTGGCGGCGTCCCCGGTGCCATGGAAACCATGTACCAGCGCAGCAAGATCCAGGAGGAGTCGCTGCACTACGAGCACCTCAAACATTCCGGCGAACTGCCGATCATCGGCATCAACACCTTCGTGCGCGAAGACACCGCCCCGGACACGGTGGCGGAACTCATTCGCTCTTCGGATGAGGAGAAACAGATGTGCATTGCCGAGGTGGAGCGCTTCCGCGCTGCCCACCAGGACAGGACTCCTGGGGCACTCGCCCGACTCAAAGAGACGGCCCGCAGCGGCGGCAACATCTTTGCGGAACTCATGGAGACGGTGAAGGTCGCCTCACTCGGCCAGATCTCCGGCGCGCTTTACGAAGTGGGCGGCAGCTATCGGCGGAATATGTAGGTCTCTTGCCCGCCGCGGGCGCCTGCGAAGGCCATGGACGAAGGTGTTTGCCAGATCAGCGGCCGGAGTCTCCCGCGCAGTCAGCTCATCGCCGCTTCGTCCATCCGCGACTCCCTCCGCCAGTTGATCCAGGCGGATCGGCCCGACTTCTCCGACGCGAGCTTCATCAGCGTCGCGGAGCTCAACCGATATCGTCAGCGCTACATGCGCCAACTCCTGACCGCCGAACGCGGTGAGGTCACACAACTGGAGCAGGAGGTCCTCGACGCCCTCCACCAGGCTGAGACCCTTTCACGCAACCTCGAAGTCGAAGCGGCAGAAGCACGCACCTACGGGCAGCGCATCGCCGACGCCGTGGCCCGCTTCGGTGGGAGTTGGAAGTTCATTTTGGGATTCTTTAGCTTTCTGGTTCTCTGGATGGAGGTTAACATTTTCGTGCTCGTGACGCGTCCCTTTGACCCGTACCCCTTCATTCTTCTGAACCTCGTACTATCCTGTCTGGCCGCGATTCAGGCCCCCATCATCAGGATGAGCCAGAATCGCCGGGAAGCCAAAGATCGAATGCGCTCGTTGCACGACTACCAGGTGAACCTGAAAGCGGAACTGGAACTACCGGCCCCTGCTGCTTCAGAGCAACCGTTTCAGCGCGTATCGATCCCGAAGACGAAAAGCAGGCGGGCACCGTATTCGGAGCGGAGGCGTTCGAGCCCGAACTCGGCAATGCCCTTCGGCCCCGAGTCGTGCACGTATCCGTAGGCCTCGATCCCGACCGCCATCGCACCGAAGAAGCGACGCAGTCCCACAAATGCGCCCCCTCGATTCGTCTGCCCTACAGCAGCGCCCCCCGGTGACGGGGGCAGGTTCGGATCCTGAATGCCGAGCCCTATGCCAATGCCGAGATACAGGTCCCAGGACCTCGATGCCAAGTGAAAGCGGACCTCGGCATCCACGCTGCGCCTCGAGTGGAGCCGGATGGTCGTCGTCTGGAGGTCCAGATAGTTCTGCAGAGAGGGATTGGAGTCGACATCCAGCGCGGATCGGGGCGGTGAACGCATCAGGGCGAGGATCGAGAACTCCGAATAGGCCCGAACGCTGCGCAATGTGACCCGGGTCGCATTGTACGAGATGCCAACGCCGAGCCAATCGGTGAGCGCATACTCCATTTCAAAGCGTCCCGCTTCCGAGATGACCCGGGGTTCGGGTTGGTTCAGGATCTTGATCAACGCAACCAAACGACGCGCCGGATTGTCAGAGAGCACCACCGTTCGGTACTCGAATACCGGTTCTCCGCGTGAGCGATACAGGGCCACATGATCGACTTTGGCGCCTCCACCTCCCCCCGACATGCCAAAGAGCAGCTTGCCTTCATGAAAACCGACTGAGGGCGCGGCCGCCTTCGATGCGGGCCCTTCGGACGAAGGGGGCGGATCAGCTGGCGGCGCGGCGGGTTCGGCGGCACCCGGGGAGAACGGTAGCGGCATCGCAATGAGCGCGATTGTCAGACGGAGGATGACGGATGGAGGCTTCCCGCTCATCTCTCAATCCAATACGGCGATCCTCTGGTAGATCGAACCGCCGGCACTAAAACCCACACTGATGGCGCAGACCAGGGCGCGTTTTATCCGGCACAAGGCAGTCAGAAGCAGAACCAAGAAGCCGGCGCAACCAGAAGCGGCCCATCTCATCGCTGAACATCCTCGGCCACTGTCGGTCGGGCAAGGGGCCCAATACCCGGGAAATGCCCATGGCAGAAAACCCCCGGAGTAGGAACCCTCGTCAAGGATAAAATATGCAAACCTAAACGATTGCGAGATGGCGTCGCCGCCCCGCATTACGCAATAATTCCCAACCACCTGCCCGGCAGACGGCCCGCCTCCCCTCACGCCGGCTTCGCGCCACGACCCTTCTGGCTGGCAAAGTACGCAAACTTCCGCGCGCGCTGCACTTCCCCCAACGGGCGATGGTCCGCCAGTCCGTTCCACGGGTCGAAGAACGTTTCGGCCACGCGCTTCTCACGCGCCTCCGCCTCGGGTCCCTCGAACGCCTGGGTGGGAATCGTCAGGCGCGCCACTGTCACGAGTGGTGACTCGGACACGGACCAGGCCACCGATGCATCCTCGATCGGCGTGACGGATTCATCCACGAAGAACTGAAGCTGCACGTCGTGGACGAGCGGTCCTTTCTCCAGGCGCGCGCGCACGTCCCGAGCCCAGTCATCCTTCGCGTTTGCATTCACCTCCGCGGACGCGGGGGCGATCCGAACGCGCATGGCGTAGGGACCGCAGGCATGCGGAACGACCGTATTGAAGGGCTCGGTGGCAAAGCCGGTGAACGGCTTTCCGAACATGGCCAGAGCCCTGCGCAACTGCGCGAAGCCTCCCAGGAGGCCGTGCGTGCGGAACATGTGCGCCAGAAGCGCCCCGTTGCCGCGCGAGGCCGCCTGCACAACACCGATGAACGGATCTACGCCCTTCGACGAAAAGTTCTCGTGATTAATGAGCAGAAAGTCCTGGCAGTTGACGCGTCCCTGCCCGAGCGCGGAAGGACCGTCCAGGCCGAGAACCTTGATGGCAAAACCGCGGATGTCAGGTTCTTTGTCCGAGCGGATGTTCATGCCGCCATTGGAAAGGCGAACGAGGCAGGAGTAGGTCTTGGGTGTGGCGAAGATTCCATGACGCGCGGCGGCGGGCAGATTGTCTCCGACCGTGAGCGTGGCTTCCAGCCCGAGCAACTGCTTGCGGTGCAGCGTGCGACCGTTGCCGAACGTGGCGGACTTGGCCTTCTGGATTTCGGTCAGAATGGTGGCGTACTTTTCGAAGCGCTGGGTTTCGTCGGCAGCGACCTGTTCCTTCCAAGAAGTGCTGGGTTCTCGTGCGGGCATTCTCGATGGAATGCGCGCGCGAGCTTCCGGTCCAGATCTTTTCGGGAAGTCGAGCGCGGGCACACCGGACGCGCAGACGGCGCCCTCGTCTCCCAAGAGGGAGCGGGAGGGCGGGCCCTAACCGCGCAGGTCGAAGAGCATGCCGGGGCGATGACCGCCCGCGCGCAGGACGGACTCGGGCGTGCGCAGGTTCAGGAGCTGCTTGATCATGTCCAGGCTGATTACCTGATCGAGTCGGTCATCAAAGGAAACCTGGCTGGGCTTGAGCACGAGCTTCTCCCGCTCGGCCGCACGCTGGCGGGCCGACACCTGTTCTTCCAGGCTGTTGGCGGGCGCGTCTTCCCTGACAATCGCCCGCGGAGCTTCTGATTCTGCTCTTCGTTCGGGGGCCGGATAACTATGTCCGGCATATTGGCTGACTGTATTCAGTTCCATACCGAACCTCCGTGTTACTACTGGTACCCTCGGTCGAAGCACCGAAAAGGTGCACAAAAAAATCCGCCCGGGAATCCCAGCTTTTTGGCAGATGACCCCAAGCTCAGGATGAGGTCTGAAGACCCGCCAGGCAAGCTTTTTTTCGCGTCTTGGCACCGGGAGGCGCTTGGCGCCACGCCCGGTCAGGGCACCGCCGCGAACAACTCCTCCCAGGAGCCGTAAATGGGGAAGAAGGCGATCACGTTGGTTATCTCCAGGGTCCGGATGATGGTTTCCGGGACGTGCACCAAGGCCAGGCGACGGCCCGACTTGTTCAGGTCGGTGTAGGCCGCAATCAGACAACCGATCCCCGAGGAGTCGATGAAGGGGACATTCTCCAGGTTCACGGCCACGACCCCCGGCCCCGCGGCTATGGCCGCCTCCAGCGCCCGACGGAGTTCCCGCGCGTTCAGGAGGGAGATGTCCCCCCGAATGTCGAGAATCTGCGCATTCCGCTCGGCGCGACGGCGGATGTCCATGACAGGAGGGCTGCGAGAAACGGGGAGCCGGTCAAGTCCTTTTAGTCAGCCTAAGTATCGGAACTCCTCCAGGGAACCCGGGGCCCCGTCGATGCGCGCCCGCTTCTGACCGACGCGGACCTCTCCGGAAAAACGGCCGTAGCGGCGGACGAGACGCAGGTGAAGCAGAAGCAATCGCCCTTCCACGACGGACTCGTGCGTGGGCTCGAAGACGAGGTCCACCGCCGACGAGGATAGGGTCCGCAGCGCGGTCCTTCCACCCTCCATGGGCAGGAAGCGTACGGCATCAAAGAGCTTGTAGAGCCGCCCGTCCAGGAGCAGGCCGTTTTCATTGAGCCCGGAACCGCGCGACCAGTCAGTGCCCGCCACGATCCCACAGAACTCGCGGCCGCTGCGCGACAGGCAAACAGCGCGCGTTCCCGACATCTGGAGCGGAAAGACGCCCCGCACCACCTCGCGCAGGGCCACCGCGCCTTTGCGGCCGAGGTCAATATCCCCGTCGAGCATCGTCAGTCGGCCGCGACACTCCGGATACACGGTTCGCGAAAGCCAGACGAACTGCCGGCGCTTCCAGGCGGCCGTGATGTTCAGGGACTCCTGATCGAGTGGGCGCACGGCCTCGATTTCCGCCGAGACCGCCACGCCGTTTTCTCCCGAGTAGGCCAGGGTCAAGCGGTCCACGGCTTCCCGACCCGCTACGGTGGCCTTGATCCGTTCGATGCCACGGCGCAGTTTTCCCGCCACGGTGCGCGACCGTTTCGGCTTCTCCGCCCCGGCGGCTCGTTCGTCCCCCTCGCCCTCGACCTCGGGCGCAAAAGGACGGACCTCCATACGGATGCCTTCCAGAGCAACGGAGACGGGAGATGACCAACGGTCGCCGAGGGAGAGCCTCCGCGATTCGGGAAAGCGGACGAGAGCGCCTCCCGAAATGGCGCCGCCGGAATCAGCGCGAATGAACTCGGCGCGCAGCGCCGAGACCGTGTCCCCGGCCAGCGCCGAAGCGTGCAGCACGCCAGCGTCACAATGGACCTCCCAGCGTTCGAGTCCCTTACGAAAGGGAAAGTTCCCGTGCACGTTGAGGATCGGCAGCGGCCGGCGGGACCAGCTCACCGCTTCGGGATTGAGGCGACCTTTGGCGTCGCAGAGCAGCAGTTCCTCTTTCAGCTCTTTCTGAACGGTCTGCTGGTTTTCGCGTTCGTCCACGCGTCAGCACGTCCGGAGGCGGCCTGCCCTGCCATCAGATTTCACTCGACGAGATCCGAGAGAACGAGCCACCGTTCCGTGCTCTCGCGCAGGCGCTCCTGAACGGCGACCAGTTCGTTCCCCCACGATTCCACTTTGCGGTAGTCGCTCTCGGGTTGTTCGAGCAGCGCTTCGAGTTCGCGCTGGCGCGCCTCCAGTCGGGGGATGTCTTCTTCCAATTGGGCGAACTCGTGTTTCTCCTTGTAGGTCCGCTTGCGGACGCGGTTGCTCCCCGGCGCTCGGGCTGTGTTCGATTCCTCTTCCGAGCCTTCCGGGGCACCCGCAGTCCCACCGGCAGAAAGGGGCGACCGGGCGTGACGCGCGCCTGCTGAGCGCCCGACACCGGAACGCGCGACGGCGGAACGCTCTTCGGACGGCGGCTCTTTGGCACGCGCCTCGCGGAACTCCAGGTATTCCGAGAACGTACCGGGAAACTTGCGAATGTGGCCGTCTTCGATGATGAAGAGCAGGTCCGTCAGTCGGTCCATGAACCAGCGGTCGTGGGAAGCCGTCACCAGGCAGCCGTCGAATCCCAGGAGAAAGTCTTCGAGCAAAGAGAGCGTGAGCGTGTCCAGATCGTTGGAGGGCTCATCGAGAATCAGGAAGTTCGGCCGGCCTGCCAGCACGGCCACCAGTTGCAGGCGACGGCGCTCTCCGCCCGAAAGCCTCCCGATGGGCAGGGCCGGATTCAGGCGAAACATTTCGAGCAAGAGGCTCGCTTCGATCCGAACGTTGTCCGCGCCGAAGGCCGCCGTGTGACCGACCTCTTCGCGCACATATTGTAAAACGCGACGGTCGGCCGGGAGTTCGGTGTCCGTCTGCGTGAAGTAGCCGACCTGCGTGTTCACACCCCAGGAAACCTTGCCCACGGTGGGTTCCCCCCGGCCCGCCAGGACTTCGAGGAGCGTCGTCTTCCCGCTGCCGTTCGGCCCAACCACGCCAATGCGCTCGCCGCGACGGAAGTGATGCGTGAAGTCGGAAAACAGCGTTCGCTCGCCAAAGCCCGCGCCCACGCCCATCACCGAGAGGATCTTCTTGCCCAGCGGACGACCCTGCGCCGAGAACTCGAAGGAGCCCGTGTCCATGACGTGAATGCGCTTTTCGATCTCGGAAACGCGCTCCACGCGTGACTTCGATTTCGTTCCGCGCGCCTTGGGCTGTCTCTGCAACCATTCGAGCTCCTTTTTCAATAGAGACGAAGCTTTGCGGCTCTCGCGCTCGCGCTCCTCTTCGAGGACGGCCTTGCGCTCCAAGTAGGCGCTGTAGTTGCCGGGGAAGCGACGGACTTCGCCCGATTCGATTTCGTAAATCCGGTCCACCACGTTTTCGAGGAAGTAGCGATCGTGCGTGACCACGACCAAAGCAAACGAACCGCCGCGCAGCTCCCGCTCCAGCCACGCCACGCTCTCGATGTCCAGGTGGTTCGTGGGCTCGTCCAGAAGCAAGATGTCCGCTTCGTCGATGATGACCTGAGAAAGTGTAGTCTTCTTGATCATCCCGCCGGAGAGCTCGCCCATGCGCGCCTTTAGATTCGTGACGCCGAAGCGATGCAGCATGGCCCGAATCGAATGCTCAAATCCCCAGGCATCGCCCGCGTCCATTTCCGCCGAAAGCGCGTCGAGTTCCGCCTGGTTCGACGCGCCCTCCGCCTGACGCGCACATGCTTCCTCGTAGCGACGCAGCAATTCCACGCGCGGACCGCTGCCCGCGAAGATGTGTTCGAGCACGGTGTGATTCGGGTCGGCCTGCGGAGATTGGGGCAGGTACGCGCGGCGGACGCCCCGGCGTACCGTGACCTGGCCGGTGTCGGCTTTTTCCTGACCGGCCAGAACGCGCAGCAGCGTCGACTTGCCGCTGCCGTTCATGCCGATGAGTCCGACCTTCTCCCCCGCCTCGAGGCCCAGCGACAGGTCGTGAAACAAAACACGGTCGCCGACGGTTCGACTGAGCGACTCGACCGAAAGCATGTTCATGAACGCGTGGCCCGCGCAAACTCGAGCGACCGCGACACGATCTCGAACACATCGCCCGAAAGATCCGGACGCGCAAACACGCGTTCGAGCTCGCCGACCGCCAGCCCCCGCAGTTCGGGGGAGAGCCGGCCCAGGCGCGTGAAGGCTTTGGCCAAACCGGAGGCCACGCTGGGGTTCACGCTGTCGAGTTCGAGTATGGCGTCGGCCACAAGCCGATAGCCCGAGCCGTCGGCGGCGTTGAAGCACAGCTCGTTGCGCGCAAAGGTTCCCAGAAGAGAACGCACCTTGTTGGGCGTGCGACTGGAGTACACCGGCGAGCGCTGCAACTCCAGGACGCGCGCGGCCGTGTCCGCCGCGGACGAGCCCGCCTGAACCGAAAGCCAGTTGTCCATGACGAGCGACTCGTGTTTCCAACGATCGAAGAACAACGCAAGCGCCCTTTCGCGCAGCGGCCCGTCCCGGTCCGCGAGAATCCGCAGTGCAGCGAGTTCGTCGGTCATGTTCTCGCCCTTTTCGAGCTGCGCGAACGCGAGTTCCTCCACCCAGGGCTCGCGCAGTCGGGACAGGACCGCGAGGCAAATGTTCTTCAGGCGACGGGGTCCCACACCCGCGGTGCGATCGGCAAAGGTCCGCGAGGCCAACTCGTCGTGCGTGTTCTTCCAGTCGTCCCGCAGAGCATGCGCGAGCCTGCCGAGTATGGCTTCGCGCGCGCGGTGCGTGGCCGCGAAGTCGCACGGAGCAGTGCGGTCGTTGATCTCGGCTTCCCCCGGCAGGCTGAGCGCGGCCGCGCGCAGGGATTCGTCCTCCCGCGAAAGGAGCACGCTGCGCAGCGCCGCCACGAAGCCCTCGGGTAGCGCCGGTTGCTTCCGGCCCGAGACGTCGCGGGCGGCCTGGACGAGAACGCGCAAAGCCAACTCGCGCCCAGCTTCGTGTCGGTTGAAACCGTCCGTGTCGTGTGCCATGAGGAACGCGAGTTGATCATCGCTGCGCTCGTAGTCGAGTTTCACGGGCGCCGAAAAACCGCGCAGGATGGAGAGCACCGGCCGCTCGACCACGTTCTCGAAGCGAAAGGATTGTTCGGCCTGCGCCAGCACGACGGTGGCGCTCGTGCGCTGGGGCGCGCTCCCGTCCGCGGGCGGCAGCGAAGCCGAGATGGAAAACGACTGTTCCCGGCCGGCCGCCGACAAAAGGGCAACGCGCACCGGAATCAGGAGTGGAGGCGCGGCCGGGTCCGGCAGGTTCTGCTTGAGGGTGAGCGTGAAGACGCGGCCGGCCACGTCATAGCTTTCGCTCACCGAGACCAGAGGCGTGCCCGGCAGGTCGTACCAACGACGGAATTGCCCGAGGTCGAAACCGGAGGCGTCTTCGAGAGCCGAGACGAAGTCGCCGGTGGTTACGGCGTGTCCGTCGTGCCGCTGGAAGTACAGGTCGAGGCCCGCGCGAAAACGTTCCGGTCCGATCAGGGTGTGGATCATGCGGATGACTTCGGCGCCCTTCTCGTAGACCGTCATGGTGTAAAAATTATTGATTTCTATGTATGATTTGGGCTGAATGGGATGGGCCATGGGACCCGCGTCTTCCGGGAATTGGAGCTGCCGCAGATCCTCCACGTCGTAGATGCGCTTGAGGTCACGCTGGGTCATGTCCGCGCTGAACTGCTGGTCCCGAAAGACCGTGAGCCCCTCTTTGAGTGTGAGCTGAAACCAATCCCGGCAGGTAACGCGATTTCCGGTCCAGTTGTGAAAGTACTCGTGCGCCACCACGCCCTGGATGCGCTCGAACATTTCGTCGGTGGCCGTTCGCGGATCCGCGAGAACGAGCCGCGAGTTGAAGATGTTGAGCCCCTTGTTTTCCATGGCGCCGAAGTTGAAAGCCTCGACGGCGACGATCATGTAGATGTCCAGGTCGTACTCCAGGCCGAACGTCTCCTCGTCCCAGCGCATGGCCTGCTTCAGGGACTCCATGGCAAACGCGCAGCGCCCTTCGGCGCCGTGGTCCGTGTAGATGAAAAGCTCGATGCGCCGACCGCTCCTGGTGGTGTAAGAATCGGTAACGACCCCCAGATCGCCCGCCACGAGCGCGAAGAGATAACACGGCTTGGCATACGGATCCTCCCAGGTCACGCTGTGCCGGCCGTTTGGCAGTTCCTCCCGGGCAACGACGTTGCCGTTGGAGAGGAGTACCGGATAGCGCTTTCGGTCGGCGCGCAGCGTGGTGCGGTAGCGGGACATGACATCCGGCCGGTCGGGAAAGAAGGTGATGTGACGAAAGCCCTCGGGCTCGTTCTGCGTGCAGAGCGCGCCGCCCGAAATGTACAGGCCTTCGAGAGCCGTGTTGGCCGCAGGAGAGATCCGCACGCGACTGCGCACGATGGTTCGGTCGCCCGGCGGATCCGGAAGGGTGAGTCTGCCGTCTGTTAACCGAAACTCGCCAGCGGAAAGGGTCCGGCCATCCTGGTTCAACTGCAGCAGTTCGAGCCCCTCGCCGTTGAGTTCCGGCGGCCCGGACGTGGCCGCTGGATTGCGCACCAGTTCGAGTTCGCAGGTGACTTCCGTGGCCTCCGCGTCCAGGTCGAACCACAGCTCGATGCGGGGCACGAGCCAGGCGGGCGGCCGATAATCGGCAAGCAGGATGGGGTTGCGGTTGCGGACGGCCTGCTCGGTCTTCATCGAGGCGACCAAGCTTCGGCCGGCGGGTGACGGTCAAGGGAAACGCGGGGTGCTCGGCCGGTCGCTCAAATCCGGCTTGACGCCCAGAGGGCCTCCCGCGGCAATGGCCTATAGTGCGGCGCACTAACGCGACGCACACAACGGGCAGGCCTCAGGGTCCGCCAAGCGAGGTGGATGATGCACCCCAACACCAAAGCACGCTTCTTTGTCCGCCAGGGGCCGTCCCTGTTTGGCGGACCCGCCGAACGCTACCGCGAGGAATGGCTGACTTCGTCCGAAGCAGGTCGCCTGGGCGCCCTGCCCGCCACCGCAACCATCCTCCAGGGGCTCGTTAGGGAAGGCCTGGAACGGACCGAACAACCCGATTTCCTGGGACACCTGCTCGAAGCCAGCCGCGGCGAACGCGAGTTCGACGAAGCCTCCGTGGTTCGCAGCCTGCACGAGTTCGAGTCGGCCAAAGAGCACGCGAGACAACAGGCGGAAGAATACTTCGAGGCGGTCGAGCGCTTCGTGCGCTCCGGCACCACGACCGGCAACCAACCCCACGTGGCGGCGTTTGCTGCCTGGTGGCAGCGCAGCGATCTGAAGTGTGTCGAATCGCGCGTCACGGCCGCGGCTGCGGACTTCGCGGGTCGCGTGGACCTTGTGGCGGAGCATCCGGAGTACGGAAGGTGCCTGGTCGACGTGGGTACGCAGGAGACCGCGCGCGGCCGCTTTTCGTTCTACGTCGGCATGGGCATGGACCTGGGAGCTCGCGCGCTGGCTGTAGAGGAAAGCACCGGTCTGCGGCCGCGGATTATCAGCACGCTGGCCAGTCGCAACGCGCCGGGTTTGTTTCACGCTAAGACGTGGACTCCCCGTGAACAGTCGCGCCTCTCGGCGGCGTTCCTGGCGCAAAAGACGATCTGGTACAACGAAACCGGATACCCGCTTCGGAAGGCCGGCGCCGAGGCTTCGTCGGCCGGACCTCGCCCCGACGCGGCCTGAGAAGGGCCGCGCGGGCACGGGGGATAGTCAGGGCGCAGAATTGATAGTGGCTCTGCGCCCGCGGATTCGCGCAAACAGCGCTACCGCAATGAGGCCTCCCGACCGTCATCGGACATCAACGCGTCCCCTAAGCAACCTCTCCCCGCGCGTTCAGGGCATCCGAGCGAGAAAACGTGCAGAGTCGCCTCCGTTCGGCCGCTCAAAGCGCGCGTGCCGAGGACTCTCCCGTACGAAACCGCATTCGCACTATCTCCAAAGGGAAAGCCGGTCCGAAACCGCCCGTCATCCTGTACCAGACAGCATTCGAGGTAAGAGTCTGTTGAAATGGGGTTGAGCGCGCTCGTGGCGATTCGAATCTCCGGGCCGCGCCTGAACGCCGGATTGTGCGCTGGCAGAATTCATGCGACGTTGACGCAACTCGAGGGCGCGGGGAATGTTACCGCGCATCGAGCAAGACTGCCAGCGCTTAGGTGGTCCGCAATAGAACACGAGATCTCTCCCCGCGCGCTCATGGCATCCGAGCAAGAAAACGTGCAGAGTCGCCTCCGTTCGGCCGCTCAAAGCGCGCGTGCCGAGGACACGCCTGAACAGGCCCGCTTTCGCACTATCTCAAAAGCGGAAGCCGCTCGGGACGGGAATGCGCTCCGGTACCCGCCAGCATTCGAGGCAGAGTCTTTTGAGATGGGGTGAGCGTTCTGGTGGCGATTCGGATCTGCGGGCCGCGCGTAAACGCCGGATTATCCGCAGGCACAATGAAGCGGTCGTGACGCAGCCCGAGGGCGCGGGGAATACTGCCGCCGCAAATGAAGCCCCAAGCTCACCTGGCCCGTCAATGCGTCTCGCAACAGAACACGAGATCTCTCCCCGCGCGCTCAGGGCATCCGAGCAAGAAAACGTGCAGAGCCGCCTCCGTTCGGCCGCTCAAAGCGCGCGTGCCGAGGACTCTCCCGTACGAAACCGCATTCGCACTATCTCCAAAGGGAAAGCCGGTCCGGAACCGCCCGTCATCCTGTACCAGACAGCATTCGAGGTAAGAGTCTTTTGAAATGGGGTTGAGCGCGCAGGTGGCGATTTAAGTCTTTGGGCCGCGCCGAGACGCCGGGAAAGGCCGCGAGCAAAATTCATGCGACGTTGACGCAACTTGAGGGCGCGGGGAGTGTTGCCGCCGCATCGAGCAAGACTGTCTGCGCTTTGCAGAATCGTAAGCGCTCATTTCCCCCTTCTTGACTCAAAGCGCCGCTCAATCTGTGCGGC
>CAZPFB010000067.1:0-15400 GCA_964585735.1 uncultured Leptospiraceae bacterium
TCGACTTCGGGATGGCTTTTAGCCTGTGTCGATTCTGCATCGAGAATTCAGAACACGAAGTATATGAAAGGGCTCACGTCGGAAGCGCCGAGCTGAACAAGTAGAAGTACGACTACCGGCGCGGCCGCGAGTTCCAGCCACGCAGGAATGCGCGGCCGCCAACCGCGTTCGAAGATGTAGTGCCCGATCACGTGGCCCGCCGCCACCGCGCTCGCACCCAAGAGAACCGTGCGGATCATCGTGGAGGTCACGGGGTCGACGGCCATCGGTTCGAAGCCCAGCATGCGTTTGAGGATCATCCAAGATTCGGCAATGTCCCGCGCCCGGAACATCGTCCCGAAGTAGACCGTGCAGAACGTGGTGGCGACCAACTGGAGCGCAATGCGGAAACGCTGTGGCCAAGTGCGACCGAAGTGCGGTTCGAACGATGAACCTTTCGTCGGCCCGGAAGACTCCGTCCTGGACTCTGCGGCCGACGGAAGACTCACAGGAACGCTACCGGGTGGCGCGTTCTGTTCGGGCCGTCTTTCCGGCTCGGATCGCCACTGGCGAAACATGCTCTCCAGGGTGAGGATGACGCCGTGGATAGTTCCCCAAATCACGAAAGTCCAGTTGGCGCCGTGCCAGACACCGGCCAGAAACATGGTCAAAAACACGTTGCGTTTGTGTCGCCAGTAGCTGACGCGGTTGCCTCCCAGCGGAACGTACAGGTAGTCGCGGATCCAGCGAATGAGCGAAATGTGCCAACGGCGCCAGTGTTCGGTAACGCTGCGACTGAGATAGGGCATGTTGAAGTTTTCGGGTAACGCGTATCCCATGAAGATGGCCGTGCCCCAGGCCATGTCCGAATAGCCGGAGAAGTCTCCGTACACCTGAACCCAGAAGCCGACCGCTCCCAACCAATGGCCACCGGCGCCGTACGCGCCCGGATTGCCGTAGATGGCGTCCACGACGGGCGCCATGTTGTCGGCCAGAACCACTTTCTTGAGATAGCCCAGCGCAAACCATCGGGCGGCTTCCCGCATTCGATCCAGATCGAACTGCGGCATGCGGTCGAGCTGGGGCAGGAACTCTTTGGCAACGACGATGGGTCCGGCCACCAGCTGCGGGAAAAAGGAAACGTACAGCGCAAATCGAACGAAGCTGCGTTCGGCCGGGAAGACGCGGCGGTACACGTCGATCGTGTAGCTCATGGACTGAAAGGTGAAGAAGGATACTCCCAGCGGAAGGATGACGTTCAGGAGCAGCGAACTGCGGCGGTCTTCACCCAGCGTTCCGGGCACGAGAACATTCACGAAGTCGATGAAGGAACCGATGAAAAAGTCGGCGTACTTGAAGTACCCGAGGATGCCCAGGTTCATGAGCATGCTGACGATCAGCGCGAGGCGACGGGCGCGCGCGGTGCTTTCGGCGAATTCCGGCGTCGAACCGGCCCGTTCGAACCGTGAGTCGAGGCTCTGCATGTACAGCCCGGCCGCGTAGTCGATCGCGGTGGACAGGGCCATGAGAAAACCGAAGCGCCAATCCCAGGCCATGTAGAACAGATAGCTCGCGCCCAGGAGGAACAAATGGAGGGTGCGCAGACGGTACCGCTCCGGGATGAGCAGCGGCACGACATACCAGTGCACGATGATGACAATGAGGAAGAAGAGCAGAAACGAGGCTGTCGAGAAGATCAAAGGGCAGTTCCGTGCCGCGCGGGGCGGTGTCAGGGAGAAGGCGTCGGCTTCGCGGGCCACCCCGCAAGAAAAAAATGGACAGTTCCGGCCGAGCGGCCCGCTATGCCCCGTCCGGTGTTCGGGCCGTCCCTCTCGGGAGTCTCACCATGATCGAGGTGCATCGCCTGAACGGCAAAGCCTTCCTCCTGAATCATCGACACATCGAGATCATGGAAGCTACGCCGGACACGGTCATCGTGCTGACCAATGACCGTCGGTACCTGGTCAAAGAGACGCCGGAAGAGGTCACGGATCTGATCTTGGCCTATCACCGGAAAATTTTCCGGGTCAATCTGGAGGAATCGGTCGATATTTGACCCAGGGCGCGTGGCGCACCATTTCCGTCTATGGACCTTGCAACAATCGGTGGAATCGCGGCCGGAGCCGTGCTGCTCATCTTCGGACTCATCGTCAACGGTCTTTCTCCCTTTGCCGTAATGGACGCGCCGTCGGCGCTCATTACGTTCGGCGGCGGTCTGGGTGCCGCGGTCACGGCCAGTCCGCTCGGACGGCTCATGAGCGTGGGGAACTTCACGAAGTTCGCTTTCATGCCGCGGCATGCCGACATCGTGCAGCTCATTCTCACCCTGGTCCAGTTTTCCGAACGCGCCCGGCGCGAAGGGCTGCTCTCCCTGGAAGACGACCTGGCCAACCTGGACGAACCCTTCCTCAAGAAAGGAATTCAGCTGGTGGTGGACGGCACGGACCCCGAGCTCGTACGCAATATCCTCGAAACAGACATGAACAACATCAAGGGTCGCCACGCCGAGGGTCAGCGATTCTGGGCGGACAACGCCATGTTCATGCCGGCCTTCGGGATGATCGGGACCCTGGTCGGCCTCGTGCAGATGCTGCTCAGTTTGGGCGCCGGGGATCCCAACGCGATCGGGAAGGGGATGTCCGCTGCTCTCATCACCACGCTCTATGGCTCCATCGGGGCCAACATGTTTGCCATCCCCCTGCAGAAGAAGCTGGAGCATCGCTCGAGCGAAGAGATGATGGTGAAGGCCATCATGGTCGAGGGCATCCTCAGCATTCAGCAGGGCGACAACCCGCGGATCGTCAAGGACAAGCTCTCCTCCTTTCTGCCACCACCGGAAAGAGACGCGCTGGACGAAGGCGCCGGCGGATAATCGGGCGCCGTCGCCATGGCCAAGCAGGAATGTCCCAAGTGCGAAGAGTGCGTGGCCCCGCACTGGATGGTCACGTACGGGGACATGGTTACCTTGCTGTTGTGCCTGTTCGTCATGATCTACGCCACGGGTAAGGCGCAACCTCAGGAAGTTCGACTGATTCTTTCAGCATTTGCAAACAGTTTGGGTTTCTTTACCGGAGGCCAGACTCTTTCGAAGGGTCGTCTGGAAGAGATGGGCATGAACCTGGAGTCCCTTCCGTCTCAGACCGCGGGCCGGTCGCTTTCGCAGGCCAAGAAGCAGGCTCAGGCCATTTTCCAGCCGGAAATTCGCGCCAAGAAGGTGCGCGTCAGTGAAGACGAGCGCGGGCTCATCATCTCCCTCATTGGTTCGGACTATTTTCAACCCGGCAGCGCTCTGATCGGTGTCGAGATCGAGCGTGTGCTCAAGAAGGCAGCGCCGCTGCTGCGCAGCCTGGACAAGTTCACGCGTGTGGAAGGCTTTGCCGCCGTCGGCGAAGACCAGGCGCTGGCCGGTGAGGATCGTGCCGGGCGGCGTGAGCGGGTGTACGCAAACACCTGGGACCTTTCGGCCGCGCGCGCTGTGAACACGGCCAACTTCCTGCACAACCACGGCGTCCCGCCCGGCCTGATGCAGATCGTGGGGTTCGGTTCTTACCGGCCGCTGGCCATCGAAGGCGAAGGCGGCACGCCCGAGGCCGCGGCCTTCAACCGTCGCGTGGACCTGGTGATTCTGCCCTACAAGGATCCGAAACGGTCCGCCGGGGATTCGCGTTTCCAACTGCCGCCGACCCGGGTACCGGGTTCCGAAGAACTCATTCCCGACCGCTGAAAAACACTCAACCCCCCCGTCCCCGTTTCGATAAGTTAGAAGCGGGGCGATTCGCAGCAATCGTCCCCTCTGAGGTGTCGCCATGGCTGATGATGAAGTAATGGAGGAAGGCGGGGGGCAGGAATACCAGCCGACAGCCCAATCCGGGCTCAACAAGATCGTCAAGATCCTGATCTACGTGGCACTGGGGGCGGTCGGCCTCGTGCTCATGGTCGTCGTTGCCTTCTACGTGGCCACTTTTGCCGCGCAGAAGCAGTACACGGACGTGGCCTCCATTGTCGTGATGAAGCCGCCGCCACCGCTGGAGGCCTTCAACTTCAGTGACGACTTTCGCGCCAACACGGCCGACCGCGGCGAATCGCACTTCATCAAGCTGAAGCTGAGCCTGGGCTTCGAGCAGGGCAACGCGGCTCTCTCCAACGAACTGGCACAGCGCAAGCCGCAGCTCATCAACATCGTCAACCTGATTCTGGCCAACAAGACGAAAGCCCAACTCTCGACGGTGCAGGACCAGTTGGAACTGCGCGAAGAAATCAAGGCTTCTGTGAATCACGTTTTGTCCAACGGGAAGATTCAGGAAGTGTACTTTACGGAATTCATCGTCAACTGATCTCTATCCGGGATGCGTCCCGTTGCCCTCATCGCTTGGGTTCTTCTGCTGGGGGCCTGCGCAAGCGGTGGCGTGAGTCCCGGGCGCAAAGGAACAGTGTCCGCGCGTGATCCCCTGCCTGAAGGCGGCGGGCTTTCTCCGATGAAACCACCCGGAAGACGCCTTCCACCACGAGATCACCGCGAGCCTTCCGTTGCACAGTCGCCTGTTTCTCCACCGCGTTTGCCCACCATCGCGCGCGTTTTGGTGCCCCTGCGTCCGCGCCGGCCTCCCGCGGATCGCGGGGAGCCGCCTGTCGTCGAGGTCGTGTCGCCACCTCTGGTGCGCTTCGTCGATGCGCCCCGGCGGCTGAACATGCGCTCGGGCCCCGGGACAGAGGAATCCATCGTTCTTGTTTTGACCAACCGCACCGAGGTGCGCGTGTTGCGTCGCCACGTGGCCGTGATCTCTCTGTCCGGAAGACGCGGTTCCTGGGTCGAAGTCGAAGCAAAGGGGCGACGGGGTTGGGTTTTCGACGCCTACCTGAACCCGGAAAGGCCGGGCGCGGACCCAACCGATGATTTTCGCGAATTGTTCGTGTCTACTGTGTTTCGGTCGCGTTTGGTGAGCGCGGAGGACGACGGGGGCTACCTCGGCGGTTTTACGAAAGCAGCGGGCGAATCCGCCTTTCGCGTCCAGGTGCTCAAACGCCTGTGCGGCACGGGGGAAGCAGAAAAGGAACTGCAATTCGAGGCGGCGTCGGCCAGATTTTCCGTCGGCTACCGTTGGTGCACGGTGGATCCGGAAGACATCGTGAACACCAAGTGCGTGCAGTGTCGCCTCGTGCGCTATCGTTGTGAACTCACGTTGGAAGAACTGCGCGCCGGGAGGAGGGGCGGTGCGTTCGAGCGGCCGATTCGCTGCGTGCGGGACGCCTCATCGTACTGTGAGAAAGACTGCGACCGCCTCTCTCCCATCCGGGACCAGGAGTGAGCCGGTCCCGCGGAATCTGAGGAGCAGCCGATGGAATTGTACGGAAGGACATCGAGGAGCCTGCCGCAGAAGATCTGTTCGGCGTTTCCCGGCACATCAACTACTTCGGGGATGTGTTGTGGGTCTTGGGCTACGCGGTGGTATCGCACAACGCGTACGCGTACCTCGTGCCGCTCGCACTGTTCGCCTTCTTTCAGTGGTTGAACATCCCGAAGCTCGATCAGCACCTTGCGGCGAAGTACGGCGAGGCGTTCCAGGAATACCGGCAGAGGGTCAAAGGCTTCGTTCCCTTCGTACTGTGAGTGCGTCGCGGGGGCGCGTTCGATCGGCCGATCTTTACTTGACAATCGTCTTTTCAGGCTTTCTATGTTGCTGCCGAGCGTTCGAGTGCCCGCCGTCGCTGTTCTCGGCCTCTTTACCGCCTCCTTTGCTTGGGATGTGCTCGCGAACGGCGGCCCTGTTGACTGACCTACGAACCGCGCCATGACTCTCGGAGGTCGGCATCGTCTTCCCGCGACTGGCACTGGACAACTACTGATCGGCACGGAGAATCGCTTTTGCTACGCCATGGTTCTCTCCCGCAGACGCGCCGCAAAGAGGGCCGTGTGCGCCGCAAGCGCCGTCACCAAGAAAGGTTCGCTGTACTGTAGGCTGATGTTCGTGAGCGCGAGGAACAAGCCCACGGCGGGCCAGCCAACGAAGACGGCGTAGAGCCACTGCGTGGCGCGCTTTCCGGCGCGGGCGCATAGGGAGTCCAGAAAAGGCAGCGCCAGCAGCAGGGGATGGAACGCAAACAGATTCAGGTTGCGGTGGAACACCTCGAAAGCAGAGAAGAAGTTCAGCATGAACAGCGCGACACCCACCAAGCCGAGACAGGTGGACCACAGCCACAGCGCCAGGATCCTGGCGCGCTTCTGCCAGATGCCGCGCCCCAAGGCTGAAAGCAGCAGACTCAGAGCCAGAACGCCGGACAGGAGCGTTCCCGCGAGAGGTCTCAACAACGCCTGCGGCCTTTGGCCTTCCAGCAGAACCTCGACGGGTCCGAGACTGCCCGCCGTTGTGGCTTTCGAAGTGCGATGCGCTTCCAGGTACAGGAGCAGCGCTTCGGGCACGAACATCTCCTGCCACGCGGTGGCCGGCCGATCCGTGTCCGCGTTGAGAATCAGGTGCACACCGAGGCGAACGAACGGTTTGCCCTGAAGGGGCGCAACGGTGAAGTCGCGCAGCGTTCGACCGGTGGGCAGTTCCCCAAACGAGCGACGGAATTCTCCGGAGAGAAGGCGATCGAGATGATCCCGGTAAACTGTGGTGCAGTTGTTCGTGTAATGGTTGTAGACGTAGTTGCGATTCTCGGGCATGGCGTTGCGCGCCAGAACCCGCGCAAATGCCTCGGCCTCCTTGGGCGGCAGCAGCAAACGCTGCGCGCGAATCCCGCGTCCAAAGCGACGATAGCGCTCCAGGGTGGTCATCCATGTGGAAACACCCAGCATGTAGATGGGATCGCCTTTGAGGAAGCGAAACAGAAAGGCCGAATCGAAGCGAAAGAGTCCGTAGTCGAAAACGATCTGCTGGCCAGAAAGCGTGTCGTCCAGGCGCAGCGCCGTGTGACCCCACGAACTGTAAATCTCGGCGCCGGGATCCATCGTGAGCAGAAACAACCGAAAGCGACCGTCCGCCTGGGCAGGGGGCACCGCTCCCGCGCGCGCACCGGGTTCTGAATGTGTGGCGGGCGGCATTCCCGAAGGCGCGGCAAAAGTGGGGCGGGACAGTATCAGACCGAACGCCCCGGACATCGTCAGGCACACAATCCAACCGAAGCGCAGGCCGCGTTGCATGGTGGCAGGGCGACCCGGTCGCACCCTCGGTCAATCCCTTCTGCGTGGGTCGCGCTCGCCTGGGGGCGGATCGCCCGCAAAGTCGTCCGGGTCCGGTCGGAAAACCGTTTGCTCTGCCGGTCCGACCGAAGCACGCGGTCCCTGATGCAACCTGGTCGCAGTGTCCTGGCGGTGCTCGTTACCGCGCTCGTGGGGGGAGGCTGCTCGCCCATCGGAAAGGATCAGGTTCGTTCGGACATGGAGCGACTGGTCGGCCGCGCGGTGGAAGTTCGTTCGCTCGAAATCGCGGAGCACCGTCGCCTGGGGAAGTTCGGCGGGCGAACGGAATGTTTCGCCGATGGGGCGCTGGTCACGTTCACCGCCGACCTACGCGCGCGGCTGGCCGTTTCGAACTTTCGCACGGTCCCAGAGTTCGAAGCCACCATTCAGAACCTGGAAGCCGGAAAGATCCGCGCCAATCCCGAGGAACTGGAGCAAATGGCGGCCATGTTCCGTCTGGCGGAAATGACGCCACCGTCCTGGAAGAAGTTGGAGGTGGGTCAGTCGTTCCAGGTCCGTCCGACCTTCGAGTACCTGCAGCGCTGCGGGCAGAAGGAATTCGCCTTTTCCAGGGCGCTTCCGGGCGTGACCGGGCCGTGAGAGCAAAGACCGTGAGCATCGCGCTGCGTTCCCTGAGGCTGACGCTGATTTTCGGCGTGGGAGCCTGGTCTCTCACTCTCTTCACGGCGGCCGGCACCACGGCGGAGCCGTCCCGGGCAGAGCTACCGCGCGCGCAGCCATCGCGCGCGCAGACGCGCCGTGCCGAAGACGTTTTCGCGAAGTGGCTGACCTGGCAGCGCATCGTGGCCGACGTCTCTCTGTCAGACGTTCCTGTGGATGACGGGACCGTGAAGCGGCTGGCGGCGCTTCCGGCCGACCTGAAAGCGCGGCTGCCTTCCCTGAAAATTCCCGGTGCGAACGCCTCGAAGGAGGAGAGTGCCGCCTGCCGCGACTCTGTTCAGGCGGTGCTCGGGTCCTTCGAGCGCGACCCGTCCACCTTCTTCGACCTGCTGCGCAAACCGCCCTTCACGACAGCCGAAGTGGAGCAGGCTGAAGCCAAAATGAAAACCGAAGACGTCACCGCTCGCTACCGTGGCCTGATCGACGGCCTTCTTGGAGACACCGACGAAGACGAAGCAGCACAGGTCGCGCTGGGGAACCGGTTCTTCGAGTACGCGTTCGGCGAGCGGAGTCACGGGGAGTTTCGCGCTTTGCTCGACGTCCCCGCGGCTTTTCCTTTCGCGCGACTGATCTACACGGGGATCTGGTACCCGCTTTCGGGCAACGGCTGGCGGTTGTGGCACGAAAACACGCTGCGTTCTCTGCGCAGGGAATCGGACCGGGGGCGCGAAGTGGTGTACGTGGCGGGCGGTTCAGATATCTATCACCCCATCCGGCGCGGGGTCGCCCGGCTGCGCGTGATCGACCCCTTGTTGCCCACGCAGGGGAAGTACTATTCTCAGGGTTGGCAATTTCTCATTCGCGGCGTCGGTCCAGGCGGAGGCATCGGCGATCGTATCGTCTTCGGTAAGGAAAAAATCACCATGCGCCGCTCCGAGTTTCGCAGTCTCGGTCGCTTCAAGCTCGGTCCGCACGAGATCGAGGAGAGTGTCACAGTCTGGGACATCGAGTATCGCCTGCGTTTCGGCCGCAGGAAGACGGGACGCTTCGTGCTGGAGCGCCGTCCCGTGCGGCAGTCCGATTTCGCGGACACCGGGCGGGCGTACCTGATTTCCATGAACGAACTCTACTATGTCGTCCCGGCCGACTCCAAGAATTGGGGGATTCGCCCGGAGCAATTCCCCAAGGAGTTTGCCATGCACGTGAAGCAGTTACGCAGGCCGGTGCAGCGGTCCGAGATGTTGAACATGCAGAATCTGAAGGAGGCCCGCTTTTCCTTCATTCGCTTGGGTTCCGCCGTCGATTGAGTGTGATTGAGGAGCGGCTGCGGTGTCGGTGGGCGCGGCCCGGCCGGGCCAGCACGCCGGGCAGGCCGAAAAAGGATTGTCCGACTTCCCAGGAGTGGGGGGTAGTGCTTGGTGATGTTCGGCCGCACGCTCCTTTCGCGGTTGTTGTTTGCTGCGGTCGCCGTCGTTTTCGGCGCTCAGTGGGCCGTGCCCGCCCTTCACAGTTGTCCCGAGCTGCAAAGCGGGTACTCTCATGTCCAGGCGGATGTTCCGCCATGCCACGCCACAGCGGTCCGCGAAGAGGACAATTCGGGTCCGGGGCACAAACACGCCTCCTGCTCGGTTTGTCAGGGTTTTCTTCAACTGTTGGGCGCTTCCTTCGCGGTCGAGCGCCCTGTCCTCTTGGTCCGAGACGAGCTTGCCCGCCCGGAGGCGTCGTCCCCCGCGGATGTCATTCTGACTCCACCGGCCGGGCGCCTTCCGGCCCCACGCGGCCCTCCTCACACCTGACCGCCGCGCATCCGAGGGCTGCTGCACGTCACGCGGCCCGCGCGGCGGCTCCCGCCCCGGCCCGGGTTTAGCCCGGAGATTGTTGTGTGAGGTATGCTATGTATTTACGCAATGTTTTGCCCGTCGTCCTCTGCGCGGCGGGACTTTTCCAATGCGGTTCGTCCGCTTCCAGTTCGAGTGAAGCCATGGCGCTGGCCGCGCTGGCTCTGATTGCACCCGGTTGTCCGGGCACCTGCTTCGAGTTCTCTGATACGACGGGGCTCACGGTCGAAAGTGGCCTGAGCCTGGGCAGCGGCGGGCTGGCCGGTTCCGGGCGGTTCGTAGCCGATTCGTCCTTCACGGACAGCGACCAGTGGTACCAGATCACGTTCACCGCCAACTCGGGCGGGTCCGTGCAGTTGCACTACGGCAATCCGGCCGCGGGTGCGAGCGCCACCTACTTCGACGCGAATGCCGAGGGTCACAGTTTCCTGTTTTCGGCTGTGGGCTCGAGCACGGCCCTCGACCCTAACGGGAACACGGATACCATGCCATCAGGCGTGTCGGTCACGGCGGGCACCGCCGTCACTTTCTGCATGGAGACCCACTACCACAGCACGCCCGGTCGCCTCCATATAATTGTATGGAATCAATGTTCTGTGAGAACTGACAGTTCCTCCACGTACAACAGCGGAGATACGGCAAAGGGTGGGACCGCCATCAAGGCCGCCAACGTGTCCTACGTGACGGGAGGTCGGGTCGGAGTTCGCCTCACGAACGCCAGCATCGATCGTCTGGTCATCCAGAAGAAGCCGCAATGAGCCGAGCATCAGGCCGACCGCGCGCCTCCTGGTGGTATCGGTGCGTTGGGCTTCTGGTCTGCGCCTGTGTCGTCGGGCCGTCCGTCCGGGCGCATCATGATTCGGGGCACACGGCGGGCCTCGTGGGCTTCACGACGGCCGGGCAGGCAGGCTACGCGGGGGAGCCGGTCTCCTTTCTCAGTGTGCAGGAAGACTGGCTGCGTGCCGAGCGTTCTCCCGCGACCGAGCCCGTCACCCTGGCGGGGAGGAGCATCCAGCCGGCGGTGGTAGGACAGAGTCTACTCGTGACGACTCTCACCGGAGAGTATGCCTTCAACCGGTACGTTTCGGCGGGACTCCAGCTTCCCGTGGTCCGTGTGGAGCGCAAAGGCGAAACCGACTACACACGGCTCGGCCGGGCTCTCCTCGGCGCCCGTGTTTCGCCGCTGCGCGGGCTGCTGCCCGAGTCGATCTTCCTGACCGTGTACGCGGGGGCCGGCCTTCCCTCGGGGGCGGACGCCGGAGTCGCGCGGGGAGGCGACTTCTGGTCGGGTCACGGTGGCCTGTTTGGAGGATGGAGGTTGGGTCGTTTCTCGGTGGCGCTCGCGGCAGAGGGCGAATGGCCCCTTTCGCGACTGGAGGCCGAAGAGGAAGAGACACCGCTTTCGCGTCTCGAGCATCTGCTCAGTGGCGAGGCCTTCGAGGTTCACGAGCAGACGTTCGTACTGAAGAAGGTCACCCGATTTACCGGCCTGGTGTTCTTTCACCCGAACTCCTGGCTGAGCCTGTTCGTGGGTCATCAGTACCAGGACCCGTTCTACGGGATGGTGCGTGACACGCGACTGGAGCCGCCACGCGTTTACCGAGAAGCGCAACTCGGCCTCGAGTTGCGCCTCGGTGAAGCGACGTTGCTTTCAGCAGCTTACCGCTATCCCCTGGAGCGCGGCGCGGATCGGAAAAGGTACGAGGAGATCTACTCGTTTGCGGTGACGCGACTCTTCCGCACGCCGGGTCCCGCGGCGAAGGAGCGGACCAACGGCGGGAAAGCGGCGGACTGAATTCATGGGCGCGCGCCCGCCCGCGTAAGCAGGCGAACGATGTCCCACCGGCCGAGGCCGCGCGCGAGTGCGATAGGTGTGACACCGCGTCGGTTGGCCGAGCGCGCGTCCGCCTTCCGGCGCAGGAGGAGCTTCACCAGGCCAGCATCTCCGGCCGCAATGGCGCCGAACAACACGTTCTCACCATAGCGGTTCTTGTGCGCGATTTGTGCCCCGCGCGAAAGAAGGAGCTCTACAATGGAGGCGCGCCGGTTCTTCACGGCCCAGAAGAGCGCGGTTTCCCCGTCGGCGTTTTCAGCGTGGATTTTCGCCCCGCGATCGAGCAGCATTTTCACGATTGGTTCCTTGCCGCCGAAGGCGGCGCGCATGAGCATCGTGTTGCCGCTGTGATGCGCGATGTTCGGGTCCGCGCCCGCTCCCAGAAGAAGTGCGACGATCTTTTCGTGGCCGTTGCGCGCGGCCCAGGAAAGAGCCGTGTGGCCGTCCCCGTCGCGCTCGTCGATACGCGCACCGCTTCGGAGTTGCGTACGCACATCCTCCAGCCGCCCGAACCGCGCGGCGCGCCGCAGCTGTTCCGTCGGAGAAGCAGCGTCCGCTGCCGAGGACTTCTGTCCCTGCGCTCCGGTCGTGCGGTCCGAGCACAGGGCCAATCCCGAGAGGCCCAGCACCAACATGGCGAGCGCCTTGCGACGCCGTGGTGCCGACCGTTTCTGCATGCAACCGGATTGCGGGGTCGGCCGGTGGCTGTAAAGGCAAACAGGCGTGGTGGCCTCGTAGTGCGACCAGAGAGGGCCGCAGAACCAGCGCGCGATCGCCGGGCGGAGTTCGGGTAGGTCCAGCGAATGCTCGCCGAATGACGGGTGAGGTCTCCCGCTGGTCGATATGCCGGGCCGAATGCTGCAAGCTGTCCGGGAACGCCTGCGCGCGCTGCCCGAATGGTTTTGGGTGCTCGCCGCCGTGTACTTCATACACGGCGCGTTCGTGGGGACCTTTGCGGACATGCTGCTCGTGCTCAAGAAGAGCCAGGGGCTCGGCGTTCTGGACGTGAGCCGGCCGCTGAAGTTTCTGCCGAACTCCGTCTTCTGGGGTTGGGACGGCGAAGTGTACCGGGCGCTGTCCCAGAAGTACGAACACGCGATCTGGCCTCCGTTGTATCCCCTGACTCTGCGCCTGCTGGAATGGCCCGTTCCTGCCGGTCGGCCGTCCTTCCCGATTGCTGTGCAGTTACTGAATTTTTGTTCGCACATAGCAATGGCGGCGGGCCTGTCCGCGGCCGGCCGCGCGTGGGGGCTTCGCTCGGACCGGCGCGCCTGCGTGATCCTGTGCGTCTTCTTCTTTCCGGGCAACAACGTGTACTTCGCGGCATACTCCGAGTCGCTTTTCCTGGCCTTCGCGGTCTGGTGTTGCGTTTTGTACGAGCGACGACAATTGGCCGTGGCCGGTCTTCTGGGGGCGCTGGCCGTGCTCACGCGCAACATGGGCGTCTTTCTGGCTGTGGCCCTGCTTGCCGCCGAGGTGTGGCGCCTGTGGGGGACGAGAGCGACGCGTTCGGAAACGCCAGGGCAGAACCCGACTGACGGTGACGTGGTCGGCGCGGTTCGCTTTGCGGCGCACCCGGCGTGGGCCGCTTTGCCCCTGGCAACGGCGCTGGGTTGGTACTGTCTGGCGATGGTCCTGTTTGGAGCCGCGCCCGCGGAAGCGGCAGGCGGCTTTGCGGACGAACTTCGTCGCGCGGTGCCGACCGGTTGGTCCCCGAGAGTGTGGGTGGCCGTGGAACTGCTTTCCAACTGGCGCAGCGCACCTCTCGTCCTGGCAACCCTGGCGGCCGTGCCGATCCTCCTGTGGCGGCGCCGCGTGGTCGAGGGGCTCTTCGTGGCCGCTTTTCTGGCCAGCTTCCTCGTGTACCTGTACAGGCCGTACCCCTACACCCGCTACCTCTCCGTGCTGTATCCGGTCGTCTTGCTGTACGTAGGGGCCGTTCGCAGTCGCCTCGTTTTGCTCGTGGCTGTCCTGTTGTGCGTCGTCTATTCCGAGTACCGGCAGCTCATCCTGTTCTCAGGTTGGGCGGGAGAGCCGTGAGAGCGGAATCTGCCGGAACGGTTGGTCCTACTCAGGGCAGGCGATCGCCCACAAAGATGTCCGCAACTCCGTTTGCGTCCCCGCTCACGAGATTGCCTGCGATGGACGAAAAGGCCGGTGTCGGGCAGTCCAAAGCCAACGCAGGTTGGAAGCTGTTGTTGTCCGGTTGGTTTCCGTTCGCCAGGATGACGCGGGTTGTCGTACCCGTCAGCGCATCATGAACAAACACGTCATTGAAACCGTTTGTGTCGCCTGGCACCAGATTGCCGGCCAGTGACAGGAAGGCGGAGTAGCGACCGTCTGCTGAGAGAGTCGGGAAGGAACTCTGTGCTCCAGTAGCCTGGACGCCGCCTGTGGCAACGGACAGGCGCGTCGTGCTGAGAGTCTGACGGTCGTGCAGGAAGATGTCCACCTGCGCGTTCGTATCCCCGGAAACCAGGTTGTCGGCCGCGGATTGAAATACAACGTAGCGCGCGTCCTTGGAAAGGCGCGGGTTCTGGCTGGCTCCATTGCCCTCGCCACCGCCATTGGCCAGAGAAACGCGCGTGGTCTGCGAATTCAGAATGTCTCGGAGAAACACATCCTGTTGGCCATTGCCGTCCCCTCCCACGAGATTTGCGGCCGTAGAGTGGTAGGCCACAAAGCGCCCATCGGCGGAAATGGCAGCGGTATTGCTGGGCCCCGCCCCCTCCGTCCCGCTGCTGTCCACGGACATCCGCAGCGTCGTGTTCGTCGACACGATGTGCACGAAAACGTCTTGGGTCATATTGAGGTCACCGCCGACAAGGGTGTCGGACGCAGAATGAAACGCGATCCGATCCCCATCGGCGGAGATGGCGGGGCTCGCACTCCCGCCTCCGGTTGCCTCCGCACCCCCCGTGGCCACCGAAACCCGGACCGTCTGTCCGGTCTGGCGGTCGAAGCGGAAGATGTCCGTGGTCATGTTCCCGTCACCGGCCACGAGGTTCGTTGCGCCCGACGAGTAAGCCACGTACCGCCCGTCTGAGCTCACAGCCGCTGCCGTACTCTGTCCGCCGGTGGCCTGCACACCCGCGCTGGAGACGGAGACCCGCTGGATCGTGCCCGTCAGTCGATCTTGAATGAACACGTCCTCCAGGACGTTTGTGTCCCCCGAGACGAGGTTGTCGGCGCTGGAACTGAAAGCCACGTAGCGCCCGTCCGCGCTCATGGCCGGCCCGCTGGCACCGCCGTTGGGTTCGACGCCGTTGAGTCCCATCAGGCGGCCGGCCGAGTAAGTGGAGCAGGTAGGCCCGCTCACGCCTCCCACCACGAGCGCCCGCAGCAGGTTCCATTCCAGGGCGCAGGCGTTGCTCGGGTCGGCCGGGTTGCAGAGGTCCCGGGTGCAACCATTCACCAAGCCAGCGCCGGCGAACGTGGCGCCGCAGAATGCTACCCTTCGAACCAATCCTTTCACCGGGATTGGACGTTGCTCGCCATCTGTTGGGTCACTACAAATTTCCGATTTCGTTGCGGGTCACCATCACCGGTCTCCGCCCAGGAGCCAGGGGCCCTTCGTAGCCCGGGCGAGCCGGACGGCGGTGTGTCGGGCGGACACCGTAGAACTGCCGGATTCCGGTCCGAAAACCCGCCCGTTTTGTACTTGCGCGAAAGGCACCGTGGACCCATACTCCAGACTGCCATGGATGAACGACGCAAGTTTCCCCGCATCTCCCACCAGTTCAAACTCGACGTCCAACCGGTGGGTGGCGAGGGCAAAGGTGAAAACGTGAGTCAGGGAGGGCTTGCCTTCCAGCACCCGCAGAACATTGCCGCGGGGACTGTTCTGGCGCTGGACCTCCGCGTCCCGGGCCTCGAGGGCATCTACCATGTGAAGGGCAAAGTGGTGCGCTGCGAGCCCCAGGGCAAGAGCTACATGGTGGCGGTGAA
>CAZPFB010000067.1:15410-31401 GCA_964585735.1 uncultured Leptospiraceae bacterium
GTGAACTTCGTGGGCGTAGATGCCGAGACAGAAAGAAACCTCTCGGACCTCGTCCAGTCTCTCTCCTGACCATCGATGACCGCACGGGTGCCCGCAGGTCGTTGATGGCCGCTCGGTTTCAACGGGGCGCCCTCCTGCTTGCGGCCCTCGTGGCCCTGCTCCTGCCGGCGGCTGCTTGGGTTTTCTCCGGGATTCTCCTGTATCCAGACCCGTTTCCCTGCACCAAGAAGGAAGAACAGGAACTCTACGTTTTCTGTGGGACTCCAGCCGATCGTGGTGTCTCGTTCGAAGCGGTGGAGCTACGGACGAGCGATGGTCTGCGGCTCCGCGCCTGGTACATCCCGGTCGTGCGCAGTGAACGCGTGGTCGTGATCGGCCACGGAAGACACGCGGGGAAGTGGACGGCGCTGCGCTACGTTCCTGCGCTGCATCAGGCCGGCCTGAACGTGCTCGCCTTTGATTTCCGCAATCACGGAGAAAGCCAGGGAGCAGTGACGACCACGGGCTATTTGGAGCGGCGCGACGTGCGCGCGGCGGTGGACTACGCGATCCGGCGCGGCAATCGGCGCGTGGGCTACTACGGGTTCTCGATGGGCGCGGCCACGGGCATTCTGGCGATGGCGGAAGATCCGCGGATTGAAGCAGCCATCTTCGAAAGCCCTTTTGCCGATTTTGGCCAACTGATTGCGGAAGCAGGGGGCGCGCAGTACGGTCTGCCGCGATTCCCGCTCATCCCGCTCGTGCTCGCCCTCTTCGAGTGGCGGTCCGGCGCAAACGTGCGTGACATGCGACCTCTTTCGGTGGTCGGTCGCCTGTCCCCGCGGCCGGTCTTCTTCATCCATGGGACTGACGACCCCGTCATCGGGATCCACCACGCGCGCGAACTGTTCGAGGCATCCGGCCAACCCAAACGGTTTTGGGAGGTGCCGGGTGGACGGCACGTGAATTCTTGGAACGTGGACCGGATCCGCGCGGAGCGGGAGGTCTCGGAGTTCTTCCGGGCCGCGCTGCGTTGATCCGAATGTCGGCGGGTGCGTCTCATGGCGCTATCGCGATTCCAAACTGGAAGATAGGGGCACCCGGGCCGGACAGAATCGTAGCGGCTGAACCGGCACCTACCGAACTGATTCCAGTCGGAACACCGTGGGACACGTACACCCGCCCCTGGTTCGTGTTGTTGTAGCCGGCGAGGAGCTCCGCGCGGAGCAGACGTTTCGCGTCCCGTCTCTCCATTCTCGCGCGCAGTTCTCGCCCCTCGCCCCGCAAAAAGAACGCAACGCGCGAGCCTGCACGCACCCAGCCGGAAAAGGAGTGGAAAATCACTCGGGAGGTGGCACAATGGCGGAAGCGATGGTCGATTCTTTACGAATCTACGAGCGACTGAAGGCTACGCGCGGCAAAGACGCGCTGGCCCGGGAGATCGCGGGTGTCTTCGGGGAACTGGTGGACTCGAAGCTGGCCACAAAACGGGACATCGAGGGCCTGCGCTCGGCCACGCAAAAGGACATCGAAGGCCTGCGGGCCGAGACCAAGCTACATATCGAGAGCCTCAGAGCGGAAACGGAGCGGCTGCGCGTGGAACTCAAGGCCGATATCGATCATATGCGCATTTCCACGGAAGCCCGCATTGATGGTAGGGGTCTGGAAGTGAAGCACGACCTGATTCGCTGGGTGGCCGGGATGCTGCTCGCGCAGGCGGGACTGATCGCTGCCCTGGTGAAGCTCGCCTGACGGGGGCGTCGGGTCGGATCGCGCCAGCCCGATCTGTCCAAGCGGTCGATCGCGGCCAGGTGGAACCACGGCGTCGCGTCGTTTGTGCGCAGCGTCACTCTGCCCGGCGTCGTGCGCCGCTTACCGTCCCACCAGCCGAAAATCCGAAACGATGGGCAGGTGATCGCTGATGCGCATGGTGTCCGCGCTTCGAACCCGGCCGCCCGTCGCCTCCAGGTGGCTGCCGTAGAACACGTAGTCGATGGTTCGATCGGGTTTCTCGGGAATCTCGTTGGAATTTGCGTTGAGCGTGTAGTGGCGGCGGCGGTTCGGGCCCGTCAGTTCGCTCAGGGGAATCACGTTGCGGTACGAATCGAAGACCGGCTTGATCTCGGTGGTCTTGTTGTAGTAGGTGCGCGCAATCGGATGGAGCATCTCCAGGGTGATTCCCGGCGGCAGCAGGTTGAAATCACCTCCGAGTATCCAGGGCGTTTTCTCCTTCTCGAGTGAGTCCAACAGGACCTTGGTGAGACGGGCCTGTTCTCCCATTATGTTCGTGCCCTGAGCGAACGCGTCCAGGTGCGTGTTCACGAGGGCCAGACTCCCTCCGCCCGCTATGGGCGCGCGCGCCTCGAAGAGGGCCCGGTGTAGACCCAGGCGCATGGAGAGGGGATCGGCGGGAATTGGCGGCAGCGCATGCCTGCGCGCCCGGTCGAGGCGATAGCGGGAAAGGGTCGTGAGCTTCATGCCCACCCGGCCCATGATGCGCGGATGGGGCACGAAGCCGGCCTTCCAATAGAAGGTTTCCGTCACGCACGGGAAGGGGTGGCCCAGCTCCTTTTGGATGCGCTTGGTCTGGTCTTCCCCGTCGGTGCGTTTGGCTCCCTCGTCCACTTCTTGTAGGAGAACGAAATCGGGTTGTTCGGCTTCGATGACCCGGGCCACCTCCTTCCCCGTTGCTTCGATGTCGGCGGAGGAAGGGCGCTCGTGCGGTCCTTTATTGCCCGGAATGTCATAAAAGAATATATAGTTCTTTCCGGCCAGATACTGAACGTTCCAGCTCAGCACGCGAAAGGATTTCTCGCGGGGAAGGATGGGGGCATCCGGCGCGCACGTGACCTTCTCCTCTTCGACCGGCCCCCAGGTCCCGGCAGAGAACCAGAGGTAGGCAAACAAAAACAGAACGAGGCCCAAGATTCCCAGAAGGAGTCGGACGATCAGGCGGGCAACCAAGTGCATGCTGCGACGAAGTCCTGCCGGCAGGCCGCGGTCAAGCCCGATCCGGGCGCGGTCTGGCCCGACGGGCGCGCTCAGCGCAGCAGGATCACGCTGACCGTGCGAAACGTTGGCGAAACCGCCTCCTGCGCTTCCGGATACGGCCAAACGCGTGTCTCCGCGCTTGCCGCCAGCATCCGACTGCGGGCGACGCCCTTCGATGCCAGGTAGTCGATGACATTCAATGATCTACGAAAGGCCAGGGGGAGTCGGCTCCGCAATCGGTCCGCATCCTCCGTGTGGGCTATGACGAGCACGCGTGTCTCGGTGGGCAGAGCTGCCAGCCGCCCGGCCAATTCGTCGAGCTTGGCGCGCGCCGCGCCGTCCAATTGGGAGGAACGCAGCGAGAACAGGATGACCTGTCGGGCCTGTTCCTTGGGGTCTCGCGCCTCCCCGAGGTTCACGCTGATACTTGGCACGGACGAGGCGGGCGCGGACCGCTTCTTCACGGAACCTTCCGGTTCCTCCTTGGCCGCCGGACCTTTGCCCATTTCGGCGCGCAGCCTTTCATTTTCGCGTCTGAGTTCCTCGGCCTGCCCGGCCTCTGCTTGGAGCTTCTTGAGTTCGGCGGCCGCCACGGCGGCGAAATCCCCCGGGCATTCCTCGATGACGCGCGTACGTGCGAGGATGCTGAACAGAAATCCGAAAAGGGAAATGACGACGTCGCTCGGGCGCATCTCTTCGCGCAGCCGGACAGTGCGACCTTCGAGTTCCTTCAGGCGGGCAGGTTCGATTTCATTGAAGGGGAGAACGAACAGGCCGTACACGATCCGCTTCTCCACGAGCGGGCGACACGTTGCCGCCGAGGGTGCCAGAACCGCCGGTCGGCCGGGTACACTGTGCACGTTCATGGTCTCGAAGGAGAGCGGATCTCGGAGGACGCGCGTGCTGCAGGCTGCGCCCGCCAGATACAGGGCTGCCAGAAATGCTGCCGCCGGCAGTTTTCCGAGGAGACGACGTGTATTCATCGCCCGGACTTTAGCGCGTCTGACCTGGACGACTGCAAGTCATTTTGTTAGGATTTCCTCATCTTTTTTTTCCGGCCGATCGGAAAATCGGTTGGACGGGTGCTCTCATCGGTCGCCTCGTGCGGCCGGGCCAGTGCCCTAACCAACTTTCTCCGGAGGAGTCTCATGCGTTTGATCAAATCGTTCATCACTGTTCTCGTTCTGCTCTTGGCCGTAGGTCTGGCAGCTCAAGCGGACAGGTGGGTCCCGGGCGCCAACGGGCAGGTCTCCGGCTTGACTATTTTCGGCGGATTCGAGAACGGCAGAAACCTGTACCTCTGCGCAGGCTTCAGGAACGGCACCTACCACCCGGGCAAGATTGTGGCGACCAACTGCAATTTCGGATACGGGGGACAGGAAATCCGAGAAAGCCGCTACTTCACGCTTCAGGTGACGCAGCAGTCGCTGCCGCGCTATGCGTGGTACGCCGCGGCGAACGGCCAAGTGCCGGCTGTGGCCGGTTCGGTTCCGATTCCCGTAGGCAAAGAAGGAGCCCGTACCCTGTACGTCTGCCGCGCAGACTACCAGGGTGGAAAGCATCCGGGCAAGATTGTTGGGACGAACTGCAACTTCGGTTGGGGTGGCAAGGAGATCACCATCCCGTCCTACCAGGTCCTGATGTTTCGGACCCGCTGATCAAACCTTCTACGGCGCGGCGCGCTCACTGCCAGACCCAAGGACGGGCAGGTGCTCCGCGCCGGCTGTCGCTCCCGCCTGGACCGGTGACCGAGCATTTTGGCCGAGAGCGACCGGCCGCTTCAGTGGGCACTCGTATTCCCGGGTCGCTTTCGCCGACTGCCGGATCGGGCCACGGCCTGGCGGGTGGCCCGCCGCAGCGCCAGGCAGCTCGCATCCCACAGCGCCACCATAGCAAACTCCCGGCAGGAGGAACGCATGATGCTCGCATAGCATTGTGCCGAAAGCAGCTTCATCTCCTGCGTATGATAGGCCAGTTTTCGGTCGAGGTCGTCGAGCGCCGTCGCTTCGCAGGCAGCCTGGGTGATCCGTGAACGCTGATCGGGCGCCGCCCCTCGGTAGTACTTTTCGTAGCATACGAGCATCTTGCTGCAGATGCCTTTCACGTTCCAGCGAACGAAGCTCGGGTAGTCCATGACAGAAGGCGGCCTCCCACGGCGGCAGTGTGGCGCGAAAGCCGAGCCCAGAAGCAGGAACACGAGCAGCATCAGGCGCCCCTTCATCCACCGACCATAGCCGCGAGTCGCAGTCGGGAAGGCCAGCAACCATGGTTCTTGCTGTTGCATCATAGCGCACCGTTCAAGAGTCCGCACCCCCCGATGGAAGCGGGATTGCGGATGGCCGCCCGCAGAACCACGAAGGGATTGATGGAAGCGGCGGGAAGCATGGCGTCGCCCTGGCCGAATTGTTGCAGCACGAGATTCATCAGTTCCTTCATCTTGGCGGGATCGGCCACGTCGAAGGAAGCCTCTGTCACCGCTGTTTCGGGCGGCGTGAGGTTGGGCATGAGGTGCAGAATCGCCTGCTGATTGATGTACTCGACCATTCGTTCGTCCCAATGGCGACGGAGCCTCCGGCCGTGCCAGAGCCGCACCCGTTTCACCGCCAGGCCGTCCACGTGCACGATGCGTTCTCCGAGATCAGAGACGCGCTCGAACATGTAGTCGAGTGCGACCCGCGTCAGGGGCGGCCGTGATTCGCACACATTCTCTTCTGTAGAGAAGACTATATAGTCTCGACCGATCTCGTGCGTGGGCCAGTAGCTGTATTGATTCTTCTGTCCGGGGTTGAACGAACCCACGTAGCTCTTCGTGTACCAATGCACAATGGCGGCGTCCTGGTATCGCTCGGCCGAAAGCAGTGCTTTCGGATTCACTCTGCTCCTTACGGCTTCGACTTCTCGGGCCACCTCTTCGTAGCCGTAGGTGCGGTATCCGGGAATGAGCACAGCGGCCGGTCGCGCGGGCAGGAGTCGCGAAAGCGGAATGGAAAAAAGAGCGACCGCATCGAGCAGAAGAGCCGGGAGCACGCCGAGACCAACTGTCCAAAGAATCAGGCGACGGAACCGAGGGCCTGGCTCGGAGACGATCTCTTCGGACCCGGCCGACTCCGGCGTTTGTGTTGCGGCACGAACCAGAAGGATCAGCAGCGCCGGGTACGAAGCGAACACCCAGTTGGCCTGAACGGAGCGTTGCAGCGAGACAAACAGAAAGAACGCCGGGAGCACGATGGCATTCCAGATCACGAGCCGCCAGGCGATGTCCGGCGGCGCGGCATCTGCCGGCGGCAACAGCGCCCGCCACCGATTCAGCCCGAAACGCGCGCCCGCGCGCCACAGCCCTCGCGCGGCCAAGAGGAGGATGCCCAGCGCCCAGACCGGTGAGAAGGCCAACAACTGACCGGCCACGTACTCGCCTGTCGTGGCGTTGCCACCGGCCGCGCCGCCCGAGGATCGCAGGTGAACGATGGCGCCCACGCCGTCCCAGTTGTTGCGCGCGTTCCAGATCAAAAGCGGCAAACCAAAAAGCGCGCCGACTGCCACGGCACCCCAGAGGTGAGGATTGCGCAACAGCCGCCACCGGGCCCGCTCGAACGCGAGCCACCCCACCAGCGCCAGGGCGCCCAAGACCATCGTGTGTTTCCCCAGGACTCCGCAGCCCAACGCCGCGAAAAGCGCATAGAGCGTCCAGGTCTCGGCGCGCGTGACGTGCCGCACCGCGAAGTAGAGGGCGGCGGTCCAGCCCAAGATCAGGACCGTGTCGTGCATGATGAGCAGCGAACCGGCAAAGAAGCCCGGCACGAAGAAGTTGAGCGCCACAACCAGGAGCGCCGCACTCCGACTGAGGCGCAGCTCACGCGCTGTCATGTAGACCAACCAAAGGGAAAGTTGCGCGGCCACGACCGCGGCAAGCTTTAGCGCCAGGAGGGTCTGGCCGAACAGGAGCGTGAACAGCGCGATCCACAGAGCCACTCCCGGTCCCTGGTCGTAGTAGGACCAATCGAGTCGTGTCGACCAGGCCCAATAGTAGGCTTCGTCAGGGTGCAGGGGGATGCGCAGTGCCAGCCACAGCCGAAGCAGGCCGCTGCCCAAAAAAAGCGCGACCAGGATCGCCCGCCACCAAGCGTCCGATCGAAGTGAGGAGTATGGTGCGTCCCACGCGGGTGAAGGCGACGCGGCCCCCATGATCCGAGGACATCCCTGGGCCTCCGGGCGACAAGGCGAAAATTGCCTCAGGGCACAGCCGTGGACCCAAAGCCGCCACGTGGCGCCGACCAAGGGCCGGCACCGGCGCCGCGTGTGTCTGCCGAAATGGGCGGACACCCGCGGCGTATGTACACATCAGGAACTCAGTAGCCCCCGTAACCTCCACCGCCGCCACCACCACCACCACCGCTGGAGGGCAGGTAGCACGTGGTGCCGTTCGGGCAGCACTGGCTCGTCACCGAGTCGTAGTACTTGCCCGTACCGCAAACTCCGCTCACGCGCCAGTCGAAGGGATAGTTGAATCCGATATAGTGTTTGTCGCTTCCCAGTTTCAGGCCGGAACGGGCGTTCGAAGCTTCCGCCAGGCACTTCTCGAGGTCCGTCTTGCCCTGGAGAAAGCCGCCGTTGATGTGCTCGTAGGAAGCGTTGCAAATCTTCTTGGCCTCGGTTTCCATCTGGTCGTCACAGTAGGACTTGGACTTGCCGCTGAAGCTCGGTTCCGCCTTGTAGCACAGGTCGTGGACGACGCAGGCGCCGTGGAACACCTGGCCCCAGTTGTCGAAAGAGCGACCGCGCAATGGACCTTTGGTCGGGTTCTTCGGGTTCCCATCGGGAAAGCCCGTGCAACCGTCATGGAAGATGCGGCGGGTCGCAAACTGATCCGTGCGGCCGACGTCGGCCGGATGGATGCTCACGCAGACTCCCTGGTGATCCTGGCCTGTTCCCATCTTGTCCCACTTGAGCCCCCAGAACTGGTAGTGTCCGTTGTAGAAGACGGGGCTTGCGCCGGGTGTGCGGCCGGCCTGGCAGAGGCTGCGTTTGTAGCTCTGGTTGTAGTTCCCGTTGTCGCACGGGAACATGAAGCAGTCGCCGTTGTCGTCACCGCTGGTCCAACCGTAGTTGGAGCCGTCCTGTGGTTGCGGCCACCAAGTGCGCCCCACGACCGTACCGCCGTAACCGCCGTCTACTCCGAACAGACTTGCGTCGACGCCCGCCTGAGGACCAACCAGTCCGGCCGCAACGGCCGCGTCGTCGGCTTCCGACGGCGAGCAGTAGTTCAGACCGTAACCGATCCCGGCCATCAGGCAACCCGCCACGGCCAACCGGATCATTCTCGCATTCTTCCCGCGCATTCCTTCCCCCTTGGCCTTCGGTAGAATCGCCGCGGCCGCGCCTACTACTGCACGTTTCGGGCCAGAGTTCCCGCAACACAGAATTCTAACACAAGCCTCCGGAAGAGTCTTCCGTCGCCCAAGAACAGTGCACTCTATGATGGATCCTGGATCGCTGCGCGATCGGATGCATTCAACTGACGGAGTTTCGACGCCGATCAGCGTGCGCTGTCGAAAATCGAACGGACTTCACGGGCAAGTTCTGCCAGGTGCACCTCGGAAACTCCCGGGGCCTGTCAGACTGACCCGGCGCCGCACAGGAGCCCGCCGACAAGGAGTCCCGCCGCGGCAAGAAAGAACAGGTTCACAGCTTCCCCCCTTCGAATCTCACCTGCTGCGCGCGGCTGAGGTCACACAATTCCGCGAACCAAGCCGAACGAACCGCCGTTTTCAGGCGACGCGCCGGCATTCCACGATGCAGGCCGCGCACGAGTCCGCGCAGGCTTTGCACACTTCGTGTTTCTCACCGTGCTTCCGGCATTCGTCTTCGCAATCGCGGCATACGTCGATGCACACCCGGGCGAGCGCCCCCAATCTCCGGGAGTCCAGCTAGGCGAGCGACGCCAGAGATTCGCACATGGCGAGCATCTCGGAAACACTGCGTGCGCATTTGGCCATGCTCTTGTCCCCGTCGCCCAAAAGCATCAGGCAGTGGTCCAGGCAAACGCGACCGACCCGCAGACAATCGACGGCTGAGGCGACGAGCTTCGCGTGTTTGCCCGTGGCCGCATGGTGCGCGTGACCCCTGTGGTCCTGGCCTGAGTGCTCCGATGGTTTGCCATCCGGGCGCGAGCAGACTGCAAGTGCGGGCAGGCCCAGGGCCACGGCCCCCGCACCCGCGAGAAGTTTCCGACGACTGATTGCTGTTGAAGACGTCATTTCCGGTCATGTGAGCGTGGCGCAGCGGCTGCTCCCCGCCGATTCTGCGGCCGCGGACAACCTGGCCGAAGCAATTGGTGCCGTGCGGCGCGCGGCGGATCTGACGGGCAGCATGCTGGCCTTTGCCGGCCGCGGACAGTTGCAGAAACAATCGCTGAATCTGAACGAGCTCGTTGAAGCCAATGTTCGACTGGCGCGATCCCGCCTGGCACCGGGCGTGGAGTTGCAAACAGACCTGGGTATCGAAGTACCGCAAGTCCAGGGAGATCCCGGTCAGCTGCAACAGGTGTGCATGAACCTGCTGCTCAACGCCGTGGAAGCGGTTGGGGACGGACCAGGCGTCGTGCGAGTGAAGACGTTCGCCGTCGAAGGCCTGCCGACCGATTCTCAGCCGGACTACCTCGGCCGCATCCCATCACGGTTTCCTCTTTGTTTCGAGTCGCGTCAACCTGGGAACGGCTTTTCGGATCCTGCTGCCGGCGGACTGATCCGCCGCGCTTTTCGGCACAGCCCGACCCGCCCCTTTTTTGCGTGCGCCCGCTCCTGTGCTCCGCCGTCTTGGGCCCATGCGCTTCGACCGGGCCGTTCTGTTCATCATCGTGACCGTCTTTCTGGATACGGTGGGCTTCGGGATCATCCTGCCGGTGACTCCGGATCTCATCCGCGAACTCACGGGTCTCGGTCTGTCCGAGGCTTCGCGCTATGGTGGTTGGCTCGCTTTCACTTATGCGCTGATGCAATTCGTGTGCGCCCCCATTCTGGGCGGCCTGAGCGATCGCTTTGGACGGCGTCCGGTGTTGCTTTTGTCCCTGTTCGCGCTGGGAGTCGACTACCTGATCATGGGTTTTGCTCCGACGCTCGCGTGGTTGTTCGTGGGGCGGACTCTGGCGGGCATGGCGGGCGCTTCTTTCACTACGGCCTACGCTTTTCTGGCGGACGTCTCACCGCCTGAAAAGCGGGCGCAGAACTTTGGCCTGGTCGGAGGAGCGTTCGGGCTGGGTTTCATTGCGGGTCCGGCCATCGGCGGTCTTCTGCCCGCGTTCGGGCCGCGCGCTCCCTTCTTTGCTTCTGCGGCTGTGGCGGGCATCAACCTCTGCTTCGGCCTGTTTGTGCTGCCGGAGTCCCTGCGGCCGGAACTCCGTCGCCCGTTTGCCTGGGCGCGCGCCAATCCCGTGGGTACGCTCGTGCAACTTGCGCGGCACCCGGTGGTGTTGGGTCTTTCGCTGGTCGTGTTCCTCTGGCAACTCGGACACCAGGTCCTGCCCAGCGTGTGGAATTTCTATACAATGCTCAAGTTTCAGTGGAGCCAGGCCGCAGTCGGCTACTCGCTGGCTTACGCCGGGCTGGTCATGGCCATCGGGCAGGGCGCGCTCACGCGCGTCCTCATCCCATGGCTGGGCGGGCAACGCCGCGCGGCGTTCCTCGGGCTGCTCGGCGGGGCGTTCATCTATTTTGGGTACGCTTTTTCCTCGGAGTCCTGGATGTTGTACGCCTGCATGACGTTCTGGTTCCTGGCCGCTGTGGCGTATCCGTCGCTCAATGCGATCATGTCGGCGCGGGTGCCGCCGAACGCGCAGGGCGAACTCCAGGGGGGGCTCGCCTCTCTCATGAGTCTCAGTGCCATCGTTGGGCCGCCGGTCATGACCCAGGTGTTTGCGCACTATTCAGGAGCTCAGGCGGAGTTTGTGTTTCCCGGCGCGCCGTTCTTTGCCGCGGGGTTGCTCGCGTTGGGCAGCGTGATGCTCTACGTCATCTCGCTGCGTGCGACCGATCGCCCGGGTTGAGGCCCTGCACGCCCTGCCGGTGTCAGGGTCTCCGTACGGGTATCCAAATCTCGACGCCGCCCAAGCCGGTGCGCCCATCGAATTCCGGTCCGTATCTTTCCAGAGTTGGTCCTTCTGCGGATTCAAAACCGGATTCGGGAAACCACTCGTTCCAAACGGCCGCGAGAGTGCTCCGGATTGTGGCGATGTGGCCTTCGTGGCGGAACACCACGAACCTCAACGCGGGAATATGCAAGCGTTCGAACCCGTTTGGTAGTTCGGTCGACTCGCGGACGCGTACGGCGCACATGTAGTCCATGAAGCCGTCTGCATCGAGGTTGTAGACGACGCCGTAGGCCTCGTCCCCGATCTGACCGTTGAGGTTCCCAATGTAGGGAACGAAACCCTGCCACTGGTCGGGCATCCTTTCGGGCTTCCGGCAGTCGTAGCGCTGAACGTGCCCGGCGAGCAGCATCGCCTCTGCCTGTACGAAACGAGGTTGGTTGAGTCTTGTCGCTTGTGGTGAGCTCATGTAAATGGCCTCCGTGAGATGGATGTTGGTGACGTGGCCCTGAGATCGAACCTGCTCGGGCGTGAGGCCGAACAGATCCCGGAACGCGCGCGTGAAAGCTTCATGGGAACTGTATCCCGCTTCCAACGCAAGGTTCAGGATGTTGTCGGCCCCGGCGGCCAGTTGGCGGGCCGCCTCGCTGAGGCGACGACTGCGGACGTAGCGCATGAGCGACAAACCCAGGGCGCCCGCGAAGCCGCGCGTCAGATGGTAGGGAGAAACGCCGCAGACGCGGGCGATGTCTTCCAACGACAGGTCGCCGCGCGAATGGCTTTCCACGTACCACAACGCTTTCTGGATCGAACTCTCGGCCACGGTCGCCAAAGCCTATGCTGGGAAGGCCGATGTTCGCTTGATGATTCTTGCGGCGAACCGAAAAAAGCATGCGCCGAACGAAAAAACCGACGCGCCGAGGCTCAGTCCCGGCCCGCCTTCAGGCATCGTCGGGCGATGGTTCGCCAACACCGGCGGGGCCGCAGATCGCAGCCAGACCCCTGGCCAGTTCAAACTCGTGTGCTTGCGAAAAACCTTCGTTCGCGGAGAGCAAAAGAGTGACCTGCGCGAACGGACTGCTCATCAAGCTTGCTTCGATCCTTACAGACCGCGCGCGCTTGCTCCCGTACGGGGCCACAACACCACTGTCGACGACCGCAGCGACGAGGGCGCGGACTGCAACCAGAGCACCTGCCAACCAGCGTTCGTACGGAACGTTCGCGCGGACGAAGTACTCACCGACATAGTTGGCCGGGTTGGCGCCAGGTGGAGCGGCGGGGCTCTCCATGATACCGCTGACGACTTGGAGGGCAAAGTGCTGCTCCTGGTGCCAGGCGCCCGCCATTCCGCTCACGTCGGCTCCTCTTGGGTCCCCGGGGCAGATGCCCTGTCAGTAGCAGTGCTCCGGGCCCGGATAGCTCACATCCTTCACCGCACTGACGTAATTTTCGAGCGCATGCAGCGGACTTTCAGCGCCCGCCATGAAGTTGCGCACGAACTTGGGCGTGCGCCCTGGCGTGATGTCGAGCGCGTCGTACAGAACCAGAATCTGTCCGTCCACTTCGGGTCCTGCGCCGATGCCAATCACGGGTACTTGAAGCTCTCGGGCGATGGTGGCGCCGAGTTCACGCGGAACCTGTTCGAGCAGGACGATGTCGGCCCCGGCGTCCTCCAGGGCGCGGGCGTCCGCAAGCATCTTGTCGGCCGCCTCTTTTTCGCGACCCTGAATGCGAAAGCCGCCCACTTTGTGTACGGACTGCGGACGCAGACCGAGATGCGCGCATACGGCGATGTCATGGCTGGCCAGAAACTCCACGATGGCATGCTGGTGCGCCCCGGCTTCCATCTTGATGATCTTGGCGCCGCCTTCCTGCATGAGCCGCACGGCGTTGCCCAGCGCCTGCTCGCGCGAAGAATACGTCATGAACGGCATGTCTCCCATGAGCAGAGGGCGATGCAGACCCCGCGCCACCGCTTTGCAGTGGTAGATCATGTCCTCGAGCGTGACCGGAACCGTAGTGTCGTGGCCCTGGATGACCATGCCCAGCGTGTCTCCCACGAGGACCATGTCCACGCCGGCCTGATCGATGAGCTGCGCAAAGCTCGAGTCGTAACAGGTCATGCAGGCGATCTTCTCGCCCTTGGCCTTCATGCGACCGAGCGTTGTGAGATTCACGGAAGGGCGGGGCGCGTCGCGCTCCTGGAGTTGTTTGTAGACCACCTCGATTCCCTCCCGTGCTCTCAGACACAATCAACCGTCGCGCGCGGGCTTTTCCAGCGCTTTCTTTGCGGCGGGTGGCAGGCTCTCGGCTGGAATTTCGCCGAACCCACCCTTAGCGAACTGAAGCGCGCGCAACTTGCGGCCTTTGAACTTCGGTGACCAGGGCGCCCCGCCGAATGTTTCTTCCGAGAGTTGGCGGGCTCGGTCCGCTTCGAGCTTCGGACCCAGCGAAACGATGACGTAGGGGCCGTGGAACAGAAGCCGACCTTCGTCGAAGGGATCGGTGATCTCGAGCATCCTGGCGTAGGCTCCGCTTTTCAGAGCGTGGACCCGGTAGATGCCGCCGCCGTGTCCGGGTGGAGGCAGGAATTCGACCAACTCCATCTCGCCGTCGCCATCGAGGTCACGGACTTCCGGTTTCACCAACTCACCGACCTGCTTCGTGTAGGAGATCCCAAGCGTGCCCAGAACCTTCACAGGGCCGCGGCCCCGCGCGAGGTAGAGCGCGTGCGAGAGCGCCCCCCGACCGCGCGTCGCCAGGACCTCGTAGTACTTGGTTGTGCGGTCGCGGGTGAGGGGCAGTTCGCGAACCTTTGCTTCGCGCACGTTGAAGTCACCGCCGATGGCTTGATTGGCCGCGTCGAAGAGGTCCTTCCACTCCGGCCGGCCCGCGATCCGCGAGGTGTACGCGTACAGGTCGGATACGAATTCGCCGTCCTTTTCGGCCAGCCAGCATTCCACATCGCCCATGGAACCGACGCCTAGTTGGTAGGCGGTGTACCGGACACGGTACCAGACGGCCCCATCTCGTTTCAGGCGACCGACGATCGGGACGAACGCATTGCCTGCCGGAAAGCGCGAGTCATCCTCGGCCGTCGTGCCTTTGGCCCTGGCGCCAGGAAATTCCACGCAGGAGGGCAACTTCACCTTTGTATGGAAGAAAGCAACGCTCGTCTGGAAGTCGAGTGTGCTCAGTGCCTTGATTTCGTCCGATTTCCCGGCGAAGACTTCCGTGCTGTGCAGATACCCCAGCTTTCCGTTTGGGAGCCGCACTTCGAGCCACAACATCGGAAAGCCACCGCGGCCCTCGCCTTCGTGCAGTCCGTCACGGAGCACGGGGAGAATGGTTCCCCGCGGCAGGCTTGCGGCCACCGCAGCTTTGGCGGAAGGTTTCACGCGCGCGCCACGACCGCCTTTCTCAGTGACCAGGGCAAAAGTCTCGCTCACCTCACTGAAGTCCGCGGCAGGATCGGAAGGCGCGGCCACCGTGACTCCTGCCACTGCCAGGAAGAGTGCAGGGCAGAGCGCAAGCAGTCCGGCGACTGCCCAACGGCGGAGGCGGGACGCAAAGATTTGTTTCATGCGCGCACCCACGCCGAGAGCTTCACTGGCAGTCAATGCCATTCGGCCCGGGCCCATCGGCTTTGCGGACTGCGGCGGTGAGGTCCGTTTCCGTCAACTTTGGTCCCGCCCCGAATTCACTTGCCTCCAGGACGGCGCGTCTCTTCCTGTCCTGGCACGATGGCCGTTTTTCTGTCGATCCTGTATTGGGCCTTCGTCGGCTTCACCTGCATACTCCTGTTCCCGGTCGCCTGCCTGATTTGGTTGGCCACGGTGCTGTTTGACCGTCGCCTGCGCGCTCTCCATCTGTTTACCTCGTTCTGGGCCGCGCTGTTCACCTGGTTCAGTCCTCATTGGCGGGTGCAGGTCGAAGGACGCGAGAACATCCAACCGGGTGTCCCCTACGTCATGGTGTCCAACCACGAGTCGCTGGTGGACATCTTTGCGTTGTTTCGGATCTTTGCGCATTTCAAGTGGGTCTCCAAATCCGAAAACTTTCGCATCCCCTTTGTGGGCTGGAACATGCGCCTGAATCGATACATCGAGATCGAACGAGGCCGCATCAAATCGAGCGCCCGGATGATGGAGGATTGCCGTAGGGCGCTGCGCGGCGGCAACTCGGTGCTGATCTTCCCGGAGGGGACCCGTTCGGAGGATGGGCGCATGCGTCCGTTCCGACGTGGCGCTTTTGAACTGGCGCACGACACCCGTACCGCCATTCTGCCCATCGTGCTCGAAGGTTCTGCGCGCGCGTTGCCGAAGAAGGGCCTCGTTCTGCGGGGCCGCCACCGAATTCGCATTCGCATTCTGCCCCCCATTGCACCGGAGCGGTTCTTGGGTTCCGCCGACGAGATCATGGAACAGACTCGGGCCGAGATGGAAGCGGGGATCCAGACCCTGAAGTCGGAGTCGGGCGCAGCGGCAAGCTGACACCGTTGCGCGCATGATTTTCCTCATACCCCTTTGTGCCCGATTTGGGACATAGTGACCCATGTGGAAAGTCCCGTCGCCTGAAATCGAAACCTGTGCCGCGATGTTGGAGGGTTTCGCGGGGCGGGAGAAAGGTCAGGTGGATCGCCTCATCGACCGGGTGCAGCCCACGGTGAGCCAACTTGCGGGTGGTCAGCTTCTGCTTCCCCAGATCCGCAAGTTGCTGCGGGCAGGTAACGGCGCGCGTGCTGCTGTGCTCTTGCGGAACCACTCACGGTGGCGCAGGATTCCCGGGAGTCAGTTCATTCCCCAGAAACTGCGAGCCTTCCTATGGGTCCCGCTGGCCCTTGTGATTCTCCCGGTCGCTTCCTACGTCATGCCCCGTTGCAACGGAGGTTTTGAGCTGGCCATGGAGAATTTGAATGCCTGCGCGGCGGCTCGGGAAGCG
>CAZPFB010000068.1:0-31155 GCA_964585735.1 uncultured Leptospiraceae bacterium
CCGATCACGTGGAGCGGCACTTTCGGTCAAGGGGCCTGGAATGAGCGCTTACGAACTGACCACGACTGGGTCCATTGCCGTAGAGAGCTAATGTATTCTTGGGAGCGTGCGGTCCGCGCAATCTACGCGAGACGTTGGAGGTCTTCAAAGGCTGGGCCGAGAGCAATTAGATTAGAACTGTTCAAGTCCTTCCCCATCCCGCCGGCAAGAACGGTCACCCCAGCCACGGCCACTACAACGGCCGCAAACGTTCCTCTTCTTTTGATGCTCACGCGATCCTCCTTTCCGCTTTGACCATCCAAACTGGTCCGTGCGCCAGCTACGCAAGCAATAGGCAGGAAGAGATTCAGGCAATGCAACTTCCTTGACCTTGGTTGGGCAGAATCAAGGTGGAGTTGCCCATGTGCTATTCTCGGAAGGAGACGCGCCAAACGCCAAACCGAAGGGATGGCCGACTCGGCCTCGTTCGTCAAATCGCCGTTTGCCTGCTCATCTTCGCATCGCAAAAAGGCGTGCTGGCGGATTCACTGCGGGTCGGCGCGTTGGCTGCCCAAAACAACGGTGAAATGATATGGTCGCATCTGTTTACTTTCGACAAGGGCTCGCGGCTCACCTACCGGCAGGACTACCGCTGGGGAGGGCTTTCCGCCGCTTATATTGGAAGGAATTGGGCCTTCGGTCTGGTGATGGCCGGGACCGGCGGGACGGTCGATTCGGGAGGTGCGCGGGACGAGGATTTCCGGTTCTTTCCGTGGTCCGAGGTCCGCAGCAACAGCCTGCAGCGGGGTCCACCGTGGCGGGCAACCGACAGCGCCCATTCTATTAGGTCGGAAACATACAACTTTTACGATTTTAAAGGCCCCAGCCGTTTTGGGAAGGGTGCCTCGCCGCTGGCTTCATCGGAGCTTGGAATGAACATGGCGAGAATCAGCGTGCGGTATTTTCCTGCAGGAATCGATGAAGTGGGCACACCCCGGCTGCTCGCACCATTCTTTGCATTGGGCGTCTCCCGGACATTCGTTAAGATGGCGTTCGGGGATGGTGTCCAATATGGCCTTGAGGACAGGCCCCCGTTCGCCGATCCTTACATCACAAACAACCGGCGACTCGGCATACGGCATTCGTTTCATGGATATGAGGTGCCGATCGGGATTGGCTTCGTGTCCAGATTCAGGAGATTGGAGTTCACTGGCGCGGTCACAGCCTCCTATGCAAAAGCGACGGCAATGGACATTCACGATTCCTTGCACCAGACGAATTTTGCCCTGTCCGGGAGTGGATTTTCGGGAAGCGTCGCGCTTGCCTTTTTCTTGACTGAAACGACGGCGTTGGATGTGGCGCTGGTGGCCCACCGAGTTTACCTTTTCGGCGACGGCGAGCGCGGGGGCTTCGCCCGTGGTAGCCCAACATTCGTTCCTTTGTTCGATACCATGCACAATCTGAAACAAAACGAAGTAGTCCTTGGCGTATATAGGATCTTTGAGACAAGATGAGAGGCCCCGGCGCGACGAGCGGACGCTTTGCGCGCTTCGTGAAAGCGAACGTGTTACCTATTTGTGTTTGCTTTCTTGCCACAGGTGCGCCTAGCGCAATTGCGGAATCGGCAAGCGCCCGGATCTCTTTGGGACGGAATCATGGCATCCATGTCTGGAGTGACGTCACCAACCCTGCCCAGGGTCACCAACAAACGGTCCGACAAGACTATCAGTTTCTGCGAGCACTGTTTGACTACGAGGTCCACCGGTGGGCCTTCTCAATAGGTCTCGAAGGGACGGCGGACTCTGTTGAATCGGGTGGGGGACGGCGGGAGACCTTTGACCTTTTTCCATGGTCTGAGGTGCGCAGCAACAGCCTCTGGGAAACACCCCCGGCGCAAACGAGAGACAGCGCCCATTCTGTCCGGTCGGAGACTTACAACACGATCGACTATAAGGGCCCGAATCCTTTCGACTCCAACGATGCGACCGGAGTCGACACACGAGTCGCATTTGCAGCCGCAACGGCGGGTTTCCGGTTTTTCCCCTGGCGGGCCAAAGTGGACCGGGAGGGACTCTTCCTTTCCGGAGGGCTTGGCTATGAAAATCGAAGGATGACGATGGGCGATGGCTACGTCCACCGCGTGGCCAACGGAAGCTATGTCGTCTTCCCTGATCAGCATTTCGGCTTGAGCGTGCTGCGTCGGTACGAGAGTCAGATCTCCTTCCTTCCGGCTGGGGTTGGCTATCTGCTACTCGTCGGCACCCTCGAGATTGAAGCGCGCGGATCCCTAGTAACGGGTCGCGGTCGCGCTAAGGAAATCAGCCGTTTCGAGCAGCTCTACTTTCAGTTGAAAGGTACTGGTTGGGACCTGGGCCTGAATGTGTCGATTGGGCTCGGCGCCGGAACGAGCCTTGAGGTTTTCGCGGAGGTCCGCCGCCTGCATCTGGTTGGGGGCGCGCGCGTAGAGGTTCCGGGTTACTTCCATAACTTCGTCCTGAATGACACAATGCACAATATCTCGGAGAATCGAATCGGGATCGGGCTCGCGCACAGATTGGCCGCGTATTAGTCGTGTTCACGCTCCCTGAAAGAGGGCTCCGAAATCAAGCGCGGCTCCGAATGAACCCTTACAGCAGCGGGACCCGCCAACAGGAGCAGTGGTCGTCCGCAATGCGCGGCTACGCGCAACGCGCAACGCATCAGAAAAATCAAGCCAAAGGCAGAAAAAACCGCGAAGACAACGCAACCCCGAAAGCCCCTGCGGACGTCATTCATGTGGCCAACCACGCGTGGGTCAGCCGATCGACCAAACTCGCCGCACAGGGCGTCGTCAGCTCAGCGCTTTCGCAGTCGGGACACCAGCGCGTTCACAAACTCACCGACCGTCATGTCTTTCGAGAAGGGGGTCGGGGCCGGGGGCAGGGCCGCGCCGGAAACGGCCGCGGCGGCCACGGCGGCCTGTTCGTCGTCGCTGGCCGGTTGCAGGCCTTCGGCAACCGCCACCTGACTGTGCCGCACTTCGAGAGCGCCCGAACGTCGCCGGGCGCCTCTGTCAGCCTCCGGTGGCAACTCCGCCGAAAGACGAATGTCGATACGGAGGAAGCGTCGGTTGACGATACTGATGTCCAGATCCCCATCCAGAATGCGGATGATCTCGCGAATGATACCCCACTTCACCCAGAGGCTGCCGCGTTCCGGGTTCTGGCTGGTTAGCAGCTCGAACAGCTTGCGCGTCTCCCGGAAGTTCGTATGATAAAGAAGAAACCGGAAGTGGATGTTCTGCTTGAGATCCGAAGTGATGATGAGGTCGATGTGGCGGAACTGCCGGAATCCGGGAAAGTCGATGAGCCGGATCACGATCGAGTTCACGAGTTCCAGGCTCGTCTTCAGCACGATGTCCGGGTTCACCTTGATGTAGCAGGTGATGTTTCCCTCGGGAATGACCGCCGTGATGAAGTCGTTGAAGTTCACCGTTTCGACGTACTCGGGTTCCTGGATTACCTCCAGACGGCTGAGTTCGAGAATGTCATCCAGGTCGACCTGGAGGTTGTCCACTTCCTGTTCCGTCTCGGCCACGAGAGCTTTGCGGCTCATGTCTCCCTGCTCGTCGCTGAACAGCTCTGAGCAGAGGCGACTGATCTCCTCGGCCGGTTTGCGCACGAACGTGTTGATGTAGCTGAAGACTCTATCCCTCAGTTCATTCACTTCGTTGAGCCGTTGCTGGCGATCCTCCACTTCCTGTTGCAGCTTGATCATGCGGTAGATCAGCGCCAGCGCGATGCAGAGCATGAACAGAAGCGAAACGAAGGCGAAGTAATCCGGACCGTCGATGAAGCCGCGTTCCACCAGGAAGTAATGCAGCGTGGCGCTAATCATGAGCAGGGTGCCGCCGCCGACCACGATGGCCTCCATCTCGAGGTTCTTGATCGAACGCATGCCCGCAATGTACGTGTAATACGCGAAGAAGGGAACATTGACGAAGAACCAGACGCCAATGATGCGATCCCACCAGAGCGGGTTGAACAGGACCGTCAACGCCAGAGCCGTGGCCGTGTTGACGATCGGGTAGAGGTAAACGATCCGGGGCAGTTCGAGGCGGAAAAGGTTGCGAAAAAAGAGCAAATAAAGCGTAGGCAGCACCGTATAGCTGACCTGTTCGACGTACTTGAAGAGCAAGAACCAGTCGCCCAACAGGAAACGATACTCGTTCCTACAGAATTGGAGCAGGCCGAATGCCACCGCGAAAATTCCGAACCAGAGATACTCGCGCAATTCTTCGATGCGGAAGTAGAGTATGATGAAGAAGAATCCAATGACCACGTACGCGGCTGCATAGATGAGCCCCTGCACTTCGTTGCTGTTTACGGCGGCCACCGCCTGCGGCACGGGCAGAATCTGCGGCGGTTGACCCATCAGCCCGATCTCATTCGGGAAACTGCCCTTGAGTCGAATGGCCAGAAGGTTGTCTCCGGAAACGAGCGCGCTCGATGGCAACGGGTAGAAGCGGGGCCTTGCGTAGTTCTTGGGACGGGATCCTTCCGAGACGGTGCCGCCGACGCGCCGTCCGTTCAAATACACTTCGTCGGAATCGAAGACGGCCCCGAGGGTGAGCGCCAGGTTGACTTCGGGCCCGGACACCTGGAACTGCCGGCGGATCCAAAACCAGCGACCGGCCGCGGCGCCCTGTCTGGCCAGGTTGCCCGGCACCTGAACGGTTTTCCAACCGGAGTCCTCCGTGGTGGGCAGCGCGTTTTCCGGTACGTCCTGCGTATTCATCCGCCACGACCCGCTCAGGTCCACGCCCGCTCGCTCTTCTTGGGCAAAGACGGGCGCCGCCACCAAGAAAAGTGCAAGCCAGCACACCGGCCCGGCCAGGTTCACCAAACTTCTGCCCGTGAAGTTCATGCCGCGCGCTGCTCCGTTGTCATGGGAATGGAGAGCACGAACGTGGAGAAGAAGCCCCCGCCGGACTCCAGACGCAACGAGCCATCCAGGTGGCGGGCGATGAGCTGCACAATGTGGAGCCCCACGCCGGTTCCCGGAATATCAGAGGATTCTTCGACGCCACGGACGAACTTCTGAAAGACGAGGCTCTTTTGGTCTTCGCCGAGGCCGGGGCCTTCGTCGCGCACCATCACAACCAGGTGATTGCCGTCTTTCTCCACAGAGAGTTCCACCTGGCCCTGGGTGTAGAGCAGGGCATTCTCGACGAGGTGCAGCATGGCCGACGAGATGAGGTCGGGGTCTCCCGTCATTTCGAGGTCTTCGGCCGGCAGGTCCGACTGGACACGACGCGACGGGCTTCCCGTGATCAGGAGCGCCTTCTCCACTACGCCTTCTGCCATCTTGCGCACACTGAAGCGAACCCGACGTTTTACGTAGTCGCCGGATTCGAGGAGCGGAAGCAGGTTGCTGTCTGTGAGAAAGTTGTTCAAGCGAAGCAACTCCTGGTTGAGACGTTTGCGGTCCGTCGAGGCCCTGCGGGCCCCTGTGGACTTTCCGTTCTCCATTCCCGAAATGACCCCTTTGAGACCCTCGAAGATCGTGCGGAATTCGGAGGAGATGTTGAAGATCGAACTCGTCTTGCGTTTCTCGAGTTGCCGCAACTCGTTTTCCTGTTCCTGAAGATTGCGGTAGAGTTCCAACACGCTGTCCGCCAGTTGGAGCGCGACGAACGTCAGAAACACCAGGAGCGCGTAGACGACAAACCGCGGCCCGTTGTACAAACCGCCCGCGACCAGCATATCGTTAATCAGGGCGGGCAGGACGGGCACCAGGCCGAGCAACAGGTAGCGCAACTGCGATCGGTTCTGCGCGTAGTGCGTCTTGAAGAGCCACAACATGAGCGGGATGAAGACGGCCAGGCCGCCGAGGTTGGCCACGATGACGTTGTCCCATTCGACCGGCTTGCCGGCCAAGAGCGCAAAGACAACGAGCAGCCCGTAGTAGGCCTGCCAGGCAATGGCGACCGTGGGCGTTTTCACGCGGATGAGGCGAAGGAGGAAGTTGAGGAACCACACGGGTGCCAGAATGAGCAGTATGAGTTCTGCCTTGTAGGAGAGGTGGAAGTCGGAAAAGATTTCATAGCGGACTCTGGTTCGGATGAGGTAGTAGAGGCCCAGAGACAGCGAGAAGAGCGCAAAATACAGGTTCTCTTTCCGATGCCAGAAAAAAACCGCGAACAGGCCGAAGAACAGCGAAACGAGGACATAGATGCAGGACAGTACGATGGCAGGCGTATCCGCGGAATGCAGGCGGCGCGCCGTCTGTCCTTCGTCCACAATCTGAGGAGCGCGCGTGAAGCCGGACCGGCCCCGGGTTCCGTACACGTGCACGACGACCAGGTTCTCGCCGCGGCGCCAGAGTTTCTTGGGGATGGAGTAGAGTCGCTCCTTCTCGATGTCGACGCGCAGGGGCTGAAAGCTGCCCGTCCCGCCAATGCGCGTGCCGTTGAAGAAGACCTCGTCCACATCCATCACGAGGCCCAGGTACAGGGCCGTCATCTCCGCCACTTCACCGTCCACCTGAATGCCGCAGCGCAGCCAGACGTGTCCCACGTGCTGTTTGGTCTCGGGCAGCTTGCTGAAGAGAAACGGGAGCTTGGCGCGGGACCAACTCCGGTCACGCACAGCCGCATACGAACCCGCGCCCCCGCGGTCGACATGCAGCTCCCACGGCTCGGAAAGTGCAAAGTCGCGCTCCTGATAGCGAATCGAGCAGGCCGAAGTCGCAGGTGACGGTGGAAGCTCCGGCGACTCGGCTTCGGATTTGGGTGCGGCCTCGCCGGGCGCCGGTTCGCCGGGGGGTTCACCCACGCCCGCAGGCATCTTGGCACCGGGTTGTTTTGCTCCCTTCGTGGGCCCCGGCTGCGACGGTGTGCCGGGCGCCGGTCGCGTGGCAGGTCCGCCGGCAGGCGGCGCCGGTTCCGACGGGGCTCCGTGCAGGCTCACGAAGCTCGCCAATAGGGCCACGAAGGCCCCCCGTTGGCAGAGGGTCTGTACTATCTGCAAGCGCACAAGTTTGGCCGTTTCCTTCTGATTTTCGACCCCGGCTCGGTCAAAATCCACCGGCGGTCAGAACCGATCTTCCGGGGAGCGCAGGCGACCGGTGGGCTTGACGTAGTCCCCGTACCGAATACGGTCCGGCTGGTCCAAGGACAAAAGCATCGCCTCCAGGCTGTCCAGCCGTTCTCCCCGCGGAGGCCCGGCAAAGTCGCCGCTGCGGCACTCCCGAATCCGACGCTGCACGGCGCACGTCCGGTCCCCCGGTTTGTGCTCGCATGTGGGGAAACGACACTCGGCCGCCAGCGGCTCGAGTTCCGGGAAGCCCGCAAAGATCTCCTGCCGGGTGAGATGCAGGACGCCCCACTCCTTGATGCCGGGCGTGTCGATGTAGCGTCCGCCGTTCGGCGCCGGGAACAGCCGCGGGTTGGTCGTGGTATGTTTGCCCTTGAGGCTGCTGTGGCTGATCTCGGCCGTCTTCTGGAGTTCTTCGCCGAGCAGCTGGTTGAGCAGCGTGCTCTTCCCGGTTCCCGAATTGCCCGCAAACAAGGATGTGCCCCCGGAGAGCAGAGCCACCAGGTCACCGTAAGCGTCCGCCGGCTCCCGGTGGACCAGGTCCAGGGCGAAGACGGGGTAGCCCAGTTCGCGGTACAGCTCCACGATCTCACGGGTCGTTTCTCCTTCTGCCAGGTCCGCTTTGCTGAAGACGAGCACGGCCGGCACACCGCCCGCGTGGCAACTCACCAGAAAGCGGTCTACGAAGCGCAGCGGCGTGGTCGGAAAAAGCAATCCCACGAGCAGGACCGCGCGGTCCAGATTGGCGCCCAGCGCGTGCACCTCCTGACCGGAAGCTCGGCAGAGCGCGTTGTGGCGCGGGAGGATCTCGTCGATGGAAACTCGGCCGGGGTCAGTCGGATCTCGCGTGAAGACGACGTGATCCCCCACCATTGCCGGATGCCGCAGTTGCCCGTCCCCATACTTCTTTTCCTGCCGACGGATGCGACCCCGCAATTGACCGATGAGTTCCGCCTCTCCGGCAGGCGTGCGCACGGCGTAGTACGCCCCGAAAGCTCCACTGATGGTTCCGGCCTCGGTATCACTCATGGCGACGCGACCAGTCCGTGGTTTCGGAACCGTCCACCTCGCGCAGGAGTCCTCTGGAGGGAATGTAGAACGTACGCTCGATTTCGGGTCCGCCTGAGCGCGATGCCAAACGCATCGTGTAGCTTCCGTCCGTGTTGCGACGAAGTGCCGCGATATCGTACTCGGCGTGTGAAGAGGCCCGCGAAGTGTGGACCGCCGCCGCCGGTGGTCTTTGAAAGGCCAGAGTGCGATCTCCGGAGACCCATGTGCCGTACAGAGCGACAGGTGGGTAGATGCTGCCCGCGACACCTGCGTGGATGCTGACCGCCGGCTGTACGCGCTCGGTCACGCAGCCTGCCTGCGCCGCGCCGAGAACGAGAACGAGAAAGGGCAGGGCCGCTTCATGTTTCACCGCCGCAGACTGGCCCGCCCCGGTGGGTTCGTAAAGCACGATCCGCAAAACAGAAGTCAGGAAGCCGAGCGTGCGCCGGGACAGCATGGCAGGCCGGGCCGACAAAATCTGTTGCCGGCTGGCGGTTCCTCGGGAAGGTTCGGAGAGTCGACATGGGTCTCGAAGTCACAGAAAGCCTGGATCGTTTCAAGGCCAGCCTCATTCAACTCCGGCCCACCCGGGAGGTGTGCCATCTGGTGGTATCTTTTCTCTCCGACATCCTGCGTCCGGAACGGATCGGAATCTACCTGTGGGATGAGGATCGGGGCGCTTTCACGGTGTGGCCCGAGCAACCCGACGTGATCCAGCGGATCATGATCTTCGATCCCTTCCTTCTCTACCTCACCGAGCACGACGGCATCTACATGCGGGAAGACTTCGTGGAAGAGGGGCCGCCCGAGCGGGCCCCCATCCGTCGGGATGCCGTTCGGTTTTTCGACCAGGTGAACGCAGATCTCCTCATGCCGCTCGTCCTCAACCAGTCGATGGTCGGCATCCTCTTCGTGCGCGCCCGTCGCCAGCCCACGGCGGAAATTCTGCCGGTTCTCCAGGAGATTCGCGCGTTGGCCGTCATGGCCCTTTCCAACTCCATCCTCTATGCCAGGCTCGAAGGGATCCTCGGGCACCTGGAAGAGAAGGTCCGTGAGCGCACGCGAGAATTGGAGACGGCGCAGAGCCAGTTGGTGCAGTCCGAGAAGATGGCCATGCTCGGCGTGATGGTGGCCGGGATCGCCCACGAGATCAATACGCCCGCGAGCGTGATCAACGGCGGCGTCGACAATGTGGAAAAGAGTCTGCGCTTTCTCTTGGGCAACCTCCAGAGCATCGTGAGGCTCGTGCCGGCCGAACACCAGGAGTCCCTCGCGCGCGTGGTCAATCGCGTCGGCATGGTCGTCTCGGGTGGTGCCTTCCGGCGCGTCCGGGACGCCTTCCGGCGAAAACGGGCGCTTCAGGCCATTCTGGAGGAGCGCAACATTCCTGAGGCCCGCAACCTGGCCGTGTACCTGGTCGAGAACGGCATCTTCGAGCCGGACTCCAGTTCGTCGGTCTCCGAAGTCGAACAGATTGGCTCCTTCTGTGACGGCGCGTTCATGCAGGCTCTGGTCCAGACTCTCGGCGCGGTTTCTCCTGACGATCTGCCGCGGCTGTTTCGCCTCCTCGAGGAGGTGGCCAATTCGGCGCGTAACCTCCAGAATATTCGTGGTTCGATCACGTCCATCGTACGCATCGTGCGGGCGCTCAAGCACTACTCGCATCTGGACCAGGGGAGCATGGTCCCCGCGGACCTTCACGAGGGAATCGAGAACACACTCGTGATTCTGGACAGCCTTCAGAGGCAAAACCGTGACACCGTCGAGATCGTCCGGGACTTCGCAAAGACGCCGGAGGTGGTCTGCAATCCGGATGAGCTCAACCAGGTCTGGACGAATCTCCTCAACAACTCTTTCCAGGCTCTGCGTTCCACGCCTCACCCGCGAATCGTCATCCGGACGCGTGAGGTCGAGATGCACGGTCGCCCGGGCGTGGAAGTGGCGATAACGGACAACGGCCCGGGCATGCCGCCAGACGTTCTTTCCAAGATCTGGGATCCGTTCTTCACGACCAAGGACCAGGGCGAAGGAAGCGGGTTGGGGCTCGGAATCGTGAAGGGGATTGTCGAAAAGCATCAAGGACAGATCCGCGTCGAGTCGGAGGTGGGCCGCGGGACCACCCTCGTCGTCACTTTGCCCCTGGAGCGGTCCGCCACGGGCGCGGAAAAAGCGGGGAATTCGCACTCATGAGTCCTTCGTTTCGATTCGGCTTCGCGCGCCTCGCCGTCTTGCTCCTTGCCGCGAGCGGAATCCTGGGCCTTCCCCAGCCCGGCCGCGCGGGCCCCGCCCGAACGCAGGGTGGTGCTGCGGCTCGGCTCGCGCCGGCGGAGCCGCAGGCGGTCGGTATGTCGGCCGCTCACCTCAGCAACATCGACCTGGTAGTGCGGGATGCCCTCGACAAGAAGCTGCTGCCGGGGGCGGTCGTGCTTGTGGGCCGTCGCGGTCGTGTGATCTGGCGGCGCGCTTACGGCCGGCGCAGCATCCAGCCCACATCGGAAGCCATGACGCCGGACACAGTCTTCGACCTCGCTTCGCTGACCAAGGTGGTTGCCACAGCTCCCTCCGTCATGCTGCTCGTCGAGCGCGACCGACTCCTCCTATCGGATCCGGTGGCCCGCCACATACCCGAGTTCGGGAGTGCGGGAAAGGAAGCGATCACTATCGAGCAATTGCTCACGCACAGGTCCGGCCTGCCTGCCACGAGTCCGCTGGCCGATTACCGGGATGGGACGCGGATCGCCCTCCAAAGGATCTATGCGACCGCGCCCGAGTCCGGTTCGCGCGGTTCGTTTCGCTACTCGGATCTCAACTACATGGTTCTGGGTGACCTCGTCGCCCGCCTCAGCGGGCGTCTCTTCGAAGACTTTGTGCATTCCGAATTGTACGCGCCGCTCGGCATGAGCCATACCGGTTTCGTTCCCCTGCGCCGCTTCGGCCTCAAGTTCCGCGGTCGCATCGCCCCATCCGATCAGCGTCCGGACCTTTCGGCGGATAACGGGAGGTCCGGGTCTGCTTCGCCGGCAGAGTCCCGCCCCTGGATCCGCGGGGAAGTGCACGACCCGCGCGCGTACCTGATGGGTGGCATCGCCGGTCATGCGGGCGTGTTCTCTACGGCGGATGACCTGGCCGCCTTCTGCCAGATGTTCCTGAACGAGGGTACCTACGGTGGACGTCGCGTGATCAGCGCTCTGGGCGTACGTCGCATGTTGGTGGGAGCAGGCAGCGGGACGGATGGCGTGCACCGGGGATTGGGCTGGGACATCCACAGCGGTTACTCAGCCAACAAGGGCGATCTTCTGGGAGGCTACGGGCACTCGGGTTTCACCGGCGTTTCGCTTTGGTTGGATCCGACCGAGCAGCTGTTCGTGGTGTTTCTGAGCAATCGCCTGCACCCGACATTCGACGCGAGAACAGCCCTCCCGTCCACGTGGCTGTCGGGCCGGATCGCTTCCATCGTGGCCGCTTCCATAGAAGATCCTGCGCCCTGAGGCCTGAGCTATTCGGGTGCTGATACGAAAGACCGCGCTTTCTTCTGATGCTCCTCCAACTGCGTTCGCAGTTCGTCCGGGAGCTTCCCCTGACTGGTTCTCAGGTACGAAAACCATCGTTCGGCAAGCGCATCGATGCGCCGGGTCTTCTCCTCTACCGATAGACTGCGCGGCCGGAGTTCCTGCGCCTCGCGCTGAAGCGCCGCGCGAAATCGGAGGCCGGCTTCTTCCCAGGCGGCGCCGCGCCCGGCAGTGGACTTGTCCCGTGGTTCGATGTCCATGGAATCGACGAGCAGGCGTGGCGGTGTTTCCAGATACGGGCGCCATACCGGAGAGAGCAGGTGTGCGAGTTGAACTCGGCCCGAAAGCGTGAGCGTTGCAGGACTCTGTTGGAAGCGCTTCAACGCCTCGGCGCGCAGTTCGCGCAGCAGGGAGACGATCCGCCGGCGCAGTTCGCCTCCCTCGCCCTTGAGTTTCGCGGCAGCAAACTTGAGGGGCTGACCGGTTCGTACGAGTTCCTCCAGGGTCCACGTGCCCGGGCGCTTCTGGCGAACGTGCTGCTCCAGGAGGGAGACCTGCTTTTCCACGATCGCTCGGTGCGCGCTCGATCGGGCCAGCGCCGCCACTGCCAGAGCATGCGGAGAGGCGGAAGCGGTATCGATCTCTTTGCGCGCCGGTTTCGTTTTTTCGTGCACAGTCCAACTGCGCGGCTCGGCTTCGGACGAAAGCTTCGCGGCCAGTTCGCCGCCGAGAGAAGGATAGGTCAGTGCGATCTCTGCATCCTCGGCCGTCCAACCCACGCCGGCCGAAAGGGCTCGCTTCGGATACGTCCAACTGCGGCGGGCTATGTCCTTGAGCAGCGCCTGTTCGAGCAATCCCAGCAACTCCGGCCGATCCTGCACCGGCTCGAAGGCAATCGCATAGAGATCGACGAGCTGTCGGTATCCGAGTCCCTGGATGGTCCCGTCGTCGGGGTGAACCGCCGCGCTGACCATCCGCACGAGAGCCCCAACAACTTCTTTCGGCGAAAGGTTCTTGGGAACAGGGGGCAGAGGAGGGAGTTCCCCACGATCCAAATACGCCTCGATGGGTCGGCCGCTTCGGAACAGAATCTCGACGCGCAACCGCGGATGTTCGCCCGGCGGCTCGAGCGGGAAGAAAGCCAGCAATTCCAGGCGACGCTGCGCGCGTACCTCCAGCGGGCCGATCTCGAACGTGCCAGGAGGTTCCACCGGTCGGCCGAATTGCCGCAGCGTCGTCCCCGGCTGCGTCAGCTTCAGCACCCCGTACGCCGGCAGCGGGCTCTGCTTGATGACGACCGTGTTGCTGTAGGCGGTGTACTCGCGTATGTACACGTCCGGACGAAGGGTCACGCGTGAGGCAATCCCCGCGGGAAGGCGCAACACCGCGTTTCCCACGCTGTTGCGCGACAGGTTCATGTCGATGCTCTTCTCGTCCACCTGGGCGCGGCATTTTCGGAGCAGAAGCTTCTTCACCGTGCGACCCAGCGGGCGTTCCGAAGTCTGAAGCCAAACGGCCATCTGGACCAAGCGGGTAGAATCGAGTTCGCTTGCGTCGTTTTCCATGAGGGCGAGCGCCACCCGGCGCGCGTCTCCCTCGAGGCCGCCGAGAATCGAACGCATGTCGGGACTCTCACCCGATCGCTCCTTGACGGTGACCGTTACGTCGCGCCGGATATGGAGCCGCAGCCCCACTTCCAGGTGAAAGGAGAACAAGATCCGCAGGGGCGGTTGCGAAGTGGCTTCGACGGCCGGGCGGACCTGCTTTCGGAGGCTCAGCGCGGCCTGCTTGCCATCGGGAAGCGGCAGTTCGGCGCGGTACAGAACCTCCTGGTCCCTTTCCATGGGAGGTTTCTGGAGTACGTGACCGCCGTAGGCTTTGGTGACCACATACAGGTCCCGACCCGGCTCGGCCGAGTCCTTCACACGGGCGGTCCATACGAGGGCCTTCTCTTCGCCTTCGAAATCAGAATCGACCACCCGAAACGGGCCGGGATCTACCGGGGCAGCCCCAAGAGGCGTGCCAAGTGCCAGACCAACGAGCAGGGCAGAAAGGGTGGGCGAGGGGGTCTTCAGATGCATGGGCCTGCGGCCAAGGAGAGCCTTCCGAAATCCAGTCCGGGCCGAGGCCCAGCTTCTGTGGAGGATAGGGGCGACCAGGCCCGGGGTCAATCCCAAAAGGAGGCTCCCGCACGCAGGATTATGTCGCATTGCGAATGCCCGCCGTCCGCCTGGACACCGTGGGCCCGAGGCCGGGGCACCGGCGCTATTCCAGCCAACCCTGAACCCGGCTGACGGCTTTTCTCCAATACATGAGCTCGCGGCTGCGCCGATCTTCGGTCATGGCGGGGAGAAATCGGGTCGGGGCGGACTCATGTCGACGCAGGTCGTCGGCGTTCTTCCAGATGCCAGCTTGGATACCCGCCAAGTAGGCAGCCCCCAACGCCGTGGTGTCCACGTTCTGGGGGCGCTCCACGGGCTTGTTGAGGATGTCGGCCTGAAACTGCATGAGGTAGTTGTTAGCCGTAGCGCCCCCATCCACGCGCAGCGCGGGCATGCGACGACCGGTGTCCTGCTCCATCGCATTCACCAGGTCCGCGCTCTGCAGGGCAATGGACTTGAGCGCCGCGCGGGTGATCTGCTGCGGACTCGTGTCTCGCGTCAGTCCGAATACAGCGCCCCGGGCACTGGAATCCCAGTACGGTGCGCCGAGGCCCACGAAGGCGGGCACCAGTACGACCGTGTCGTCGGTTTCATCTTTGAGTTCCTTCACGAGTTCCTCGGTCTCCTCCGCCCTGGCGAAGAATCGCAGAAAGTCACGCAACCACTGCACGACCGCACCACCGATGAAGACCGAGCCTTCCAGAGCGTAGCACACGTCCCCGCGCGAGTCGCACGCCAACGTTGTCAGCAACCCGGCCTTGCTGATCAGAAATTCCTGGCCGGTGTTGAAGATGAGAAAGCAGCCCGTACCGTAGGTGTTCTTGGCTTCTCCGGGATTGACGCAGAGCTGGCCAAACGTGGCGGCCTGCTGGTCCCCGAGCATGGCCAACACCGGTATGCCATCCGGCAGCGTGCCGACCCCGCGGGTGCGACCGAATTCCGCGCCGCTGCGGAGGACTTCGGGTAGTACCGCGCGCGGGATCTTGCCAAACAGTTCGAGCAACTCGGAGTCCCAACTCTTCTTCTCGATATTGTAGAGGTTCGTGCGTGAAGCATTCGTGTGCTCCGTGCGATGTTCGCCCGTCAGACAGAAGAGGACCCAACTGTCGATCGTGCCGACGGCCAACTCACCTTTCTCCGCGCGCGCCCGGGCGCCCGCTACGTTTTCGAGCAGCCATTCCACCTTGGTGGCGGAGAAGTACGCATCCAGGACGAGGCCCGTCTTCCTGCGCACCATCTCCTCGTGGCCAGCCTCCCGCAGAGCCCGACAGCGATCCGCGGTTCTACGACACTGCCATACGATCGCGTGATGGATGGGCCGGCCGGTACTTCGATCCCAGAGCACGGTCGTCTCGCGCTGGTTCGTGATTCCGATGCCGATGGCTTTCTTCGGATCCAGCCCGCCCTTCGCGATGGCTTCACCCAACAGCGTTCGTATGCCGGTCCAGATTTCGAGCGCGTCGTGTTCCACCCACCCGGGTTTCGGGAAATACTGCGTGAACTCTCGGTAGACGCTGGAAATGACACGACCGTCGGTCCGGTAGCAGAATACCCGCGAGCCCGTGGTTCCGTTGTCGATTGCGATCAGAAATTCGTCACTCATGTCCTTTCCTTGGGGTTGCGCTGGCTTCTGCCGGCGGCTCAGACTTCGATTTCCAGCCCTTCGTAGGCCATGACGATCTCGAGGTCGGAGCCTCCCGAAGTGCTGCTCTCCACCATTTCCTTGTAGCGCAGGGCGCGCAGGTAGACTTCGTCCAGCTTCTCGTCATCGTAGGACGGATCGTGGTGGAAGAGGACGAGCTTGCGGACCCCGGCTTTGAGGGCAATGTCCGTGGCAATGGAAGCTGAGCTGTGGCCCCAATCGATCTTCTGGAGTTGTTCTTCGAAGGTATACTGCGTATCGAATATCAGGACGTCAGCCTTGTGAAAGTACTCGAGGTACTCTTCGATGTCGTCCATGTCTTCGACCTTGAACTCGGCGTCCGTGCAGAAGATCAGCACGCGGCCGTCCTCTTCGAACCGGTAGGAGTAGGAGTTACCCGGGTGGCGTACGGCTCGGCTGGTGACGTTGAGCCCGTACAGCGAAAACGGTTCCCCCACCTGGTGTTGGGTGTACGTACGCGCGGCCTGCATGCCCTCGAAAGCAATGGGGAAGTGGCGATCGCTGTGTTGGTAGCGCAGGCGTCCTTCGAAGTCCTCGGAGATGGCGTGAACATGGAAGCGGTTCCCGGGAACGTAGAAGGGAATGAAAAAGGGAATCCCCTGGATGTGGTCCCAGTGCGAGTGCGTGAATAGGAGAAAACACTCTCCCTCCCCATCCATGTATCCCTCGGAAAGGATCTTGTTGCCCAGTTCTCGGATCCCGGTGCCCGCGTCCACGATCACCAACTCGTTCTGCCGCGTGCGCAATTCCAGGCAGGTCGTGTTTCCGCCGTAGGTCTCCTTTAGGGAGAAGGGCAGGGAGCGCAGGAATCTGTCGATGGAAGCTTCGTCCAGGACGTCCGCCGGGGAGGCGTACTCGAGGATCTTGCGGATCTTGGAGTTCACCGCATGCCCTTTGATGGGAGTGGCGATCGAACCCCGGACGCCCCAGAAGGTGACCTTCATTGTTTTTGATTTGATGCCAGGCCCGTGCCACGCAAGTACAATTCCATGTCTGATTGGAAGCGGTCCGACCTGCTCATCTCTGCGGGCCTGCCCGGAACCGGAGGCCTGCTCCGTATGCGCCCGGAGGATTTCAGCGTCGAAGAGTTCTTGGATTTCGCTCCTGATGGGACCGGTCCGCACGTCTTCGCCTGTGTCCGCAGAACAGGGCGAACCACCCCCGAACTGCGCGACGCCATCGTCCGCAGGGTGGGTTGCCGGGTCGAGGACGTGGGCTTTGCGGGTCTGAAGGATCGGGATGCGGTAGTCAGTCAGACCTTTTCGATCTACGCACCGAGCATTGAACTCGGCGAGTTGCAGCGCCGGTTGTCCGAGGAAGTGGGTGTCGAAGTACTGAGCCTTGCCAGGCATGGCCACAAACTCAGGCGGGGTCGGCTCGCGGGGAACCGCTTCCGGATTCGGGTGTCGGAAACCGGTCGCTCCGAAACCGAACTCCGTCGCCTCCTGGAGGCCAAGTGGGCGTGGTTGAATCAATATGGTGTGCCAAACTATTTCGGAGAGCAGCGCTTCGGCAGAGACGCCGGGAATGTCGAACGGGCCGTGCGCGTGCTGCGCGGCCGCGAGCGTGTCGGTCGGGAACTGCGGGAATTGTTGGTCTCGGCTCTGCAGTCGGAGCTCTTCAACCGTTACCTGGAGGCTCGGATTCGCAGCGGGCTGTTTGCCCGCCTCCTGGTCGGGGATCTCGCCTTCGATCCGGGTGAGCGGCCCTTTCCGATAAACGACCCCGCCTCGTTCGAGAAGGGATTCGCCGCAGGCGAAGTCTGCTACACAGGCCCCATGCTCGGGTCGCGCATGCCTCATCCCGAGGGTCGGCCCGCGGCTTTGGAGGAGGTCGTGTTCTCTTCCTTCGAGGCGCCGCAGGCCATTCGCCGGCTCACAGGCCAGGGAGGTCCACCGGGCACGCGACGCCTCGCGCGCCTTTTTCCCGGCGAGGTTTCTCACGAAGTCACGGGCGATAGCTACGAAGTGAGCTTCACGCTTCCCCCCGGCGGCTTTGCAACGGTGGTGCTGCGCGAGCTGATGGAGGGCCTGGGTGCGGTGATGGGCCCTTCGTCCGAACAAAGCTCGCGGCCGCGTCTCGTGATCGTGGACAGGGACGGCGTGCTCAACGAGGACAGCGACGACTACATTCGGTCGGTTGAGGAATGGCACCCTCTGCCCGGTAGCTTGGAAGCGCTCGGTCGCCTGGCGGCGGCCGGTGTGCGCGTGGCTGTGGCCAGCAATCAGTCGGGGATAGCTCGCGGCTACTTCAGCTTTGGCGTCATGGAGGCCATTCACGGGCGACTTGTGCGGCTCGCGCAGGAAGCGGGCGTCACTATCGAGCGGATCCTCGTCTGCCCGCATGGACCCGACGAAGGTTGCGCGTGTCGCAAACCGCAGCCCGGGATGCTCCTCGAGATCCTGCGCGAACTCAACGTCCCAGCTTCGGCGGCCGTCTTCATCGGGGACAACGCGACGGATGCCGAGGCGGGTAGGGCTGCGCAGGTTCGAACGCTCGGCGTGCTCACGGGAAAAGGAGAACGTACGCGTGCGGCGGGCGCCTGGCCTGCTGACGTCCCGGTGTTTGCGGATTTGCAGGTCGCCGTGGAATTCCTTCTGGGCGCGTCGGCTGGGGAAGAAGACCACCGATAGGGATTGCCGCTTGACGCAACCATTGCGGGACCCATGCTCACGTCCATGGTTCCGGGCCTGGCGATGTGCGTTTTCGTACTGGGCGGTATGTTCGGGTACCTCGTAACCTGGATCCCGGATCTGACGGACGGCAACTGGAGAATCTGGTCGCTCATTCGCGTCATCTGGCAGTTCGGAGGCGCGATCTGGGTTTCGCTGACCTGGCCGGGCATGCTCGGTTTCGAACTCCGCCTGCCACCGTGGAACCTTGTACGCAATTGGTTCAGGGTGGCGCGCTATTCCCTGCCCGTCGGCTTCTTCCTGTGTTTTAATCCCGTCGTCGACTTGGTGCGCGGGCCGGTCACCATCACCGCGACCGACGTGCGTGTCTTGCGCAACCGGTCCCTGGAGATCGAACCCACCGATTATAGGGTCGAGCGGAAAGTGGAAGTCGTGCTCGGCGGCGGCCAAATCATCCGAGATGGTTCGCTGATCACGGCGCCGCATGCTCCGGTCTGGAGTCGGCTCGCGGCACCCTGTAAAACGATGGGGTCAAAGATGGAGGTCCGCTTTCTCCGGGCGATGATGGCACCGCTCGAGATTCGCTGCCTGCCTGGACCGTGATCCCATAGAACTCGTGCGGCGCTCTCGCACCCGAGGAGTCCTGGTGTTTGGGCGCGGGCCGCACACTCGAATCGGCAGGAACGCCATCGCACTTCCCGAGCCTCTCCTCATGAGAGCAATCTCGGACAGGATGACGCTCGGACCGGGAGGGCCGTGGGAGAGGAGAGAAGAACTCTCAGGAGGTAGTGAAAGCGTGCCGGTTCAGGAGCGCGGTCGGCACGCGCGCTTTCAGCGGCCGAGCGCTCCGATGGCGATCAGGGCCCGTCGCTCGGGACCTCGTGAGCGCGCGGCCAGAGTTTCGTATTCCAGAAGAAGGCCCCGCTCATGGCCGCCCCGCCCACCGACATCTTCTCATTCCCATCGGTCGGAGCCGTTCGCCGCGCCCATGGTACGCGGCAAGGCGGCGTCTGGATTGCGAGATATCTCCGGCGTTTCGGCGCGGCCCGCATACTCGAATCGGCAGGAGCGCAATCACACCTTCGCCAGCCTCTTCTCACGAGAATCATCGCGCCCAAGAATGCGATCGTTGCCCGACCACGCGCGGGAGGAGATCCCTCAGGAGGTGGCGAAAGCGCGAGTGTTTCAGGAGCGCGGTCGGCACGCGCGCTTTCAGCGGCCGAGCGCTCCGGTGGCGATCACAGGCCGTCTTTGGACATGGTCAGCGACCAGTCGATGGGTCGTCCGGCCACCTTTTCGTACCACTTGCGCTGGTGAGCGCGGAAGGCGAAGAGTCTCGTTCGATACAGGTCAAGGAGTTGTGCCTCTGTCTGCGCGAGGTTGTACTGTTCGCGAGCGTCGCGGGAGAGGTCGTACAGTTCGCTTTGTCCGCTTTTTAGGTTGTAAATGTACTTCCAACGCCCGTCGCGCAGGCCGATGAGATCGTTGCGCCACGTTGTATTGAAGAAGGCCATCTGTTCGAAGCCGGCGCGCAGAAACGAGACTCCCTGCTGCTCCGGAGAAGGTGCAAGCCCGACGATGTCCAGAACGGTGATGGGGACATCGACGTGGCGCGTGATGCGGTCCACATCCATCCCCGTTCGAAACAGGCGCCGGTTGTAAATCAGGAAGGGAACGTGCATGTTCTCCTGGTATACGAAGAACGGATGGTTGTAGTTGCCCCGGTGCTGTCCGAATGCTTCGCCGTGATCGGCAATCAGAAAGAAGAGCGTATTGTCCGCAAACCCGGCCTCTTCGAAAGCGCGTACGGTTTCCCCCATTACGTGATCGGCGAAGTACAGCGCGTTTTCGTACTTGGCCAGGCTGCGTTCGCGGGCGCCGGTCACGCGTTCCGGTCGGGTCAGATAGAAGCGATCCTCAGGCACGTCGTACGGATGGTGCGGCGTCTCCGGTTTCAATAGTAGAAAGAAGGGCCGATTTGTGCCCACGCGGGCAAATTCCAGCGCGGGCCCGATCAGCGCGCGGTCGTCGATACCCCAGTTCAGGGCGTACGTGTACGGCGGCTTGCGCAGTTGGTTCACGTCCATCATGAGATCGAAGCCGCGCCGACCCAAAAACCGATCCTGACCCGCGTACTTGAAGTAGCCGGTATTGAGAATGCCGGTTCGGTAGCCGACCCGTCGCAATGCCTCGGGCAGGCTGGCAACCGGCAGGTCGGGATGATCCTTGATGACCCAGCGATCGGCGGGGAGCGGGAACGCCGATGTCAGAATCGAGAAGAGAGCGTTGATGGTGAGAGGGTTGGAAGCGTGGTGGTTGCGCATGCGCAGGCTGTTCTGGGCAAACCGTTCCCAGTTTGGCGTGACGCTGCGGCCGTTCACGCGCCTCCCAATGTACTCCGCCGAAGTGCCCTCAAACAGATAGATGACAATATTGAATTGTTTTCCCTTATCGGGAAATGGCAGGCGGGGCAGCCGCTTGGGGTTTTCGACCGAGTTCGAACCGAAACGAAACCGGAAGGGCTCGTTGTTCGTGGCGATGGCCGCATCCAGTCCGCCGGCGACGCGCGGTCCGGAATGCGTGGAGCCTGCCAGTGTCACACGATACAGTAGATTGTATCCGCGTTCCTGTTCCGGGCCGGTCGGAGTGATGAGGTGCACGAGCCCGAGGAGAACAGCCGAAGCCACAGCGGTTCCGAGAAAACCTGGCAACCGACCCGCGAGCGATTCGATGCTGACGGCTGTGGCGGGCAGGCGCGCTCCGAGCCAGGCCCAGGTGGCAGAAAAGCAAACGACGAGCAGTGCCCCCACCGCCACGGTCCCGGTGATCTCGGAGGCGATGGACTGCGTCATCTGCGTGGCGCCTTCCACGTGCGCCAGATGGCTCAGGCGAAAGGGAGTCTCGTAGTTGAGATAGTACTTGGTGGAGGCGATGCTCCACAATCCCGCCTGAGCCAGGAGAAAACCCGCGACCGCCCAGCGCGCTCCGCGGCCGGGCAGTCCGATCGACACCAGGAGCCACACGGTCGATAGCAAGAGCCCCGCTGCCAGGTCGTCGAACCAAAGGTGCAGAAATCCGGCCGGAGGCGCCCCTCCCGCGAGCGACAGCCATACCAAACGCAGGGGCACACTCAGGATCGCAAAACCCGCCAAGAAGAAGGCGCTTTCGCGGAGCGGATGGCGGAGGGCGCGACTCATCTCTTGAGGCGAATCGGTAGGGGTTTCCTTCCCGTAAACCAATAACAGGGGCGTTCAGCCCAGACGCTTTCAGCCCAGATACGAACCCAACAAAGACCGCGTCCCGGGTGCTTCGAGGGCACGCTTCCCGAAACCGCGGGCCGCCCCCAGGCGGACCGCCTCGGCCTGCGCATCCGGATAATTGGAGACCAGCATCACCGGCACACGCCGGAGCAGCGCGTCCGCCTGCATGGCGCGGATGAGTTCGGTCCCCTCGGAATAGTCCTGGTCGATCTTGCGATTCACGAGCACCAGGTCGTATGGCTCCCGGCGCAGCAATTCCAACGCCTGTTCGGGCATTGCAACCCGCTCGACCCGCGCGCCGAACGATTCCACCAGGCGACGAATGGCCATGTGATCCGGTCCACACTGGCCCACATCGAGAACTCGCTTGGGATTCCCGCCCATTGTCTGTTGAGACGCACGATGCAACCGGGCGTTTCGGCGCATTCCCTTTTTCGGGGCAGCGAAGGACCGAATTCTTTGAGCCGTCCCGCTCTTGGGTGTTGCGGAAAATCGCTTAGCACAGCGGCGGGGCCGGCCGAGACGTCCGGAATGTCTGTGCGCTGCGGTATCGTCGGACTGCCCAACGTCGGCAAGTCCACCATCTTCAATGCCATCACCAAGGCCGGCGCGCAGTCGGCCAACTACCCCTTCTGTACGATCGAGCCGAACGTAGGTCGGGTGGACGTGCCGGATGCCCGGCTCGACCGGCTGACCGAAATCGTCCGACCCCAGAAGGTTGTGCCTGCTTTCACCGAGTTCACGGATATTGCGGGCCTCGTGGAAGGAGCCAGCAAAGGCGAAGGGCTCGGAAACAAGTTCCTGTCCCACATCCGAGAAACGCAGGCCGTCGCCCACGTGGTCCGCTGCTTCGAAGACGACAACATCACTCATGTGCGGGGTCGCGTGAATCCGACCGACGATGTCCGCATCATCAACCTCGAACTCATCCTTGCTGACCTCGAGTCCGTAGACCGACAGGTGGAACGCCTCGAGAAGAAGTCCCGCTCGGGGGATCGGGAAGCCAAAGTCCGCTTCGAGCTCGGCCGCAGGATTTCTGCTCATCTTGGGGAGGAAAAGCCCGCCCGCTCGCTGGAACTGGACCCCGAAGAGCAGAGACTCGCCCGCGAATTCCAGATGATCACCGCCAAGCCCGTGCTGTACGTGGCCAACGTTGCCGAACAGGACGCGGCCTCCGGGAACGCGTTCACGAAGGAAGTCGAAGAAATGGCCGCAGCGGAGCACTCCGGCTGTGTGCGTATCTGCGGCCGCATAGAAGAAGAGATTGCATCTCTCGACCCGGTGGAGCAGAAGGAGTATCTGGCCAGCATCGGTCTGGAAGAGGCGGGCCTCCATCGAATGATTCGGGCTTCGTACGCTCTGCTCGATCTGGTCACGTTCTTCACCGCGGGAGTTCAGGAGGTTCGGGCGTGGACTGTCCGCCGCAACAGTACGGCGCCCGAAGCGGCCGGGACCATTCATTCGGACATGGAGCGTGGTTTCATACGGGCCGAAGTGACGTCGTACGAGGATGTGGATCGATTCGGTTCTCTGAACGCGGCGCGCGAGGCCGGTCGCATGAGATTGGAGGGCAAGGAGTACATCATCAAGGACGGGGACGTATGCTATTTCCGATTCAACGTGTAAGCGTGTAGTGTTCGGATGGAGACGCTGCTCCAAGTACTGCCGGCTCTGCTGCCGGTGCCCCTGACGTACCTGATCTTTCTGCGCGCCCATTTGCGAAAGCTGCGCTACTGGGATCATCTCGAACCTTTTTTCGGAGGTTGCATGCTGGCGGGTGTGATCCTGCCGATCGCCGTGATTGTTGCGGCAACATTCCCCAGCGCGAACCCGCTCTTCATCGGCTTCGTGAAGGCCGCCCTGCTCGAAAAAATGGGAGCCTTCGCTCTCATCTACTACCTGATTCGGCGCAGGCGCGAACAGGTTGTCGTTCCCGAAGTGGTGATGTCCGCCATGGTCGTCGGGTTGGGGTTTGGGGCGGTCGAAAACATCCTCTACGCCCTCTCCGAGCGTCCGTCGATTGTGATTCCGCGTTCGCTCAGCTCGGTGCCGTTGCACGTGACCACTTGCGGACTGGTCGGATACTTCTTGGCCATCGCCCGGTGTCGCAGCGACGTCGAGCGCAAGGGGGTCGAAACGGCGCTCGCCTTCGTGCTTCCGTACGTGCTGCACGGCACGTTTGACTCGCTGCTCTACATCGGCACCCAGTTGGTGTATCTCGTGGGGCCGCTCTTGGTGCTCCTGGTATTCCTTTTGGATTACTCGTTGGCGCGGTCGCAGACGCTGCCGCCGCTCGAGTTGCTCGAGGCCATGTCGTTGCGCTACGAGGAGTGGGAGACCATTCAGCGCGAGCCCCAGTACGAACGATGGATCCTGCGCTCCATGGGTACCAAAAACACGGAGTACGTACCCCTGCTCCGGTGGCAGTTGGGGACGGCTCAGACTGCGGCCGTTGCTGTGCTCTTTCTGTGCGCCCTTTTGTTCCTTCCTCTTCGAGAGAAGTTGATGTCACTCCTGCCGCTGGGGCTCAAGACGGTGGAGCAGATCACGCTTTTCAGTGTTCTGCCCGCTGCCTACGCGGCGGCCAGCGTCGCGGCAGGAGCGGTCAATCCCCAGTACTTTCGCAGCAGCCTCATCCGCATCCCGATTATCGCGGACGCCACTTTTCGGATAGGAACGGACGCGGACGAACGGACGGCCATCACCTACGACGTTTCGGCTACTGACTGCCTGCTCAAAACCGTGGACGATTTTCCTCCGGGAACCCGACTCGCCGTTTCTTTCACCATCTCGCGCTTCGCCTCGCCGCCGCTTCAGGGGGAAGTCATCTGGGACAACCACGTGGATCCCAACCATCCGAGCGGCACCGTGGTGCGCTTCGTCGATCGGCCGAGCGGCCTGCGCGCGTTTCTGATCCGTTATCACCTGTTTCGCTTCTTGCGCGGCATCATTTTCAACCTTCGGATTCCCGGGTTCGAGCTGATCCGCCGCCTGTTCGTTCGGCCCACTTCCGTCATGCAGCAGCAACGTCGTCTTTCGGCGGGAACCGTCCTGTTCCGCGAGGGCGAGCGTGGCCGCGAGTTCTACCTGATTCAGAAAGGCGAAGTCGAATTTCTCAAGAAGGTTGGCGACGATGAGGTCGTCAGCATGGCCATTTCCGGACCCGGGGATATCTTCGGCGAAATGGCCGTCGTGGGAGATCAGCCCCGGGCGGCCACGGCCGTTTGTCGCACGGATTGCGTTTTGGCTGTGGCAGACGGGGACAACCTGGAGGCCCTGATTCAAAACAGCCCCGATTTTGCGGGCAAGCTCATCCGGGTTCTGTGTCAGCGCATGAATAGCTCGGAAGGCATCCTCACTCAGTCCATCGCGGCTCTGGAGGACACGCTCCTGAATCGGGATCGGTTCTTTCGTGCGGGCGCTGCGGCCGCGCTGCTGGCGGCGGGCGCCCAGTGGGCGGATGACGCCGTACACGCCACTCTGGACGTATCACGCATCACCGGTCCGCTGGGCCTGAGCCGGGAGCAGGCCGGCCGCCTCCTGCGTTGGTTGGTCGAGCCGGAGGGGCGTACGCCCGAAGAGCCGTGGCTGCGTCGCCTCGAGGCGCCCTCCATTCGCCTGTGGGTCCGCGGTTCGGAGTCAGGAGAGGATAGCATATGATCTATTCGTACAAAGGAATTGCTCCTCGCCTGGCTGCCGATGTCTTCGTGGCTCCGAACGCAGTGATCGTCGGGGATGTCGAGATCGGTGCAGGAAGCAGCATTTGGTTCGGCAGTGTGGCGCGCGGTGACGTGCACCACATCCGGATCGGGGAACGCACGAACATCCAGGACCAGTCCATGCTGCACGTTACGGGCGGACGCTTTCCGCTGGTCATCGGCAGCAATTGCACGCTCGGGCACCGCGTGACGGTGCACGGCTGCACTTTGGAGGACTTTGCTTTCATTGGGATTGGCGCGACGGTCCTCGACAATTGTCGCGTGGGGGAGTTCGCCATGCTGGGGGCGGGGAGTCTCCTGCCACCGGGTAAAGAGATTCCGCCGCGGAAGCTGGCCATGGGCATTCCGGCCAGGGTCGTGCGGGACATCACACCGGAAGAGGAGGCCATGATCCGGCGGACGGCTGAATCCTACGCGACGCGCGCCGTCGAATACAGGGACTCCAGTGTCTTTCGGGCCGTTTGAGATGCAGTCGCCCTTTCCGATACTTTCGGGCCGAACGCCCTCCACGTTGCGCCTCTTCCAGGCCGTGGCCCTCGGCGCCCTGGCGTTGGGCCTGTTCCTTCCGCCGCAGGGTTTGGGTTTCACGCTGTGTGTGTTCTACACCCTGACCGGGCTTCCGTGTCCGGGCTGCGGGCTGACACGCTCGGTTTCAGGATTGCTGCACGGGGACTTGGCCCACTCACTTCGCTACCACCCGTTGGGGTTCTTGGCCCTGGCCGGCCTGAGCGCCCTTGCGATTTCCGGTTTCGTTCCGCCGTTGGCAGGATGGATGCTCGAACGTCGCTCCCTGCTGCAGCGCATACTGCTCTGGGTGGGAATCGCCTTTGTCGCGTTCGGGATGCTGCGACTGGCCGTCGTTTGGCTGGGCATCGAAGGGTTCGAAAGCTACACGGAGTTTTCCAGGCGGTGAGCTATGAGCCCATGGGAAATCATCGCGAGCGGCTTCTGGGGCAGTCTTGCGGCCGGACTGTGCACCGGCGTGGGAGCGCTTCCGATTCTCTTCCGTTCCCGGTGGGGTGAGAACTCGCGCGTGATCATGCTGGCCGTCGCGGCCGGCATCATGCTCGGGGCCACCTTCTTTTCGCTGATCATGCATGATGTTTCTCGACGTGGCCCTGGCCTGAGGTGCTGTTAGCGGGCCCGACCGCCGGCGCGTGAAGGGATGTGATGGGGTCGGAAGAGGATGAAGGTGAGGTCGTCGGGCTTCGAGGGGCGACCGGCCTCGGGTTTCGTCATCGCGCGCAGCGCGTCGTCTGCCAGCAAGCGCCCCGCTTTGTCGATGCCGCCTCTGCGGACGCGTTCTACGATCTCCGAAACGAGCAGATTGTCAGCGAGGCCATCGGAGGCAAGGACCAGCGTATCGCGCGGGGCCAGGCGAAGCGGCGCGCCGATCTCGATGCGCATTCCGGGGGAGCCGACGAAGTTGGAAACCAGATGTCGGTCCGCATGGTGCAGGGAGCCTTCTTCATCGAGCAAACCTGCTTCCACCCCGTAACCCACGGGCGAATGCGCGATGTTCTGGTGCTTGATACGTCCGCGGCCGCCCGTGAGCAGGATCAAGGAATCGCCGACGTGATAGGGACGGCAGGTTCCCTGATAGATCTCGACAATCGACAAAGTGGTTGCCGCCCCGGTCGCAAGCGCGATCACACGTTCGTTGGCCCGTTCGAGGCCGTCGAGGATCGCGCCTCGAAGTGCGCCCGGGGAAGCTTCGGCGAGCGCCTCGACCAGACATCCCAGCGCCGTGCGCGCGGCGACTTCGCCCCCGCTGTGTCCGCCGACACCATCGGCCACGGCAAGCACGGCGGCTTCCGTTCCAATCGGCACCAGGGCGATGCCGTCTTCATTGACCGCACTGCGTCCGGGGCAGGGGCATGAGAAGCAGACCAACCGGCCCACCTCCAACGGAACAGGCCTTGGCTCGGACATGGCCTGTTCGAGCAGCAGTTCAGGTGCGCGCTGGGCCCTGCCGGTCATGCCAATCTCCAGTATCGGCAAGCGGGACGGCCCCGCGTCGGGGTCACGACTTCTTCTTTTTCGTGAAATCCACCTTGATGACCCGCTTGCTCTCTTCGGCTTCCGTTTGCCCGTCCGCCGCTTTGCTTTCCTGCGCGCTTTCCGGCGGCGGGACAACCGCAACGGGCTGTTGCTCCGACTCGCTGGCAGTCATGACCGCCCACTGCATGATCACCTGCCCGGTTTTGTCGAAGATCCGGGCGATGCACTCGTAGGGGATGACCACCTGCTCCCAGCGCCCGAACTGCATGTCGCAGTAGATCAGGCCGTCGTCCCAAGAAAGGTGGCGCGTGCTGTATGGTCCGAAGACGAGGATGATCCCCTCCTTCCCTTCTTTTTCGATCAGTCCGCGGCTGCCGACTTCCAGGAGGGGATTGGGCATGCAGTGAACGTAGAAGGTCTCCACGTCGCGAAACATCACGTCGAGGATCGCCTTCTTCAGGCGGCGGTTGTACAGCAGCACTTCGCCTTCGCCTGTCGTCCCCTCATCCATCTGTTGCCGACCTAATCAGGAAGTCCCTGCTCCCTTCCTGCGAATGAAATTCAAGTTGCGACCGGTATCGCCCCGCCGGTGGGAGAAGTAGTTCGTATTTTCGAGGAATGTGCAACCGCCGGCATTTCGGGCGATTGCGCCTGCCGCCTCGAGTTGGTCGATGGCCTCCCCCTGGAGATCTACAAAGAGCCTTCCACCCCGCTCTTCGCTCCGCCGAAAGTGCTGCGCGGTTTCGGGACCGACCTCGTAGACCTCGCCGCTGATGGCCGCGCCAACAACGGCCGTGATTTCCCCCGGGGGCGTGCCGAACTGATAACGCACGAAGGTAAAGAACTGCGGAATGATCCCGGCGGCAAGCCCGCGCCACCCCGCGTGTATCAGACCCACGAGCCCACCGCCATGCGGGCTGAACAAGAAAATCGGGACGCAGTCGGCGGTTCGAATGCACAGAGCCAGATCGACTTCGCGCGTGCACATGGCGTCCGCCTCCTCTGTGAACCACCGGTCCCCCGCGACCAGGGCGTCCGAGTTCACGCAAACGCAACGCGAACCATGCACCTGACGAAGCATGGCCACCCGTTCCACGGGAAGGTCCAGGTGTGCGGCAACCGCACGGCGTTCCGCATGACGCAATTCGCTTTCGTCGGAGTGCGTGAGACCGGCCAACTCCCGGCGTCCCAGAATGCCCGCTTCGAAGCCGGACGGCATTTCCCACTGGGTGTTCGGCGCAGACTTCTGCTGGACTCTCATGAGGATCGGTTGGCTCGAAAGGCAAGCTCTTCCATCTCGAAGAGTTCGCCGGGCAGCAGGTCCCGCAAGGGCACAACAAACTTGTGCGCCCTGCCGCTTTCTCTCAACAGGGCACACTCTCCGAGCACCGCCTCCAGGAGACCCGGTCGTGTCAGGACATCGCCTGTCGGGGCGCGTGGACCGGTGATGGACTGAGGTTCGTTCCAGCGTGTCGGATGGAAGTAGCAGGCAAGGATCCCGTCCCGGGGAAGGAACAGGTGGGTGAGCAGAAATCGGGAAGTGGCCACGCATTGGGGCACGAGGACCAGGTGTGGCGGCAGCTTCGCCAGGAGTCCTGACGGAAGACGCGTCAAGCGGGAGGCGGTCCGATCCACCGAGGGCAGAAATCGTTCCGAACGCGCGAAACGGGCGGGCCCGTGGATTTGCACCGGAGCGTGGCGCATGGCGCCGGCGCGCACCGTCCGGTGTTCCGGACTCCCGCGGCCGCTCACCAGATCTCGCAGGCGGGTTCCGACTTCTCCTTCCAGCAGGATGGATTCCATGCGCTCCATGGTGGCCCCGGGCACCTTCGCAGTGGCGATCTCGCTGTAAAGTTGGAAAAAAGCGTTGCTGCGCGCAGGCGAACGAGCCGTCGCAGCCCTGTGCGGATCAAGATTTGCGGCAACGTGCGCCCCACTGATGTTCAGATGGTGGCCGATTTTGGACCCGACTACATGGGCTGGATTCTGTCTCCCGCAAGCCCGAGGCGCGTCGAGCTGCGCGTGGCGCTCCGCCTGGTGGAAGGTGTTCGCTCGCGACGTCCGGAAATCCGACACGTGGCGGTGATGGCACGTAACGACTGGCGCGAGTATCCGGACCTCATGCGCGCGCCGAGGGGAGCGTTCGACTTCGTCCAGTGTGTGGATGCACCCTATCGCCTGCGCCCGACGCGGCGGTTGGTACCGGCGCTGCGCGTGCGCTCCCTGCTCGAAGACCATCAGTTCGCGCGTTTCGGCCCTTCTGCCTTCGCGATTCTCGACAGCTACGTGCCGGGAAAGCCAGGGGGCACGGGGACACGCTTTCCACCGGAATGGGTCGGGTCGCCCCGTCTGCCGTTTCTCGTGGCGGGAGGCGTATCCGTGGACAACCTGGCCCAGGTGTGGTCGGACTTTCCCTTGGCCTTTGGCGTGGACGTGAGTTCGGGCCTGGAGGAAAGCCCCGGGCGCAAATCGGAAGGGCTCCTCGAGCGCTTCTTCGAGTTGGCACGCTCCCTGCCGACTCACCCCGAAGCCCTGGTTCCAGGGACCGCAGGCAGGAGGTGAGTTCTTCCCGTAGGAGCCGTGCCCACACTGCCACCGAACGCAATTTCAATCCCAGCGTGGCTGCGGGGCCCGGAAGGGGGCGCGCACGACGGCCTGAATCTGGTCCAGGTGAAAGCGAGCTTCCGTCACGGCCGACGCCTCGCGGCGAAGTCGGAGGTAGAAGCCGAGGAGCTGGAGTCCGTCGCCTCCTTCGACGAGGCGAAAGCCACGCCCCTGGCGACCTGGCGGCGGCCTCAGGGCTACCTGCTTCCACCCGATAAAATCGATGCGACCGGCCGACAGTCGGTACTCGCGGCCGGTCGGCTCCCGCAAGTCGAGGAAGAGTTCGTCGCCCCGTCCAAAACCGTAAACGAAGAACCTGATTTCGCGCACGACCGGACCCACGATCAAGGGGGCGGGAGGGCGAATGCGCACTCCCATGGCAGGTTGCGCGCGAAACAGGACGGAAAGGTAGCGCGGCCCGCCCTGCGGAGTCGGCTCCAGGTCAGCGACGACGGCATAGCCGTGGGGGGCGCCCGCCCCGTTGTGGAACGTCAGGGTCCACCCCGCCGCCGGGCCCCGCGTCCCTTCGAAGGTTTCGACATCGATGGTCCGGTAGACGGGTTCCTCGGCCGCTACGAGCGCGCAAAGGGGAAGGCTGACAAACCACAACCATCTCACAGCACTCCCATCGGTCGCCAGGGTGCCTGCGTCCGCAAATTCTTTCCTATAGGGCTTGACACTCATGCAAAATGGCGAAAATTGGCCGCGGAATTTACAGATCCGCCCCGCGACTCGGCTCAGACAGTGTGGAGCCTCTGGGCCAGGAGGAATTGATGAAGCGCTTTTGGGTAGTCATAACCATTGCAAGTATCGTGCTCTTGAATCCGGCATTCGCGCAGGACGCGAAGACCGGGGAAAAGGGAACCGAAACCCCGACCGGTGAGCCGGGCAAAGAGCCCGCCAAGTCGGACATGAAGAAAGAAGAGAAGCAGGAAGGTGGCGCAGGCGCCATCTGGAGCGACAAGAACGGCACACGCTTCGTGAACTCGCGCGTGAAGTTCAGCTTGGTTGCATCAGACGAACTCTCGGATGTGGACTATATCGAGTACCGGATCGACGACGGGAAGTTCGTCAAGTATTCGGGTGAGTTCACCATCCAAGAAGAGGGCACCCGGACCATCGTGTATCGCGCGGTGGACAAAGCGGGCAACAAGGAAGTCGATCGTGTCTTCACCGTGGTCGTGGACAACCAACCGCCGTCCATTCAGGTACTGCCGTCGAAACCCTTCGTGGCCAAGGACGGAAAGAACTACACCAGCTCCGGCAACTTCTTCACCATCCGCGTGACCGATCAGTTCTCGGGTGTGAAAGTGGTCGAGTACAGCGTCAACAGCAACGAACTCAAGAAATACGAGGGGGACATCATCAAGCTCGAGTCCGCCGGAACCCAGTTCGTCCGCTATCGCGCGGAGGACAACCTCGGCAACAAGAGCATCGATGGGAACATGGTCATCGAAGTCGACAGCGAGAAGCCGACTGTCGACATCGGGACCTCCAGC
>CAZPFB010000069.1:0-30253 GCA_964585735.1 uncultured Leptospiraceae bacterium
TCGCTGGTCCGCTCGTTTCTTGATGCCAGCTCTCCCCGCGCGCCCAGTGGAATCGGGCGAGGCAGCTCCCTCGCCGCCGAAATGCTCGGCCGCAAAAGGCGCGCGTGCCGCCGGACGCGAATGAGCAAGGCAGCCTTCACATCTATCCAAAGCAACCAACGGATTCTCATGATGACGGCTGCGCGGAAGGGACTTTTGCGGCGTGCGGTCCCCGGCCGTGTCCGATCGCGGTCGTCGGCCACGGAACATCTTCGCTCACTGCGCGTCCGCTGGTTTGCCTTGGGAGATGAGGCGAACGCGCTCTTGTTTCGAGAACGCGCGCGGCACGCGCGCTCTCAGCGGCCGAGCAGGTGTGGACCAAGCGCGCGGTCTCGCCCGGGACCTGGCAGCGCGCGGCGAAAGTCCGTCTGATGGGCGCAACGTCCCTTCTTTACGCGAAGCCCGTTTGGGGACGAAGCGCCAGCTCGGTCCAAGGGAGGAAGGCGCCCTTCCTCTGGAGAATGGACGGACGGTTTGACTTATCCACGGCTCCCGGCGCCCTATGCGACATAAAATCCTTGAGCCCCGGCGAAAGAGCGGCGAGGCTGGCCCGATGAGCACTGCGGCACCTGTGGTCCCACTCGCGCGGCGGGACGTCCCTCAGGACCTGGAGGCCGAACGTCAGGTCTTGGGTTCGCTGCTGTTGCGTCCGGATCTTTTCACGCAGGTCAGTTCCATCCTGGACAAGGAGGATTTCAGCCGCGAAGACCACCAGTTCATCTACGACGCCGTGCACATGCTCTTCCACGAGGGCACCGGCGAAATCGAACCGGTTCGGGTGATTCACTACCTGCGCGACCGCGACCTTCTCCAGAAGGCGGGTGGGGATGCCTACATCCTGCGACTGGCCGAATCGGTCATGGCGCCTGCGAGTGCGGCGTTGTACGCGCGGCGCGTCCGCAGTCACGCATTGCGACGGTACTTGGTCGAAGCGGCCCGCGACATCCAACAGGAGGCGGCGCGCCCGTACGAAGACGAAGCGCAATTCCTCAAGCAGGTCGAGGACCGGATCCTCCAGATCACGAACCGCAGTTTTTCGCAGGGCGTGGTCCGCGTTGCCGATCTGAAAGAGGACTTCGTCGGCTTTGTAAGCAACCTCGTTGCAGCCAAAGGGGCTCACACGGGGTTGCAGACGCAGTTTCGGGAGTTCGACAATCTCACCGCCGGTCTCAAGGGCGGCGAACTGATCGTTCTGGCAGCGCGCCCCGGGATGGGTAAGACCACCTTCGCCATGAACATCGCCTCCAATGTGGCGGTGCGAGCCAAGAGGAACGTCCTCGTCTTCTCGTTGGAGATGAGCCGGCTCGAACTCATGCTTCGCCTGGTCTGCGCGGAAGCCCAGTTCAGTCACAGCGACCTGAAGCGCGGCCGGATTCCCGCCGGTCGTGATCGGGATATCTTACTTGCCATCGAGCAGATCTGCGCAGCGCCGCTGCACCTCGACGATACGGGGACACTGGACATCTGGGATTGTATCATTCGTGCGCGCAAACTCAAGCTCGAATTGGAGCATCGCGGCGAGAGCCTGGGTCTGATCATCGTAGACTACCTCCAACTCCTCTCCGACCCCGAAGCGCGCAAGCTCGGGCGCCAGCAGGAGGTGGCTTCCATTTCGCGCAGTCTCAAACAGCTCTCGAAGCTGGTGGGCGCGCCGGTCATGGCGCTGTCCCAGATGAACCGGTCCGTCGAGCAGCGGCGCGGGGATGCGCGGCCTCAGCTTTCCGACCTGCGCGAGTCGGGCGCCATCGAACAGGATGCGGACATCGTCATGTTCATTCACCGCGATTTGAACACGGGCGAGGAGAGTACCGAATCGCTCGAGACGCGGGGAACAGCCGAGATCATCATCGCCAAACATCGCAACGGGCCCGTCGGCAACTTCCGTGTCCGCTTCCGGCCGGAGTACAACCGTTTCGACGACCTCGAACCCGAGGCCCGCTATTGAGCAACCCGCGCCGCGGCGAACTGTTGCGACGGGAGCGCAAGGTCCAAGATCGCGCGGGCAAAGAGGCCGAGCGCGGGGGTACGAAGAGTCGCCAGAAGCACGTGGCTGTCGTTCGGTCGGACCTCTCGGACTGGTTGGACCGTGTTCACTGCGGAGACTCCGAGGAGTTGCTGTCGCGATTGCCCGACCACAGCGTGGATATCGTGCTGACGTCGCCGCCCTACAATTTCGGCCTCGAGTACGCGGGAGACTTCACGGATGGTCGCGGGGACGCGCTGCGCTGGGAGGCCTACTTTGCCAAGCTCGAGCAGGTCTGGCGGCAGTGTGTCCGCGTGTTGGTACCCGGCGGTCGCCTGATCGTGAATGTGCAGCCGCTTTTCTCCGATTACATCCCCACGCATCACCGCATCTCGGAGCAACTCCGCTCTTTGGGATTGCTCTGGAAGGGCGAGATCCTCTGGGAAAAGAACAACTACAACTGCAAGTACACCGCCTGGGGCAGTTGGAAGAGCCCGTCCATGCCGTACCTCAAGTACACTTGGGAATTCGTGGAGATCTTCTGCAAGGAGACCCATCGCAAGGCGGGTGACGCGCAGGCCATCGACATCACGGGAGACGAATTCAAGAAGTGGGTATACGCGAAGTGGAGCATCGCTCCCGAACGGCGGATGAAGGAATTCGATCATCCGGCCATGTTCCCCGAGGAACTTGTCGAGCGCCTGCTGAAGCTCTTCAGCTACCGGGGCGATGTCGTGCTCGACCCGTTTGCGGGCGTGGGCACGACGGCGGTGGTGGCGCGCAGGCTCGGTCGACCCTTCGTCGGACTGGAGATCTCGCCGGAATACTGTCAGAGAGCCAGCGACCGTCTGACCGCGCCGCCGAAGAAGTCCTCCGGTCGCCGGAGTGTCACACCCGAGTGATACACTGAATCCCACATCGACACGTCCGGTCGCCCGCCTCAAGTCGGGCGGTCTCACGGATCGGACAGATCGGTGAGCGGCGCGAACCGGCAAGGAGGGAGACTTGGGCAGAGCAGCAAAGAGAACGACCGCAGCATACGTGTGCCAGGACTGTGGCACCGAATCCAGCAGATGGGCGGGACGGTGTGAGTCCTGCGGCGCCTGGAACACACTCTCCGAGTTCCGCCCATCAGGCGGAGAGGCGGCGCGTCGCGGCGCGGTGCCGGGTCGAAACCACGCCGAAGTCGCCGGGCTCGAACCGCTTCGCGCCGGAGAAGCCCAGCCACCCGCCCGACGGTCCACCGGTATCCCGGATCTGGATCTCGTCCTGGGCGGTGGTTTGGTTCCTGGTTCCTTCCTCCTCTGCGCGGGTGAGCCCGGCGTCGGCAAGTCCACCCTCATGCTGGAAGTCGCCCGTCGCTTCGTGGGGAAGGTGTACTACTTCTCCGGAGAGGAGTCGGTTACGCAGATTCGCCTTCGCGCCCACCGCTTGGGAGTGAATCCCGAGGCGTTGTTCCTTTCGCGTGAGACGACGCTCGAACGGGTCTGCGAATCCATTGCAGCCGATCGGCCTGATCTGGCCATCATTGATTCCGTCCAGACATTGCAGAGCGAGGGGAAGACGGCCGCGGGAGGCGCGGCACAACTCCGGGAGGCGGCCCTACTCCTCATGGATGCCGCGCGCGGGGCGTCCACGGCGGTTCTGGTGACCGGGCACGTCACCAAGGACGGCAGCATCGCCGGACCCCGGGCCATGGAGCACATGACCGATGTCGTCCTCTACTTCGAAAGCGACCGGTTGAATCACTATCGCATTCTGCGCGCCGTGAAGAATCGCTTTGGACCGGTGGGGGAGTCCGCCATCTTCGAAATGCGAGCGGATGGTCTGTCGCTGCCGACTGTCGTTTCACCCATTTCGGCCGACAATCCAACCGGTCCCGGCCGCGTCTTCTCTGCGCTGCTGGAAGGCAGCCGCGCCATTGGGGTGGAGGTGCAGGCATTGACGACGCGTTCTCATTTCGGCCAGAATCGCCGGATGGCGGAGGGTCTGGACACGCGGCGGCTCGTGCTGCTCGCCGCCGTCCTGGAAAAATACCTGCGCCTCAACCTATCGGAGTGCGATGTCTTCGCCAATCTGGCCGGAGGACTCCAGGCTGACGACCCCGGTCTGGACCTGGCTCTATGCGCGGCCATGGTTTCCTCCTATAGAGAGATCGCGCTGCCCCCGGGAACAGCTTTCTTTGGCGAGGTGGGACTCACGGGCGAAGTCCGGCCGGTGACGCGGATCGAGGGGCGCATAAAAGAACTGGCGGGTGTGGGCTTTCGCAACTTTTTTGTTCCAGGAGCCAACCGCACGGCGGCAGGGTCCGGAGAGTTGCACGGGATCGGTCATGTGACAGAGCTGGTCCGGTTGCTCGGACCGGGAACGGGACCCACCCGGCCTCAGCCGTGAAATGGCCGAACACCTCGAATGCGAACACATGCAATGACAACAGGTGCTGGAGAGGACAGGTCAGGGCGTTCATCCCGAACGCGCTCACGAGCATCACGTCGCAGAGTCCTGGTCGGCGTCCTTCTCCTGCTCATCGGGGCCCTCGGGGCAGGCTGCAGCGCCAAACCCACGACCCACGACGTGGATCGCGTCAAGCAGCGTTTCTTGGAATTGCGTTTCAGCGCGCCCTTCCAGCCCCGCTTCCGCTCCCTGTCCGATCGGGAGCTGTTTCGCATGAGCTGCGAGCAGATGCGCGTGAATTGCACGGAAGTGCTCGACCGTCTGAAGCAGACGGACCCGCAGTTCCACGCCAAGCTTTCTGCGTCCAAATGATCGAATCGCCGGGCGCACCATCGGTGTTGGGAGAACCTTCATGAAATCACGGGAAAGATGGATCTGGTCCGCGGTGCTGCTCGTCAGTCTGGCGGGCAACCTTTTACTCTCTGCGGGCCCGGTGGCGGCGGACATCGAGACGTACCACCGCTACCAGCAAATCTGGCAGAAGGTGTACGAGTTCGTCGAAAGAAAACACGTAGAGCGCATCAGCGACAAGGATCTGGTGATCGGCAGTATTCGCGGGATGCTCTCGGCCACTCGGGATCCCTACACCCGCTTCCTCGACCAGGACGAGTACCGCGAATTCCGAACGGCCGAAGATGGACGCAAGGTGGGGATCGGAGTGGAAGTCACCATGCGCGACGAAGTGCCAGTGGTGATCGCTCCCATCGAGGGCGGGCCCGCCGAGCGGGCCGGGATTCGCGCCGGTGATCGCATCTTGAGCGTCGACGGGCAGTCCACCCGCAGACGATCGTTTGGCGAAATCCTCAAGATGATTTCCGGAGAAGTCGGTACGGTCGTGACCCTGCAGGTCCTGAGGCCGGGCGCGCAACGTCCGCTTCCCGTGCGAATCGTGCGCGGCGTGTTCAACCTGGAGTACGTGCAGAGTTCCTACCTGAACGGCGGAACCATCGGCTACCTGCGCCTTCTGCATTTCTTCGGCGCCGAGAGTGGTAGCATCGAAAAGTTTCACGGAGCGCTGGCGGACTTTCGTGCGCGCAAGGTGCGCGGGATCATCGTCGATCTACGGAACAACTCCGGTGGGGATTTGCGCATGTGCGTGAAGCTCGTCGCTGCATTTCTGAAGCCGGGTCAGGTCGTAGTCATCGGTCGTGGGCGGGAGTCTGCGGACGAGAGGACGCTTGTGGCCCCCGCCATCGGGCGGGGTGCCACCCCTGAGACGCCCGTCGTCGTGCTCATCAATCGCGGCTCGGCTTCCGCCTCGGAGATCTTCGCGGGGGCTCTGCAGGACCACAAACGCGCCACTCTGGTCGGTGAACGCACGTTCGGCAAAGCTTCCGTCCAGGAGATCGTGCCGCTGTCCGACGAAACAGCCGCGCTCATCACGGTCCAGAAGTACTATACGCCCCTCAATCGCAGTCCGCATCAGGTGGGAATCCAACCGGACGTGAAGGTTGCGGCCATCGAACCGACGCCGGACGAGTCTTACTACCTGAACAAGATCGAAGGGTCGGGGTTCCTCGAAGAGTTTCGCAAGGCGAACCCAAGCTACTCGACCGAGCTCGTAGCCACGTTCCTCGCCCGCACCAAAGAGCGCGGTTGGACCATCTCCCCGACTGTGGCCACCCTCTATCTGAGGAGGGCCTACGGAGTGCGTGAGGGCGGGCCGAATCCGCAGCTCGACCCCCAGTTGGCCCGCGCACTCGAGGCGCTCCCCCGTCCGTGACCGCTCGGGTGCTGGGGCTGGGGGTCGAGACCTCCTGCGACGAGACTTCGGTGGCCGTGGTGGCCGATGGCGCCACGGAGCTATCGAACGTCGTGTACTCGCAGGTAAAAGAGCACGCTCCGTTTCGCGGCGTCGTGCCTGAAATCGCCAGTCGTGCGCACCTGGAGCGGATCAACGCGGTGTTTGCCGAATCCCTGGCGCGCGCGGATGTTCGCGCCGAAGACCTGGCGTACTGCGCGGTCAGCGCCCGACCGGGACTCGTCGGTTCGCTGATGATCGGAGCGCAGCTCGCGCGCAGCCTGTGGCTGGTTCATCGCACTGCGGTTCTCCCGGTGGACCACGTTGAGGCCCACTTTCACGCTGTGGCTCTCGAGGGTGAGCCGGTTCGTTTCCCGTTTCTGGGTCTGCTGCTTTCCGGCGGGAACTCGGCCATCTTCCTGGTGCACGGCCATGGCCGGCTCGAGAAACTCGTCGACACCAGAGACGACGCGCTCGGGGAAGCATTCGACAAAGCGTCCACGATCTTGGGTCTGCCGTATCCCGGTGGCCCGGCGGTCGAAGCTCGGGCCTCGGAAGTTCCGGTTCTTCCGGCCGCCCGTCGGCTCTTCCCGAGGCTTCTGCGGGAACCCGATCAGGCTTTCGCGTTCTCTTTTTCCGGAGTGAAGACCGCCGTGCTTCGAGCTGCGCGCTCCAACAGTCCTGTGTCCAGGGTCTGCAACGACTTTCAGGAAACCGTCTTCGAACTGGTGGTGCGGATCTTGCGTCAGGCCGTCCAACGCTCCGGACTTTCGCGGATCATTGCTTCCGGTGGGGTCCTGGCCAACGGGCGATTGCGCGAGTTGCTCGATGCGGCCGCGGCGGAGCACGGTTGGGATTTGCGCTACCCGCAACGCCGGATCCTGTGCACCGATAATGCTGCCATGGTCGCGGCGCTCGGCTTCGGTCTCCACCAGGCGGGCACCCGATCGCAGCCGGATTTTGCGGTCTCCAGCGTTCGGGTCCAGGACACGGCCCGAAAAGACGCAATCGGAGCCAAAAGATAATTGCGCATTTCCTGCGCGGCCTCGGCCCTGAACCACATGCAGAGGATTCGCAGTTGGGTCCCGAACCTGTTTACGCTGGGAAACCTCTCTTTGGGTTTCTTTGCCATCCTGTTGGCCGCTCGGGCTTCCCATCCCGAGGCCCTCAAGGTCGCGGGCGCGCTGATCCTTCTGGCCGTTCTCTGTGATGGTCTCGATGGTTTTGCCGCCCGACTGCTGAACGCCGGTTCGGACTTGGGAGCGCAGTTGGACAGCCTCGCCGATCTTACGGCGTTCGGTATCGCGCCGGGCGTGTTGATGTACTCCCTGGCTCTGGCGGATGTTCGCGTCGATGTGGGCGGGGCCAGCCTTCCCGTCGGCGTGCTCGTGGCCACCGTTTTTCCCATTTGCGCGGCCTATAGACTGGCCCGCTTCAACGTGGGGCACAATTCGGACAGCTTTCGTGGACTTCCGTCGCCGGTGGCCGGTATCATCATCGGCCTCATGCCGCTCGTCGCTGACGCGGCAACCGTTCCCGCTCCTCTGCTCGTGGCCATCTTCCTCATCTGCGCCTTCCTGATGGTGAGCACCGTCAAGTACAGCAAGCCCCAGGCATCTCGAAGGTTCACGCCGTTGCGTCTGGCCGCGCTCGTGGTCTTCTTGGTGGGCGCCTTGGTCTTCACCGGATGGCGCTACGGGGTGACTTACTCATTTGTTGGGCTTTTCTTTATTATTATTATTTACGTTGTATCTGGCCTCGTCACTTTCCTCATCTCGCTGATCCAGCGTTTCCGGATGTAGCGTTCAGGTGCCAGCGCCACTGGAGGCGTCCGAAACGTTCGGGCCTGCCGGAACCCAGCGCGGTGGAAAGCAGGAAGGCCAGGTTTTCGCCCCGCGCTTCGAGTCGCAGTACGCGTTCCCGGTTGGTGTAGAAGAGGGGTCCCCCGTCCCGAAAGGAGCCCGTCTCCGTGTAGAGCACCTCAGGTTGGCGCGCAGCGCGGCGCACCAGGAGACTCCCCGCGAGAGTCAGGCCACCCCGGCGGTGTCGCACTTCCAGCTGAGCCGTTGGTTCGCCCCGCTCCCTCCCCTCCGCAAACAGATGGATCGTCTCGTGGCGGCTTCTCCACGTGAGTGCTGGTCCCGCCGAACGGTCCTCGTGTTTGGCCGGTACCTCCTTTTCCCGACCCTCGAGACTTTCGTAGCGATAGAAGCGACCACGCAGGCCGAACGCAAATCCGGTGGCGAACGAATCGCCCACAAAGAGGCCGCCCATCCGAAAAGACTCCCCGAGCCGCTGGAGTCCTGCGCCTTCGAAAGTCAGGAAGCGAAATGGGCGACCCACCGCCGCGGCAGCGCCACTCCTTCCGCGACGCTCGACAATCGTCGTCGGCCCCACTTCGAGATCCCAGGAATTCTCGCGCAGGGCAACCAGGCGCAGGATGGGTCTGCCTTGCTCGTGAACACGTAGTTCGCCGTACCCCTGCCACAGCGGGGAGCATCGGATGGGATGACCGCAGGCTGAACCATCAGGCAGGCCGTCTCGTGACGAACGATTGACATCGACCAACCACGAAACCCGGACGCGTTCGTCGATTTCTCGTCGGCCGCGCAGCACGAACGCCGCGCGCTCGGTTCCCGGCTGCCAGAGGACGAAGACACCCGGGAGCGGCCTGTAGAAGGGCCCCCAATGGTTTTCGATGGCAAACAAACCGGGCACGAAGGTGGCCCAGGCGTGTTCTTCGCGCAATCCCAGAAAAGCCGAAGGGCGGCTGCGGCGCGATGGAACTCCGTCGAGGTGGGAACGGTCGCCCGGCATTGCCAGGAACTCCGAGGCGATCGGCAGGAACCGGCGACCACCCTGGAGCACCCAGGAGTCGAAGCTCCACTGAAAAGACAGATCCGCATTCGTGTCGCGAGATGAGCGACCCGGCCATGAACTCCGACGGTCTTCACGAACCTCTGCGAGCATCAAAACTCGCCCGGCGGGCCGGCCCTCATAGCCCAAGAGCGCACCGCTGCTGCTCGGAAACGGCCCCGTTGCCTGCGCTCCCACGAATGGTCCCTGCGGTCGGCCCCGCAGGCTGAAAAAGGGATGGCCCAAAAGGGATATCCCCAAGCAAAGTGCGCCGAACCGAACGCAGTGGCGGATGCTCATACCGGGGAGGGGTGCGTCCCCGCGCCGTCGTTGCGTTTTTTCCCGAAGCGGACATGCCCAATCCCCCCGAAAGGTTCGAGAAGCTTTATCAAGATCACCGGGAAGACCTGTACGCCTATCTGGTCCGCAGCGTTCGTGAGGAGCATGCGGCTCTGGACATCTTACAGGATGTGTTCCTGAACTTCTTTCGAGTCTACCGCGAGAAGCCGCTTCCGGCTGACGACGTGCAGTGTCGGATGTACCTGTTCCGGACCGCGCGGAATCTTCTGATCAACTACACCGGCCGCGCCTATTCCCGACGCGTGCAACTGGTCGCGGAATACTCGGGGACAGAAGATTCGGTCACGGGTTCGAAGGCGGGCAGCGTCGAAGACTCGGTCGTGAATCGCCTGAACCAGGAGGCGGCAGAGCAGCACCTCCAAGAGCTCCTGGCTCAGCTTCCCGAGCAGGAACGAACGGCTTTGCTCCTTCGGCACACTCTGGACCGCAAATTGGAGGACATTGCCGAAGTCTTGGGCACGTCCATTGCCACGGCGTCCAGGGTCGTTCGCCGGGGGGAAAAGCGGTTGCGGGAGCTCGCCCGATCCCTGCCCAATTCGGACTACGAGCTTCCGCGCTCCTGAACACCGGCCGAAAAGGGCACGGGAAAGCTCCGCACTTGGCCGAAAAAAAGGAGGTTGTGTGCAAAAGGCAGCCTGCTATGATGTTATTGGAGTGAGAAGAAAGGCTCCGAGTCGGAGCCCAAAACTCGGTAAAATACGGTGTCCACGGAACAAGAACAATCCGAACTCCCGCAGCCGTTGCGCGACCTTCTGCGAAGCCGCCCGCCACTGCCACAGTTTCCCGAGTTTCGTCGGGAATGGTTGCAGTCGGCCGTCGTTCCGGCTGCCGGTGGTATGGGGCACGCTTGGGGTTTGCCGGTTCGCCGCCGGTATCTCTTGGCCGCGGCCGGTGTCCTGGCCGCGTTTGTGTTGGGCGCGGTTTTCGGAAACCTGGTGCTGACTCCGTCGGGCAGCGGCTACTCCGAAGTAGTTCGCCTGCGCAACGGGGTGCGGCTGCGCGGTAAGGTGGTCAATGTTGTTGGGGCCCAGGTGGTCGTGGAGACCCCGGACTCTGTTTTCGTCATCGACGCCGAACAGGTCAAGAGCGTGAACTACGTCCGTCCGCGCCACAAATCCGAGCTCTCCCGCGGCAGCGGTCGAGAAGTTATCGAGCTGGCCAATGGCATGGTGTTGCGCGGGCGTATCGTCAATCAGGTCGGCTCCGAGTTCCTCGTGGAGTCCAACGGCGAAAACTTTGCCGTCGACCGGGCCGATGTGCGCAAGATTCGCTATCTGGCGGAGGCTCCCGCCACCAAGTAATGATATCCCCACTGCGCGGGGGAAAACAGCGCAAACCAGACAGAGATGTCCTGTTTATAGGAAAGGAGTACAGGCCAATGAGAAACTTCACAGTTCGTTTGCTCTTGCCGATCCTGGTCGTCGCTTTCGCGGCCTCGTGCGGCGGCAAGGACCAAGATGCGGGCGCCAAGAGCAAATCCATGATCGTGGTGTTTGCTTCCAACGATCCGAAAGTGATCCGTGGCAACCAGGAGATGGTTGCGCAGATCGGCACGGTTATCGTGGAAGGAGACGTCATCAAGACCGAAAAGGGGAAGCTGGACCTTCAGACCCGTGATGGCAGCGCCATCCGTGTCAGCCAATTCACCACCATTACCGTTACCAAGCTGATTGCCGACAACACCACGCTGCAGATGCAGAATGGTTCGGTGCTCGCCTCGGTGAAGCGGACTTCCAAGTCCGAAGAGTTCAAGGTCGTCACCCCGACCGCCATAGCTGGTGTGCGCGGGACCACCTTCAAGGTGGACGTCGACGACGAGACCCAGCCTCCACGTGTAAAGGTGATGGACGGCAAAGTCGCCATGGCACCCCGCATTGCGGCTCTGGATAACGTCAGCAAAGCGCAAATCGAGCAGTCCAAAACCCTCTCGAAGCTGGCCGAGGTTGCCAAGACTCAGGAAGTAATTCTCGAGGAGAAGACCGAGGGCCAACTCGATCCGAAGGTGAACGAGCAGGTGCGTGAAGTCAACGCTGCTATTACCAAGGCAGTCGCCGCCGGCAATATCGAGAAAGTTGCCGAAAGCGTGGTCATGAAAAAAGCCAGCGTGGAACTTGCGGACCAGAAGAAAGCCCCTGCCGTCAAGACCGAGAAAGCGGAAGTGACGGTTCAGGAAATCCAGGAAACCAGCACGCTGGTGGCCGTGGATCAGAAGACCTTCGACAGCATTGCCCAGAAACCGGCCGGTGCAGCAGCGCCTCCTCCGGCAGCTGTGGCCGAGCTCAAGAAGATCCACGAAGAGAAGCGCAATGCCAAGCAGGAAGCGGTCCTGCGTCGCATCGAAGATGAAGCTTCCAAGAAGAAGCTCGCTTCGGAAGACGCCATCCGCAACCAGTACAAGCGTTTCGAAGTGGTCGTTCTGCGCAACGGAACGAAGATCCAGGGCGCGGTCATTGCCAGCTCGCCGACCCAACTCGTGGTGCACACCAAAGACGGTGTGAAGCGCGTGAACAAGTCGGAGGTGGCTTCTCAGGAATTCTGAGGACTGCTTCCCACATCACCGCCTCGGCGGTGAGAGAAAGGCGTCGCCTGGGGGCGGCGCCTTTTTTTTTTGTTTTCACGGTGGCGCGGGTGTGCCATCCCATCTGGCGACCGGCATGGACCTCGGCCCCAAGTACGACCCGGCTGCCCTCAATGCGCTCATGCGCCCCCCAAGGGTGTGCGTGTGCAGGAATGTCTCGCTTGAGCAACTGCGCTCGGCCATTCGGGCCGGCGCCCACACTTTCGAGGACCTCCAGGAAGTGACGCGCTGCAGCACGGGTTGCGGTACGTGCGAACCCAAAGTTCGCCAGATCCTGGCCGACGAGCTCTCGGCGGCGCGGCTGCCCTGAAAGGCTTGCCCCGCGGCCCATGCCGTCCGAACTGGGCGGATGGCTGAGTACTTCACCTGGACGCGGTTGTTCCAGGCGGGCGGGATCACTCTCGTCATCCTGATGGTCGCCTCGATCGTCTCGTTCATCGTCATTATTGAGCGGGCCCTGTATTTCCGCGCCAAGGCCGGGGACGCCCAAGATCTCTTCGGTCGACTCTCGGAGGCCTTTCGCGCGGGGGGCGCGCCCGGCGTGGTAACGGCCCTGCAGCAGCCCCGGCTGCCCGCCGAGTACGTGCTCCGCGAATGCGCGGATGTGGCCGCCCGCGTGGGGCCGGACCATCCTCTGTTCGAAGAAGTGAAGTCTCGGGCCGTGGCCGAAAAACTCCCCGAGATGGAGCGCTACCTGACGGTGGAAGCCACGCTCGGGACGGTTTCGCCGTTCATCGGCCTGTTGGGAACGGTGGTCGGCATCATCCGTTCTTTTCAGAGTCTGGGGGGAGGCGGTCAGGCAGGCCTTGCGGGTCTCAATTCGGGCATTGCCGAAGCGCTCATTGCGACGGCCGCGGGCCTTTTCGTGGCCATCCCTGCTGTGGTGGCCTACAACTACTTCCGTCGGCGCGTAAGCCTCGAGGTCACGCAGATCGAGATCTTGGCCAGTCGCCTGAAGCAGCTGCTCCAGGGTGGCGCCTGATTCGACCGGGATTCCAGCGGGGACGGGACGAAAACTATGGTAAACTACAAGGAGCGCGACGAATACTTCTCGGGCATCAACATCGTCCCGTTTACGGACATCGTGCTGGTGCTCTTGATTATCTTCATGATTGCCGCGCCAGGGATCGTAAACTCGGGCCTGAACGTAAGTCTCCCGGGGGCCAGTACGGCCAGCTCCGACTTCCCTTCGCGGATGAGCGTGGCGGTGGACCGAGAGGGGCGGATCTTCCTTGAGGGTCGCGAGGTTTCGCCGGACGGGCTGCGACTGCGGATTCGTAGCGTGGCGGAGAATCAGAAGAACCTGACCGTGGTCCTGAATGCGGATAAAGAAGCGCAGCACGGACGCGTGATTGAGGTGCTGGATGGTTTGCGGTCGTCCGGGGCGCGCCAAATCTACGTCGGCACTGTGAAACGCTGAGGGCACCGTGGCGCAGTCGCAACTGGCGCGCTACTCGGAACCCTTCTTCGCGGGCGTCCTGCGCACGGCTCTCTCCGGGGCCGCCGTCCTTGCGCCAACCCTGCTGCTCTTCACGCATCGCCTGCTGACCGGTCCTGACGGTTTTCGGATCGGTGCTTTCCTGCTTCCTGCGCTTGCGGAAACGGGCGTCGTCCTCTTGGTGGCCGTGTTCGTTCACCAGGATCGCCTGCGTGGAACGAGAGCCCGGTTCCTGGAGTACGGGGCCCATACGGCGCTCGGGCTTCCGGCCACGGTTTATCTGGCAGTCGGTTCCACGGTGCCGGAGATGGCGCTGGTGCGTCAGGCCGTGGTCTTGGCTCTGCTGCTCTTTCGGCGACACACCCTGTTCGCCCTCATTCAGCATGAATTCCTGCTCGTGGCGGGCATTGTTTTCTTGGGACTCCGCGATTGGGAAAATTCGGCCGGTCGCGCTACGATCTTGCTGCACATCGGCGAACAGTGCTTCGTCTTCCTGGGTGCTCTGGGCGCTCGCTGGTTGCTCGCGCGCGTCGTGTCGCGAGGGCGGTCCATTCTGTTTGCGGCCGAACGGGGCCGCAGGCGGCGCACGATTCTGGAGAAGCGACTCAAGGAAGTGACCGAAGCATTGGCCCCCGAGTCGATCGCGGGTCGCATCGCGCGCGGCCGTGGATATGGCGTCGAGTTGGCGGATCGCCTGGTGATCACCTTCGACTGCACGGGCGCGCACCTTGCTCACGATCACTTCGCCAAACACTCACCGGAGTCGCCGCGGGCCGGTGTGCAGGAGTTCCTCTCCGAGTGGTACCGGTTCACGGCGTGGGTGGCGGAGCGCAGCCGTCTTCCGGGGCTGTTCCTGGTCCCCGGGTTCCCGTTCCTTCGGCTGGTACGCCCCTCGGCAATCGCTTCTCCAGACCCACGGGAAGAACTCCTGGGAGCGATCCAGCTTGCCCGCGAAGTCATCGCCTTCCTGGAGAGGTCCAGGCGCACGCTTGTCGGCCGGGGGCGGGAAGGTTGGATCGCCTCAGCGCTCATCGAGCGCGGAATGGTATCGGCAGCTGTCGGCCCCACCGAACCGGTCTGGACACTGCGGGGAGAAGCGGTCGCGGCCGCGGAAACCTTCCTGCGAGCTCTGCCGCAGACTCCGGAACACGCGCGACTCTGGTTGGCCCCGGATCTTTTCGCGAAGGTCGCGCTGCTCTTTGTTCGCGAGGATTGTCTGGACCTGCACGGCCGGATCGGAGTGGGCCTGGTCCGGGCCGAATTCTCCGTGGAGGGCAGGGGCCTCGACCTGGCCCCTGATTTCCGAGAGCGCCTCCGCTATGGCCTGGCCGGTGAATCTGATTGACTCAAGCGGGGCAGCGGGCGTGCGTACTCCTGTCGTCGCGGGCCCTCCGGACTGAGGCCCGCCCCTAACACAGACCGGTGGAAGTGAGGGAAGGGCTGGACCTACAGGATTCCAAGATTGAGGCGGACTACCGCTCGGACCTGGGCCTGACCGAAGTGCGCTCCGTGCGCCTTCCCGGGATGCGCACGGAATCCGGTTACGAATTCGCGGAACTGGACGTTGCGTACCTGACGCTCGGTCGCCTGTCCGAGCAAAAAGACAACGCGGTCCTGGTCTTCCACGCGCTTTCGGGCAATGCGCAGGTGGCGGGGATGAGTGCCCGGACGGGCCGTCCCGGTTGGTGGGACTACCATGTGGGTCCGGGGAAGACGATAGACACGGACCGCTTCTTCGTGATCTGTGCGAACATCCTGGGCGGTTGCGATGGCTCTACAGGCCCCTCTTCGATTGACCCCGGTACCGGCCGACCGTTTGGCGTCAGCTTTCCGCTGATTACGATTCGGGACATGGTACGCGCCCAAATCCTCCTGCTCGATCACCTGGGGGTCGGCCGGGTGTTCTGCGCAATTGGTGGTTCCATGGGCGGCATGCAGGCCCTGACCATGTCCATCGACTATCCGGAGCGTGTGCGGACCTGTGTTCCCATCGCCACCTGCATGGCCCAGAACGCCATGCAAATCGCTTTCAGCGAAGTCGGACGCCAGGCCATCATTACCGATCCCCATTGGAGCGGCGGAAGCTACACGGATGAACGGCGTCCCGAACACGGCCTGGCCGTGGCGCGCATGATGGCGCATATCACCTACCTGAGCAAGCAGGGGATGGAGGAGAAGTTCGGTCGGAGGTTGCAGCGCCCGGCTGAACCCGGCGGCATTCCCTTCCCGCAGTTTCAGATCGAAAGCTACCTGATGCATCAGGGCGGCAACTTCGTCAAACGCTTCGACCCCAATACCTACCTCTACATCACCAAGGCCATGAACATGTACGACATGCTCGACGGGCGCCGCGCGGCCGAGGTTCTGTCAGCAGTTCGGGCCCGTTTTCTCGTGGTGTCGTTCGAATCGGACTGGCTCTACACTCCGCAGATGGCCCGCGAATTGGTCCGTACCCTCAAGCGAGCCAACGTGCGGGTGACGTACGCGAACCTGGAGACGCCGTACGGACACGACTCCTTCCTGATCCGCAACCCAGACTTCACGCGGATTGTCCGGACGTTTCTGCACCGTGAGTACCAGACGATGCGCGACGTTCCGGCTGCCCCGCCTGTCGGCAATGGCAGGCCGGGGCTCCTCAAAAACAAATGATCGAGCCACTATATGACGAGGTGGTGCGTTGGATTCCTCAGGGAGCCCGCGTACTAGACTTGGGTTCCGGGGACGGCGCTTTCCTGGAACGGCTGGAGAACGAGAAGGGCGTCTTCGGCGAAGGTGTGGAGAAGAACCCGGAGATGGTGGCGCGCTGTATCGAGCGGGGGCTGGTGGTGCACCAAGGTTACATTCTGGACGGCCTGGACCAGTACGACGAGAATACCTTCGACTACGTGCTGCTGCTCGGAACCTTCGAGGAACTCGAGTATCCCCGCCGGGTGCTCGAGGAAGCGTTTCGGGTGGGGAGCAGGCTCTTCGTCTCCTTCCACAATTTTGCCTACTGGCGAATTCGTATGCAACTCACTTTTCGAGGTCGCGCGCCTGTCACGCGCGCCATGCCGCGCGAGTGGTACAACACGGAAACCGTCCGCTTCTTTTCCATCGAGGATTTCCGGAATTTCGCGCGGGCCCTCGATTTCCGGGAGCAGCGAAGTGGCTTCTTCGACAGCGACGGTCCGATCTCGTTCTGGCCCAACCTGATGGCCGAGTACGCTCTGTTCGAAATCAGCCCCGTTCAGCGCGCCTGAGGGACCACTCAGTCCGTGACGATCAGAATTTCGACCCGTCGATTCTGCGCACGGCCGGCGGCGGTGCGATTGGTGGCCACAGGCTTCGTATCCCCGTAGCCGCGGTAGGACATCCGCTTCGGATCCACGCCGAGTTCGCGCAGCGAATCCAGGACGGCACGCGCCCGTTTTCCGGATAGCTTTCTGTTGTACGCGGCGCGCCCGCTGCTGTCGGTGTGGCCGGAGATCCGAATCTCGCGTCGGGGGTGTTTCTTGAGTATGGCCGCAATATGGGCGAGACTCTCACGGGCAGCCGGAGTCAGGCGGGTCGAATCGAAGTCGAAGAGGACCTGGTTCAGAGTGAGGCGGATTCCATCTTCGTCCTTCTTGACCGAAACGTCAGGCTTCTTCTCGAGTTCTTTGCGGACCTCTTCTTCGATCTTGTTTTTCTCCGGCGCTTTGGTCGTGCGCTCCTTGCGGTACCAGGACAGGATCCGGAAGCGATAGTTCACTTTGCTTCCGTCGAACATCGTGAACGTGTAGGCCAGGCGGTTCGAATCGAAGAGCGGGATGCCCTCTTTGTTGTCGAACCAGAACTGATCCGCGGAGAAGCCGGTGATGTGACGGATCGGCGAACTGCTTGCCGTCACGCGCGTGTTGATCGTATAGGCGTACTGGAAACGCGGCAGCGGACCGCGGGCCACCGTGTCAGCGCCGGCTTCCTCGGCGACAGGGAGCCGCCCTCCGTAGGCGTACCTGGCTTCCACCGGCATGTCAATGCGGGTCCGGCCGACGTGCAGGGTTTCCAAAGCGGGCTTTTGCCAGGTTTGCTCCGGAAGGATGCCTTCCGACGGGAATGTTGGCAGATTGCGAAGGTTTGGCATCACGTACTGATCGGGCACTTCGTAGCGGCCGTCGTCGTGAATCCGGAAGCGGGAAAAGAAGCGGCGGTCGAAGCGGTAAACGCCCGTTTTTGGGGGCATCCGCGTGTAGGTCGTGAACGTGCCCTCCAACACCGTGGCCGTTCCCTCGCGGCCAACGGCCTTCAGCACGATTCGGTTCTTCTCCTCACGGTCGGCCCGTCGCCCGCCGGGGTAGTCCACGCGGATGTCCTGATACTTGTCGACGATGAGGACTTCGTCGACGGCCAACTGGAAACGAAAGACTTCCGGGGACTGGGGCTCGGCCGGTGCCCCCGTAGAGCTGCGGCCCGCGTGCAGCAGCAGAAGGGTCGCCAGGGTCAGATAGGTCCGGGCGTGGCGAATGCGGGGAGGGGCCACAATTCCTTCTTTCGTCCCAGCGAAGGGAACCTTGACAGGTTTCCGCCGGGATTTCGGGAAATTCGTTGCGACCCAGGGCCGCCCCGCGGACAGTGGCCCCTCGGCGCGGGGAAAGGTTCTGTAAATGATTCTACTGGAAGGCTTGGCCCATATTTCGCTTGGTTGCTCCAAACTGGAGCGCTCCGTTGCGTTCTACCAGGATCTCTTGGATTTCGAGGTCTTGGAACAGGAAGCCACGTACGCAGTTCTCCGCTTGGACCCCATCGCTCTGCGTTTGAATGTGATTTCCGGGTATCGAGCTCCGACCCAGAATCCTGCCGAGTTCAGCCTGTCCTTCATTCTGGATGTCGATGATTTCACGAGCGCCATCAGTGAGCTCGAACAGCAGAACATAGACATCCTCAAAGGTCCGCTCGCCATCCAGGGCGGAGAATCCATCCTAATAGCCGACCCCGACGGCAACCTAATCGAACTTTTCTACCGCGAGTGAAGCGAGCGGCAAGCCGCAGGCGCCACCGCGAGTGAAGCGAGCGGCAAGCCGCAGGCGCCACCGCGAGTGAAGCGAGCGCCGCTCTTGACGTAAGGAAGAGCGCGCCCGACCTTTGACCGAGATGCACGCGGTCCCCATCGGCCTCGATATCCTGCTGCTCGGCGTCACGGGGGTGTTTTCCGGGGTTCTGGCGGGTTTGCTGGGTGTCGGCGGCGGGACGGTCCTCGTGCCAGCGCTGGTGCTCTTGGGTCGGACCGCGCACGTCGCGATCGGCACAAGCGTCTGCGCTATGACGCTGACCTCCTTTTTTGGCAGCATCGAGAACTGGCGCGCGGGGGACCTGGATCTCCGTCGGGCCCTGCCGATTGCTTTGGGTGCAGTAGCAGGCGCCCCGGTAGGCGCGGCGCTGACCGACCTCCTGCACACCGATGTCCTGGCCTTCTTCTTTGGGTGCCTCCTGCTGGTTACCCTGTACCTGGTCACTCTCCGCCAACGCCTCGCCATGAGCGCGGACGAGCGGGAAGATTCCACCATGCCCGCGGCCTGGTCGCTGGTGGCCGTCGGTCTGGCGGGCGGTCTTCTGGCCGGCTTGTTCGGTGTCGGGGGCGGCATTGTGATGGTTCCGCTCCAGGTCCTATGGCTTGGTGAGGACATCAAGACGGCCGCGCGCATCAGTCTGGCGGTGATCGTGCTCACAGCCCTCTCTGCCACCGTGGCGCACGCGCTTCGCGGAAACGTGGAGTTTCTGTCCGCGCTCCTCTTGGGCGCGGGCGGGCTGCTGGGTGTGCAGGGGGGGGCGCGTCTCTTAAGAAAGATACCCGCTCGCGCGGTCCGAGTGCTCTTCGGGGTCCTCGCGCTAGTGCTGGCGCTCTTTCTCATGGGCCGCAGCGCGCTGCGCTGGAGCGGCGCCTCGTTCGGTCTGGATGCTGACTTGTGAGTTTGGCTGCGGGTTTCGCAGCGCCTGTTGACGACGAACTCGCCCGACTCGTCGCTCCGGATACGAAGCCTCCCTTACGCCTGATCATCTCTCCGGTGGGCGACGCTCACGCCCCGGTTACGCCTGAAAGTCTATGGTGCCGCCCGTGACCTTGTAGACGTTCTGCGTCTGCCCCGCCGAAACAGCGGTCATCTGTCGGGTGAGTTCGTCGAACTGCTTGTTGTTCAGGTCCCGCCCGGGCACCTCGCGGTGAGACACGGGCCTTTCCGCGTGCTTCAGCTCGCCGCGATTCACGTACGGCATACCCAGTTCGGGTCCCATGCGGATTTCTGCCATGGTTGGAACCTCCGTGCGGTCGTGGGCGACCGTCTCAATGAGAGGGTAGTCTCGCTTCCGGTCGATGTCAACCAAAAGCGGGCGCACACGCTGACTCCGCAGGCGCGCCTGCGCCCCCCCGGGTGCTTGGGGTTCGGCAGCCATTATGTCGGCTGCTTGGTGCCCACCGCCCCCGCGTTTGGCTGCCGCAAACGGATCTACTGGGCGGGCGACCGGCCCGGCCGCCGAGTTCGGTCAGCCGGCGAGCGCGTCCGAAAGCAGGTCCCGAGCGCAAACACGCAGGGCCATCACTTCTTCCGCCCCTTCGAAGATGGAGAAGACACGCGCGTCCACGAAGTAGCGCGACACCGCGTACTCTTCGGCGTAGCCCATTCCTCCGTGGATCTGCATGGCTTCGCGGGTTACCCACTCGGCAATCTTCGAGGCGTAGAACTTCACCAAGGTCGCCTCCATCTGACCCTCACCGCGGTCCATCAAGCGCGCCACGTGATACGAGTACTGGCGCGAAGCCTGAACGATCATGGCCATCCGCGCGATCTTCCACTTCGTGAGCTGATAATTTCCGATCTCCGTGCCGAAGACTTTGCGTTCCTTGGCGTAGCGGACAGCCGCTTCGAGCGCGGCCTGCATCACACCGTTTGCGCGGGCCGCCGTCTGAACACGGCCCCCGGCAAAACCAGCCATCTGTAGGTAGAAGCCTTTCCCGCGGCCTTCTTCCCCGCCGACCAGGTTCGCGTCCGGCACGAAGTAGTTCTCGAAGTTCACCTCGAAGCTGTGCATGCCCCGGTAGCCGATGGTGGCGATGGCCGAACCGCTGACGGTCCCGCCACGGTCCTGCTTGTGGTCGAACTTGTGGCCCGTGTCCCGCGGCTTTTCGGCAATCAGAATGGAGAGCCCCTTGTGTTTGAGGGAAGGGTCCTTCTCCGTGCGCGCCAAAACGAGCATCGTATCGGCGTAGCCCGCGAAGGTACACCAGGTCTTGACGCCGTTGAGCAGCCAACCGCCTTCCGTCTTGTCCGCCGTCACGGACATGCCCGCCACGTCGCTGCCGAAGTTGGGTTCGGTCACCGCGATGGCGCACATGCGCTCGCCAGAGGCCAGCGCGCCCAGAAAGCGTTGTTTCTGCTCTTCGGTCCCTCCTTTGAGGATGGCCTTCGAGAGAATCTCCGGGCGCGTGATCAGCGAACCCGCAATGGAAAGCCCCCCCCGGGAGAGTTCCTCGGTGACCACCATCATGGACATGTTGTCGTGGCTGTCGTTGGGCTGAAAGCCGCCGTACTGCTCGGGGATCGACAGACCAAAGGCGCCCATTTCGGCGAGGCCGGAGAGGATCTCTTCGGGCACAAACGCGTCTTCGCGGTGCACATGTTCGGCCAGAGGCATCACCACGTCCTCGGCAAAGCTGCGAAATGTGTCCCGCATCATCTGGTGGTCTTCCCCCAGAGCCAGCGCGCCGAACGCGCCGTCGAGAGCCGCTTCACCAAGGCGGTTGTAACGGGCGATGGAGGTGCAGTCTTCGACGATGCGACCCAGGTCCGGCACGAAAAGGCCGGCGATCCGCTCCGCCGACATTCCGTAATCATTGGGCCGGTTGGACAGTTCCGTGCGCAGGCGCGCAAAGGTTTCTCCCAGAAACAGCGCGGCCATGTCCTGTTCGAGCGCACCGGTGCCCGCCGCCGCGTCGTACGCGTACTCGAGAAAGCGTTCTGCGATGCGGGCTTCTGCCGTATGCAGGCTGAGGTTGTACTGAACGAGCTGGTTCTCGTCCATCTTGGCGACGGAGATCTTCCCGCCCTGCGAGCAGCGCTGAGCGATGCTGCCGGTGACTTCCGCAAGCGTGGAGCGGATGGAATCGCGGAGGCGTTCGAGATCCTGTTTCATGTGTCAAGGCTGTCCGAGCGGACCGCGCCGGCCAGAAAAAATCAGGTCTTTTGATTGCTCACCCGGTCGTGATTCTGGAGTTTGCGCGGGTGGAAGTACCTGTCGGAGTCCTCCTGCTCAACTTGGGGTCACCGGAAGCGCCAACGCCGGGCGCGGTGCGTCGTTACCTGCGTGAGTTTCTTTGGGATGAACGCGTGGTCGACATCCCCGCCATTCTGCGCTGGCTCCTCCTCCATACGATGATCCTGCCATTCCGCCCACGCACCACGGCTGCGGCTTATCGGACCATCTGGACCGACGAGGGTTCGCCACTGGTCGTGCACAGCCGGAACCTTGCAGAGGAATTGCAGCGTCGCCTGAACGAGCGCAGGCCGCAGCGGTTGCGCGTTCGCTTTGCGATGCGCTACGGAAATCCGAGCGTGGCTTCCGTGCTCGCGGCTTTCGAGCGAGATGGGATCCGCCGTCTCATCGTTCTGCCGCTGTATCCACAGTATGCGGAGTCGTCGTTTGGAACAGCCGCGGCCGAAGTGCACAGGCAGCTTTCCGGTCGTTGGAACGCTCCGCAGGTCGAGGTGATTGCGCCGTTCTTCGACGAGCCGGGTTACATCACGGTACTGGAGCGATCGCTCTCGAACTCTCTGCGGGGATGGTCCTTCGATCATCTGCTGTTCAGCTTTCACGGCCTGCCCGAGCGGCACATACGCAAGTCGGATCCCAGCGGTACCTGCCTGCAAACCGGCTGCTGCGATCGTCCGGGCGCGTCGGACTCGAACTGTTACCGGGCTCAGTGCTTTGCCACCGCCCGACTCACGGCGCTGGCCCTGGGTTTGAAAGACGATGCGTGGTCCGTTTCGTTTCAGTCCAGGCTCGGTCGCACACCCTGGATCCGGCCGTTTACCGACGAACGACTCGTGGAACTCGGTCGCCAGGGGATCCGCCTTGCTGCCGTGGCGCCGTCTTTCACGGCAGACTGCCTGGAGACGCTCGAGGAACTGGCGGACCGCGGCCGGCGCGCATTCCTGGAGGCGGGCGGTCGTGACTTCCGCTACCTGCCGTGTCTGAACTCCGACCCCGCTTGGGCAGCCTACCTGGCAGACCGCCTGCTGGCCCGCGCGTCGCTTCCCTGAAGCAAACCTTTGGCCCCCGAAAAAGGAAGCGGCGCGAGCCCGTATCGGTCGATACCGATGGATAGGAACCCCCTACGCCCGCGCGGGCGTAGGGGGAGCCGGGGTGATCAAGGAAATGAAGGCCAAACACAGAACTGTAGTTTTCCTATTAGTAACGACCGGGGCTTTGTTCTTCGGAACCTGCGCCACAACCACGATCCATTCCGGGATCGGCTACGGACCCAAGGATGGTGGCGACGAAGACCGTCGGTTTCTGTCCAAAACGTCGGGTCAGACGGACTCTGACGAAGGCGATTGCCGGTGCGACTCCAAGAGGAAGGTGCGCGCCGCCGTCCACGCTGATCCGGAAGGGGAACCAACCTCCCGCGTGAAACCCGGCGAAGAAAAACCGCAGCCCACCGCCGAGGTCAGCCGGCGCGAGATGCCGCCCGCCGAAGTCAAGAACGACGTTAAGGTTGTCGTGGAGAAGGGACCCAACGAAGCCCGGCCCGCAAGCACGCAGACGGACGCCAAGCCGAAGGTGCGCGAGGACAGCTACTTCGTGGTCGCGAGGGACGGGGGCAAGGAAAGCGTGTACGATCGAAAGGCGGAAGAACCTCCCGCCGAGTCCGCGGATCGCAAGAGCGAGGAACCCGCCTCGACCGAGAACGGCTCCAAGAAGGGCGCTTCCGAAGACCCGACCGGCGAGAAATTCTTCACCGAAACCGATCGCGACGAGTTCGATCAGAAGGGCACCGCGTCCTGGTACGGTCGAGACTTCGACGGCAGACCCACGGCGAGCGGGGAAAAGTTCGACAGCCGTAAGTTGACGGCCGCCCATCGCACTCTGCCGCTGGGCAGCATCATCCTCGTGCGCAACCTGGAGAATCGCAAGGAAGTCATCGTTCGTATCAACGATCGGGGCCCCTTCGTCAAAGGCCGCGTCCTGGACCTCAGTGAGTACGCCTCCGAGCGCCTCGGCTACAAGGAGCGCGGGCTGACCACGGTCGGCATCCGAGTCATTCGGCCGGGCGACGTCAAGGAGCGCGGCGAGGGTGTCACCAAGGCGTACTACGACGTGAAGCGCGAGGAGCCAGGCGAAGAAGTATCGAGCCGCGAGACCAAGGCCGGAACCGAAGAGGCCGTGCCGGAAGATCGCAAATTGCGGCGGATCGGTCAGGATCTTGCGCCGGAAAAGAAGGTCCGCGAAGTGAAGCGCGACTACCGTCCGGAGGAAAGCATCCCCGGCTACTCGGTTCAGGTGGGCGTGTTCGAGAAGGAGTTCAACGCGCTGGCCGCCGTGGAAGGTCTGCGCAAGCTGGATGTACCGCTGCGGGTCGTGCGCAGAGGTTCGCTCTTTGTCGTGAAGGCCGGCAGCTTCTCAGGCAAACAGCAGGCCGAAATGCTGAAGGAGCGGCTGGTCGGCCTGGGGTACCGCGCCTTCGTCACCGGTCCCTGAAAAAAGGCAGCCGCCCGGGAAGTGCTTGCTCGAGGCGGCCCCCATGGACCCTGGTCCCCAACAGCCATGGAAGCACAGTTTGTTGAGAATCGCAGCTATCGCCCTTATGATGGTCGGGAGTCTGATGCCATCGCTGTCATGGAGACAGACCTGGACCGGCTCGAACGGTTCGTAGGCGAGTTCAGCGAAGGCGACATCTGGAAGCGGCCCGCGCCGGGCGTAATGTCTTTGGGGAATCTAGTGCATCACGTCGCGGGTTCCTTGAACGACTGGCTGGCCGCGGGCGTTCTCGGGCGCAAGGTCCAGCGCGATCGCGCCCACGAAATCGAGCGCGAGTCGGGGAGTCCCGAGGAATTGATGGGTCTGTTTCAGGAAGCACGCAGCCTTCTGCGCGACGTTCGCGAGAGCAACCAGGACTACGGGCGTCTCGTGCGTTTCCGTGACAAGGAACGCGAAGTGGGGTACCTGATTCTTCAGCAGGTGGAGCACGTGGCCTACCATTTGGGACAGGCGGCCCTGCTGCGCCGCTGGGTGGCGGGGCTCAAGCCCAACTTCCCTTGATGCCTTGAACCAGCCTGATCTTTCCAGCTTCGGCTATCTCGCGCGTCAGCGGACCATCGAAGAGGTCTGCGCCTTTCTGCCGGCCGTCTGGGAGGGAACTTCCCGCGCGGCCGTCGCCGCATACGGCATGGCACTCGCCGGGCAATCCCCCACGCGGGAATATTGGTGGGAAGACATGCGCGCCGTGTTGGATTCCCTGGCCCAGGCAAAGGCTCGTCTTGACATTGCCAGCGTTCACACGATCCCCGTCTTTGAGGTCACGGCCGAAATCCTGCTCACTGTTCAACGCTTCGCAGAAGAAAACAGGATCAACGCGACGGAGTGGCCCAGCGCCGATGAGGTCGCCGTCGTCGCCTGCCGTGCGGCGCAACGCTATGCTATCCCGGCTACCTGGCGGCTGCTGCGGTTTGGCCAACGTGGAGAGGTGATCGGCTACCGCACGATCGACCAGGACGGAAACGAGATTTCCTCCGAGCCTCCGGGTACATGAGGGCGTTCTGATTCAGGCGGCCTTGCGGCGGCGCCGCGAGGTGTTGGCGCGTCATTGGTTCTCACTTCCGACGAATCGCTGAGGGCAGATAGCCTTCCGGGGCGTCGAACCCCAACAGGAGCAGAATGGTGCCCGCCAGGTTTCCGAGGCCGGGAGTGGCCACATCGGACAGCTCGTATTCGGCGGAGTGGGCGCCGGTGAGAAGCAGGGGGACCGGGGCGAGCGTGTGGCTGGTCTTGGCCGCCGGCGCGCCGTCCGGTCCGATCGTGACGTTGCCCTTCTTGTCGATCTCGAACATTTGATCGCAGTTGCCATGGTCGGCGGTGATGAGCACTGTGTGGCCTGTCCGGCCCGCCACTTCGAGCAGCCGCGCGATGTTCTGATCGACCGCTTCGACAGCCTCCACCGCGGCCTTCAAGTTGCCGGTGTGACCGACCATGTCTCCGTTCGCGAAGTTCACGCGGAGAAAGCGGTAGCGACCGGCTTCCATGGCTTGGGTCAGAGCGTCCGTGATTTCGTCGGCTTTCATCCGCGGTTTCTTGTCGTAGGAGATGACATCAGACGGGATCTCCACCCACGTCTCCAGATCTTGGTCGAATTTCTCGGAGTTGTTTCCATTCCAAAAATACGTGACATGCCCGAACTTCTGGGTTTCGGAGATGGCGAACTGTCGCACGCCGCTGCCTACCAGATACTCCGAGAGCGTCCGGTCGATGGCGGGCGGCGCGACCAGGTACCGCGGCGGAATCTTCAGATCCCCGTCGTACTCCATCATGCCGGCGTAGTGGACCTGCACCGAAGGCTTCCTTGCGAACTCTGCCAAATCTGCCGCGGTGAAGGCGCGGCTGATCTCAATGGCACGGTCTCCCCGGAAGTTGAAGAAAACGACCACATCCCCGGATGCGATCGGACCGACCGGCTTCCCGTTCTCCGCAATGACGAAGGGCGGCAGGTCCTGATCGATGACGTCCGGCTGCTCCGAACGCAAGGTTTGGATGGCCTGGAGCGCGGAGGCGAACTGCCTTCCTTGGCCGGCCACGTGCGTCTGCCAACCGCGCTCCACCATCGACCAGTCCGCGTTGTAGCGGTCCATGGTGATCTGCATGCGCCCGCCGCCTGAGGCGATCCGGTACGGACGCCCGAGCGATGCGAGCTTCTGTTCCAGCTTCTCCACGTAGATGTGAGCGCTCTGCTTCGGTACGTCCCTGCCGTCCAGGAGGGTGTGCACGAAGACCTGCCGAACTCCCACGCGCGCGCATTCATCGAGCATGGCGAACAGGTGGTCGATGTGGCTGTGCACGTTGCCATCCGAAAGGAGCCCCAGGAAGTGGACGGCTCCCTCCGACCGAAGGGCCGCGCCCGGCTGTTCGGGCGTTCCGATGAGTTCGCGCCAGCCCGCCCCCCCAAAGAGGCTGCCGTCTGCAATGGCATTCGAGACGAGCTTGGCGCCCTGGTCGAAGACCCGACCGGCCCCCATCGCATTGTGGCCCACTTCGGAGTTGCCCATGTCCTCATCCGAGGGAAGGCCCACGGCCTTACCGTGAGCGCGCAGGGTCCCGCGCACCGGCGCTGAAGCGAGCAACCCCTTCAACGTGGGAGCGTTTGCAAGATCGAGCGCGTTGCCCGCATACCCCTCCGAGCGACCTTTGAAGAGGCCGACCCCGTCCATGATAATGAGCAGCAGACGTTCGACGCCCGTCGGCAGTCTGGCAAGAGATAGTGGCATACGAACCTCCCCTTCGGGCTCCCGCGCAAGTGCTCCCTGGTCAACCGAATTTGCGTTTCGCGTTTGACGCGCTCCGCCCGAGTGCAAGCTTCTTCCCGAAATGCAGGATCTGTCCCACTACGAGCTCCACAACGAACGCAATCGCGGGGCGGTGCGCACGGTGCTGACCGTCGCCATTTCGGCCTACCTGTACTGGCTCCTGCGCGCGGGCACCGGACCCAAGATACTCACGCCTGTTTCCCTCGGCCTCCTCATCGGGATTGCCTTAGTGTGGAACGTTGTCTACTGGCTCTACCTATTGCACGTCCGGAGCAAGGGCGGCCGGCTTCACCCCCTCCTCAAATATTCGGCCACACTGGGAGATACCGCCCTGGTCACGGTCCTGTTGCTTTTGACCGGCGGGCCGGAGAGCCGGTTGTTTCTATTGTACATCATTGTGGTGATTTCGGCCGGCATGCGTTACGGGATGCGTCCCGCCATCTTCTCGGCCGTGTGCTTCAACGTGATGTACGGTGCTCTCGTCTACTACGCGCTTTCAGAGGGTCGCACGCTCGACACACAGGCCGAAGTAACGAGGGTGCTCGGAGTGTGGTTGCTTGCGGTCTACATCGGCTACCTGGCCCGTCGCATCGAGTTCCTCCAGAACCGCGTGGCGCAGTATCGTGAACTCGTTCGGAAGCTCACGGAGCGGAGTGAATCATGAGTTCCCCGCTGGAACCGCCGCCGACGGACGAGGGGGATTTTCGGCGCGGCAACATCAACTTCGACTTCCTTCCCGAGACGCATCACCGAAGACGCGCGGCCCCGGAGGGGGATCGCCGCGGCGGTCGCCGCCGGGGGAAGAGGGGACTGTTCAACCGCGGTCGACCCTTGCGGCCGGTAAGCACTTGGACTACTCTTCTTTGGAGCGTCGGCGCGCTTGCCTCGGTGGCCTGTGTTGCCTTTCTTGGCTTCTGGAACGGCCCGCCTGCGCGCATTCTGTTCGTACCCATACCGTTGATTTCGGCTTCGTGGTGCCTGATGATGTTGCTTCTGTTGCGCGCCCGACCGAGCTGATATGCAAAATGTCATATTCCTGCTGGTGATTGTGGGCATCAGCGCGGTCATCCTTCGATTCGAGTTGGTGCTTTTTCGACGCGGCCGCTCGCTGTGGGGCGCGCGCCCATCGTTCGTTTGGGGCTCCGTACTCTTCTGGCTCTACGCGGGCAACGCCAAGCTTCCGTTCCTTGCGCTCCTGTTTGGCTCGCGCGACAGTGCGCTCTTCAGGGCGGAGGGAATTCTTGCCGTCTGGTACTTCGCGGTACTCGCGTGGGTGTACCCGATGTTTCTTTTCGGGCTCGTGCATCTGCTGGCGACTCTGGCCGGTGCTCTGCTCGCACGGGTTCGAGCTGCACTGCATACGCTGCGGGCGGAGGGGGAAAGTACCGGCCTCGGTGCCTCTCCTGGTGCTGAAGTGCCGGGCCATCCCCGAAGCTCCCGCGGGGAGCCGGTCGCACAAGAGCTGATGAGCCGCTCTGACCTCCTGACGAACGCGCTTTGCGTTCTGCCCTTTGCCGCGCACGTTTCGCTCTTCGGCGCCATGATCCACGGGTCCCGGGGCTTCCAGACGAACCGGCTGAAGCTCACCATCCCAGAACTTCCCGAGGATCTGCGCGGATTTCGAATCGTTCAGATTTCGGATCTGCACGTGGGCGTAATCGTGAGCGGCAGCTATCTGCATCTGCTCGCGGACGTTCTTCGGTCTCTGCGCGCCGACCTGCTCTTGGTCACCGGCGACATCCTCGACAACAGCAACGCATTCCTTTCTGAGGCGGGTCGCTTCTTTCGCACGCTCGACGGGCGCTACTCCGGCATGCTGGGAGTCCTCGGGAATCATGACTACATCCACGACGCTGCGCCGGTGTACAGGCACCTGCCAGCGTCGGGTTTGGAGTTGCTGCGCAACCGGGTCGTTCGTGTGCGCAGGGGCAACGGCGTACTCCAGGTAATGGGCATGGACTATCCGGGCCGGCGCATGGGAAACGCGGGGGATCGCCTGCGTCTGGCGCGGGCCTACTATCGACAGACCGCCGCTCAGCTGAGACCGGACGAGCCGCGGATTCTCCTCAATCATCATCCCTCCGACTTTGCTTTTCTCCGGAAAGAACCCATCGACCTCGTCCTGTCGGGACACACGCATGGAGGCCAGATTTCATTCAGTACCGATCGTCAATCGCCGCTTTCTCCAGCTTCCCTTTTCTTCCCTTACTACCGCGGTTTGTACCAAGGCGAACGCAGCCGGCTCTACGTGAATTGCGGGGTCGGTCACTGGCTGCCGCTGCGCGTGAACACACCCCCGGAGATCACCGTTTTCGAACTGGAGCGAACCTGATCATGCCAAACTCGCGAAGCCCTCAACCAACACCGGCGTCAGGTGCGACTCCTGCCACGGTTCTGACTCCTGCGCGGGAGAATGGGCTCCTGCTCGTGCTGGCGAGCCTGCAATTCGTTCACCTGTTGGACTTCGTCATCATGATGCCGCTTGCGCCGCAGTTCATGGCCTATTTCGGCATCGGCCCAACCCGCTTCGGCCTTCTGGTTTCGGCCTACACGCTGGCTGCCGGAGTCTCCAGTCTTCTGGGCGTATTCTTCATCGATCGGTTCGATCGAAAACCGATCCTGCTGGTATTCTTTGTGGGCTTTCTCGGCGGGACCCTGCTGTGCGCGCTCTCGCCCACGTTCGAGTTGCTACTCGCCGCGCGCATCGTGTCGGGCGCGTTCGGCGGATTGATCACGGGCCTCGTGCTTTCCATCATTGGCGACGTGTTTCCGCCCGAGCGGCGGGCCACGGCCACGGGACTCGTCATGACGGCCTTCTCAGTAGTCACTGTGGTGGGGGTCCCGCTGGGTCTCTTGCTCAACGACCTTTCCAATTGGCATGCTCCGTTCTTCGCGATTGCTGCTTCGGGTGTGGTGCTCCTGCCGTTCGTGTACAGATTCATCCCGGCTATCGGCGGGCATCTCGAAAGCGGTCCTGCTTCCGTGGCCGATACGCTGCGCGCGCTTTTCCGTGAGCCCGCGCACTGGACGGTGTTCGCTTTCTCGGTGACGACCGTGGTGGCCGCGTTTCTCGTCATCCCCTACATCGCCGCATACATGGTCGGGAACATGGGGCTCGCCAAAGAGAACCTGAAACACGTGTACGGCGTGGGCGGCTTCTTCACGTTCTTCAGCGCGCGCGCCATCGGGCGCTACGCGGACCGCTTCGGAAAACAGCGAGTGTTCACCGTCGTTGCCGGGCTTTCGTTGATACCGATTCTGGCCATGACCCACTTGGGCGCTTTGCCGCTCGCGGCCCTGC
>CAZPFB010000070.1:0-28991 GCA_964585735.1 uncultured Leptospiraceae bacterium
CACCCTCTCCACCTGGATCCGGGACTACGTCTACATTCCGCTGGGCGGTTCACGCCTTACGGAAACGCGAAACTTCCTCACCGTTAGCCTGAGCTTCACCCTGGCGGGGCTGTGGCACGGAGCAGCCTGGCACTACGTGATCTGGGGCGCGGGGCACGGCGTGGCACTCGCGCTCGAACGCGTTCTACGCAAAAGGCGCGAGGCGTGGGTGGCGCGCATGGAGGTGTCTCCCGCCGATTGGTACCGTCGCTCGTCCGCCTGGTTGAGCGCGCGGCCCGTCGTCTGGTTCCGGCGACTGTGCGCCTTCCTGTTTGTCTTCGCGGTCTGGAACGTGCTGGCCATCGCCTTCAACGCGCCCTCCATGACTGAGGCTGTAGCCATGTGGAAGCAGATCCTCACCGCCGGTGGCGGCATGCGTTCGCCGCGGGTGGAATTCCTCGGACAGATGTTCGCCATCACCATAATCCTTCATTTCATTCAGGAACGGGAAAACTGGGATCTGGGCTCGAAGCGTCTGCGTTACGCGGGAGCGTTTGTGCTTGCGGTGATCACAGTGCTCCTCCTGGGACGATTCTCTCCGGAAGGAACGGACTTCATCTATTTCCAGTTCTGAGGACGGGTCATGGCAACATCAGCAACCACCAGCCCGGAAGTCAGCGCCCAACGCCACAGCACGCTGCGCCAGAGTCGTTTTCTCTGGATCCCGCCGCTCTTCCTGCTGCTCGTCTTTGCGCTGGACAAGGTGCTGTTGCTGCCCGCCGTGCGCGACCACACCCAACTCTACAAACGGATCGAGCCGCCCTTCTACGAGAGCCGCTACGATCTGTTCGAGCAACTGCGCCTGGATTACCACGCGCGCAGCGCGCGCGGAGAATCGTTGGGAGTCATCTTCGGGACATCGCGGGCCGGCGAATTCAATGCGGCCGATATTGCCCGAAACCGTCTCGGAACCTACACCTACAACTTCAGCGCGCCGTTTGCTTCCCCCTCGTTTCACTACTACTGGCACCACCGGATTCGACGAGCGGGCATGAAGCTCCGTCTGGCCATCATCGAAGTGGACCCCCTGCTGTTCAGCCAGCAGAGCGTGAAATATTCCCTTTCGTACTCCTACGACCCGGCGTTCGTGTGGAACAACATCGACTGGAGTCGTGGCCGCCTCGCGAATCCGCGGGACATTGCGGCCGTCTTCGCGCTGCCGGGTTCGGGTTTCTCCTTCGACGAGGCGGAGACCTACTTCCTCAAGCAGGCCTTTGCGGCGTACAAGTACCCGCCGAGCCTGACTGCGCTTCGTGAGAACACGGAGCTCAATCCGTTTCTGGGGCGCACGGGTAACCAATTCCGCGACTGGATTCGCTCCAAAATCGCCGAAGCCAATCGCGTGAACCTGGGCGGGATTCCCAACCCACTCGTACATCAGGCCTCACCCGAAATGATCGAACGGCAGGCCGCCCAGGACGCCGCCACGTACCTGCACGACTACCAACCCGCGCCCACGCAGGTGATCTTCTTTCGTCGCCTGCTGCGCGAGTTGGCCGAGCAGGGAACGCAGGTCGTACTCTACTGGCCCATGGCCCCGGCCCCCTATCGGCGCGCCATGGTAGAACGGGGGCTCGTGCGCTCCCTCGGCGCGGCCATCGAAGGCGAGATCAACCGGGTCACCGCACGCAACCCGGGAAGCTCCGTACGACTGGTGGACCTCAACGACGATCGCCGCATGGACTGTAGATTTTTCTTGGATTCGCACCACCTGAGCGGCCGGTGCTATCCACTGCTGACCCGGCTGCTGCTCCAGGACGACGTCAAACGGTAAGATGGCACAGACCTTCACTACTCGTGAGAGAAGGGCGCGGCAGGGAGTGGGTCCGTGAGCGCCACATCCCGCTCGGCGGTCCTGAAAGCTACGAGATCAGTCAGCGATCTCGCAAGAAGATCGAGGAAATTTTCGGGTGGTTGCAGGCGGTCGGACCCATGAGAAAGACGCGGTTCCGAGGCCGGGCGCGCGTTGGTTGGATGTTCACCTTCTCTGCCGCCATCTACAATCTCATTCAGATACGAAGCCTATGTTACGCCTGATCCGCTCCCGCGCGGCTCCGCTCAATCGCGCCGCGATACTCCGCTACAAACGGATGTGGTCTCGTGAGGATACCACCCAATCAGGTGGACCCCCATGCACCGCCGATTTTTCAGCACGCTGCTAGCGTCTGCGCGCGCGAAAGATATTGAACGTGGCGTGCGCCTGCCCCTGATGGTGCGGCTCGTGATACGCGAGCACGTGCAGGCTGGTTCGGAAGTCGAAACGCGCATCCGGGGTCGGCTTGGTGTCCAGTCGCGAAAGCGGGAATTCCCGAATCGACTTTTCGAGGGCCGCGCGGCTCTCCGTAAGGTAGCGTTTCACTTCCGCAAAAGGCGGCACCTGAGGACCCGCCGGTTTTCCGCTGCGGAATTGTTCCGTCCAGGCGGTGGAGATGAGCGGCCGGCGGGCGAAGGCCTGATTGGCCATCCGATCTTCGGTGGCCGCGAGGTGCATGAGCTGCCAGCCCAACGGCGCGGCCTTGGGGTGCGCACGGAAGCGAAGGACCTCGTCGGGACGGCCGGTCTTCTCGATCTCTTCGAGCAAACGCAGAGTGCTCTTGCGGCTGAAGGCGAGTTGCGCCAGCGTGAAGTCCCGAATGTCCGCGGAGCCGGACGACGTGCCACGGCAGGCCGCAACGAGGCAGAAGAGCAGCCCGGACACACACAGCAGCAACGAGGTTCGCATCCACCATGGGCCCGCGCAAAGGGCCCGAGCGCAACGAAATTGTAGGACGCGACGATGGAACCGCGCCATTCATGAGCAAGCGGGTTAGCCGAAAACGCGGACCTGGATGCTCGTGATCCGCTCATCGCCCGCGGCCACATCGCTGACTACCACCACCGGATCTCCCGACTGCACACGATTGCGCGACCGCAGTTTCTCGAAGGCGCTGCGAATCGTCTTTTCGGGATCGCTCGAAAAATCCAGGATGAACGGAACCACGCTGCGCACCAGCCAGAGCTTGCGGCGAATGCTGCTCATGTTCGTGAAGGCATAGATGATGGAAGAACGCGGCCGGAACGCGGCCACCTGCTGCGCGAGCAGGCCGCGTCGTGTAATGACCACGATGGCCGGCGACTCGAGTGAGTCGGCCAGACGGCAGGCCGACCGCGCCAGCTCCTCGCGGTTCGACTCCGGCAGACGCTCTTCAAAGAAGTTCAGCCCCCGCTCCTTCTCGATGCGCCGGGCAATCTGATCCAGCGTCTGCACGCATTTGACCGGGTACTGGCCAATGGCGGTCTCCCCCGAGAGCATCAGGGCGTCGGCCTGTTCGTAGACGCCGTTGGCCACGTCGGTCACTTCGGCCCGCGTCGGCATCGGGTTCGTCTGCATCGATTCGAGCAGGTGTGTGGCGATGATGACCGGCTTGGAAGCGCGCGCACACTTGCGCACCATACGCCGCTGGTAGACCGGCAGGTCCGGAAGATCGACTTCGACACCCAGGTCCCCACGCGCGACCATGATCCCGTCCGCGACGCGCAGGATTTCGTCGAAGTTGTCCACTCCCTCTTGATTCTCGATTTTGGCGATGAGCCGCGCATGGCCGCCTTCTTTCTCCACCTGCTCGCGGGCCTCCAAAACGTCGGCCGCCGCTCGAACGAAGGACAGCGCGATGAAGTCCAGGTCATGCTCGACTGCCAGCGAGATGTCTTTGCGATCCTTTTGCGTGATGGAGGGCATGTTCACGCGGATTCCCGGCAGGTTGATGTGCTTACGGGAGCCCAACTTTCCGCCTTCCAGCACCAGGCATCGCAGCTTGCGCTCAGTGATTTCGAGCACCTGCAGGTTGATGAGGCCGTTGTCGACGGTGACGCGATCCCCGATCTTGAGGTCCCCCAGAATGTTCTCGTAGTTCACGTGAACGCTCTTCTCCTCCGGATCCTCCTCCGGGATCACCGTGATGAAGAACGTCTCACCCACTTTGAGTTCCAGCTTCCCCTCGACCTCGCCGGTGCGGATTTCCGGACCCTGTAGATCCATGAGGATGGCGATCGGATGGTTGAGCTTCTTGTTGAGGTTCTTGATGCGCTTGATGACGGGCACATGTTGGTCGTGGGAACCGTGGGACATGTTCAGCCGCACGATATTCATGCCCGCGCGCGCCATCTCCTCGAGAACCCGCGAGTCGGAGGTGGCCGGACCGATCGTGCAGATGATCTTCGTGCGGCGAAAGTCGCGACGGGCTGTGGAATCGGCGCTCATGCCCTGGGACGGCGTCACTTCTTGCCCTTGGCCATCAACTGTCCCAGAAAATCCTCGATGGCCGAGGCGACGTCGAACTTCTCCTGGTTGGGCATCGAGGCGGCGCGCTGTTCGTCCGAGTCCCGGACGGCCTGATCGTACAGCCTGCGGCCGTGCTTGCGAATGTAGTGCTTCGTAATCAGAATCGGCCAAACGTATTCGGGCTTCTCATTTCGGACCCGGAAGGAGTAGATCTCTTTGCGCGCGTGCCGCTTCAGGAAGTGAATCAGTGTATTTTCGTCGAACTCCGGAAGTTCGGTGAGCAGCTGGGTCCGGGTCGGCAGTTCGCCTTTGTCCCACCGCGCGTCCAGGATCGTGCAGATCTTGCGCAGTGTCTCTTCAGCCGCCGCCTCCAGCTCCACATTTTGGGAACCTTCCTCATCCGGAGTGGGCCCCTGTTCGGCCATGGAGGCCTTGGCCATCTCCGTGGCCTGCTTCTGACCCTTGACCCGCTCCTCAGCCAGGCGCTTTTGCTCCCGGCGGGCCTCTCCCTTCTGAATGCGCAGACGCTCCTCCATGGAAGCGCGTTGCACGTCGCGTTTGATCTTTTCCTGTTCCTGCGGCTTGAGCTTGCCGCCCCCGAACAGCGAACGCCACATGCGTACGAACCAGGGGAGTTGCTCGAAGTACACCCGCGAAAGCAAATCCGCAAAAGCCTTCTGTTCGTCCGGATTCAACTGCGACTCGACGCCCATTTCGGACAGGACCAGGACCTCCGTGTCGTCTCCGCGCACGTCGAAGTGTTCGCGGGCGATCTTCACGGCGCCGGAAACACTGTCTTTGTGCAGAACGAATTCTCCGATACGACCGCCCACCGGGAACTCCGCAGTCATCACGGAAGGAGACTTGCGAATCCGTGCCTTGGCCTCGTCGTCCAGCTTGACCCGCGAGAGATCGACCAGGCCGGAGCGCGCAATGTCGCCGATCACCTTTTCGGTTTCTTTGCGTGTTTCCTGCTCCTTCTCCTCCTGCTGCAGGGACTGCAGCCTCTCGGCCATGAGCGTCAGCTCCATGATGACCTGCTTGGCCCCGGGAGACAGCGTGCTGAAAATCGTGCGATCGTACCCCTGGGCGTGCTGGAGGATGCCCCGGTAGTCGTCCGCGGCAGCGGCCTGCGGGTTGTTGAGAATGCGCTGGAGGAAGTATCCGGCAAGAATCTTGAACCGCTCTCGCATCTCGCCCGGATCGTTGAAGTAGATGCCGTGGTAGCTGGGCAGGAACGAATCCGCGGGCGGTTTGATGAGCATGATGGCCCGGTCGTTGATGAGCTTCTGGATCACCGGCTTGGTAATGAGGTTGTAGGTGGCTCGGCGCAGCTCCGGGGTGTTGTCGAGGTCGTTGTAGAAATGCGCGGCGATCTGCGGGGCGGCCTGAGACTCATGGAGTTTCCCCTGTTCGATTTCGGCGTAAAGTTCGGTGGTGTAGTCGCTGCCCCCTTTGGGCGTGCGGCTCCGGCACCACTTGGCCAGAATGTCCGCCGACTTGGCAATGTAGGCGGTCACGTACCTCTGTCCGCTGGGCCCGTCGGCCTTGAGGGGGCGGCAGTAGACTATCATCCTGGTCAGCACGTTGCCGCCGGGCGCAAATTCGATGGCCGGGATGGAGGTGACCAGCCGGGCTCGGGAGCTGCCCCGTCCCAACAATTCACGGAGGTACTCCTGGAGACGCTCCCTGGGAAGCTGCAGTTCCCGCTCGACCTGGTCGATAGTCGGCAGAACACCGTTTACCGGGAACTTGGTGGTCCAATCCAGAATGACGTTGAAGAGTGCGAAAATTCCTTTGAATTTGAAATCCCCGCGCGCTTCCATGGCTTGGCACAGCTCGGTGGCCTCACCGAGTTCGATGACCTGAAGTTGCGATTCCGGAGATATCGGCTCGGGCTTCTGCTTGCTGGCAGCCATGGCATCGATCCGAGGAACGAGGATGGACGGAGGGGCTTCGGTGACAAGTAGAAGCGCAGAGCGAAGTTACAAATTGCCGACGGTCGCACAGCGGGCCGCCTACGTGGAGCGCAACTTCAACGAGATTGCCGCCCACTACGATCGGTTCAACGATTTGGCCACTTTTGGCCTACACCGCCTTTGGAAGCGCCGAACCGTGAAATCGGTCCTCCACCGGACCTCCGGACCGGTCGCCCTGCTGGACCTGTGCGCCGGGACGGGGGACCTGAGCCTCTTGGCCTGCCGTCTGGCGCCAAGGGATTCCCGGGTGGTCGCGGCCGATTTCAGCGAGGGCATGCTGGACGTCCTGCGAGGGAGGGCCCGACCGGAGTCAGGGGGCGTCAGTCTCGAGGTTCGGCGCGCCGACGCCACCCGTCTCGTGGATTTTGCAGACGGGTCCTTCGACGGCGTCATGATCGGCTTCGGGCTGCGCAACGTGGACGACCGGGCCGCATGCGAGGCCGAGGCCTTTCGGGTGTTGCGGCCCGGAGGGCGCCTGGCCATTCTGGACGTGGGACGGGTGACGCTGCCAATCGTGCGGTCGGCCCATCGGTTCTTCTTCGAGCGAGTCGTTCCGCGGTTGGGACAGTGGCTCCACGGACAGGCCCACGAGATGTACGCCTACCTCCCCGCCTCGGCGCGCGTCTACCCGGCCCCTTCGGAACTCTCCCGGGAGCTGGAGCACGCGGGCTTCGCTGAGGTGAGCTACCGCAACTTCCTGTTCGGCTCCGTCACGCTGCACGTCGCGCGGAAGTGACCGCATGCGAATCCTGGTCGCCACCAAGCGCAGCAAGTGGGAGCGGGACCTGCTTCGCTTCGGCTCTGCCGAGCGCGTGCGGGAACTCTATCGCATTCAGAACGACGCGTACGAAAAGATTCACACCTCGCACGAACGCCAGATGGCGGCGCTGGCGCGACTGCGCTCGGCGCTGCCGGAGGCCTCCTTCGTGAATCGCGAAGGATTGCCGGACGTTTCCTTCGGCGATTTCGATTGCGTCGTCAGTCTCGGCGGCGACAATCACTTCGTGTACGTGAGCGGTTTTCTTCCTGCGGGTCTGCCGATCGCGGGAGTGAACTCGGACCCCACGACATCGCACGGTTCCCTGCTCCACTTCACCGCGGAAGCGCTTGCTGTCGGCCTCAGCGCCGGACTCAGACTCTCCACCGAACTGTGGAACCGCATCGCCTGCGAACTGATACCGTGGGAAGGCCAGGCGATCCGCACACCGGTTTGCACTTCGGAGATCAGCGTGCGCAACGCATTCCCGGATCTCATCAGCCGATACCTGCTGCGGTTGGGTGAGGGATCGTGGGAAGAGCAGAAGAGCTCCGGCCTCATTCTGGCAACGGGCGCGGGTTCGACGGGATGGTACCGCAACTGCCACAGTATGGCCGAACAGGACAGCGTCGTGTTTCCCAAAGACTCGCCTTTCTTCCGAACGATTGCTCGCGAGCTCGGCGCCACCCACTCCTACCGCCTCCGCAAGGTCGAAGTGCGTCGAGAGGAAGAGCTCGAAGTGGTTTCCGAGATGGACGGCCTGATCAGCATCGACACACACCCGGAATTCACGTTCCCCTTCCCGCCCGGCGCACGGGCGCGTTTCCGCCTGGCGGAGCAGCCGCTCTGCGTAGTGACGGGCTTCGAGTAGCCCCTTCCAGAGACTCTTCCTTGGGGAGTCTTCGTGAGCAGGAACGCGTTCGTTGCCCGAACGGCTTTCCCTTTGGATGATGGCGAATGCGCAGGTGTTCCCGGAGCGCCACCGGCACGCGCGCTTTCAGCGGCCGTGCGGTGGTGGACCAAGCACGCGGACTCGCTCGGGACCTTGTGAGCGCGCGGCGAAAGGTTGTGGTTCCCCCCACGGTCTTCTCGTCCCTTGTCGGCCGGAGACTACCCCCGCGCCCTCGGGCTCCGACACCGCGGCGGAATCGCGGACCAAAAACGCTCCGTCGCTCAGGCGCGGCTGGCCAGCTTGAATCGGCAGGGTGGCGCTCACCCCTTTCCAGAGACTCTTCTCTGGGGAGTCTTCGTGAGCAGGAACGCGCTCGTTGCCCGAACGGCTCTCCCTTTGGAGATGATGCGAATGCGCCGGTGTTTCCGGAGCGCCACCGGCACGCGCGCTTTCAGCGGCCGTGCGGTGGTGGACCAAGCACGCGTACTCGCCCGGGACCTGGTGAGCGCGCGGCGAAAGGCTGGGGTTCCCTTCCGCCCGCTCGCACTGATAGTATTCGACAATTGTCGTATCACCGCAAACAAGACGGGTGACATGCCGAAGGCGCGAAAGGCACTGAGTGACTGGGAGGCCCCCTATGTCCAGGCGCTGATGAAACTGATAGAGACGCAGAGCAAAATCACTCTGGCGCATTGGGCGGTGGACTACTCCGAGCAGGCTATGCTGCCTCTTTGGACCAAGTCCTACCCGGAGGACGTGCGCCCGCAAGAAGCCTTGAGGGTGGCCCGCGACTGGTTGGCAGGTTCTACAAAACTACCACGGGCCCGGCCGGCGATCCTCCAATGCCATGCGGCCGCTCGTGAGGCCGAGGGGAATCCTGTAGCCCAGGCCGCCGCCCGAGCCATCGGTCACGCCGCATCCACCATCCACTCAGCCCGGCACGCTATCGGGCTGGCGATGTACGGGGCCATAGCAGTCGGGTATGATACCCTGGGAACCGCGGCAACGTGGACGCAGTTGGAGCGATGCGCCGCCGAGGAGTGCGGACGGATGCTCAGGGCACTGCGGGCGGTCGCGGTGAAAAACGAACCAAACCCGGCGAAGCTGAACTGGAAGCGCTGACAGAGCGGGGGCTCAAAGCGTTCGCCCCCTTCCAGGGATCCTCTCTCGAGAGTCTTCGTGAGCATTGCCCGAACGGCTTTCCCTTTGGGTAATGGCGAATGCGCCCGTGTTTCGGGAAAGCTCCCGGCACGCGCGCTTTCAGCGGCCGAGCGGTGGTGGCCAAAGCACGCGTACTCGCCCGGGACCTGGTGAGCGCGCGGCGAAAGATTACGGTTCCCAAATGATCGCCTGTGGTTCTCTTGTCGGCCGGAGACTCCCCGCGCGCCGTGGGTCTCCGCCAAGTTGGCGCAATCGCGTACGCAAACCCACCGTCGCTCAGGCGCGGCCGGCCACCTTGAATCGGCACGGTGACACTCACCCCGTCCAGAGACTCCTCTCTCGAAAGATTTCGGCGCTGAGCTGCGTTCGTTGCCCGAACGACCTCAGCAAACCCTGAAGCCGGAGGCTCGCATTCCGCTGAGGCGGAGAAAGCAGCCAGCCCTCCCCGGACCGCCCCGGGGCCTCCCGGACCGCCCCGGCTCGGCCGCAAGCCCTCAATCCCAGTCGATGTTCTCGAGCGCCTTCTGGGCGGCTTCTTTGACCGAAGTAGGGAAATTGGAGCGAATCACACGATTTAGGGGTACAAAGGAACGCTTGTCCCGCAGGCGACCCAGGCCGTTCACGACACTTGCCGTGAGAACCACGTTGTCCCCGCGCGCGCCCTGAGCCACGAGGTCGTTCAAAGCCCGGGCCAATTCGTCGGCGGCCGCAATACGATGTTTGGTGAAGCGTCCGAGGCTCGTGGCCGCCGCTATGCGCACTTCATTCGTCTCGCTCTGATTGTTCAGGATGGTCCCCAAAGGCTTGACCAACGCCTCCGCGCCGGGCTCATCGGCGAACTCCTGTAGAGCGGCGCAGGCGCTGCGGCGCAGGACCGCTTGGTCATGGGTGAGCATGCCTCGAATCGGATTGTAAAGTTCGGAGGCCGGCACCTTGTCGGGCGAGCTGGCCAGATCCTTGCGCAGCTCCACCAGCCGGTTGATGGCCATGGTCTTCTGCTGCACGGCAACCCTGGGATCCGAAAGCATAGTCGAAAGTTCGGCCCTGCCCTTCAGGGGGATGCGATTGAACGCGTGACCGGTGTCCGTGTCGTCTGCCGCCAGGGGGAGTCCAAGCGCCATGATTCCGAGAGAACAAGCGATCAGAGAAATGAAGCGAGTTTGCCGACGCACTACTTTACCCTCTTTTCGATCAGTTGATTCAGAAGATCCGCCAGATCCTGGAACTGATCCCCTTTGCGCACCCGTATGGGCCGCGCTTCGCCGCCTTCAATCATGGAGGCGATGGAAACCTTGATATTGTGGATTGGCCCGGCCATGCTGTGAGAATAGAACAAACTGAAGACCACAATGAGAAGCAGGTTCAGGCCACCGACGATCAGAATCGGCTTCCACCAGAGCTGAAAGGCGTTGAACGGCTGGCCCGGCTGGTTGAGTTCGAACTGCGCGCCGTCCGGGGACGAGCACTTCACGACCTTGTCCGTCATGGAATAGAGCACGGGCGCCGGCAGAAGGCCCTGGCTGTACGGGTTCTTCTGGATGACCCAGAGCAGGCCGAGCGTCACCAACACGACCAGGATGACGATCAGGCTGAACCGCAGCATGAACTGGTTCTGGAACGAACGATCAACGATGTATCTCCAGCGGACTTTTTTATCTTCCATGGCCTGCTTTTCCATTTGGACTTCTTCAGCTCGTATCGGAACCGAATGTGCTTCGCTCTTCTCCCGTGAAGGAACCGGAGTCAAACACTTTCCACCGACTCGGCGCCGGCGGTCCGCCTTTGCTCGCAGGACTCAATAGTAGACGGAAAAAGAACGGCCGTCCGTTGCCGCCGCCGGTTCGAGTTCGCCCAATTCCTGGGACCATACGACCTTGGCCGAACCGTTCGCAAGCTCGACCAGGTGCAGTCGCCCGTCCGTACCGTGGTAGAGGACCCGATTCGTATCGATCGCGGTGGCCGAAGCCGTATCAGACATAGGGGTTTGCAGAGCAGACTCCGCAACCTGGCGACCGTCCGGGCCAATCACCCGGACGCGGTCCCGGCCGGCCAGAAGCAACACCGACGAAGCTCCTTCGGCAAATAGCAGACGTTCCTCGGCCGCCTTCACGGCCACCCGCCGCGCGGCCCCTCCTTCCACAACGAAGAGCCCGGAACCCGAGAAGAAGACGTAGGTGCGCTCGGCATCGGCCGCGATCTGAGGCGCCCCGCGGGCGGCACCGAGTCCGACCGCGGCGCCTGGTGATTTCAGTTCGCGGTCCAGTCGCTCCATTTCCCAGGAGCCGCCCGCTCCGGGACGCACGTGGTAGAATCGACCTGCCGCGTAGAAAAACCGGGATTCGGCCTGGCCATTGATTTCGAACGGCCGCCCGTCCCGCCACACAATCAGTGCCCGAATGTTCGCCGACCCGATCCGCCGCCGGACGACCACGCCCGTCTCCTCGTACGAACCGAGGATCGCCTCGGCCTTTTGCGGCAACTCTCTTTCCCAAAGCGCCTGACCGGATCGATGGTTCCACGCAGACAGAGTGCGACCTGAGGCCACGAGCACCGCCCCGCCTGCCTGCAGAGCATCGACCCCCGCCGAGAAATCCCGGCTCCACAGCCTGGATTTCGAAGAGGCATCGTGCGCGACGACCTCGCTGCCCACGACACGCACGAGAACACCGTTGGCGTAGATCGGCTGAGTGCGCGACTTCTCCGGATAGGCATGCAGCACGCGCTGATCAGGGTTGAGGCGACGGAGTTTCTCGCGACCTTCGGCGGCGTAGCGCGAACCGGGGGCCTGAACCATGAGGACTTCGTAGCTCTTGCGCAAGGCGGCCGCGTTGGCCGGGGTGCGGGACGCAGCGTAGCGCTTCTCATACACCTGCGTCAGCGCAAAACGATAACGACTTTGCGGATCCGCGGCGATGCAGGCCTGCAGCTCCTGCTCCGCTTTGTCGAGATCACCGCGAGCGTAGTAGATGTAGGAGAGGTGATAGCGCGCGTCGGTGAATTCGGGGTTCGTCTTGATGAGTGCCGCGAAAGCCGCTTCCGCTTTGTCCGCCAGGTTGTCGTTGAAAGCCATGACGCCCAGGTTGAACGCGGCGAGGGCCGACTTCGGTTCTCGCTCCTGCGCCAGTGCGAACTCGCGACGCGCTTCGGAGGCGTTCCCCTTGCGGTAGTGAACGACGCCCCGCGCGATATATGCCGGCGTGAAATCGGGTCGGTACGTCACCGCGCGATTGAAGTAGCCCTGCGCTTCATCCAGGCGACCGGCCATCAGTTCGATCATGCCCAGCTTGAAATGCGAATAGTACGAATCCGGGCGAGTGCGCACAATCTGCGCAAAACCACGCGCCGCTTCCTCGACTCTGCCCTTCTGCATCAGGTAGCTGTAGATGGCCTCCGAATAGGAGACATCCGTGTCCACGCCCCGCTGGCTCTGTTCGAGCAACCGCAGGCCGCGCGACTCCTGACCCATGGCAATGTAGCAATTGGCAATCTTGATCAGGACGAGCGGACGCTTCATCTTGGCGTAGACCTGCTCGTAGAGCGGCAACGCATCCGCGTAGCGGCGAGCGTCGAAAAGGGTCTCGGCGCGGCGCAGAATCGGAAGCTGGTCCCTGAAACGCAGGTTCTCTTCTATGGTCTTCAAGCTGTCCGGCAATTGGGGGATGTCCGGGTTGTAACGGGCCGCCGCCTGCATGCGTTCCCGCGCTTTTTCGAAGCGCTGCGCGTCGTTCTCCTGAAGGCCCATGCGGTAGTACACAAACCCCAGACGCCTCCGCACCAGATCGGACTCCTTGTAATTCTTTAGGAGCCCTAAGTAAATCTGCTCGGCTTCGGTGAACTTGCCTTCATCTTCGCGCAGGCGACCCAGCGAAACACCCACAGAAAGGTCGCTGCCGCCCAAGCGCTTGAGCTGTGCCAGCACGGCCGCCCGCTTCGAGGCGTCCCGCCGATCCGAATACGCGCGCGCCAGCCCCTGAAGCGCGGGCACGTTTTTCGGTTCGAGTTTGCGCGCTGCTTCGAAATGGCTGATGGCCACGCGTTTCTCCCCGCGGGCCAGTTCGGCGTTGCCCATGGCGTTGTAGACGGTCGCCGCCTTCTTGATTTCGAGGGCCTTGCGATACTCGGCCATGGCGCGATCCACCTGGCCCTGGCGGAAGTAGCGATCTCCCTGATCGACGACCGCGTAGACGCGCACAAGCTGGCGGCTCTCCGCCAGTTCCTTGTCGGCGGGGCGTTGGCGCGCGGCCTCTTCCAGATGCTGTTCGGCTTCCCGATAGCGTTTGTCGTCCAGGAGCGCAAACGCCAGGTTCACGCGGGCGGCCGTCAGATCGGGTTTCAGCCGTACGGCCTGGGTGAAGGCGTCGATGGCGGCGCGCAACTGACCATTGTCCCGAAGTACGAGTCCCAGCTTGTTGAAGAGCGGAGCGTTTTCAGGAGCCACGCGGAGCCCCAACCGAAACGTGGATTCCGCGTCCCTCAGGCGACCGGCCAGATGATAAGCAGAACCCAACTGAGAGTAGCCGCGCGGGGAAGCCGGATTGAGGTTCACGGCTTTCTTCAGATCTTCGATGGCTTCCGGGTATTTTTTCAAAGAGATGAGCGTGATCCCCGAAAGAAGAAACGGACCGGCGCTCGTGGGCGCCTGCTCTTTGGCCCGGTTGTAGTGTCCGAGGGCCTCTTCGAAGCGACCGGCCTTGAACGCGACCGAACCCTGATCCAGGAGGCGCGCCACCGCGGTCGCTTTCGTTCCCGCACCCGCCGCCTTCAGCTTGGGGTCGAGCTTGTAGGCGCGCGCGAAGTACCCTTCGCCCTCCTCATATTTCTTGAGTTCGAGGGCCGTGTCTCCCAACTGGACGCACACGAGCGCCAGATGCGTGAAGCCGGCCTGGTCGGCCTTCTTGAGGTGCTCGTAGGCTTCCTCGTAACGGCCCAAGAGCTTGAGCGTGGTCCCCACTTTGAAGGCATAAGTGGGATCCTTGGGGTGTTCGGCATGCAGACGGCGGTAGCGTTCGAGCGCCCGCGGCACGTCCCCGCGCGAGAGCTCCACGACCGCAATCGTCATCAGCAACTGTTCGTCGGTGGGCCGGATGGCCTCTGCACGATAGTAGGACTCCAGCGACTCCGACCCTCGGCCCAGCCGAAAGAGGGCACTGCCCTGAAGGTAGTGTCCGCCAAAACTTTCGTGTGCCTCCAGTGATTCGCGGGCCAGGCGCAGGGCTTCGGCGAAGTTACCGCGCACGAAGGCGCGGTTTCCCGAGTTGGATAGCTGACGGGCTTTTTTCCAGCGGACCGGATCGGTGATCGGTACGTCCCGACCTTCGCGCGCCGCCGAAGAGCGGGGCGGCGGCGCCGTCCGGCATCCGGCTGCAAGGAGTACGACCGTGAGGAGAAGGGTCGGAGCCGACCCCCACCACCGAGAAGTTCCCATGACGCTCATGGTTCTGCAAGCCCCCGACCCGTACGGATCTGCAAGCGCGCTGCCAGCGGTCGGCCGTCGGCCGACGCGCCACGGGTGAGCAGAGCAAAGCGAATGGATTCCCCCGGCTTCCAGGGTCCTTCGAACAGCACGCTTTCGTCCAGTCGAACCGTCAGCTGAGACTTCTTCTTCACGTACTGAAAGCGGATCCGGTGCGCGTTGCCTTCACGCAGCGCGCGGAAATCGCGGGGGGGCGCAATGGTATCCTGGCCCCGAAAGCGCACCAAAGACCAACGGTCGCCCCGCAGCTCGACCATGACGGACTCGGCCCCACCGAGCACGAGAAAGACAAACTCATTGCCAGGCGCCTGGATGGCATCGAGGGCTGCTTCCAGATCCTCGGGCAGCGTGGGAACGCTCGCCAGGCCCCGCCAGGCGGTGGCCGGTCCTTCACCCTTAATTCCCAGTCCATTGTTGGGAGTAAAGCGCACGGCCCCTTCCTCGGAGGCCAACTGCCACAGCCCGCCATCGAGTGCTCCCGGGCCGAAGGACTCATCCAGCTTCACGAAAAAGGCGAGCCGGTCCGAGTTTTCCCCACCGAGCCGCGCGCGACCGTCTGCCTGGACCTGGAAGTTGCCGTCCGGACCCGGCCGGGAGACTTCCAATCCGTACGCGCCGCTCTGCAAATCGGTCAGAAAGACGGGAGTCTCGCCGCGAACCACGCCGTCGATGGCAAGACGCAAACCCGGAGGCGCAGACAGCACCGAAAGAGAAGAAGACGAAGTGTCACCCGGCCAACTGGCCTGGATCCGCACTTCTTTGCCCGCGCGTACAATGACTTCCTGTTCGAACGCGGCGTAGCCGCGGCGCGCCACCTCGACGATGCAGCGCCCTTCGGGCAGACGCACGCCCTGTACGGGCGCCTGGCCGATCGTCCGACGGTCTCCGCTCACGCGCACGAAAACACGCGCACCCGGCGCCGTCGCCAGGACCGAAAGGGAGCCGGAAACGGAAAGCTCCAGCAACTGCCGCATGGTCGAGCGCGGTGGGGTTTCCAGGCGCAGACCCACGGAACTTCGGTCCGCAACCGCGCGCACCCGACCGTTCCGAATGTGGAAATCGGCCTCCGACTTACCCTTGCGTCCATCACGCTCGACGGAGAAGGTCAGGCGACGTGCGCCAAAGACGGAACCGTCCACCGGATCCCGCAGCTCCACCTCCGCGCCGCCATTTTGGCTCTCGAAGGTCTCGATGCGAACCACCAGCACGGCATCCGCATCCATTTCACGCAGCGCGGCCAGGCTAGCCGGACCCGGGAAATCACGCAAAACATCCGGCGACTCGGGCCGGATGATGGTGACATCCGGAAAGCGAAGACCCGCCACGGCCGCGTCGAAAACCATGGAGCGAACGGCACGCGGCAGTTGATCGGCCCCGGTCGGGCCCGCAGGCACAACGATGCGGATGCCGGGACGGGAACGTTCGCGTCGCTTGTAATCGGCATCCGTGCCCGCCGTCACCGCGGCGCCGGGATCGAAGAACTGCAACCGGGGGAGAAGGAGCGCGCGCGCCGTCGTGGGCACTTCCTGGACAGACGAACACTGGGCAATCAGCACAGCCAGGCCGATGGCCGACAGCAACAAAGAGCCCGCGCGAAACTGGTGACGAGACATGGATTGGACGGTCGGCCCGCCGCATGGCGGGCCGAAAATCGCTTACTGCCGATAGCCTTCCTTGGGCTTGAGCTTGAGCTCGTCGGCGTTTACGTCACGCTTGAGAACCGAACCGTCTTCACGCTGCTTGGCCTTGGTGACCGTGTCGGTGGCCATGCGGTCTCCGTCCATCCGGCGTTTGCGCACGCCGATCTCTTGGGATGCGCTGCCGCCGTTGGTGGCAGAATCCTGCCCCTCTGCTGCTTTCTCCAGCTCTTGAACGAGGGTGTTGAACTCGAGGGAGTTGCTCTTGTGGTCCAGCGAAAGCCGCTTCATTTCCTTTAGGGCTTCCGGAGAAAGGGTGCGCACCTGATCGCGGGTCAACTTCTGCATACCTTCGACCTCGAGTTGGGAGTTTCGGTCGAGGACCACCTCATCACCCTGTCCCGGCACGCGCATCCCGACAGAACCCGAAAAGACCGAAACACGCACGCGCGTCTGGCGTCCCTTGGCCGGCGGTGTGACCGTCGTGAGAAAGACCGTGCCGCGCACACCGGCGATGGCCGTCGGCGTCACGACTTGAAACGAGTCGTCTTTGCGACGCTTCTGTACATAGGAAGCCATTTGGCCTTTGTCGAGGCCCACCTGAACACGATTGGCTTCCCCTTCCGAAAGGGTGAGCAGCCGCACTTTGGTGTTCTCGCCGAGCTTCACAGCGCCCAACCCCTGGATCAGCAGATCCACAGCCGAGCTACGTCCGGTTTCGATGACATCGCTCTGGTTCAGGATGCTATCGGTGCTCACGGAGACAGCCGCGCCGTTGCGCTGCACGGTTACCTGTCCCCTGACAAACGTGACGGCCGCGCGAAGCGTCTTGGCCGGAGCGGGTCCGCCGCTTTCCTTGGGGCCGCCGCAACCGGCCCAAAAGAGCAGGCCCGCCGCCGCCAGAATCCATCCAAACGACTTGGTATTCATGAATTACGTCCCCCAAGGTTCAACGTGCTCACCCCCAACCCTTGGGACAACAAAAAAAGAGGCGCGAAAACGGCGAAGTTGGCGTTCGCAGGCGAAGACCGGCCCGAGCCAGGATTCCCGGGGGTGCGCAGTTGGGGGGGCCGGATCAGGCCGCGTACTTCTTTTCCAGGCGAGACAACCAGTTCGAGAAGGACTTGTGGTAGTTCACCAACCGCTTCAGGTACGGTCGCCTTTCTTCAATGAGAAGACGGCGCGCTTCGACGATGATCTCGGCGACGATCTCTCGATGAAAGGACATGTGGCTCAGAAAGACGCGCCTTGCCTCCGGGGTCATCCCTTCGAGATCCCAAGAACGAGATTCCTCCACGAGACCCTCCATGGCAGCGAATGCCTCATCCAGGTTCGTGTCGTACGGACTGTTCATCAGTGCCACCTGGTCGGTGATATTGGAGAGTTCGTTGAACTTTTGATCCAAGTATGCTGTCGTCATGGCCATCCCGCCTGATGTCGATTATGACCACGATTTCTGCGAAGGCTCGTGCCGTCAAACGGAAAACGCGTCGGTGATCCGCGCATTCGACCCGTCGCCCCGGAGTGCGAAGGCTCAGCTGAGCCCGGCCGAAATTTCTGCTATGCAGACAATGCCATGGTTCGAACCTGCCCGCAGGCGACCGAAATCGCCAATTGTGCGGGATGTAGCGCAGAGGTAGCGCACTTCGTTCGGGACGAAGGGGTCGCTGGTTCAAATCCAGTCATCCCGACATCACAATCGCCGCGCCTGGGAGTGCACGGGATCCATGTTGGTCAAACTCTGGGGGGTTCGGGGTTCGATTGCCTCCCCACTCTCTCAGGCCGAATACCACGACAAGCTGGTCGGCGTCTTGGAACACGCCATGGAGTCGGGCCTTCCGGACCGGTCGCCTGCGGCTATCCGCGCCTTCTTGGATTCTCTGGCTCCGGATCTGCGCTTCATCTACGGCGGCAATACCACCTGCACCACGGTCTCCCTGGAAGGCGCCGAAGTTCCCTGGATCATCGACTGCGGCACGGGCATCCGCGCGCTGGGAGATGAGCTGATGAACGGGCCCTGCGGTCGCGGCCAGGGAATCGTTCGGATCTTTCTCACGCATACACATTGGGATCACATTCAGGGGCTGCCTTTCTTCAAGCCGCTGTACGTTCCCGGAAATCAGGTTCATTTCTTTTCGCCGATCGACGATCTGCGCGCCCGCCTGAATCGCCAGCAGTTGGACATCTTCTTCCCGGTGCCGTTCGAGTCCATGGGGGCAGAGAAACACTTCCATCGCCTGGAGGACGGCACGGCTCTCGAACTCGATGGCGGCGTTCGCGTGGACTTCCATCCGCTCAAGCACCCGGGCGGCAGCTTCGCTTATCGATTCTCCGGGAAGACGGGTACTTTCATCTTCGCCACCGACGCCGAGTTCACGGGAGACGATCTGGCGCACCTGGAGGAGTACTCCAGCTTCTTTCGCGATGCCGACCTCATGGTTCTCGACGCGCAGTATTCTTTGGATGAGGCGTTCAGCAAGTTCGACTGGGGCCACACGTCCAATACGATGGCGGTCAACTGCGGCACCGCCTGGCGCGTCAAGAACCTGGTGCTCACGCACCACGAACCCGCCTATCGCGACCGCCGCCTCTACGAAACCTTCCAGGCGGCCGTAGAACACAAACAGCAATTGGGAAAGAGCGCACCGCGTCTGTTCCTCGCCCGGGAGGGAATGACATTCCGCCTCGGCGGTCCGTTGTGATCGATGTGGCGCGCAGGCGGCGGGCCCTGCTCCTGGCCGTCCTCGGCGGGCTCGTGACTTTCGCTTTCGGATCACTCTGGTTGACTCTGGCAGTCCGCGAAAAGTTGGAAGCCGCCGCCGCCCGCGACCTGCGCGAGAAAGGGACCTCGGTTTTCGCCACTCTCGATTCCGGTCGTCAGATTTCGCGTTGGGGTCGGACGTACTACTTCTACTCGTACTCGGGCTACCTGGACAATCGACTCTTCCGCAAGGAGGAGCAGGTGACGGCGGACATGTACTTTCTGCTCACCGAAGGCAAGACCGTCGTGGTACGCGCGTACCGGGATCCATCCGGTCAGTTGGTGGCCCGCATTGAAAAAAGCGCGGTGCCGTACGAATCGCCCTTGGGCCTGCTTCGTCTTCTGTGCGCCGTGCTTGCGGGCGTGGGCGGCCTGGCTCTGCTCTCGGCGCTTCCGGCCATTGTGCGACGCGGGCGGTAGATTGCTTGTGAACGGGACGATGGAAGTGGCGCGGGTGTTCTGTGCGCCCGACAAATTCAAGGGTACGCTCACGGCCAGGCAGGCGGCTGGCGCGATGGTGCTCGGCGCGCGGCGCGCGTTTGCTCACAGCGAGCGCACGCAGCCCGAATGCGTGGCGCTCCCGATGGCGGATGGCGGAGAGGGGAGCCTCGCCGCGCTTGCCGAACTGGAGCCCGGGCTCGGGCGTCATTCGGTCGAATTGCAGGGAGCGAGCGCACAGAGGCGCTTCACAGCCTACCTGCACGTTGGTCGGGACGCGTACTTCGAATCCGCCCGACTGCTTTCGCTGCGCTTCCTGGGCAACCGGAGTGGCGGCATCTTCGAACGCAGCAGCGCGGGACTCGGAGATTGGTGCCGTCGCGTACTGGCCGAAGGCGCTGAGAAGCTGTTCGTCTTTCTCGGAGGTACGGCGGTCTGCGACGGAGGTTTCGGCGCTTTCCGGGCCCTGGGGGCTCGTTTCGAAGACGCGCGGGGCAGCCCGGTTTCCACCCTTGCCGATCTGCACCGCGCCGCCCGGCTCCTCCTGCCTGAGAAAAGACCGACCGCGCGTGTGACGCTGCTCTGCGACGTTCAGAACCCGCTCACCGGTCCACGCGGTGCGGCCGCCCTCTTTGCGCCACAGAAGGGCGCCACTCCCGATGAGGTGCGGACCCTCGAGGCTTGTCTGCTGCGTCTGGAAGAACTCGCGCGAATCCGTAGACCCGACCTGCCCGACCCTCTGCCGAACGGGGTCGGCGCAGGAGGCGGGATCGCCATGCCGTTCCTCGTCCTCTTCCCCGAAACACGACTGGAGTCAGGCACGCAGTTTTTCCTCGGCAAAAGCAGGCTGGCCGAAACGCTGCGTACAGGAGACATCGTCCTCACCGGCGAAGGGCGCACGGACCTGGGTACGCTCGAAGGCAAGTTGGTGGACGGCGTCGTGCGGCTGTGCCAGGTCCGCGGCGTGCCCTGTCGCATCGTTTCGGGAAGCCTGCGCGATGAAGAGCAACTCCGCCAGGCCGGCTACCCCGCCATGCGAGCGGCCTCGGGAGGCGGCCCCCCGTCGGACCCACGTGCCGCCGCAGAGTTGCTTGCCACGGCAACCCGAGACGCGCTCCTGGAATTCTTACGGGATGGGACCCGCGCATGAGCCTCGAGATCGCCATTTCCCCCTGCCCCAACGACACCTTCATCTTCTACGAACTGCAACGGCGCGGTTTGGGCCAAGAAGGAGTCGAGCTTGCGTTTGCGGATGTGGAGGAACTCAACCGTCGAGCCCTGGAGGAAGCTCGGCATCCGGTGACCAAACTCTCCTGCTACGCCTATTACTTTGTTCGTGATACATATCGCCTGCTCGGCGCGGGCGGGGCACTGGGGCGCGGCTGCGGACCACTGCTCCTGGCGCGCAGGCCCACCTCGGTCGAAGAGTTTCGCCGCGCGCTGGAAAAGAGGCCGCGGATCCTGATACCCGGTCATCGCACTACGGCGGCTTTTCTCACGCGTGCCTTCCTCCAGAGCCTGGGCGTCCATCCGCGGGGCATCGAATTCCAGGCCGAACGCTACGACCGAATCGTGCCTGCGCTGCAATCCGGGACAGAAGAGTTCGGTGTGATCATCCACGAGGAGCGCTTCAGCTTTGCGCGCTTCGGCCTGCACTCCGTAGCTGACCTGGGAGAATTCTGGGAACGTGACACGGGTACACCGATCCCTCTGGGCTGCATTGCCGTGCGACGCGACCTGCCGGAGAGCCTGGACTCCGAACTCGAAGGAGCCATCGCTGAGAGCATCCGCAGCATCTCACTGGTAGATCCCATGGCCATGACCTTCATCCGCAAGCACAGTCAGGCGCTCGAAGACGATATCATCCGCGCGCACATCGACCTGTACGTGAACGACTACTCGATCCGCATGGGCCCGGACGGACACAGGGCGATGGACGAACTCTTTCGCCGGGCTGCCGCGATGTCGGACGCCTCCGGGATCCCGCGGCGGGACCGTTCAGCAGGCGGATCGAGCACTCCGAAACAGTGAGCACCCGGCGTTTCGGGGCGGGCCGTCAGCGTGAATCGCCACGACCGCCATCGCAACCTTCCTCGGCCTCTCCTGACAGAGCAGGCCTGTACGCCAAGGCGCTGTCTTCTCCGAATCTCCGAACCTTCGGTCACGATGGCGATGCGGGACAGGAACGCGGTCCATCCGTCCATCGCAAGAAGGCCGGAGTAGAAGAGTCTCAGGAGGTGGTGGATGCGCACGTGTTTCGGGAACGCCAGCGGCACGCGCGCTTTCAGCGGCCGAACTGCTCCGGCTGCACCACGCGGGCTCGCCCGGGACCTCGAGAGCGCGCGGTGATAGGCTGCGATTCCCAGATGGTCGGCTCTATTCCCCCTTTCGGCTGGAAGCTCACACGCGCGCCTCAGGGTGCGTCGTGTTGGTGTAGTCGCGGACTCATACCCTCCGGCGTTTCGGTGCGGCCCGACCAGCTTGAATCTGCACACCCACGCGCACAACCTTCTCAAGCTCCGGTCACCAACGTATTCCAGAACAAGACCGCGCTCGTCATCCGATAGCAAGGATGGAAGAGGTCTTTGGAGGAGATGGCGAATGCGTCCGTCGTTCAGGGGCGCTGGCGGCACGCGCGCTTTAGCGGCCGATCGACATGCGACTCTGCACGCGTCCTCGCTCGGAACCCATGAGCGCGCGACAGAGGTTTCTCCGGCTCGTCTTCGTTCTCTTCACCTCCTTTCGGCCGGACTACTCCCCGCGCCCCTGGCACGCGGCAAGTCGGCGTGTTCCGCCCGAAACCGCACCGGCGTTCCGGCGCGGCCCGTCAGACTGAATCGGCACACCCACGCCCACAACCTTCCCAAGCTCTGGCCACGAACGTATTCCGGAACACGATCGTGCTCGTCATCCGATAGCCAAGTGGAAGAAGTCTTTGGAGTAGGTGGCGACTGCGCACGCGTTTCAGGACCGACCTCGTCACGCGCGCTTTCAGCGGCCGAGCGAATGAGCGGCGATCACGCGGACTCGTCCGGGACCTCGAGAGCGCGCGGTGAGGGTTGGGGTTCCCACACGGACGCGCCGCACAATGCGGCAGGTTGGCGTGAGAACGTCCGAAGCAATCCGGCGTTCCGGCGCAGACGCATCCGCGTGAATCGCCGAGAGAGCGATCGCAACCCTCCTCAGTCTCTGCTGACGAGGACAGCCCTACAGGGTGACCCCCGCGTCTCTACAACCGCGGAGTCGACGACCGCCTGCAGCAGTCCCCGGAGGTCACACCCATGTGGGTCCGGCCAACGGCCTCAACCGATCGAAACCTACTGCATCTTCTTCAGGCGATCCAGTTCGCTGCGGGTCTTGTCGAGCTCCTTGTTCTCGGACTTCTTCTTGATGGCGTCCATGTCGCCCTGCGTCTTCCCACGAACGGCATCCTGATCGGCGCGTCCTTTGTCCTTGACTTCGTCCGCGTTCTTCTGCGCGTCCCCACGAACTTTTTCCATCATCTCCTGGTCGCGACGAATCTGATCCCGGAGCATTTCGCGATCGCGGTCGGATTGTCCTTTGACCATGTCGCGGTCTTTGGCTTTCTGGCCTTCGATCAGATCCGCGTTGGCACGCTTCTGTTCATCCAAGGACTGCTGAATGAGCTTCTTCTGCTCTTCGAAGGTCTGCACGATGCTCTGCATTTGCTGGCGACCCTGCTCGGTCAGACCCTGCACGCCCTGGCTGATGTTGTTGAGCTCTTTCTTGTCCTCGTCCGTCTGCGGCTTTACGACCACATCGCCGGAGGGTGGGACATCCGCCTTGCTGCCGGGTTCGACTGTCTTGACTTCGGTTACCTTCTCATCGGAAACCGCGACCGAACCCTCCCCGACGAGTGTCGTGGTTCCTTTGGCATCCGTCTTTACGAGGAACTCAGTCCCACGAACGGACGCGATCGAAGTCGGCGTAACCACGGTCAGTCGTGACGTCTGGCCCAGCTTCTCGGACTTCACGAAAAGGCGGCCGCCATCCAGGCGCAGTTGTGCCTGCGTGAAGTTCTGCTCCGAAAGGATCCGGGCGGCCGTAATCGTGAGTTTGCTCCCCGCGGCCAGGCGCAGCACCGTGCCGGTAGTGAAAGCGAGGTCCGCCTGACCGTCGGCCCCGGTGCTGACCACGGTACCAGGAGCGAGGATGGCCTCTTTGGTATTGATGGCCGAAGCGCTCAGGCTTTCGGAGGAACCACTCGGCCGCGTCACGGTGAGTGTACCCTTCAAGGCGGTGACGATGGCGCCCTGGACGTCCAACGGCGCTTTCTTGCAGGCGCCGCCGACAAGGACCAGCCACGAGCCCAAGGCTGCCAGGATGAGGGACGCTATGGATTTCGAAAGGGATTGCGATTGCATAAGCCTGACAGGACCGGTTCGCCCGCAGGGTCTGTCAAGCAGGACGCGCGCTTCGCCTGCAGCCAATTCGGTGGAAGCTCGTCGGCCAACCACCGGCTGAACTCCTGGGCTCCGTAGTAGCTGAGGTGGTGGGTGTCGTAAAACAACTGCATGCGAAAGAGCGAGCGCGCATCCACGAAGCGGTAGCTATCTTGGGAACCGCTGCCTCCGAGGAAGGACAGGTAGCCCGCGTACCAGGCAGAACCATCATACAGACCGCGCGAAAGCGGGTTTTCGGGCGCGTTGAGGATCAGCAGACGAACGCCCGCTTCGAGAACTCTTTTACGGAAGGCAGCCAGCGCCTGCGGGCCGGGAAGCCGATCGGAGAACCTCCGGTCGCGCAGTCGGAGTCGTGTCTGGTGCAAATCGTGCAGGTACCTGGCCGCGGGTCGCTCGAAGCGCATCATCCTCTCGGAGTAGGAGCGACGGTACTCATCGTCGGAAGATCTCAGGTAGAGGTCGTCCTCGCGACGCAGGGGCCGACGCTTATCCAGGTTGGTTTGCGGACCGACGCCCGTGTTGCGCGCCAGCCGCAACCCCAGCCGATCCCCCTCCACGTCGGACCACCACAGCCGATCGACTTCGGCGCACAGGAGGTCGCCCGGCTCGGCCCAAGCGCGAAGCGAGATCTTTTGCCAGCCGCGCCGAAGGTTCACAACCTCGACGCGCTTGGGCGATTTGTCCGGACACAACTTGGGAACGTGGGCCGGCCGACCCCGCCACAGGCGCACGGTCAAGCGCACAGGCGCCCGACCGTCGAACATTTGCGCGGGAGCTTCCACCTCGAGGCCCCGCTCCCACAGTCGCGCCGTCACCGGCAGCAGGAAGCGCCGCGCGGTGCGACCGCGGTGGGTCACGCCGTCCTCACCAACCGAAACACCCGCATAGAACAGATAGGAACGCTCTCGGCCCAGCCGGTTGCTCAGGAAACGAGCAATGGGGGTGCGCCAGACGCTGCGAAACCGAAACGCAGCCACAAGCGAAGCGAGCAGAGCCTCGGCGCGCCCGTCGCCGTCCAGATGCTGCGAGCAGCAGCGCAACGTCTGCCAGGGGGCGTGCAGCCGCAGCGGCGGTCTTCCGTATTCGTCCCGCGCGAGGGCTGCCAGCGCCCGCTCGACACGCCCGCTCTCCGTCGCATCGAGCTCGGGCCAGAGTCCGAGCACCGCCGGCCGTTCCAATCGAAAATCCACCATGTTCGTGGGAACCACGATGATGTCCGGCCGTAGAGCCAGGAAACGATCCACCAAGGCGCGCATCTCCACCCAGTGCAATCCCTGCCGGCCCAGGAGGATCACTTCCGCTGCCGATGCGACGCGCGGGTCGTGCTCCTGGTCGCCGGCGGGACCGGGGCCCACGGGATCCGTCCGGGCCGCGCGTTCACCGAGTCGCGAGGAGACCACGTCCGGCAAGAAGCCGTACGCGGCCAGCGAACTGCCGAGGATCAACACACGCGGTACAGGCGACGTCACGCGCGCGCGCTCGGCTGCCCGAAAACGGTACTCGAAGGAATACAGCGGTTCGCTCTCCCAGGCAGTTTCGTTCGGAAGACGCCAAACCAGCAATCGAAAGAACAAACCGTCGACGAGGAGAAATGCAAGCACGGCCACAAGGACCGCGCGTGCGCGTTTGCTGCGGGTCCCTGACACAGGTCGGTTTTTCACAGGAGGAACAAGAAGGCGACGAGGGCGAACACAGGACCCAGAACGCACACGGCGTAAAGGATGTATCCGCCAAACGACGGCATCATGACGCCGCGCTCTTCGGCAATCGACTTCACCATGAAGTTGGGGGCATTGCCAATGTACGTGTTGGCCCCCATGAAAACCGCGCCGAGCGAAATGGCGGCCAACACCATGGGCAGTTGCTCGGATACCGCTTTGGCCGTCGAGCCGACGACTCCCGGAGGCAGTTGTCCTTCGGCCAGCGCGAGGAAAACCAGATACGTGGGGGCATTGTCCAGGAAGCTCGAGAAAAGACCCGTGGCAAAGAAGTACTGAACCGGGGTCGTGATCCCGAGGGCCGCACCCTTGGCCTTGAGGAGAATCAGCGCCGGAATCATCGTGACGAAAATCCCCACAAAAAGGAAGGCGACCTCGATGATCGGATCCAGGCTGAACGAATTCTGTTTGCGCAGTTCCTTGGGCGTGAACTTCCAAGAAAGTCCGATGGTCACGAGCAAACACGGTACCTGTAAGAGTTTGAAGTACTCGCTTTTGTGGATCAGCGTACGGAACGGCTCGTACTGCTCGTTGACGAACGCGACTGTGAGAACAACTCCCACGAGAAAGAAGAAATTCCGTTGCCCGCGGACGCCCAACGACTCTGCCGAAGCGCGATCTTTGGCCAAGGCCGCCCGGTCTTCGCGCCGATACGCAAGCGTGTCCCACACGAAATAGATGGCGAGGAGCACGACAAGAGTGAAGGCCCACTCTTTCGTCAGAAGGAAGGTCCACGTGAAAGGCACGCCCTTGAGATAGCCCAAGAAGAGCGGCGGGTCGCCCAACGGCGTGAGCAGGCCGCCCACGTTGCATACGCAGAAGATGAAGAAGATGGCAGTGTGCTTGACGTACTTTCGCTCCGAGTTCGTTCGGAGGAGCGGCCGAATCAGCACCATGGCCGCGCCGGTGGTCCCTATGAAGGAGGCCAACACCGAACCCACGGCCAGGAAGATGGTATTGTTCGTGGGCGTTGCTTCGATGTCCCCCGCCACGACGATACCGCCGCTGATGTAGAACAGGGCGCTCAACAGTGCAATGAAGGGAACGTAGTCGAGCACGAGCTGATGAACGACATCCCCGCCCCGCCCGATGGTGATCAGGTACACCGCCGTCGGGATGCCCAGGAGACCCGAGACGAGCAGCTTGTTCCAGTTGCTGTGCCACCAATGGCCGAGGAGAATCGGAAACACGGCAACACCCACGAGGATCAGGACGAAGGGAACGACGGACCAGTAGGCCGGAAGGACGCCCGAAGCCCCCGAATCAGCCGCGATCGGCGAAGCAGCCCACAGGCAAGTCCCAAGTGCTGAACTCGCGCGTAAGAACCGACCGACCCCGGAAGCTCGCCGCCGGCGCCTCTGGCGCACCGTGTCCGCAGCCGTGGTAGTGAGGTCCCTCATGTGCTTTCCGCAATCAGGTAGCCCGGGCCACCACGAGATACGTGAGATAGCAGGCATAGATCAGAAGCAAGAGGACCGCCTGATAGCGTTGCAGCACCTTGGGGATTCCCACGAGCAGGAAGACGAACAGAAGCAGGCTTGCAAAGGCGGCCACGAAAACGTCGGGGTTGTTCGCGACATTGTACGGGATCGGCTGGATCACCGCCGACAATCCCAGCACCCAAAAGATGTTGAACACGTTCGAGCCGACCGCATTGCCCACGGCTATGTCGGACTTTCCTTTGAGCGCCGCCACAGCGGATGCAGCCACCTCCGGCAGCGAGGTGCCGACAGCCACGATCGTCAGGCCAATCACACTTTCGCTCACCTGGAAGGTGCGCGCGGCGTGAATGGCGCCCTTGACGATCCAATCGCCGCCAATAGGAAGCGCGATGAGCCCACCCGCGGTCAGGAGCAGTGCCCGACCCAGCGACACTTCAGGCTGAACGTCTTCCTCGAAACCTTCTCCGCTCTGCGCCATCCCGAACGTGTAGTAGACGAATATGATGAAGAAACCCATCAATACGAACCCGTCGCCGCGCGAGAGCAGACTCTGGGGAAGACCGTCCAGGATTGTGTCGTTCAAAAGGAAAAACAGCACAACCGCCGCCAGAAAACTGAGAGGCACCTCCTTCCAGATCGTGGCGCTCCTTACAGAGAGTGGCCGGATGACCGCCGCAATCCCCAAGATCAAGAAGACGTTGGCGATGTTGCTGCCGACGATGTTGCCGATGGCAAGGTCCGGGCTCTTGCTGAGGCTGGCCAACACGTTGACGACCAACTCCGGCATGGAGGTTCCGAACGAGACGATCGTCAGGCCGATCACCATGTCCGAGATGCGAAGCCGTTTGGCTATGGCAGAGGCCCCGTCCACCAGCCAGTCCGCACCCTTGATCAGAAGCAGAAAGCCGAGGGCGAAGAGGATGTACACCGCCACCGGGAACGCTTTGGTAATCCACTCGTACATGCTGGCAGACAGTCCGCTCCGGAGCGCCGGAAGACGGCCGGACTGGCCTCCGAATCAAGCACGGGGCTGAAAAGGGCAATTAAAAAACCGCGGACCGATGGTCCACGCAATCATGCCGGAGAAGCCCGGGACCGGCACCTTGCCGTGGGCGGCGGTCAGCGCAAAAAAAAGGGCCCGCCGAAGCGGACCCCTTTCTTGGGAGACCAGGACGACCAGGTCAATCCCGAGCAAACGAAAGACTCTTCTCTTCCTGATTCTCCATGATCTCGACGTTCCCGACACCATCGTCGACGACGTTCATTCGAAACCCACTCGATTCGATCACGGTGGCCTTGGCAACGAACGTCCCAGCGAAGCGTTTTGGGGCCGAGCCCTGAATCTCGAGGGTCCCCTCGAACTTGTTCCCACTCTTGGTCACGTTCAGCACGACCTTCTTGGGTGCGGACTCACCATCCCATTCGGTGGTCGCCCACTTGCCCTTGAACTTGTCGAAACCGTCGTTGCCGATGAAGCGCTTCTTCACGAGCATCCGCTCCCGGTTGATATAGGCGGAAACGGCGTCCGAATCCTTCGATTCTCCGCCGAAGAGGGACTTCGTCCGGACCACCAGAACGTACAGCTTGCCGTCCTCGAACGTCTGGTCGCCCTGTTTTCCGGAAAGCTTCACGGTGTGGGTAGTTGTTTTGCCGTCCACGCCCGCCACGAAGCTGTACTTGTTTGAACCCGCCTCTTTGGCAAACACGTAGTAACCACTTGCGCCTTTTACGGCTGCCCATTTCAGCGCGATGGTCTTCTGGGACTCGTTGAGCACGCCCGTGAGCTGCGAAGGAGGCGTGAGCGTCTCCCCGCGGTGCTGCCCGGGGCTGGAATATCCGCGTGCAAAGTTGGACAGAGCGCCCACGCCCGCGGAATTCACGCCACGAACGAAGTAGCCGTAGGTTTTCCCGCTCTTAGCTTCCGCCGAAGCGTCGTCAAAGTTCGTGCCGGTGATACGGTCGGTCAGGTACACGCCCTTCTGGGCTGCAATGTCGTACCGAAAGATCAC
>CAZPFB010000071.1:0-28248 GCA_964585735.1 uncultured Leptospiraceae bacterium
CACTTGGGTGAGGACCACCTCCCTCAACCTATCGAGCGCTGGATTTGGGGCTAGAACTATCACTCCAAATCTCATGGTCCGGGCCTGCGATTGATGCCGAAGATTGCAGGGGCCAAGAATCCTGTCGGCCGCGATCATTCCTCGCGCCCTCGAGTTGCGGCAATGTTGCCGGCAGTGTCCGCAACCGTTCCGTCGTTTGGGCGCGACTGAGGGACCGAAATGGGCAGATGCGCAGATGCGCAATCGCCCCTTTCCTGAGACTCCGGCCCCGGAACCTTTCCCGAACCGGGAGTGCACTCTTGTTGTGACCGCATTCCTGCTCTTGGATGATGCAGTGTCTACGGGTTACAAGAGTACGTCAGAGCCCGGTTCGGCTTCTGCTTTGGAAGGTGGCGATAGCGCACGCGTCCGAGAGGGCTCACGGCACGCGCGCTATCAGCGGCCGAGCGATGATGGCGCAACCACGCGCCGTCCTTCGAGAACTCGATAGCGCGCGGCGAAAGGTGGCGTTCCTGTACGCTTTGCCGGCGTCCCTACTCCAGCCTGCATTGCGGCCGCGATCATTCCTCGCGCCCTCGAGTTGCGGCAACCGCGCCGCCTGAGTCCGTTCGCTTTCGTGCGTTTCGGCGCGGCTCACCGGCGTGAATCGCCAACCTTGCGTTCGCCCCTTCCCAAGACTCCGGATCCCGGACCTCTCCGCAACCGAATACGCTCATCCCCTGACACGCATTCCCATTCTCGCGTCTCGAATATAGAATCTCGGTTCCGGGGCTGGGCCGTGCATTTGCGTTTGCGCTCGTGAATCGCCAGGCTCACCCTGCCGCCGTGGAGCAGAGCCTTCCGCACGAAGAACGCATTCCTTTCCGGGAGGCAATGCGCGTATGGGCGCGCGTGGGGCTCCTGAGCTTTGGTGGCCCGGCCGGGCAGGTGGCGGTCATGCATCGGATTCTCGTCGAAGAGCGGCGCTGGATCGGTGAGTCTGCTTTTCTTAACGGTCTCAACTTCTGCATGCTGCTGCCGGGACCCGAGGCCCAGCAGTTGGCCACGTACATAGGGTGGCGGCTGCATGGAACGGCGGGCGGGCTGGTGGCCGGCGTTTTGTTCGTTTTGCCCGGCTTCTTGGTCATGCTGGGCCTGAGCTTCCTGTACGTTGCCTTCCGTGATACAGCGGTGCTCGGAGGGCTCTTCTTTGGCTTGAAGTCGGCGGTATTTGTCATCGTGCTCGAAGCCGTCGCCCGCATTGGCAGGCGGGCCCTGGGTTCGCGCGCGGCTGTTGTGGTGGCCGTGGCTGGATTCCTATGTATCAGCATACTTACCGTTCCGTTCCCGGCTCTTATCGCGGCGGCGGGCGTCGTGGGCTTCCTGTCCGGGCCGCAGGGGGTCGGTGACTCTGCTTCCCCCTCGACCGAAACGGGCCTCGGGCGCTCGTTGCGAACGTTAGGATTATGGATGTGCGTCTGGTGGCTGCCGGTTCTATTTCTGGTCGTGGGCCTGGGCGACGGTCACGTCTTCGCAAAGCTTGCTCTCTTTTTCAGCAAGGTGGCCGTGGTAACATTCGGGGGCGCCTACGCTGTGCTTTCGTACGTGGCCGAGGAGGCCGTTCACACGTTTGCCTGGATGGCGCCGGGCGAAATGCAGGATGGACTGGGACTGGCCGAAACGACGCCCGGCCCGCTCATCATCGTCGTTCAGTTCGTCGCCTTTCTTGCCGCATTTCGCGAGCCCTTCGGCATGTCTCCCTACGTCTCGGGTACGATGGGCGCCCTCGTCGTCACCTGGGTGACGTACGCTCCCTGTTTTCTTTGGATTTTCGTCGGGGCTCCGTACGTGGAATGGTTGCGCGGTCGCGCGCGCATCCGTGCAGCGCTCTCGTACATCGCGGCGGCGGTCGTCGGCGTGATCGGAAACCTGGCGCTCTGGTTTGCTTTGCACACCTTCTTCGGAGGGCAGACTCGCGTTACGTGGGCCTTCGTCTCTTTTCACGTTCCCGTTTGGTCGGACGTCTCGTGGCCTGCTCTGGTGCTGGCGACAGCCGCTGCTGTTGCGACGTTCCGCTGGCGATGGGGAATGGCCCCCGTCCTAGCAGCGACCGCAGCCCTGGGTCTGGCGTGGAAGCTGGCCCAGGGGGCGCTTGGCTGATAGTGCTCGCAGCGGCCGAACGTGATCGAGCCGAGCATGCTCCGGCGCTCGGGAACTCGTGAGCGCACGATGTCAGGTCGTCCTTCCCCTTGGCGGCGCAATCCTTTCTCGCGCCCTCGAGCTGCGGCAAGTCTGCGCGATCGCAGCCGATGGACGTTCCGTCGTTCGGGCGCGGCCCCGAAGACGGAATCGGCACGGGCGCATGCTCGAGTTTTTGCACTTGACGCGTGCGCTCCTTGCTCGCATGCAAAACAATGCACCTGTTCCGAAACAAGCTGACGATTCTCACGGTGACGGGAATCGCCTTGATGCTACTTCACGGATGCGCCTCCTACTGGCGTTGCGAGAGCCCTAGTTGCGACAAAGGGAAAGCGGTGCTCACTACCGAGTACGGCGATCGGTACGAAGGCGAAGTCAAGAACGGTAGACCGGAGGGGGAAGGCATGATGGTCTACGGTCCCGGCCGGCCCGGGTACTCCCGTGGGGTTGGGTTCTTACAAGGAACGAAATACAACGGTCGCTGGGGCCGGAACAAAGAGGGGTATGTGCGTTACTATGGTCCTGGCGTCGTCACCTACCCCGACGGCTATGCCGTTTCCGCCACTTGGGCTGACAGCCTGCCTTTGCAGGGTCCGGGTTCGTTTACATTTCCGGACGGGAAAGAGGTGCGTGGCACGTGGGGCGCCGAGCGGGGGGACTCGGTTCTCCGCTGGATCTGCCTTCAGGGAGATTGTCACAGTGGCCGGGGGATGCGGGCCAGTGTCTACAGCAATGCTTTCTATGTGGGCGAATTCAAGGATGGGGAACCCGAAGGCAGGGGCATGTTCGTTAACTTCTTTCAAGTGAACGCTGGCCTATTCTCCCGTGGCTCCCTGCAAGCAGGGACCGTCTACTGCGAAGAAAAGGGGGCCTCCTTGTGCGCGTACTCTGTGAAGGGATCGGGCGGCAAGCGAAAGCTCGTTCTGGGAGTGCTCCCGTACTTCAAGAACCGAAGAAGCCCGCTGTTTAACGAACTCGAGGCGGCCGCCGCCGCGCTCGTCCGGTAGCGGCCGGTCACTTCGCCCTTCGGCCGCAACCGCTCCCCGCGCCCTCGAGTTGCGGCAAAGGATGCCGCCGTCTCGGCGGCAGCTTGCTCTGCGGCCGCCACCGTTCCGCGCGCCCTCGAGTTGCGGCAACGTAACTGGAATTGTCCACGACCTTTCCGTCGTTTGGGCGCGGCTGAAAGCCAGAAATCGGCAGGTGCGCGTTCGCCCCCTTCCTAAGACTCCGGTCCCCGAGACCTCTCCGGAATCGGAACAACAGCACCTGCTGGGAAACGTATGCCTGCTTTGGATTCACGGTGCCTGCGGGCTACAGGAGTGCGTCAGAGTCCGGACCAGCTTTTGCTTTGGAAGGTAGCGATAGCGCGCTTGTCCGAGAGAGCGGTCGGCCCGCGCGCTCTCAGCGGCCGAGCGGTTTAGGTCAAATCACGCTCCGGCGCTCGGGAACTCGCGAGCGCGCGGTGATAGTTCAAGTTCTATGCCAATGCCTTTCGGCCGCAACCGCTCCCGCGCCCTCGAGTTGCGGCAAGACGGCGCTCCATCGCGGACGAAAGGCGTTCCGTCGTTTGGGCGCGGCCCACCTGCGTGAATCGCCACCCCGATGGTCGCCCCTTCCCAAGACTCCGGATCCGGGACGCTCCAAAAAACGCATGCGACCAGTGCTGGGAGGGCATTCCTGCCTTCTTAATTTCGACCCTGAACGCCTCCGGGTTTCAGGATCACATCAATTGCCGGATCGGCCTTTGCTTGGGAGATGGCGAGTGCGCACTTGTCCGAGAGAGCAGTCGTCACGCGCGCTTTCAGCGGCCGAACGGTTCGGGTCGAATCGCGCTCCGTTGCTCGGGAACTCGCGAGCGCGCGGTGAGTGGTTGCTTCCGGAATAGAAAGGCATTGGCCTGTCAGGAATCATAGCAGCGTACCCGCCCCCCAAGTTCCGTTGGGGTGATTGTGCACCTGCGTGTCACGTCGGTCACATCAGGGCACCAACATCAGGCTCCGAGGATGTTCCCCTATGGCGCCGGTCCGCCGGAAGCCGGACTGGGGCGATGGACGAAGATGTTCTGCAGTTCAGGCGATTTGCCGAACTTCCAGATCCGGCCGTCGATGTAATAGTGCCACATCACGACCGCCAGAATGGGTATGAACAGCGCGTCGCTGTATTCGTGCCACTCGATGAGATACGCTTCCACAAAAACGACGCCGGCCCCGTACGCGAGCGAAGCCAGCAGCCAACGCCTGGCGGTCTGCACGCCGCCGGGAAAGCGCTCCTGTTGGTAGCGATGGATGAACGCGTGGTACTGAATGTCGTGGTAGATGGTTTCCAGCGCGATGATGGCCAGGGCGGGCACGGGAACCCACAGCCTCAAGATGACAAATACGAACAGATAGTTGATGATGGTGCTCCACATGAAGAGCAGCTTGGGGACGTTCAGACCTCCGCCGCGGCGCGCCAGCCAGAGCGTGCGCGCCAGCGAGCTCAAGAGCGCGAGACCCGCCATGCCCGCGCTTCCGTACTCGACGACAGCCATTGTGATCGGGTAATCCTGGGTGAGTTGGAGCAGCAGGTTCGTCAGCGCGTTGTCCACCGTGCTTTCCGGAAGGTAGACACGCGGCGTGTGTACCATGCACGCAAACCACACGGCATAGTAGGTGATGAGATCCAGCACACGGTCGGCCCGACCGTCTCCTCCGAGGCGCTGGTAGAGCTTGAGGAACCCGATGTTCTGGCGGGCGATGTGCCAGGCGCCGAAGGCCTGGAAGAAGATGGAAAGCTCACGATAGTGGCCGGCCTGGTACAGGAAGAGGCAGGCGGCCAACAGCGTCGGCAGCATGGCAATGTGGAGCGTCCGGTGTCTTTCGAACTCGGCGCGATCTGCGTGTGTGCGCGAGAAGGTCTGGAAGATGTGGGGCGCGTCGAAGAAGAGCGTGAAGAGGAAATACACGATGAGCGCCCCGTTCTGAATGGGGATGCCCAGGCCGTACACGAAGAAGACGAACAACCCTGCAAGGGCCGGGCTGGCCAAAACGCTTCCCGTAAAAAAGGTCAGGTCGTACTGCCGCCCGACAATCCAGCGCTGCTCCATGGCCCTTGGAAGGGCGCAGGGGGCGTCGCGGTGAGTCAAGCACGACAGAGGCGACTCATGATTCTCCGGGCAGTCGCCCCGCGTAGCCGACGACGCCCCGGATCCGCCCGGGCGGTGAGAAGAGGAACAGATTCGTGCCGGATGCATTGCGCGCGTTGGTCTGCGTTTCGAGCTTCCAGGCGCAGAGCGCAGTCCCGTGCCCGCGCAGCGTTTCGCCCTCCCTTCGAAGGACTGCACCCGGGAAGAACCTGCGCACCTGAGCAATGTGTGCGATGAGTTCCGCGCGAGACGAAACGCAGCCATGGTTGTCCACGAACCGCACCGCGGGCTCGGCGGACAGAGCGAGGAGACGTTCCCGCTCGCGGTCGTCTTCGGTACTCCAGGCCGCAAAGTACGCGTCGATGATGTGGTCGCACTCCTGGAGTTGCCTGCGCGAGGCAACGTAAGCAAAAACGGCCAACTGATAACGCCAGCCCGGGACGTGCATGTCCGCCACCTGCTGTGTGGCCACTTCGTGCCGCAGTTCGAGGCGAGTACCTTCGGGCACTTCGGTGAGGGTGATGCTCACCACCGAGCCGCCAATCGGAATCGGCTTGCCTTCGCCCGCGTAGCCGTACGAAAACACGAATCGTTCGGGTGGGGAGATCTCGATAACCTGGCCCCCGGCTCGAGTTCCATCCGGATAGACGATGAGCACTTCGCCGCCGGGTCTGGGTTCGACCCTCGAACCGTTCCCCCACCACTGCGCGAAGAGTTCGTTCTCCAGAAAGAAGGAGAAGACCGTGCTGCGCTCGGCCTCAATGACGATCGTGCGCTCCACGATTCCCCCGCTCGTACGTTTCTGCTGCGGCCCTGTTGAGCGCCCCTGCTGTTTTCGTTTCTGTTCGCGGCCCTGGGGTTCCTTCATCTCGTGATACCTCCGGGCGCGGCCAGGTGGCGCAGGCGTTCCAGCGAATCGTCCCACATCCGTCCGAGGTATTCGATTACGCGGTCCACCTGTTCCGGCCGCGCCCGGTACAACCTCAGGCGACCGTCCGCGCGACACTCCACGAGACCCGCCTCCCGCAGCACGCGCAGATGCTGCGAGACGGCGCCGATCGTAATCTCGCTCAGGCGCGCATGTAACTGGGAGACCGACCGCTCCCCACCGCGACAGAGCGCGTGCATCAGCGTCCGCCTGCGCGGCTCCGCCAGCGCATGCAAAGCGGCTTCGGCCTTGGGTATTGGTCGTCGCACGAGAGCACACGATGTTTCGGCTCTCATTTTAGTCAACACTAAAATGAAGGCCAGAACGGGCCGGTTGCGGGGCGTGGGACGTCGACGGGAAGAACTGACCGGGCCGGTGTGTCTTCAGGCCCGCGCGGGCCGGACGATCAGAAGCGAGCAGGGGATGTCGTCGGCGCTCGAAGCGCGCCTGCCCCGGACCGCCACTTCGGCGATCCGTTCAGCGTAGGCCCTGGTGGAAAGAAGGACCAGATCTCCGTCGCGCAGCCGACTGAGGGCCGTCCGAGCCGGTTCGCCGGCCAGAAACTCGGCGTCGGGAAGCGCGGCGCGGTGGTTGTGGGCGTATCGGTCGACGGCGCCTTCGGCGCTGAGGTCCAGGATCAAGAGACGCTCGCGCCGGTCGGCCCGGCTGCGCGCCACGAGTGAAAGCAGGGCATCGTCCTGGTCGCCTGTCCAGACGACCGCCATCTGCGGCGAATTCGACACACGGCGATCGACGAAGACGCCCAGAGTACGCGGAACCCGGCGCAGCAAATCAGCCACGCGACCGCCCAGAACGTCTGCGGCAAACAACGTGCGCGCCGAGCCGATGAGGACGAGTGGCGCGTGGCACAGATTCGCCTCCAGCGCAATCGTGCCCGCAAGGTCCGCGGTGGCGCGGTGCACAGACTGGAGCTCGGTTTGGTTTTCTTCTGCTGCCGCGGCGATCGAACCGAAGACTTCGTCGCGGCTCAGGTGGCGCTCGGCCAGGCCGGTGTCGCTGAGGGGGGAGACGTGCAGCGCCCTGACCCTGGAAGAGAACAGCGCGGCCACGCGGACGAGGAGCCGACCGGATTCCGGCGGCCCGAAGGGAACGAGGATCGGACCTTCTTCGGCGGGAGCGGGACCTTCGGGCGTCGCGGAGGGTCGCTCCAAGAGCGAGAGGACCGGACCGGTCATGAACGTAGTCACCAGCGCCATGACGACCATCATGGCAAAAACGGAGGAGGGCAGAATCCCGATCTGGTGGCCCACGTTGAGCAGAATGATCTCGACCAGCCCGCGCGTGTTCATCAGAAAGCCGACCACGCCCGCTTCGCGCCAGCCCAACCCGAGCAGGCGCGCGGGCAGCGCGCTGCCCACCACCTTGCCCACGATGGCCGCCCCGAGAATGAGCCCGAGCGCGTTCCAGGAACCCGGCTCCAGAAGGAAGCCCAGGTCGAGGCGCAGACCGGTCAGCGCAAAGAAGACGGGCAAGAGCAGGATGGAAACGAAGTCCTCGATACGTTCTACGAGAATGGCGCGGAATCGAGTGCCGCGCGGCAGCACGGCGCCCGCCAGAAAAGCGCCGAAGAGCGCGTGTATGCCGATGGCCTGAGAGATCAGCGCCGAGATGAGCAGTATGATCACGGTGGCCGTCATGACGCCCCGGCCGATGACTTCGCGCGTGACGTACACCCGTCCCATACGCGCAAAGAGCGGTCGCACGAGAAAGAGCATGAAGCACGCAAAGGCGACGGCCGCGCCCGAAACCGCCACCGAACCCCAGACGTTCTGCGACTGCACGAGTCCGACGACGAGTGCGAGCATACACCAGGCCAGGACATCGCCGACGGCGGCCGCGGCCAGCGCCACCACACCGACGGGCGAAGTGGAAAGTTCGCGTTCGCGCAGGATGCGGGCCAGCACCGGAAACGCGGTGATGCTCATGGCCGTGCCCAGGAAGAGCGCGAAGGGAAGGACCGGTCGCCCCTCGGCGTAGCCGTTGTAGAGGAGCAGCGCTGCGGCAGCGCCCAAAGCAAAGGAGACCGCGGTGCCGCCCAGGCTCACGCCCGCGGACTGTGCCAGGCGGTCCCGGAGTTGATCCAGGTCGACTTCGGTTCCGACCAGAAACAGGAACAGGACGATACCGAGTTCGCTCAGCAACTCCAGCGCGCCCAATTCGCGGGGCGGAAAGAGAAAGGCGTGGAACTCGGGGGCGAGAGCCCCGAGAAGCGTCGGACCCAGCGCTATCCCGGCCAGAACCTCGCCGACTACGGCAGGCTGGCGCAGGCGACTGAAAATCAGAAAGAACAGACGGGCGGTGAGGAGTACGACAATCAGTTGCAGAAAGAGGCGGCCGCTCGGATGTGACAACCTGTGGAGGATTTCGGCCCCGGACACGCGTAACACCACGCCCGGTCCGGTCCGAACGTCACCCACAAAACAGGAGAGCCCGCATGGCAGTCATTCAATCCCTGATGGAAACGAATCTCGCAACCGTGAAGCCCACGGACACGGTGGAGCAGGTCGTCAAGACCATGGCCGCCCGCGAACTCGGAGCTGTCCTCGTGGTCGAAGGGGACGCGCTGCGGGGTATCTTCTCCGAGCGTGACCTGGTCAAACGCGTCGCGGGAGAAGGACGGGACCCCAAGTCGACCGCGGTGCGGGACGTGATGACCGCCGACCTGGTCACCGTGAAACGTGACACCCACGTCAGGGACGCGGCGCGCCTCGTGAAGGAGCACAACTTCCGACACCTGCCGGTCGTGGACAGCGCGGGTAAGCCTGTCGGCATGGTGTCCACGCGCGTCTTCCTGCGTTTCATGACCGACGGTCTCGAACGCTTCATCGACGAAGCTCTTTATAAGAAGAGACTCGAAGAAAACGCTGATCCGTACGAGTTTCTCGGCGGGTCGTACGGCGCCTGATCGGCCATTCGCCTCGATCGGGTTTTAGGTCGCGTTGGGTCTGCTCCGATCAGCGGGCTGCGGGGCGCGTCTCACGCTGGGTCCGGCCGGGCGTTTCGTCGTCGGCCACAAGAACGCGGATCACACGCCGCAGTTCTTCGGGACCGGAGCAACAGGGGGCCCACGGGCCCTCTTCTGCGTCGCGCAGGATGGTGGTCAGGTCCATTTCGCGGGTGCTTCTCATCGCAGGCTCTCACCACAGTCTATCGGCGGTGGAGGGGGGAACTGGACAGGCCGGCCCGCATTTTTTCACGCCGAGGCGAAATTCGACGGATGGCGATGCGCCTCGTTTCGCGGAGCGATTGCCGCTGCTTCAGCCCGCCGCCGCATCCAAGGCCAGGGCCGGGCCGCCGCCGGGGAACGCGGACCCGCCGTGCTGCGGCCACACGCTGCGCGGATGGCCGCTCAGGTAGCCCGTCAGACCGTCGCGCGAGAGTGGCACGCTGTACAGAAAACCCTGCAATTCGTCGCAGCCGAGCTTTCTTAGAAACTGCGCCTGCTCCTCAGTTTCCACCCCTTCGCCGACGGTCGGAATGCCCAGGGCGCGGGCCATATCGGTAACGGCGCGCGCAATCGCGGCGTCCATCGCGTTCGTGGCAATGTTTCGCACAAATGTGCGATCGACTTTGATGCGATTCACAGGGTACTGACGCAGGTAGGCAAGCGACGAATAACCGGTGCCGAAATCGTCCAGAGAAATGGCGATGCCGCCGGTCCGCAGCGCGGTCAGATTTCCCAGCGCCCGACCCGCCAGATCGATCATGACGGATTCGGTGATTTCGACTTCCAGGTCGGCGGGCTTGAGGTTGTGCTTGGCCAGAGTCTGGAAGATGCGTTCCACCAACCCCGACTGCTCGAGTTGAACCGCGGAGATGTTCAGCGCCACTCGGAAGCGTCGCCCGGTACGTGCGCGGATTTCTGCCACATCGGCCACTGCCCGTTCGAGCACCCAGTCGCCGATCGGCACGATGAGTCCGGAACGTTCGGCCACCGGAATGAAGGACGCGGGCGAAACGATGGCCCCCTCGGGGTCGCGCTTGCGGATCAGCGCTTCGACGGCCGTGAGAGCGCCGGTGGTCGCCTCCACGATGGGCTGGTAGTGCACTTCGAAGCGACCGTCGCGGAGCGCGCGGTACAGGCGGTCCTCCATCTGCAGGGAGCGCCGCACCTGTTCGGTGAAGCTGCTCTCATAGAAGCAGATCTGCGCCTTGCCGCGGAACTTGGCGCGCGCGCGCGCGCTGTCGGCATTGCCCAGCAGCCGCTCGATGTCGGTCCCGTCGTGCGGGAAGAGCGTGATGCCCACGGAAGCCGTGACGCGCGTTTCCAGGAAGTCGCCCTTGGTGAGCTGTCCGAGCACACCGAGGAGTTCGCGAGCGAGTTCCTCGGCTTCGGCGCGGTCCGGCACGTCCCGAGCTATCACCATGAAGAGGTCGCCGGAGAGTCGCCCGAGAATCAGACGATCTCCGCCGCTCGACTGCATGCGGCGCGCCGCCTGACGCAACAGTGTGTCCCCCGCGCCGTGACCGTAGCGGTCGGTCACTTCGCGGAAGCCGTCGATGTCCAGATACATCACGGCCAGGCCGCTCTGCATCTCCATGGCGCGCTGCAGCTCGCGTTCGAGGCTCTGCTCGAAACCGGAGCGGTTCAGAAGGCCGGTCAGCGCGTCGTGGTAGGCCAGGAACTCCAGGTGTTCCTTCTGGCGATTGTATTCGGTGACATCGCGCGCGGCAAACAGGAAGCGCCGACGCCGCTGGGCCATGCAGAGCGGAGTCATCAGCACGTCCACCTGTACGGTCCCGCCACCGCCGCGTCGAAGCGTCATCTCGGTGCGACGCGGCGTGTCGCGGCTCTGAGCGGTCCACAGGTCGTACACGTCACGATCGCGCTCGAGCAACTGGCGAACGTTCATGCCCAGGAGCGAGCCCGAATTGTGTCTCGTGAGGCTTTCGAATGGATGGTTCACCGCAAGCACGGTGCCCGATTCGTCCGTGATGCAAAGCGGGATGAGGTTGTCCAAAACGCGCTCCAGGTCCTCCGGACCCAGAGCGCCCACGAGCGTGCTCGTGGCGCCGTTTCCATCGCAGCGCGCGTGGCGACGGGTCAGTGAGGAAACCAGGTCAGGGTCGTCCACCAACCGAACGCGCCGGTACAGCGCCCGACCGATCGCTTCGAGGAGCTCGAGGCGACGGACCGGCTTGACCAGATAGCCGGAGGCTTCTTTTTCAACGGCGCGCTCGACCGTGTCGAGGCCCGGGTTGCCGGTGATGAGGATCACCGGGACGGCCATGCCCTGTTCGCGAATCCAGGAAAGGAGCTGCGTGCCGTCTTCGTCGGGCAGGCGAATGTCGGAGAGGATGAGGTCAGGCGCACGCTCCTGGATGGCCGAGCGTGCTTCGGCGCCCGAGCCCGCCGTTTTGACATCGAATCCTTCGTCGCGCAGCGTAATCTCGAGCGCGGCACGAATGGGAGGCTCGTCGTCCACCACGAGAATCCGGACGCCTTCTTCGGGTCCCTGGCCTTTCATCCAGGAAACCTACCCGACGCACCGGCTTCACGCCAGACAGAACAGTACGGAGCACCTTCCGTAGAACTACCGAAAATTCCCCGAAAACTGGCCGGTTTGGAGCCAATTTGCCTGCTTCAGCGACGCTGTGCGTGCTCTCTGGCCACGATGAGAATGCCCAGAAGGACGAGCGCCGTCCCCACGAGATGTCCGGCAAGCACGGCTTCTCCGAGGAAGATCGCGGCCAGAATCAGCGTCGACATCGGACCCACGCTTCCCACGAGCGCGGCCGGCCCCGAACCGATGCGACGAATCCCGGCCGCAAGCATCACCGCCGGCAGGAAGGTGCAGACGATGGCCAGAAGCAGACCGTACGCGTAGACCGCGGGTGGCAGTTGAAAGAGCGTGGCGAAGCTCCGCGTGACGGCGAAGTGGACGCAAACAGCAAGAACAGAAATGGAGAGCGCAGCGCCTGTGAAGAAGAGCGTCCCCAACTTGCGGATGAGCCCTTCGCCCACGGAGAGGTAGATGGCGTACGTGATCGCGGAAAGAAAGACGAGCAGCGCTCCCAGTGGCGCGAGTTCGCCGCCGGCTTTGAGGTCGCCCTGAAAAGCAGACAGCACGCCCGCGTACGAAATCACCAGCGCCACGGCGATGCGCACGGTAATGCGCCGCCGGAAGAACAGCGCCCCGATCAGCACGACGATTGTTGGATAGAGGTACAGGATGAGCCGTTCGAGGCCCGCCGATATGTACTGCAGTCCCTGAAAGTCGAAGAGGCTGGCCAGATAGTAGCCGACGAAACCACACAGCACGAGCAGCCCTACATCCTTTCGATTCACGAAGCCCGCTGGCGCGCTACGACCGGCGTACCACGTCAGACCCGCAAAGAAAGGAAGCGCGAGCGCCATGCGAATCGTCAGCAGCGTGACCGCGTCCACGCCGTACGCGTACGCCAATTTGACCACGACCGCTTTGGCCGAAAAGGCGACGGCGGAAACGAGCACGAGCAGGACGCCCAGCATTCGGCGCGCGGTGGCGCCCTCCGCCTCCGACCGGGCCTGCGCGTTTGCTTGGGTGGAGCCCTGGGCGAGTGCCGCCCGTGCTACCGTCGGGTCGGCCGCCGCGGTGGTCGCAGGCGTTGGGGGCAAAGGGTTGGCTCGTTCCAGAAATCCAGCGCGACGGTGGGGGTGAGGTGCGGCAAGCAAAGAAAGACAGCGATTTCGTATCCGCGGTTCCCTACGATTGCCGAAGTCGGCTTCACCACGGTTGTCTTTCAGTGACGCGGCCGCTCGCACGGATTAGCGCAGGCGCCGTGATGGAAGATCCCTGTGACAATGACGCGGTTCGTTTCGTGTTTGAAGAGCGTTCCCGTTGAAGCCCCTTTTGTCGATGCCCACACGCCCTGGCCATGAAAGCGGCCCGCGCGGAACGTGCCTTCGTATTCCTCCGGCCACTTATGACAGAGCCTGAACCAGCAATCCCCCAGCCTTGGAGCCTGAGGTCAGAGCACAGCCGCAGCACTCACCCGGCAAGCGTGGCCGCGCGATCCGGATCCGCAAACTGAGGGGCAACCCGCGAGTGGTACTCCCGGTACGCATCGTGAGCGGCGAGTGCGGTGTCCCACGAAGTCGAGAGCTTCACGACCGCGCGCAACAACTCCGCGCGACGATTTCCGCGCTGCCCGCGACGGCGCAACTGCCGAAGCAAACCGGCGAGGACGCGACGATTGGGTCCGCCGCCAGCCGGTGGCGCCAGCTCGCGGAGCAGGGCGCTCACGCGATCACAGAAGTACTCGTGGTCAGCCGAAAGGCGCCGGCCGTCCAGAGGCAGGCTGCGGAAATAGCAGTCGAGAACCGCGGCGTAGGCGGCACGGTGCGCCCCGAGGGGACCGCGGGCAGCGCCGAAGAGAGGCGATTCTTCAGCTGCGACGGCAAAGTCCTCCCAAGCCCGCAGGACGTTTCCCTCATAGAGATCCCATGAGAGGTCCCGCGAATCGGTCCGGGCGACTGCCCCGTCATCTGCTTCCCTGTGGAAAACCGCAGTCATTCTCCGTAACCATACTCAAAGTTTGTGGTTTCGCAACCCTTTTATGTCGCCGGGGCGCAAAAAGTGCGCCCCGGCTGCGAATTCGGTTTGCGCGTTCGCCGGAAGGTGGGTACGCCCGCGGGCGCGGAACTCCGTCGCCATGGAATTGCCAAACGAACTGCTGGCCCAAGCTTGGGAGGCCTACGGCGACGGGCGCTCGCTGTCCACCGTGCGCGAAATCAGCGCCGAGGTTTCCACCAATCGCGTCTACGACCTGAGCCTTGCGGACGGCAGCAAGATCATCGCCAAGGTGTCCGCCTACGGTTCCTATTTTCAGTTTCGCGAGGACCACGTGCGCATCCACCAGTGGCGCAAGCTCCTGCGCGAATCGCCTTACCGGGACTTCCTGGCCGACGCGCTGCTCAAAGACGGCCAGGTCTACACCTACTACAACGGCAGCGCCTGGGCGGTCTTCTACGAAGAGGTGCCCATCCGGGCGATGATGCCGCGCATCCTGAACGAGGACGAGATCGAGAACCTGGGCCGCGAGATGGCACGCTTTCATCGCGCCTGCGCCCGTCTGGCCCGTCGCATGCCGCCCGCTTCGAAGACCCTCAAGTCGGACATCATGATGCTGCTCGAACTCCTCAAGATTCGGCAATGGCAGGAGGAGTCCCACTTTTCGCCGGAGGATGCCGACTTTCTGCGCGGCCAATGCGAATCCTTCCTGTTCAACACGGAGCGCCTGGGGTACGAAAGCCAGCATCGCCTGCCGGTCCTCATCGACTGGAACATCGGCAACTTTTCGGTGGAGCGCGACGCGCAGGGGTTCCGCCTCTACAGCCGCTGGGACTACGACTGGTTTCGCGTGGAGCCGCGCATCCTGGACTTCTACTTCTGCAGCCGCGTCGTCAGTTCCATCGGCGACCGAACTCAGTTCAGCTACGTGGCCGAAACGCTCCTGGAGGAACGGTTCCGTCGATTTGTGCGCGCCTACAACGACGAGTACCCGATTCCGCCGGAGGAACTGGCCCTACTCGTGGAGGCTTACCGCTTCTTCATCCTCAACTACGTCATCAAGGACGGAGAGCACTTCTTCCGGCAGGACTACTGCCTGCGATTGAAGCGCGAAGCGGTCAGCATTTACCTCCCGCGGCTCGAGGCGCTGGATGCATCTCCCGTGGTCCAATTCCTGTCGGGCTAAGGCGATTTCTGAGGCTCTTTCACAGTGGCTTTCGGGACGGGGCCGATGGTCTTGTTCCCGTCCGCTTTCGTGACCGGAGTCTGGGGAAGGTGCGATTGCCTCCTTGCCGATTCACGCAGACGGGCCGCGCCGAAACGCCGGAACGTCTTGGGCCGCGAGAGCGTCGGGGTGACGCAACTCGAGGGCGACCTGAACGGGTGTGGCCGAAACGATGGTGGCGCGGCGGACGAATGGGATCCGCAAATTGCCTTTGTCGCGCGCTCAGGGCATGCGAGCGAGGACGCCCGATCGCTGTGCGGACGTTCGGCCGCTCAAAGCGCGCGTGCCGTTCGCGTTCTCGGAACTCGCACGCATTCACCGCCACCCAGAGGATCTTTTGTCGCGACTCTCGGAAAACGAGCGCAGTCCTGCTCACGCCCGCTTTTGTGCTTTTGTTACCGGAGTCTGGGAAAGGTGCGATTGCCTCCTTGCCGATTCACGCAGACGGCCGCGCCGAAACGCCGGAACGTCTTGGGCCGCGAGAGCGTCGGGGTGACGCACCTTGAGGGCGCGCGGAACGGATTTGGCCGAAGCGATGGTGACGTGGCGTACGTTCGGCCGCTCAAAGCGCGCGTGCCGCCGACGTTCCTGAAAATCGTCCGCATTCGCGACTTCCTGAGGCTCCCTCGACGCAGCTCTCGGAAAACGATCGCGGTCTTGTTCACGCTCGCTTCCGTGACCGGAGTCTGGGGAGGGTGTGATTGCGTGTTTGCCGATTTTGGCTGGTCGGCCTCGCCCAAGCGCCGGAACGTCTCGGTCCCGATTTCACAATGGTGACGTAACTCGAGGGCGCGGCAACGGCTGTGGCCGAAACGATCGTAGTGCGGTGAACCCATGGGATCCGAAGTAACCTTCGTCGCGCGCTCAGGGCATCCGAGCGAGGACACGCGATCGCCCTGCGGACGTTCGGCCGCTCAAAGCGCGCGTGCCGCGAGCGTTCTCGGAACTCGCACGCATTGGCACTCATTCCAAAGGGCGGGGTGTTCGGACAGCGAGAGCGATCCTGTACTGGAATGCGCTCGAGGTCAAGTCTTTGGAATTGAGCTCTTGGATTTGTGGTGACTGACGCTGGCAGGCGCCCCGATGAGTCAGCGCCCTCGCGATGCGCGCGCCGTGCCGTCGTATCAGTCGACCACGGATCGGCAGACGTAGTCCGGAAGGATCCCCGTCGAGTCGATCAAGAGCTCGGCGCGCTCCTCCTGTGTGTTTCCGGAGAGCACGAGGACCGTGTCGATCCCGAACTTGTTGGCCCCGAGGATGTCGGTGCCCAGCGTATCCCCCACCATCAGGATGCGACTCTTCTCGAGACCCGGTCGCACCTCGCGCGCGCGCGCCAGAGCGTACGAGAACATCTGCGAGTCGGGTTTGCCAAAGCGGATGAAGCTCTTCTGGATGATGTCCTCCATCATGTTGGCGAGGCTGCCGACGGCCACCGCCACTTCGCGGGAGTTCACCGGGTAGGCGCGATCGGTGTTGGCCACGACCACCGGGATGTTCCGATGTCGCAGCAGGTTGACGGCCCGATTGATGTCTCCGTACCAGTCGAAGCCTTCGTCGTCGAGCAGCGCAAAAGCGCGGATGGAGTTGTCCAGGGGATCGGCCTTGGCGATGGGCACCGCTTCGAGGCCGGCCGCTTCGATATAGTAAACCGAAGTATCCTTTCCGAGAAAGGCAACGCGACCTTCCTTCACCTTGGCGCGGAAGAACTCTCCGGCGAGCATCCCCGAAGAGATGTTGCGTTCTTTGGGAATCAGGTTGCCGTACTCAGGGTGCTCGTAGACGCGCGCGAGAGCCTCGGGAGAACGCGAGGCATCGTTCGTGATCACGAAAAAATCACATTCCCTCTCCCGCAACTTGTGGAGCATGTTTGGGACGCCGGGGATGACGCCCTGAGAATTCTTGAGCACGCCGTACGCGTCGAAGAAGATGACATCGTAGCGGCGGGCGATTTCGTCAAAAGAAGGAGCGATGTGCACGAGACCCAACCTCCGGCCCAAGGCCCATGGGGCGCCCAACTTGGCCACGCGGTTTTGCCTGGCACTGAGCGCGACCGTGCTCCTTCTTTTGCTCCTGTTCGGTTGCGGAGTTCGTCCTGAGCCGGTGGCGCGGGCCTCGGGTGGAGTTCTCGACCTGCGCGGCCGGGACCTGAACGCCCACGCCCTTGGCCTGGACGGGGAGTGGAAGCTTGCCTGGGGTGAGTTCCTGGCCCCGCGCCAGGCGGCGGCCGCCCCCTTCGCGCGGCTGCACCGGGTCCCGCTTCCCTGGAAGGAGGGCGGCCTGCCTTCCCAAGGACACGCAACGTACTTCCTCCGGGTGTTCGTCGACCCACAGCCCGCGGGTCGCCTCCTGGGTCTGCGCATCCCGGATCTCAACACTGCCTACCGGCTTTACGTGAACGAAACCGAGGTGGCCTCGGCCGGTGTCCCGGGGCCGGACGCTGCTTCCACGCGAGCCGCTTTTCGGCCCCAGGTGGCGTACTTTCCCGTAGCAACCGAACTGCGCTTCGTCGTTCACGTGGCCAATTTCGAACACCGCAAGGGGGGCCTCGACGAGACCCTTCGCCTGGGTTCGGCCGAGGTCATTCGCTCCCGCCACGAAAGAAACCTCGCGCTCACCCTCTTTGTGTTCGGCTGCATCCTCGTAGCCGGGCTCTACGACTTCCTGCGATTTGCGCTGCGACCCACGGATTTGCGATCGCTGTACTTTGCCTTCTTCTGTCTTTTTCTGGCTCTGCGCACCCTGGTCACGGGGCAGTACTATTTGACCGAGTTGCTGCCGGGCCTCTCCCTGCAGGTGCTCCTGAAGCTGGAGTACCTCACGCTGTACGGCGCGGTTCCCTTTCTGGCTGCCTTCTTTCGCGCGCAGTTCCCTTCCGAGTTTTCGGCCCGCATGCGCACCCTTTGGGTGGTGGTGTGCGCGGGTTTTGCCGCGGTCGTCGTGGGCTGGCCGGTGATGGTCTTCAACCAGACTCTGTCCATCTTTTTCGCGCTGACGTTCGTGTTCATGGTCTACAGTGTGGCCCGTTTGGTGGTTGCCGTTTCGCGGGGACGCGCGGGCGCCGTGCCGGTCCTGGTGGGTGGCGGCATCTTTGCCATTGCCGTCGTGCTCGACATCCTACACAACCAGTACATCCTGAGAACCACCGCTTCGGTGGCCACCTTCGGCTTTTTGATATTCACGTTCTCGCAGTCGTACATTCTGGCGCAGAGTTCGGCCCGCAACGCGGCCATGTCCGAACAACTCTCGATGGATCTCGAGACCCGTGTGGTGGAGCGGACCTTTGAGCTGGAGGATTCCCGCAATCGCCTGAGTCGGACGTTAACCGAGCTTCAGGAAGCGCGCGACCGGGCCGAAGAGAGCAGTCGCCTGAAGTCGGAATTTGTGGCCGTGATGAGCCACGAGATTCGCACGCCCCTGAACTCCATCATCGGGATCGGCGCGTTGCTGGCGGACCTGCCGCAGTCCGAGGAACAAAAAGACCTGATTCGCGTGTTGCGCCAGGCTTCCGAGAACCTGGGGCGCCTCATCGACGACATCCTCGACTTCTCCCGCATCGAGGCCGGTCGCCTGACGCTGGAGGAGCGAGCGTTCGAGATGGGTGCGGTGGTGGACCGTGCCATCGGGCTCGTGCGGATTCAGGCACAGGAAAAGGGACTGCGACTCGAAACGGACCTCGCGCGCGCGCCCCGCGGCCGGCTCCTGGGCGACCCGTCGCGGCTCGAACAGATTCTCATGAACCTCTTGGGCAACGCGGTGAAGTTCACGGAGCACGGTCTCGTGCACCTGCGCGTCTCGACGCTGCGGGAGGATTCGGCGCGCGCCTACGTCCGTTTCCGGGTGGCCGACACGGGGATTGGGATACCGGCCGAGTTCCAGGGGCGCATCTTCGAGAGCTTCACGCAGGCCGACGCTTCTATGACGCGTCGCTACGGAGGCACCGGCCTGGGTCTGGCCATCACCAAGCGACTTTGCGGACTCATGGGCGGCAGCATTGCCGTCGAGAGTCTGCCCGGGGAAGGTAGCGTCTTCACGGTCGAGCTCCCGTTCGGAATTCCCGCGGGCGCTCAGGCGGACAACGGCAACGGAAGCGAAGCGGTGCGTGCCGGCGCGGTGGTGCTTCTGGCCGAGGACAACGCGGACAATCGGCTTCTGGTCCGGCAATTCCTGCGGGGTCAGCCCATCGAACTGCACGAGGTCACCACCGGCTCCGAAGCCGTCGGCGCCGTCAAAGAGCGTGCCTTCGACGTCGTGCTGATGGACGTGCGCATGCCCATCATGGACGGGTACGAAGCCGTGAAGCGCATCCGCGCCTGGGAGGAAGAGCAGCGCCGCTCGCGCGTGCCGATTTTGGCGCTGACCGCCAACGCCTCTCGGGAGGATGTCGAGCGCAGCATGGCCGCCGGCTGCGACGAACACCTGAGCAAGCCCATCGATCGCAGGCGCCTGCTCGAAGCCCTGGGTCGCCACACCCTCCTGACCGCCGGTCGCCCATCTGGAACCTGAGGGTCGGCCACCCTTTTTCTACGCCTCCGGCGAAAAACGGAAAGGGCTATTTCTGGGCCCCCGTTCGTCCGATGGGGAAAGGAGGGACGGGTGAATGCCCGACCTCGGGAGGATGCCATGGCTTCCGAACAACAGTCGTTCGATGAGGAACTTGCGGGAGGGGCCGAGGTCGTCCTCGAGCACCTGCTGCGCGAAGGCGGAGACATGCGCGGAGCGCTGGCCCGCGGCGCGTACACCGTGGCGCTCCAGATGAGCTTCCTCACCGAAAACAACCTGCTGCCCGACTACAACGAATGGGTCAACGGCAAGCTGGTGGATCGTTATCTCGACGCCGGTGGTTTCGGACGAACCGGCTGATCGCATTCGGGTGAACAGCCGTTCGCGAACTGCCGCGCGCCTCCTTCTTGCGCTGTGCCTGGTGGCCGGCACCGGCGCACGGTCCGCGCCCCTCGAGCGCGTGTCTCCTGCCAGCGTGCCTCAGGAGGGCGATGCGCCGAAGGCCGACCCTCGCCGCCGGGTGCTGCCGAGCGCGGTGGTCCTCTGCTACCATCACATCTACAGCGGCCGATTTGAAGGCTACAACGTGACGCCCGCGCAGTTCGGCGAGCACCTGAAGCTCTTGTCCGAGCGGGGCTATCGCACCATCGGCCTGGCGGACTTGCAGGCGCTCGTGGAGGGCAGGGCCGCGCCGGAGTTTCCAGGGCGCGCGGTCCTCCTCACCTTCGATGATGGTTCGCGCTCGCTGCTCACACACGTGGCACCGCAGCTGCGACGCTACGGCATGCGCGGCGTCGTTTTCCTGTATCCGGCCATCATCGGAAGCGCGCGCTACCGCGACTACCTGCGCTCGTGGCGCGAGGTGCGCGCCCTGCAGGGTACGGGCCTGTTCGAGTTCGGCTCCCACTCGCTGACGCACCCGCAGTTGCACCGATTGACTTCGAAGCAGCTCGACCGGGAGTTGCGCGAGTCGCGACGCATTCTGGAAAAAAGATTAGGCAGGTCAATTGTCGCAATCGCTTATCCTTTCGGACGCCACAGCCCCCGCGTCGTGGCGGCGGCCCGCCGCGCCGGCTACCGGTTGGCTTTCACCGCTCAGGGAGGGCCGGTAGGCCCGGGAACCGACGTCATGCGCATCCCGAGGACGGTCATGCGGCTCCACCATGGTCCGACGGAGTTGGAGAAGGTATTGAACCGGGTCGCAAGCCCTTGAGGGCGAGCGTGCCTCGGGCGTTCCCCAACGAGCGAGCATTCGCATCCTCAAAGGGGGAAAGGTGATCCAGCATCGAACGCGTTCCTGCGCAATTCTGCTTTCGGATCAAGAGTCTCTGGAAGGGGCGAGTGTCACCGTGGCGATTCACGCGGGCGGGCCGCGTCTAAACGCCGGATTACATGTGTCCGCGACTTCACCGCGTTGACGCACCTCGAGGACGCGGTGAATGCTCCCCGTCGAATGAAGAGGCGCACGCGTGTGGAACGTGGGATCTTCGCCGCGCGCTATCCAGGTCCCGGGCGAGAAGGCGTGGTTGGTCTTGCGCTGTTCGGCCGCTGAGAGCGCGCGTGCCGCGGACATTCCCGAACCAGTGAGCATTCGTACCCTCAAAAGGAAGAGCTGATCCGGAAACGAATGCGATCCTGTACGATCCTGCTTTCGGACCAGGAGTCTTCTGAAAGGGGGCGAGTGTTACCGTGGCGATTCACGCGAGCGGGCCGCGTCTTAACGCCGGATTACGTTCACCTTGACAGGTCTATTGCAGAGCTCTTACTGGTCTGATGAAGACCATTTCAGTAACTGAACTGAAAGCGCACCTGAGCCGGGAGCTGCGCCGCGTCCGCCGCGGGGAAAGAATAGTGGTCACCGATCGCGATCATGCCATTGCCGAGCTCATTCCCTACGCCGGCGCCGAATTCGAAGTCATCCCCCCGGAGAAACCCAAGAGGCCGGTGCGGCCGCCCGCGCGTCTGCGGCTCAAGGGGGATCCTCTGCGCTTCCTGTGGGCCGACCGTCAGGGGCGCTGAGGTTCGATGATCGCCTATCTCGACAGTTCCGCGGTTCTGAGATACCTGCTTCGGGCTGAGGGCGCGGTTACCGGCTTCTTCTCCTGGGACGAGGCCTTTGCATCCGAACTCCTGCGCGTCGAATGCAGGCGTACGTTTCACAGACTCCGACTTGCCGGCGAGATTGACGACCGATTGTTTGCCGAGTTGATCCGCCTCTACGAAGAGATTCAGGGGATGATTACCGTCGTCAGGATGAATGGCTCGATTCTTGAACGTGCTGCGGAAGCATTTCCGGTCAATCTGGGTACGCTCGATGCCATCCACCTGTCGACGGCTCTCTTGTGGAAGGCGGAAAGAAAGGCGGAGAAGGTGCTCTTCACTCACGATGAAGCTCTCAAGACTGCGGCGCAGGCCTATGCCTTAGCGGTGCGCGCGGAGTAGCAGGACCGGAGGACGATCTGTCCCGGAAAGTCGTTCCAGTCGGGGATGCGACTTCGGCCATGTGCGCGCGTTCGGGAGAAGAGTCTTTGGAAGGGGTTGGGGTGAGCGTCACGGTGGCGATTCAAGTGGTCGGGCCGCGCCCAAACGCCGGAGCGTCGCGGCTACGACTTCACCTGGTTGACGCAGCTCGAGGGCGCGGTGGAGGGTAGTGCCCGAAAGAAGAGAACGGCGAGTCCCGGGTCGATAGACTATCGGGTTTTCGCCGCGCGCTATCCAGGTCGCGGGCGAGGGAGCGTGGTTGGTCTCGATACGTTCGGCCGCTGGGAGCGCGTGTGCCGCTGGCGCTCCAGAGCAAGCCCGCATTCGCCATATCTCCAAAGGGCAAGCCATTCGGACCATGAATGCGACCTCGGATAAATGCGCAATGGCGATCAGATGCGCACGCCGCCCGAAGGCTCGATGACCACACCATTCACCAAATCGTTTTCGGCAATGTAGATCGCGGTGTGCGCAATCTCCTCGGGGCGACCGAGTCTGCCGATCGGAATCTTGGCTTCCCAGGCGGCGCGTGCTTCCTGGTTCATCTTGGCGAGCACCATCTCGGTTGCGATGAAACCCGGTGCGATGGCCGCCGAACGAATGCGAAAGCGTGCGAGCTCGTCAGCCCACAGGCGGGTCATGGCCGCCACGCCCGCTTTGGCCGCCGAGTAGTTGGTCTGCCCCGGGTTGCCGTGCCTTGCCACCGACGAGATCGGAATGAGCACGCCGCCCGCGCCCAGGTTCACCATCTGTCGCGCTGCTTCCCGGGCGCACAGGAACACACCTGTGAGGTTAACATCGATCACGCTCTGCCATTGTTCCAGACTGAGGACCGATTTGACTTTCCCCGTTTCCCGGTCCACGCGCAGCAGCAGTCCGTCCCGGAGGATGCCCGCGTTGAGCACGGCCACGTCCAGCCTCCCCAGGCGCTCCACGGTTTGAGCGAAGAGCTTTTCCACCGAGGCTTCCTCGGTGACATTGCAGACGATCCCTTCGAGGCGACCGGTCGCCCCGGGCGACGCCCGACGGAGTTCCTCCACGGCGCGCTCCACGAGCGCACCGTCCATATCCGAAACGACGCAGTCACAACCGCGCGAGCGAAAGGCTTCGATCATGGCCCGACCGAGCCCACCCGCCGAACCGGTTACCACGACGACTTTCCCCTGCAATTCCATGATTTGCCAGAGGCGGCATCGGCCGTCTCCCCTACAAGAAATAGTTGAGCGCAGGGGGCTTGCTGCCTTTGCTTCCCTCGTGAACCGGCCCGCTCTTTTTGTTCCCCGCGCGCGGGGCCCCATCGTGGCGCGTCCGTCGCCGGAGTGGTTTGCGCCTACCTGCCTGGTCCTCGGCTTCGCCTGGTTTCTGTTCGGCGCCGCTTCTTGTTACCGACTGGAAAGCGCGCCGGTGATCGGACCTGGCAAAGAAGAACCCGCGGACCTGCGCATCCCCGTGCAGGAGATGATCGCCCGTGTGGACCAGGTGTTGCGCGTGCCGGCCGGTCTGCTCACGGGTCGCCTCACCGCCGTCACGCGCAGCGGAGACAGCGCCGTATGGGAGTTCAGCCTTCACAAGAAGGGCCTCAAACACGGCGAGATTGCCGAGACGGTGATGCTCTACCAGTTCTCCAGCAAGAGGCGTGGACTGGAAGCAAAGGTGCTCTACCGCGAAGACGGCGAGGTCGTCTGGCTGTGGGACGCGCCGCGCCGTCAGCTTTTTCGCAAGAGGGATCTCGAAAAGTTCCAGGGTGTGCTCGGAACCGGGTTCACCTTCCTGGATCTTTCGGGTTCCGGCTATCAGGCGGGCTACTCGGGTCGGAGCGTGCGGCTGCTGCCCGAAGGCGGCAAGCGTTTGGCCCGCCTCATGATGACGCCGATCAATCCCGGCCTGTATTCGAGCCTCGTGCTTCTGGCCAACCCGGACGAGAGTTATCGGCCGCTGCGCATCGACTACCACGACCGGGAGCGCATCTTATTCAAGACACTCAACTTTCAGTATGGCGAACTATTGGATCGCAAAACCGGGCGCACGGGGGCCGGCAATCTGCCCACCCGCCTGGAGATGCTGGACCTCAAGAACGGGATGATCTCGCGCATCGAATACTTCACGCTGGACGTGTCCGTTTCTCCGGAGGACGCCTTCTTCGATCCGGAGTACCTGAACCGTTGAGCGCAGTACTTCCCGACACGCTCCGACTGCTGCTCGAGGGGATCGGCCGCAGCGACGAAACCGAATTCTATCTGCGCAAGTTCCAGTCGGACAAGAGCGCGTGTTTTGCCATACTCGTGCCCGACTGCTCGGTGCTCGAAGAGGCCCCCGAACTTCTGGCAACGCATCTACAGTTCCTCCTGCGCCTCGGTCTGCATCCGGCTGTGCTCTTTTCGGGTCCGAGGGGCGACTGGATGCGCGAGCGACTGCTGGAGCAGGCCGGCCTGGAAGAGATGGCGCTCGTGACGGAAGTGGGGGACCCCGCGGCTGATGGCGGAGCCGAACTCGTGCGACGGGCGGCCGGCGCTCGTTCCGAAGGCCGTCTCCTCTGTCTGCACGCACGAGAAGCGCTCCTGCCCGCCCTGGAGACCCTCTGTCGCATCCTTTCCCGGCGTCTGTTGTTTCTGCGGATGCAGGGGATGCTTCTGGACCGACACGGTCAGCCCATATCGCTGTACAAAATCCGCCGCAACGAACCGCCGCTCGGCGGGGGCGGACACGGGCTGCGTTCGCTGGCTCTGGCGCTCTACGACGCGGAGGCGTGCTCGCACTTGGCCGTGGCTTCACCGCAGCTCATGCTGAAGGAAATCTTCACGGTGAAAGGCGCGGGGACCATTCTGCGGCCGGGGAGTCGGATCCTGAGATTGCTCGATTCGAAAGAGGTGGACGACGGACGACTCCGGCAGTTGCTCCAGCAGAGCTTCGGTCGAGTTCCGGGTCCGAAGCCCCTGTTCGTTCCGGGCGGAGAGGTGTACCTGGAAGAGGGGTACCGCGCGGCCATCATTCTCGAACCGCATCCGGCCGGCTTCTATCTGAGCAAGTTTTCCGTGGACGTCCAGGCGCGAGGCGAGGGAACCGCTTTGGAGTTGTGGGAAGCCGTCATTCGGGATCATCCGCGTCTGTTCTGGCGCTCGCGACTGGTCAACCCGATAGCGCGGTGGTACAACAAGCTTGCCGACGGCCGACACCGGGTGGGCGAGTGGTACGTCTTCTGGCGGGGGGTCGAAAGCGCGCACATCCCCGAGATGATTACCTTTTGTCTGGGGCGGGGAGACGACTTCGTATGAGTCGCCGGTTGCTTGCGCCCCTGGTGCTGCTTGCTCTGCCGGCTGCTCTCCCAGCGGCGCCCGCTTCGCGCATGCCGTTCGGCCTGGACGCTGCTACCGTGCGTGGGACGCATTCTTCGGGAGGAAGTGCGACGGAACGCTTCGAACGATTGCGAGCGGGTTTTCTGGAATCCGCCCGGCTCTACTCGGTTCGAGGCGCTCAACTGTACGTTTCGCGGCAGGGTCGCTCGGCGGAAGAGCACTCGCTGGCGTTCGGGTTTCGCACGGCGCGCGGCAATGAGCCGGTCACGGAAGAGACCCTAATGCCGGCGGGTGAACTCGTGCGTCCCGTAATCGCCGCGGCGCTGTTTGCGGGAGGGCGCCATTTCGACGAAGGCGTGCGACTGCCACAGTCCGGTCTGCATCTGCCGCCGGGTTTGCAGCTCGGACACCTGCTGCAAATGACTTCCGGGCTGGACATTGCGGGCACGGGTTACGCCGCACCCAATCGCGCGGCGGAGGATCTGGACGGCTACCTGGCGCGCAACGTTCGGTTCGTGGCGTTACCCGCCACCGAGTACCGCCACTCCTTCGCCAACGGCGCCGTGCTCCAACGAATGCTCGGCCCGGGTCCCGAAGCGCTGGATCGAAAGTTGCGGGAGGCGGTGTTTCGCCCGTTGCGGATGAACGCAACTGTGTTGGTCCCGGGCCGGGGCAGCAACTACTCGCACGGCATGGTCCTTTCGGGTCGCTACTACTTCGAGCTGGCCGATGACGCCGCTGCTCCGGGCGCAAATCGCCTGTTTGTTTCCGCGCGGGACTACGGACGTTTCCTCGAAGTTCCTCCACCCCAGTGGCTGTGGCCCATTTTCCGATTCCAAGAATCACTCGGTGGCGCTGCTCCCGGGTTGGCTTACATGCGCAGCCGTTCCGATTTCGCCTGGTTTCGTGTGGAAAGCCAGATTCCGGGCTCTTACGCACAGGCCATTCGGGTACAGGGTGCGAAGACAGCCGCCGGTTTTCTCCCCGCAGGCGTTGCGGTCGTCATCGCCACACCCGCGGTGCCCGCCTTCGGACGGGACGTGCTTTCTCTTGTCCAGGAGACGTTATTCGCCGATGTCTTTGCACCCGAAGAACTGGCCGTTCGGCGTAAGCCGGTCGTGTACCCCAAGAAGCCGACGTTTGAGCCGGTAGAAGTTGCGCCACTCGAGAAGCAGTTTGCCGAGCTGGAGGGCTACTACCGCCCGGACGCGGCCGTGCCCGCCGCGCAGAAGCTGCTGGCGTTTTTGAACGATACGCGGCTTTCCATCACTCGAAAGCACGGCCTGGAGCTGGCCGGAGTCTTCCGGGAGGACGCGGCGGTCGAACTCGTTCCCATCGGCCGTGACCTGTTCCTCGCACGCGGAAACGCGCGGATGCATGGCTGGCGTTTGCTGGTAGTGCGCAAACACGGGCGCATCGTGGGGCTGGTCACCGACGGGATGCGCTATTCCCGGGTGCCCCTCCTGTTTTCGTTTTGGGGGATCACGCTGCTCCTGGGACTGGCAATCGTGCTTCCCGTCGTGACCGCCCTTTTCTGGGTGGTACTGCGCGGACGGAGGAAACAAACATGAAGCGGGTCGTGATCGTCGGTGGCGGGTTTGCCGGTCTGAACGTGGCGCGAGGGCTGGGCGGTCGCGAAGATGTGCAGGTGACGCTCATCGACCGGCGCAACCACCACCTCTTTCAGCCGCTGCTCTATCAGGTGGCCATGGCCGCGCTGAGTCCCGCCGACATCGCCCTGCCCATTCGCTCCATCCTGTATCCGTACGAAAACATCGATGTGATGCTGGCCGAGGTGAAGGCGGTCGACTTGAAGCGGCGGTTCGTACGCACCGAAGACCGTGAATTGAACTACGACTACCTCGTCCTCGCCTGCGGGGCCGGACACAGCTACTTCGGGCACGACGAGTGGGAAGAATATGCGCCGGGTCTGAAGTCGGTCGAAGAGGCCACCGAGATTCGCAGGCGTGTGCTCACCGCCTACGAGCGCGCCGAGCATGAAAGCGACTCTCAGGTGCAGCGGGAATGGCTGACGTTCGTGGTCGTGGGTGCGGGTCCCACGGGCGTGGAGTTGGCCGGCGCCCTCGGCGAAATCAGCCGCTACACGTTGGCGCGGGATTTTCGCAAGATCGATCCCAAGCGAACGCGCGTCATTCTGATCGAAGGCGGCCCCCGCGTGTTGCCCACGTTCGACGAGTCGCTTTCCCAGAAGGCGGCGCGCGGTTTGGAGAAGCTGGGCGTGACGGTATGGACGAACTGTCTGGTAACCCAAATGGGATCCGACTGGCTGGCCATCGGCAACGAGACCATTCACGCGCGCACCATTCTGTGGGCCGCGGGAGTTCAGCCTTCGCCGCTGAACCGTTCGTTGGGCGTGCAACTCGGCCCGGCCGGACGGGTCATCGTGGGGCCGGATCTCAGCATTGCCGCGCACCCCGAAGTATTCGTCATCGGCGACCAGGCCAACTTTTCCCACGGTCTCGATCGGGCGCTGCCGGGAACCGCTTCCTACGCCATTCAGGAAGGGCGGCACGTGGCGCGGCAGATCGGACGCGAGGTGGCCGGAAAACCACGCCAGCCTTTCGTTCCGCGGGACAAGGGAATGATGGCCACAATTGGACGCGCTTTCGCCGTCGTTCAGGCGGGCGGCATCAAGTTCAGCGGCTTCTTTGCGTGGCTCGTGTGGCTTCTGGTGCACATCTTTTATCTGATCGGATTTCGCAATCGCGTCGTTGTGCTCTTCCAATGGGCGTGGTCCTACATGACCTTTCGTCGCGGCTCGCGCCTGATTACGAATCGGGAGTGGCGGCTTTCATTGACCGATCCCAGGACCCGTCGCGCGCGGGCCACGGATGGGAACGGCCCGAAGCCGTCGCGCAAAACGTCGAAGCGAGCCGCTCGCGGGCGCAGGTAGATGGACGGGGGGCCGCCCCCGGACTTCCGCGAGTCGAGATGACGCTCCCGTCTGTCGGCCGGGATGTGGTCATTGATATTTGTCAATGAGC
>CAZPFB010000072.1:0-28167 GCA_964585735.1 uncultured Leptospiraceae bacterium
GACGTTATCACAGTGACGCGCCCGCTGGAAGGTGGGGGAAATGAGCGCTTACGGAGCGCCTGCGGCCGCGACTCTATCCACCTGACGCATCGCGAGGGCGCGGGGAATGATGGCGGCCGCAATGTCGTCGTCCCACTGTCGTAGCGGGGGACACAAACCCTCACCGCGCGCTCACGAGCTCCGAGCGACAATGCATTGTTGGTCCGTCGCCATTCGGCCGCTGAGAGCGCGCGTGCCGAAAGCTTTCATGAGCAGTAGCGCATTCACCCACTCCCAAAGGGAGAGCCGGTCCCGGCAACGAATGCGATCCTGTACAGATCACATTCGGGCGGGGGGTCTTCTGAAAGGAGTGAGCGCCGCCGTGGCGATTTGAGCTGATCAGCCGCGCCCAAACGCCGGAGCACCTCCGGCCGCGACTCCGGCTACCTGCCGCAACTCGAGGGCGACGGGCATGATGGCGGCCGCAGGTGTCGTCGTCCCACTATCGTAGCATGAGCAGTCTCTCACCGGGCGGTCACGATGTCCGAGCGAGAGAACCCGCCCTCGGCGACAGCCTCATAGCGCATGAGGCCGCGTTCGGAGTGGCGGATGAACTCCACGATAGCGGCGATGTCCGGGTCTTCGGCACGTTTTTCCAACTCGCGTAGAGCGGCGTCCGGCGAATGGCCGCTGCGGTACAGAATCCGAAACGCGGTCTTGATGGCCTGGAAGCGGTCCTTGGAGAAACCGGCGCGGCGCATTCCGACCGAGTTCAGTCCGGTGACGCAGGCGGGTACACCGTCCACCATGGAGAACGGCGGCACGTCTTCAGTCACCTTCGAACAGCCACCGATGATGGCGAAGTCGCCCACGTGCGTGAACTGATGCAGGCCCACGAGCCCGGAGATGAAGACCCGGTTTCCGACGATGACGTGCCCTGCGAGCATGGAGCCGTGCGTGAAGATGTTGTCATCTCCCAGCACGCAATCGTGACCCGCGTGGAAGTTGCCCATGAGGTAGTTGCGATTGCCGATGGTCGTCGGTGTCTCCAGCTTCGACCCGCGATGGATGTTCACATATTCACGGAAGACGTTGTCGTCACCGATGTTGAGCCGCGTGGGCAGGTTGGGATCGAACGTGAGGTGCTGCGGAAGCCCGCCCAGGATCACGCCCTGGAAGATCCTGTTGCGCCGTCCGATCGTGGTCCGCGCGTGGATGCGGACATGCGCGTCGATGTCGGTTCCCTCTCCGATCTCGACGTCGGCATCTATGATGGAGAAAGGTCCGACCTGGACGCTGGGGTGCAGACGCGCGGAGGGGTCCACGATCGCTGTGGGATGGACGGGCATGCGGTCGGTTCTCGCGCGCCGGGTCCAATGTCGAGCCGGATTTGGCCGCGGTGCTGGCACGGGCGCACCGGCACTGGATGGTCCGCCCGGCCCGCCGGGGGGCGATGCGATGACGCTCCTTAGAGTTGGTACTTCACGCGGAATGCGCCCTCGCTGCCGGGCGGCGCATCCGGAAGTTCCTCGAAGCCGAGATCACCCGCTGCCGGGGCGGCGCGGCGCGTGGCTGCGGTGATGAGGATTTCGTACGGGTCGGCCATGTCTTCGCCGAGCTTGCTGGCAGCGTTGACTTCTGCGCCGAAAACGTCCGTGTCTCCGATGCGCAGGACGCGACCGAACCCCAGCCCGATGCAGACCAGCAGCTGTTCTTCCGGCGGATGCGTTTCGTTGTAGACCCGCGACGCGCGCTGCATGGCCACGCCACACTGCAGCGCCTTGGCCACGTTCCGAAAGATGACCAGATAGCTGTCCCCCTCTACCTTGAGAAGGATTCCATCGTTCTCCTCAATAATTGGTACATATATGCGTTCCGCCTCGTGGATGGTCTGGAGGAAGTGGATGATTCCGAATTTGGCCACGCCCCTCGAAAACCCGGAGAGGTCCGTGAACATGACGCACCATTCCTCTCCGAAGAGGTCCCAGATCCGCTGGTCCACCTGTTCTTTGTTGGCGCCCGGAGTGAGCCGCTGCCGAATGAGCGCGTCGAGCCGGTCCTCCGAAGCGCTTACGTAAAGGGAGCGACGCGTGGACATGGGCCAGCCTGCAGGGGATGGGTTTCCCGCGTAAACCGGAATTGGGTGCGCGTGTCCGTCCGTCCATGGTCGGCGCGCGTGGCCGCCGGCCCTGGTCGGCTGCTATCGTTGTTCATTCGGCCGGTGGCGACCGCAGGAGCACAATCGCGCCCGCCACTCCGCTCACGAGCGACCCGGCCAGAATTCCCAGCTTGGCGGCATCTCCGAGTGGGCCGGATTGAAAAGCCAAGCCGCTGACGAACAACGACATCGTAAAGCCGACGCCGGCCAGCAGCCCCGCGCCCAGGAGATGCCTCCACGTCGTGGCGCTCGGGAGATCTGCCAGGCGCAGCCGGATGGCCAGAAAAGAGAAGCCGGCGACCCCCAGAAATTTGCCGGCCACCAGTCCCACGACGATCCCCAGTGCGACGGAGAAGCCCGGTCCCTGCAGGCTGCTCGGCGAAAACGCGACGCCCGCGTTTGCCAGAGCAAAGACGGGCATGATGAAGTACATCACGATGGGATACAGGCGATGTTCCAAGCGCTGCAATGGTGGCTGCACACCTTCGCACGCGTGTTCGATTGCCGCGACGGTCTCCTGTTCGTCGTGCGAAAGCATCCCGGCCTCGTTGCCGCCCTTTGTCCGCAAGCGGTCCACGGCCTCCTTGAGTTCATCGGCAAATCGTGCGCGTCGGATCCGCACCGTTGCGGGGATCGTGCAGGCGGCCAGCACGCCGGCAATCGTGGCGTGAACGCCTGAGAGAAGGAACGCCAGCCAAACACCGCCGATGCCGAAAACCGCGTACGCCACCGGATTGCGCACGCCCAGCCGGGCCATGCCGAACATCACAGCAAGCACCGCCGCGCCCAGCGCCAGGTTCAGGAGTGAAATCTTGGACGAGTAGAAGACAGCTATCACCAGAACCGCGCCGAGATCGTCGACGATGGCCAGCGCCGTGAGAAAGACCTTGAGTCCCACCGGGACGCGGCGTCCGAGCAGCGTGAGGATTCCGAGCGCAAAGGCGATGTCGGTCGCCATAGGAATTCCCCAGCCGGCCGAACCGGGCCCGCTGCTGTTGAACAAAGCGTAGAGAGCGGCGGGTACGAGCATGCCTCCCACAGCCGCGAGCACGGGTAGCACGGCCTGGCGCGGCTTCGATAGTTCTCCGGCCAGAATCTCGCGTTTGATTTCCAGACCGACGAGAAAGAAGAACACGGCCATGAGGCCGTCGTTGATCCACAGCAGCAGCGGCTTGCTGAGCACGCTCCCCGCAAAGCCGACCTGCACGGGAAGCTGCCAGATGGCAAAGTAGGCGGAGCTCCAGGGGGAGTTGGCCCAGGCGAGCGCAAAGACAGTGGCCAGAAAGAGCAGGATTCCCGCCGAAGCGTCCAGACGAAAGAAATGTGCGAAGGGAGCAGCCAGAATTTGGGCGATGGCAGATTCTTTGTGTTCCTTCACTATCAACCTCCGAGGCGCCGCGCGCGCAGGCGACGCCGTATCTGCGCCCTCTCCGGGCCATCCGGACAAGGTAAGGCGAACCGTCGGTGACGGCAAGCTCAGGAAGGCGTCGAGGACGCAGCCGAGCCCACCAGGCTTTCGAGCGTGCTTCCTTCTCGGCGCAGCACTCGGGCCAGGTCCGCGTGGATGCGAGCTGGCAAGCCAGGTCCCTCGTAGATGAGCCCGGTGTACACCTGAACGAGCGAAGCGCCCGCGCGGATCTTTTCGAGAGCGTCTTCGGCGGAGAAGATTCCCCCCACGCCGATGATGGGCAAACGACCCCGCGTCAGAGCGTAGGCGCGACGGATCCAGGCCGTGCTGCGGTCGCGCAGCGGTCGACCGGAGAGTCCTCCCTCGACCACAGCAGCCTCGGGAACTCCCTCTCGCGAGAGCGTGGTGTTGGTGAGGATCAAACCTGCCACGCCGATGGCTGCGAGGGTCGAGACCGCATCGTCGAATTCGTCCGGCTCCATGTCCGGGGAGAGCTTCACGAACAGGGGGCACGCGCCGGACAGTCGGTCCAGCAACGGACGCGCGAGGTCCGTGAGCGCGGCAGCCGACTGGAGAGCGCGCAGCCCAGGAGTGTTGGGGGAACTGACGTTGACGGCAATGTAGTCGGCCCAACGCGCGAGCTGGTCCAGAGACTTCCGGTAATCTGCTCCGGCCTGGGCCAATTCGGCGGCGCGGCTCTTGCCGATGTTGATACCGCGCGGCACGGGTCTGCCTCCTGCTTCCTGATCCGCGAATACTTCGGCGGCGCGTTCGGCGCCCGGATTGTTGAATCCCATGCGGTTGACCAATGCTGAATATTGAGAAAAGCGAAATACGCGAGGTTTGGGATTGCCGGGCTGTTCGAGGGCCGTGAACGTACCGCACTCCACGAACCCGAACCCAACGCGGGAGAGCGCGGGGTACAGCTTCCCGTCCTTGTCGAATCCGGCGGCGAGGCCCACCGGCCCCGGGAAGCGAATACCGGCCACGGTAGTTTCCAGCCCGGCAGGAATGCGTCCGCAAAGTGCACCGAGTGCGACGCGTCCCGGACCGGTGGCCGCGGCTGCTCGGGCGGCCCGTGCGGTCCATTCGTGCGCCCGCTCCGGATCGAGACCAAACAGGAGGGGCCGAAGCAGGTGTCTGTAGGCAAAACCCATTCCGGTTCCCCCATCGAGTGAGTCGCGGCCGCCGGCCACCGTTTTCCGTTTGACCCGCGCCAGCTTCCGCTTCCTAATAGAAGGAAGCGGGAGGGTTCGATCATGCTTCGCTGGTTGGGGTGGACTGCTCGGGTGGGCGGTGCGCGGTTCAGCGCCTGCCGGACATGCTTGGTGCTCGCGGCGCTGGGCGTCCTGCCAACCGTTCAGGTGGCGGCCGACGCGCTGCCGAAGCGTCCGATCGTTACCGTAAAATCCCGCTCGCTTCCGGTGCGCGCTCGTTCCCTGGAGAGTGCGCCCCAACTCGCCCTTCTGCATTCGGATCGTCGCGAGTGGGACACGAGCACCTATCCGCGCGCCGCCCCGGCTTCGTACCAGGAAGCGGCCGCGCTGACTGTGCCCGACATCCAGGCGTACGAGTTGGATTTTGGCGGCCGCGAGGGGCAGTGGTTTCGAGGACCGGATGGTGGCGCGGTGTATCGCTGGGCGGAGGGCCGGTGGCAGTGGGAGCGCCGCGACGGCATCAAGGTACTGCGTTGGGACGACGGCGGTTGGACCCTCGAGCAGCGTGGCTTTCGTGTGAATCGCATCGGTTCTACCGGCGGCTGGGCGGCCGGTCGCATCGTTTGGACCTTCCCGGACGGTTCGGAGCTCGCGCGCTACGAGCGTCTTGGCGTGCTGGAGTTTTCGTACCTGCTTCGGGCTCCGGAGCGCCTCGTGACCTTCGAGATTTACGAACCCGGACGTTACGCGCCAAAGCAGATGAACTCCGGTCCGTTTCGGATTCACTATGCAGAACCATGGCAGGAGTACGTGCGCGCCTTCGAAAGCTGGCAGGGCCGGAACACCTTCTTTCAGATGATGAGGCGCGATTTCGGTTTCGAGAACCGCGGGCCCATCCCACTCATCATGCACTACGATCGGCGCACCTGGGACAGGTTCTATGAAAATGGGAACCGCGCAGCAGGGGTTGCGGGCTGGCAGGGGATGGGCATGTGCTGCGGCTCCGACTACAAGCTTCCCGCCGTCGATGACGCCGCCGTTCTTTCCGCGTGGCACAAGAGTCAGGACTTCTACGTGTTGCTGCACGAAACGACGCACAATCTGCAGCAGCATCGCTGTCATTACGTGCGCGGGAACCGTTCATTGCCCGAGCCGCCCTATCCGGGCGCTTGGTACGTGGAGGGTGTCGCGGACCTGGCCGCCATGCTCGCGCACGGCCGCGTTCGCACGAACATGATCCGCGACTTCTACGATCGAATGGATAAGGGCGCTCTGCCCGCGGACGTGCGCCGCACGGCCTACAACACCGCGCACGATCCGTACGTGAGCGGTCGTAGCCTGCTCTACTACATCTACCGACAGCGCGGTCCCAAGGCCGTCCGCGACTTCTACGACACCACCTGTCTGGGTACTGACCCGGAAGCCAGCATGCAGCGGGCCACGGGAGAGACGATTCTCGACAATTGGCGAGCGGCGCTCGCGTGGTTTCGTCGCGAGCGCGCCAACTTCCAGCGTGAGCTCTTGCGGTGGCAGACCGATGGACTGCAACTCGTGACCGCTCGACCCGGTGACGGCAGCCGTCTGCCAGTCGATTTTGCTCTGCCGCGCAACCTCTTCGAGCTGACCGATGTCCCGCACTTTCTGCACGCCTATCGCATGGACCTGTCGGCCTACGCGGGAAAAATGACCGGAGAGTTCCGCGGCCCCCGCGGCGAGAGGGTGCGTCTCTTCGAAATCAAGAACGCAAACTACAACGTTCAAGTTCCGGACGGACCTGAGGGGATGCTCGTCACCTATTGGCACGTGAACGGATCGCAGTTGGAGTCGGTCGTTGTCGAGTGGCGCGGGCATCGTATCATCAATTGGGCGAACGGCGGCCGGCAGTGGCGGTTTCCCGACGGTCGCCACCTGCATCGCTGGCCGGACGGAAACAAGGGCTTCTTCGACGGCCAGGGCAAGCCGCTGTCGCGCTGAGCGAATCTGGAAACACAGCCATGCGTGTCATTGTGACTGGTGCAACGGGAATGGTGGGCGAAGGCGTCATGCACGAATGCCTGCTGCACCCGGATGTGGAGAAGGTGAGCATCGTCAACCGGCGAGCATCCGGGCATACGCATCCGAAGCTGGAAGAGATCGTTCACGGGGATTTTGCGGACCTCGCCTCCATTCGGGACCGTCTGCGAGGCCACGATGCGTGCTTCTTCTGCTCGGGCGTCTCCTCAGTGGGGATGAGCGAGGAAGCCTACAGTCGCGTCACCCATGACCTGACGCTTTCTTTTGCGCGCACCCTGTCCGAATTGAATCCGGCGATGGTTTTCGTCTATGTGTCCGGCTCCGGCACGGATGGGAGTGCGCAGGGCCGCGTGATGTGGGCGCGCGTGAAGGGTCGCACCGAAAACGACCTGCTCGCGCTGCCCTTTGCTGCTGCCTACATGTTCCGCCCCGGTTACATGCATCCCACACCCGGCCTCAAGAATACGCTGCGCATGGTAAGGGCGGTTTCGTGGTTGTATCCCGTCGCGCGGCCCCTTTTCCCGGGCGTGGTTTGCACGCTGCGCGAAGTGGGCTTGGCCATGATTCACGCGGCGCAACGCAGGCCGGAGAAACGGGTGCTCGAAGTGCGCGCCATTGTGGAATTGGCGAAGTAGTTGCGATGTCAGGAATCGTGCAGACGCAGCTGCTTCCATGTAGGTTGGGCGGAGGAGACGAGGGCATCGAGGCGAGCGTCCCATCCGGATGCTGCATTGCCCCTTTAGAGCTTGACCGGTGAGCAGCCGGTCCTTTTGCTCTGGCGGTGTCAGCCCTCCTCTCGGGAAAGTCGCAGCAGCTTTGATCGGTGCGTGGATCCTATTGAGGAGAAGGCAATTCGCAATCCGCTGTTTCGTGAAGCGGTGCTTTCCGGACCAAGGATTCGCATTGATGGTTGAACGAAGGCCCCGCCAGTTCCTTCTCGATCGCCTTTGCGCCGAAGTTGATTCTCTGCTTGCCGACCGAACGATCTAGCCCGTCCGACGTTCCATGTACGCCATCCGCCACCATACTTACGGACCGCCGGAGGTCCTGAAGCTCGAAGAGCTACCGCTGCCGGATGTCCGCGCCGGCGAGGTTCACGTCGCTATTCGAACGGCGGCCATCAATCACTTCGACCTGCTTTCGCGCGCCGGGATCAAACGCATCGCCTCCTCTCTGCCGCGCATTGTTGGCATCGATGCAGCCGGTGTGGTCGTTCGCAATGAGTCGTCCCGCAGGGATTTGCAGCCGGGCACGCCCGTCGTGATTCTCGGAACACGGATGGGCAACGGGGGTCCCGGCGCTTATGCCACTGACGCCGTGCTGCCGGAAGAAGAAGTGTTCCCGATTCCGCCGGGGATGGACGAACGCCAGGTGCTTTCGTACGGCATGGCCGCCCTCACGGCGTATCATGCGGTGAACCATCGACTTGCCGTTCCACGGGGAAGTCGCGTGCTCGTGCAGGGCGCTTCGGGTGGTGTGGCCGGCTGGGCGCTCCAACTGGCTCAGGTGGCGGGGCATTCGGTCTGCGCCACTACCTCCCAGGCGCAGAAGGTTCCCGGCCTTCAGTCCGCCGGCGCCCGGCAGGTGTGGCTGTACACGGAGCCGGACTGGACGCGCCGCGCGCTGGACGAACACGGACCCTTCGACGCGGTCATCAACGCGGCCGGAGGTCCCAGCGTTCAGGAAGGGCTGCGCGTTCTGCGCCACGGCGGCGAAATGCTCACCATCGGAACGACCCGACATGATGTGGCCGTGCAGATCGACCTGTTCGAATTTCTCTGCGCCGAGTGGGTCCTCAAAGGCGTTCACGTCACGCCGTACTCCGGCCGCGAACGCCTGCGCATGCTCGGCGAACTGCACGCGCTCGAACGCGAGGGTCGCATTCGACCGCGAGTGCACGGTGTGCTTCCCCTGCATCGCGCGGCCGAGGCCCACCGCTTGATGGAGGCGGGCGAGCATACAGGGCGCGTGCTCCTTGATTGCACACAAACGGTTTGACGGCCTGCACTTCGCCTTGACGTACCGCGCGTGCAGAGGTTCGGTCGAGCGTGCCTGACTCACTGCGCGCCCGCATCGTTGTCTGGTCGGCCCCGGTCCTGGTCTTCTTCACCTTGGGCTCTGCGCCTCTGCGCGCACAGCAGATCGCCATTTCTCCGAACACGGAACGCTACGCGGTCGGTGATTTCATGGAAATCCTGGAGGATCCCACAGGTCGACTCGAGTTGGCGAATGCAAGAGGGGCTTCGGGCTGGCACAAAAGTCCTGCGTCGGTGCCGCAACCCGGGATCACGCAGTCCGCGTTCTGGATTCGGTTTCGTATCGAGAACTCCCAGAAGTCCGAAGCGGATCTGATCCTGGTGGTATCCAACCAGAATCATGATTTCGTGGACTTCCACCTCCAGCAGCCGGACGGCACGTGGCGGGAAGTGCGCACCGGCGACGGTCGTCCGGCGCATACGCGGGCTGTATTCCACAATCGGTTCCTGTTCCCCCTGCGCATTCCCCAGGGCGAGTCCAGGCAGGTGTACGTGCGCCTTGCATCTTTCGATGGTCTGATAGCGCCGTTGGATCTGCGACTGTGGCGGGCGGACGCTCATCACGAGGCCGACTTCAAAGAACAAATTCTCATCGCTTCGGCTCTGGGTATCTTTCTCGTCCTCGGGTTGTACAATCTGTTTCTGTACTTCGGACTCCGCGACTCCACGTACCTGTTCGGGTCGCTCTTCCATCTGGCCAGTTTTCATTTCATGTTGGCCTATTCAGGTCTTGCGCAACTCCTCTTTTGGCCGGATCATCCCGTATGGGGAAACCGGTATCACCCGGTCGCGGGCGCCCTGGTCATGATAGCATTGTGCCTCTTTGCGCGCGCCTACATGGACAGTCGGAGGGTGCTGCCCGCGTGGGACCGCTTGGTGGTGGCAGTGATCGCGTCCACCGCCGCACTTGCAGGCGTTTCCCCGTTTTTGAAACTGGCCACGGGCATTCGCATCCTTCTGCTCTTGAGTCTGGTCACATTCATTCTGCTTTTTGCCCTAGCCATCCTGGCCCATCTTCGCGGAAACCGGTCGGCCCGATTCTTTCTCACCGCCTTTGCGGCGTACTTTGTAGCCGTGCTCCTGTTTGTCTTCCAGGGGCTCTCGCTACTGCCCACCAACTTCCTGACGGAAAACTTGGGTCTCTTCGGCAACGTGACCGCGGGAGTGCTTCTGTCCATCGGTTTGGCGGATCGGTTCAATCGCCTGCGCCAGGAGAAGGACCAAGCCCGGCTCGAGTCGTTGGAGATGGAGCGACGCGCCGGCGCCCTGCTCGCGGCGCAGAACGAAGAACTCCGTCGCCTGGACAGGCTCAAGGACGACTTTCTGGCCAATACTTCACATGAACTCAGGACTCCGCTGAACGGAATCATCGGGCTCTCGGAATCCCTGCTTGCGGGAGCGGCCGGGAATCAAAACGAAGTCACGCGCGACAATCTCAGACTCATCGCCTCGAGCGGCCGCAGGCTTTCCAGTCTGGTCAACGACATACTGGACCTGTCGCGGCTTCAACACGAAGACCTCGTGCTGACGCGCCGACCGACGAACATTGGCGGCATCGTGGACAATGTGCTGGCGCTCTCGCGACCGCTGGTCCAGGGCCGGTCCATCGAGCTCCTGCACGAGAGGTCGGACCTCCCTCTCGTTCATGCCGATGAGGCGCGCGTCGAGCAGATCCTGCACAACCTCATCGGCAACGCGATCAAGTTCACGAAATCGGGGCTGATTGTCGTGAGCGCCGTTCCGATTGCGCGCGACGGACAGCAGTGGGTCGAGGTGACCGTGGCCGACACGGGGATCGGCATCCCGGTCGAGAAACAGGAGAGCATCTTCGAGGCGTTCACGCAGGCAGATGGTTCCATTTCGCGGGAGTACGGCGGCACGGGTCTGGGCCTTTCCATCACGCGAAGGCTGGTCGAGTTGCACGGCGGGCGCATTCGTGTGGATTCCCGTCCGGGGGAGGGTTCCCACTTCGTGTTCACCCTGCCCGTGGCAGAGGATGATGAACCGCAACGCGCGGCGGATGCAAAGAGCGGTACTCGTGCGAACGTAGTTGCGGCCCCGGCGGCCACGGAGAGCGCCGAAGGGCCCGAGAGCGCCACGAACGGGGGCGGCGCATCGCCCGCCGCCGTTGGACCCGGCGCGGGCGGTCGCATCCGCGCGCTCATCGTCGACGATGACCCGGTCAATCTTCGCGTTCTACGAAATCACCTCGAGCTGGAGGGGCACGCCGTGACCGAGGCCGTGAACGGTCGTGACGCGTTGGCGTTGTTGGAAACGCGCGGGGGATACGACCTCGTTCTATTGGATGTGATGATGCCCGGTCTTTCGGGTTACGAGGTCTGTCGCCTGCTGCGCGAAAAGTATTCCGAGAGCGAATTGCCGGTGATCATGCTCACGGCACGCAACCGCGTCTCAGACATGCTCACGGGCCTGGACAGCGGGGCGAACGATTACCTGGCCAAACCGTTCGATCTCCAGGAGCTCGGCGCCCGGGTGCGGACGATGATCAAGCTGAAGCATGCGGCGCGCTCTCAGTCCGACCTGGCCGCGTTGCGCGGCGAACTGGAATTGGCGCGGACCATCCAGCACTCCCTCCTGCCCGCGCGGATTCCGCGCGTGGACGGGCTGAAGGTGGCGGTTCGTTATCAGTCCATGGATCGTGTGGGCGGAGACTACTACGACTTCGTTCACGACGCGGACCATTTCGGAGCGCTCGTCACCGACGTTTCGGGTCACGGCGTTCCGGCGGCGCTGATTGTTTCCATCGTCAAGATTGCATTCTGGTTCCAACGCCGGGCTGCAGGGATGCCCTCGGAGTTGCTCGCGGGGATGAATGCGGCCTTGTACGGCAACATCGGCAACGAATTTGTGACCGGCTGCTACGCCTGTGTGCGTCTGAAAGAGCGAGTACTGGTCGTAGGCAACGCCGGGCATCCTCCCGTTCTGATTCACCGGCGAACGTCCGGTGAGTTCCTGCGCTTGCGGCCCTACGGTCGCCTGTTGGGACTACTACCCGCGCCGCCATTCGAGACGGGAGAGTTGCGTCTGGAACCGGCCGATCGCGTCCTTCTGTACACGGACGGAATCTTGGAGGCGGCCGGACCCGGACACGAGCAATTCGGCGAAGCGCGGCTTCAGGATTCGCTGGCCCGAGCCGCCTCCCTGTCCGGCGATGAAGCGGCCGAGTTGGTGATCGGAGATGTCACGCGTTGGTGCGGAGGGCAGCAACACATCGGCGACGATGTGGCGCTCGTCGTCCTGGACCTGGACGATTGAGCTCGTCGACCCTCAGGTTTTCCTTGGCAACGACGATGACAGAGCATGACTGTTTCGTCACTCCTCCTGTCGCGCGCATCGGTGAGACTTCTGTCCGGCGGCTTGCTCTTGGCGGCCGCAATGGCTGTGGGCGGGCGTGCGGGCCTCAACGGCCAGGACCTTGGTGATCCGAGCCTGCCCCCCGCGCAGCGAGATCGGATCGTTCGCGAACAGGAGCGGCTCTGGCGCTATGGAGAAGGGCCGTATCGCGGGAGGCGTGAGGCTGTCGGTGACGGGCGCCGCGCAAATGAGATAGCGCTGCGAAGCGAAACGCAGGTTTTCGCAGCGGCCGCCGACGGAAGCGCCAACATCGTTCTGGATTCAGGTACGCGACTCATCATTCCCCAGGGTTCGCTCTTGCTCGCGCGCGGCCAACGGTCAGACCGCGTCCGTGTGGAAGTCGTAGAGCTGCGCCAGCCCGCGGACTTTGCGTTTGCCGGTGTTTCGACAGCGACGGTCCTGGATGGCAAACCGGTCCTCTTGGAATCCGCAGGGATGATTCGTTTGCAAATATCGAGCAATGGCCTTCCCGTGCGGGTCAACCCGAAGCGCGCGATTCGTTGGGAAGCGCAGCCAACCGCGGACGGGGCCTTTCAGGTCTATCGTGCCAACCAACGCGGAGGGTGGGAGAGAGTGGGCCTGCCCACCCGTAACGAACAGGTGGCGGCGGGACGCGGGTGCGCGCCGGCCGACAGTCGTGGAGGCGGCGGTGGTTGTCCCGACGCGTTCGAGAACCCCGAGGCCCGCGAGGGACCTCCACCCACCCTGGCCTTTGATCGCATCGACCGCAATGGTTGGTGGAACTTCGACAAACCCCAACCGGAATTCACCTGCGTCCGCGGCGAGATACAGGGAGCGAAGGTTCCGGTAATGGTTCGCGGAATGGGCCTATATCGCAATTGGGTCTCGGTGGGCGTCACGGATTCCGGGCACTTTCTGATCAACGTCATGCGCGACGAACAAACGAAGGTGGCCGTGGCCTACGAACAAGACAAACGCGCGTTTGTTGCTTCATTCGTGGCGTTTCGATCACCCAAGCGCATCATGCACACGAGCGCACCGGATGCAAAGAAACGCTGCCGCGACATCGGGAGGGCGCGCGTGCGTGAAGTGGCGCCAGAGGTACTCAGGGACAAGGCGAAATTCCTCAAGGCCATCCGGTGGGAGGCCTGAGGCGGACGACGCGCTCGTGAGGCTATCGCCCGAGCAACGCCGCGAGCTTCGTGAATTCTGTCTGCGCATGCTCTGCCAAGTCCGCCTCGAACCGCCGGCTCAGGTACAGGCGCAGGAGCGGATCCAGGACACGACCCACTTCTCGGAATCCCACGGACAGCGCATGAACGATACGGAGCCCGCGCGTCGTTTCCTCGAGATCCAAAGTCAGCCACGCGGGGAGTAGCACACCGGCTTTCATCTGCCAACGGATGCGACGTTCCGGCACGTACTCGGTGACGACCGCGCGAAAACGCAGTCTGCGTCGACCCACCCTTTCGTCGAAGTAGACCACGCTCCCGACGATGCCCGGTTCTCGTTTCACGGTGTGGAATTTGAAGTGCGCCTCCGGCCACCACGCGTGGTACCGGGCGTCATCGCACTCGATCATGAACTCACAGACCTGGATGGCCGTTACCCCCCGAACGAGCACCTCGGTCGCGAGGCGAATCATAGGCGAAGCCGGATCCGTGTTGCGTTCACGCTGAGGTCCCGGCGCCCGCCGGCGTGCCCGCTCGTGGTCGGTCCCGGACCTGCCGCGCGCTCGAAGAACTCTGCGATTCTCTCGGTGGCCGAAAAGTCGCGGGTCGTCTCACCCACGAGGCGTGAGGGCAGATTGCGCTTTCCGCCCGGCCAGGTGTGTCCTCCGTTTTCGACGCGTACGAGTTCGACCGCGGCGAGCTCGCAGGTTCCTCTGCTCAGGAAGGAGCGCATGCCGTCCGAAGCCGTGTCCGGCAGCGGCGTCTCCTGGACGGCCGTGCAGCGATTCAATTTGTTGAAGAAGGCGAAGCTTTCGCGGGCGGAAAGAACGGCACCCCGCCGCCGCCGAAACACGGTCACGAAGCCGCCCTCGAAAGGCACCAGGGGGTCTGCCTCGCCGAGGATGTAGAGCACCGGAACGCCGGACTGCTGACACTGCCTGCTCAGATCTACCGAGAGGTTGGCCGCCACGGAGGCGACGGCGCGGAAGGCCCGTGACTGACAGGCAAGCCTCTGCGACATGAAGCCGCCGTTGGAAATGCCCGTCGAAAAGACGCGCTGCGCGGGGATCTTGTGGCGCGTGGTGAGGCCCCGCGCGAGCTCTTCGAGGAAAACAACGTCATCGGTGTTTTCGCGCTGCGTGCGACTGAACCCGTCCGCCCTGCCGTCATTCCACTGGCGATAGCGTCCGTTCGGCAGAGCGACCAGCCAACCATGCTTGCGCGCCACCGTGTCCAGGTCGGGGAGGGAGCGCGCGAACTGCTCCGCGTGTCCGCCGCCGCCATGCAGAAAGAACACGAGTGAGCGAAAGGGTGGCGCGCCCCTCAGGATGTAGGTGCGTTCCCCTTCGGGGCGGGTGACAGAGAACCGTTCTGCGGCGGCACGACAGGCCAAGACCGAAGCGAATGCGAGACATATCAAGCCGGTCGCGCTCGCTCGCGAGAGCAGCATGGGAATGTGGGCAAGCATGCGGCAACGGGTGACATGCCCCCGGTTCTTGTACCAACCCGAATGTGAATTCCTCACCCGTTTCTCGCTCGCTCTCCGGGCGCCCCTCCAGATATGGTGCTCACGGTATGTGGCGAAGGACCTTGTTCTGCGCTTTTGTCTGTCCCGCATTCTTCTCCTGCAAGATGGTGAATCTGGATTGTCTTTCCACGGATTTCGCCTGCAATCCCATGCTCATGGTTTTGCGCAATACTTCGTCAGCTGCCATCACATCGTACACGATCCCTTCCCTCGGACTCCAAGGAAGCATATCAGGGACGCAGATTTCGATTCTGGCGCCGAGTTTGACATCGTTCACCCCCCTTGTGGCATCCTTTACAACAACCGGAGTTAGTGTGAAAATAGGGGACGCAGCGCAGACAAGTGGATCGACGGCAAACACGTATTCATCAAATTTGATCTACACTGTGACTGCAGTTGACGGTTCGACGCAAAATTATACGGTTACAATGACTGCACCCAGAGCTTATGGCGGTGCTTCGGCGCTGGTGTTCTGGTTCCAAGCCGATAGTCTTGCATTGTCGGATGGCGCGAGTGTTCAAACGTGGAGTGATCTAAGTGGAAGAGGAAATGATGTAACCCAGGGTACGGTTTCAGCGAGACCGACATACAAGGCAAATCAGGTAAATGGATATCCCAGTCTGCGTTTTACCCAGGCAGGAGCCTCTTCCATGAGCATTACGGGCGGTACAGGATTTTATGTTACAAACAGCGGATCTCTCTTTGTCGTGATGAAGCTCACGGCCGCAGGAGGGTTGACAACAATTGGAGGGGCGAACGGCCGGGAATTCGCGCTCACTCCGAATTGGTATGCTGGCAGAAATGGTGTAGGCGCTCATTACACTTCCACTTTTGCAATTCCAACCACCACATACGTTGCGATCGGGAATATTCAGGTGCTGAATTCCCAAAACACGGAATACTGGAATGGAGATTTCAAGGGAAGCGTTGCTTCCGGCCATGACTATTCCGGAGCAGGCAGTCCGACCAATATGTTCCTGGGCTCGAATCTCGAAGCAGATATTGCGGAGTTTCTATATTTCAATTCTGCGTTATCGCAAAACGAAATGGAGAAGATTTTTTGTTACTTGCGGGTAAAGTACAATCTGAATGCCGCGACATCAAATTGCGGAAACTGACTTCAAGATACCTCTCCGACCTCCCGCCGCCATGCTTCCTGCTGGCAGAGATCGATAGCGACGAGACAAAGAACCTGCTTCAGCTGATCGAGCTGCCGTGTTCTTGGGCGTCCTCAGGATCGTTTGGAGCCGGTTGATGTGGGTGCTGGCGATCCTGGCGATGTCGTTGGTCCATTCTTCCCAATGCCTTCGATTGCCGCACTTCTGGACCACGCGGGCGTGTTCTCTCACACGGCAGGTATTCGGGTCCGCTTTCGCTGCCAACCGGCGCATCTTCTCCTCTCAGAGCCTTCCAGCAGCCCACCATCTTGGCCGCGTCGTCCACCTTGACATCATTGTTTCGTCGGCCAGCCGCTCCAAGGAACGGGCGCGTCCAGCAGCGACATGAAGAGACGCTTCGCCGACAGCCTCGCTTCGCACAAACCCGAATTCGTCCCGGCAACCAGGGCCCTCCGTGTCATTGGCTTTCCCAATAGCCGCCCGTGTTCGTGGATACCGCGGGCTCGCCCGCAACCCGGAACCGCTTCATTCGATGAATCCGGATTCCCCGGCCGCCTCACCCCGCGCGCCTGGCCCGCTTTCAACCGTGAAAGTTGCGGTAGATCCCCTGGAGCACGCCCACAATCTGCACGTTGGTAGCATAGATGGGCTTGAAGGCCTTGTTGGCCGGCTGAAGGCGGAAGCGCTTCTTTTCCTTATAGAAGTACTTGAGGGTGGCTTCATCTTCGATCAGCGCCACGACGATGTCCCCGTTCTGCGCGATGTCCTGCTTGCGAATCACGGCGATGTCTCCATCGTAGATGCCCGCGTCCTTCATGGACTCCCCCGCGACCCGGAGCGCGAAGACGCCGGACTCGGGAACCATGCTGCGCGGAAAGGCCAAGTAGTCCTCGACGTTCTCCTCGGCCAGGAGCGGCAGGCCCGCGGCAACACGCCCGACCAGGGGGACACTCACGACGTCCGCTGCGGAAGCGGGCGCGCCCCCTTCCGAGTTGCGCAACAGCTCGATGGCACGGCTGCGGTTCTTCTCACACTTGATGAAGCCCTTCTTTTCGATGGCCTTGAGGTGGTCGTAGGCTCCCTTGGCGGTGATGGAGAACGTATCCCCGATTTCTCGGATTGTGGGCGGATAACCCTGCTCGGCGATGTAGCGCTCGATGTAATTGAGAATGTTGACCTGTTTTTCCGTTAGCTCCCGCATGCTTAACAAAAGTATGGGTAAAGGATATTATGTCAACAGGAAAATAGTAGGTAGGCCATTTTCCGCGGAGGGCTCTTCGGCAGCCTTCTGTCGCCCAACTCCCCCCAGCTCTTCAAAATCAGGGCCGCCCGGAGGCTTCCGTGGGGGCCGGGCTGCTTCCGCGTTGGTCCTTGCGCAAAGAAAAATCGTCTTGAGCCGGCAGAGCATCTGTGGTAGAACGGCGCCATAAACAGACGGGGAGATGAGAGTGTTATGAGTGGAGAACGTCGTAACTATGCGCGGCTCTCGGGGGGACGGATCGGTGACGTCCTGGTGAAGGTGGAATGCGAAAGCTGCACCTTTCACGGCCGATTGGCCAACATCTGCGGTGAGGGCCTCTGTATGGGCCTCCAGGCCGGTGATGGGCCTACGCCCGGACGCGGGACGGCGCTTTCAGGCTGGTTGCATGGCGCGGACATGCCCGAACCCGTTCGGTTTTCCGGCCAGGTCATGTGGTCCGCCGAACAGATCCAGACGGGCAGTAGCCAGACCTTGATTGGCGTCTATTTCGACCAGAGCGAGGCCCCGCCGCGCTCTCTCTGGGAAGCCATGGCCAGCTGAGTTGGCTCTCGTTCTGACCAGCAGCGCATTCGTCCATCAAGGGCGGATTCCCGCGCGCTTCACCTGCGATGGCGACGATACCTCACCGCCGCTTGCCTGGACCGGAGTACCCTCCGGAGCCCAGTCGCTGGTGCTGATTGTCGATGACCCGGACGCGCCCGACCCGGCCGCCCCGAAAAAGACCTGGGTCCACTGGGTGATCTACGATCTGCCACCGAGCGTCAGCGATCTCTCGGAATCGCAGCCCGCCGCGGAGCACCCGCGGGAAGGGGGCACGCACGGGATCACGGACTTCCGTCGCCTGGGGTACGGCGGTCCCTGTCCTCCGATCGGAGAGCACCGCTACTTCTTCAAGCTGTACGCGCTCAGCACGCGCCTCGGGTTTTCACCGGGAAAGAACAAGACGAGCGTCCTCTCGGCCATGGAAGGCCACGTACTCGCCGAAGCTGTGCTCATGGGCACCTACGCGCGGGACTGAAACTCTCACTCGGTGCCCCTGGCGCTCCGCGATAGCGTCAAGAGACCGCCAGCAAACGCGCCTCTGGTTCTGCGTTTGTCACCCCACGTTAGCTTCCTGTGATCTTTTCAACCTACGCCGTGATTCCTCGGTGTACGGAACGTCCTATGAATCGGGGAGAGAACCAGGAATCCCCGGAAGGATGATCGCGGCGCCACTACTACGCAAAATGCCTCAGCTGCTGCTCGTCCTGTGTGCCCTTCCAACTGCGTCCTGCGCAGGGAGCGCCCTCCGTGGGAAGCTCACGAAGGTCGTCGGGGAGTGTCCGCCGTACCAAGAGGAAGTGGCCTTCTCTTCCTTTGTCCCGGTGAGCGCCCCGCAGCCGAAGTCGGAAATTGCCACCGTAGAGCGCAAGTCGGAAGGGAAGAAGGAAGGACCGCCCAAGGGGGAGGGCGGGTTCGGCCTCAAGGAAGGCGCGCTCGCGAGGCTCGGCTCGTCGACCTATCTCGATCAGATGTTCACCGGCATCAAGACGGACCTCGAAGACAGTGGCATGAAACTCAAAGAGATTGCGGGCGGCTTCGAAGCGCTGGGGCTGAAGCTGGAGAAGGTGAAAGGTCCGGACGGGAAGACGCAGAAGCTCAAGATCTCGATGGACGGCACCATCGGTTTCGAACTGGGAAGCTCGCGGCTGACCAAGATTGCCTCCGAGATTGTGGCCAAGATCGGCAAGGCGATGAACGCCTACCCGGAAACCAGAGTGCGACTGAGCGGACACGTGGACTGTTGCGCTCCCCGCCAGTACAGTCTGAACCTCAGCCAGGCGCGCGCCGATTCGGCCAAAGACGCGCTCATCAAGAAGCACGGTCTTGCTGCGGCGAGGATCCTCGAGTCGCGGGGATACGCGGACGACCGGATGCTCATTCCGGTGCGCAAACTCGAACCGCGGAACCGTCGCGTGGAATTCGACATCGAAACCAACTGATTGAATGCGAACGCTATGTATACTGTTAGTATTTGTGGCCTGGGCCGGAGTCGATCAGGCTCAGGGTGCGCCCGGAAAGATGGCGGAAGGTAGGAAACAGGAGAAGACCGAACCGGTGAGCAAGAAGGAGACAGGGGAGAAGACGCCGGACGGTCGGACGCCGTACGTCCCCAGTGCGCACCGTCTGCGGTTCGGTCTGGGGCTGGGTCGCGGTCGCGTGATGCCTGCCGTTCTATCGGAAACCGGCAACGCCTGGCTCATCAACTCGGCCGTGCACGCTTCGCAGGATGCAGCGAACAATCCCGTCGCGGCGCCTGTGGACTCCGGCGCTCAGCTTCCGTACCGGTCGTGGCAACTTTTCGCCGAGTACGGCTACCTCGATCGCTACTTCTTGAGTTTTGCCCAGCACTCGGTGAACGAGGAGTACACGCGCGCCTCTCCCGCGAAGGTGACGTTCGTCACGCCGCCGACCACGAACCTTCAGCCGGCATTCTTCGAGGGTGTGCGGCTGCTCGAACAAAACGAACGCAGGCGCAATCTGGATTTCAGCTACCTGCACCCGGTGCTCACGCGGGGCTTTAAGGCCGGCGCCGGTCTCGGCCGGGAATGGTATCGCGAAGATCAACTGTTGAGCTTCGGTTCCTTCGTGCAGACGAGAAGCACCGCGCCCACAAATCCCTCCACCGTCTACTGGAGTCAGGCAGGCGACGTGCGCAGCGTCTGGGAAAGCTCCTACTGGCGGCTCGGCCTTCTGGCACGCTATCAGTTGTTCGACTGGCTGGGCTTTTCGTATCGCCTGGACCCGCTGCTCCGACGCTCGGGCGATCTGCAACTCGCGGGTGCGCAGCTTTTGGCTACGGGACCTGTCGGTGGTTCGCAGACGGGATTGCACGTCCTTGCGCCCTTTCATGTGGCGCGCGTGAGTGAGTCGGGCCGTCGCCATACGTTGGAAGCCGAGCTGCGCTTCTGCTGCCGCTACACTCTGCATGTGGGCTATCTGCGAGAAGACTGGATGCGTCGCTATGATTCGTATGCTGGCGTTACACCCGCCACCGGTGGCAGCTTTAGCGCTCTGGTTCAGGATGGAATCGGCTTCGGTCAGCTCGCGGGCGAAGCCTCCGTGCCCAAGCACGAAGTCTACTTCAAGGTGTCAGTGGCGGCCGTTTTCGGCACCGTTGCAGTCGAAAGCACCGAACCCAAGGAAGCCCCCAAAGAAGGGCCGAAAGAGCCCGCGAAGGACGTCAAAGAACCGCCGCCCGCCAAGTCCGAGTTCGGCCTCAAAGAAGGCGCGCTCGCCAGGCTCGGTTCGTCGACCTATCTCGATCAGATGTTCACCGGCATCAAGTCGGACCTCGAAGACAGCGGCATGAAGCTCAAGGAGATTGCGGGCGGCTTCGAAGCGTTGGGGCTGAAACTGGAGAAGGTGAAAGGCCCGGACGGAAAGACGCAGAAGCTCAAGATCTCGATGGACGGCACCATCGGCTTCGAACTGGGAAGCTCGCGCCTGACGAAGATCGCCGGTGAGATCGTGGCCAAGATCGGCAAGGCCATGAACGCCTACCCGGAAACCAAAGTGCGACTGGGCGGGCACGTCGACTGCTGCGCGCCCCGCCAGTACAGCCTCAACCTGAGTCAGGCGCGCGCCGACTCCGCCAAAGACGCTCTCATCAAGAAACACGGGCTGGCACCGGCGCGCATCCTCGAATCGCGCGGTTATGCGGACGACCGGATGCTCATTCCGGTGCGCAGGCTCGAGCCGCGCAACCGTCGGGTCGAGTTCGACATCGAGACGAACTGACGGCCTGAATATAAGTAATACGTACAAACAGGGAGCGAGAGGAAGCGAAATGGGGAACAAGATGGGGAATATTGGCGACAAGCGAATCGTGGCGGCTGCTGCCTTGGTGGCGTCGCTCCTGCTGGGTGCCGGCTGCGGCGCGGCCATGGACGCGGTGGATCGGTTGCTGTTCGGGGGCAGCGTGGACGATCCGGTTGCGGCCAGTACGAGTCCGGCACAGAGCTGCGCTTCCGAGATCGCGGTCACGACGACGAATGTGGACCTCGTCGAGGACGGCGACGTGACGCGCACCTATTCGACGAGTGACCCCTACGTCAGCGACACGGATGCCGACGGCGGCACCGCGTGGGGCTTTCGTTCGGTGGAGACGTGCGTCTATCTCGTGAACTCTTTCAATGGAACGGTGGAGATCCCCATCTCCAGCAACAGTACCTATTCGGGACGCCTGGATATCAAGACGTCGTTTCCGGTCGCAGCTTCAGGGGACTGGCCCGGCTCCAATCAGAACCTGCCGTCGAAACTCGTCTTTACCGGTAACGGCACGACCGGCCACGGCAACACCTCGCGGCAGTGCTTCACGGTGGCGCGGATCAACGACGGAGCCCAGAACCCCATCGAAGATGCGCGGGTCATCTCGCTGGGAGAAATCACGAAAGGGGACAATGACGCGAAGTACACCGGCAAGAACCCCTGCGATGTCAGCGCCACCATGGAAGATGACGAACGTCCCGGTGTGCGCGTTTCGAATATCTCGAACATCATGGAAGAGCCGGGCGGTGGTAGCGGCCTGACGAGCGGCACCTTCCGAGTGCGACTGCGGACCGCCCCGGCAGTTGGCCAGAATGTGACGGTACCGATCAATGCCCTCTACGATTCGAAGAACGCCGGCAATCGGGAGGGGACGGTCAACAAGACGAGCCTCGTGTTCGACAGCACCAACTACAATATCGAGCAGGTCGTCACCGTGACCTCGGTGGACGACCTTCAATTGGACGGAACTGTTCAGTACACCATCCAGATGCAGAACACGGTCAGCACCGACAGCACCTACAATGGACTGAATCCGCGCGACGTGGTCATCATCAATCAGGACCAGAGTATCCCGGGATACGTGTACACGCGATTTGACGCAACCGGCGGCCAGACGAACAAGTCCACGGGCGCAACCGTGAGCGGTTTTGCCACCGACGAGATGAACAACATGGGTACGGCGTATTCGCACTTCACGATCCGCCTGCGTTCGAAACCATCCGCCGACGTGACGCTCAACTTCAGTACGAACAATACGGCCATCAGCGAAGTGGCGACCACATCGCTGACCTTCACGCCGACGAACTGGGACACCGCTCAGACCGTCTACGTGAACGGGAAATCCAACGGGGCGGACGGCGGTTCGGGTAACGGAAACGTGGACTACACGATTTCATTCACGGTAACGACCACGGATTCTTCGTACAGCAACCCGGGCACTGTGGCGCGGCCAACCTTCGTCATGCGCTCCTGCGACAACGATGGCACGCACGAGATCCAACCCTGCAACCTCTCCGGCTCTCCCTTCGGGGATTCGAGAGGTCGTTTGAGTGGCGCGGAACCCAGCGCGACCACCTACATGTGGCTCATCACCAAGGCGAGCCCCGGTTCAGCGGTCACCGTTCCACTGACGAGCACGGATACGACCGAGGGAACCCTTCCGGCCAACGTGACTATCGACAGCAGCAACTACAACGTGCTGGGCACCGGTACGAACCGGATTGCTCTTTCGCACGCGGACGATGCGCTTCTCGACAACTCGGTGAACTGGGACGTGACGACCGGTGCTGCAACCGGCGGTTTGACCTACAACACAGCCGACGTGCTGGCAACGACCACCGATGACGAACAGCGGTACACGATCACGAAATCCGGCAACACCCACGAAAACGAAACCACGACGGCCACAGTCGAAATCTACTTGGCTGCGCAAAACGATTCGCAGGTGACAATGACGGTCGGCTGTTCTTCGCTCGGGGATGAATGCCTGAGCGTGAGCCCGACGAGCATTACCTGGAATGCGGGCGAAAGCGGCGTGGGATTCAAGAAGACGATCACCGTTACGGGCAAAGACGACACTTTCGCGGACGGGGACGTGAGCTTCAATGTCACCTTCTCTGTGGATTCGGGAAGCGACCCCATCTTCTTGGGAAACAACCCCTCCTCTCAGAGCATCACCAACGTGGACAACGAACAGCCGGGGAAAGCCATCTACGTCACGGCGAACTCGTACAACGGCGAGATGTCTGGAATCGGCGGCGGCGCGGACGCTCTGTGTAACGGGGGCACGAAGCCCGCCTACGTTCCATCCGGAACCTACAAGGCCCTGATGGTGCGGGATGCTGCCACCGACCGGCGCATCGCAACCACGACGGGCACGGACGCCACGGGACAGACGGGTTGGGTATTGACAGCGAACTACCACTACTACCTGTGTACGGGCTCCGGAGCTGCCAACTGCAGCGACGAACACAAACGTCTGTTCGTGGCGAACTCGGCCGCCCTGATTCCGTTCCCGATGTCGATTGATTTCTCAGGTTCGGACACCTTCTGGACCGGGATGAACGTCAACATGACGCCGGCCACGCAGTCGTCGACACCCGCGAAGTTCTTGGACGACCCGGACTACCGGGACAACTGCGCAGGCTGGACGTACACCAACGCGCCGAACAGCCCGTCGCCTGCGTACTACGGCCAGACGTGGAGCAAGAACGCGCTCGGTACGGTGAACAGCAACACGAACGTTGCGTGCACATCGACCTACAAGCTGATCTGCGTGCAACAGTAGGCTGCTGATCGCGGCGCGGTGCGTGCCGAAGGGTGGACGGTTTGACCGCGGGCAGCGTGAGAGCGCTGTCCGCCTTCTATCGAAGCGCCGTCCGCAGTCTTGCCGCGGCGGAGTGAGAAGTGGCCGATATCATTCCCGGCGTCCTGTCTTTTCGCGAACGAATTGGAGCAGTGTATTCCCGACATCCCTTTTGATCTGCGCGATCTCTTCGGGCGTCAGGTTCTCGTCGTAGAACTTCGAGAGCCGGGAGTTCCCCCATATCACTTCGTATCGAAACTCGTAGAACTTGACGCGAATGGATTCGTTGAAGTTGGGTGTTTCCCGATGAGCCCGCAGGCCCTGAAAGGAATAGACGAGCTCCAGGACGGCCCCCTCCAGCCTCGTCCCGAGGGCCTGCAACCACGGCGCCGAATCGAAGGACTCCGTATTCGTATGGATAGGTTGGCCGCCGGGAACCGATGCAGACACCGCGATTTCACTTTTGAAGAAGAACTCATCGAACTTCGTTAGTTGGGCAGCGACTGCTCGGAAAAGAGGAAGAACCGCCTTGCCGATTCGTTTCTGGATGGTTGCGGCGGATACGGCCAAGCTTCCGCGAGTCTTCTCGTCCCCCAGTTCCGCCTTGAGCAAGGCGATCTGCTTGTCGAGGTCCTCGCCTTCCTCAATGGATTCACCGCGGGCAGCCTTGATGGTCAGCTCGAGGGATGCGATCAGTCGCTCACCAAGGTAGGCAGTCAGGATGTCCATCCTATTGGCATCCGCCTGGCGCAGGGCCTGCAGATATGCATCCTTTTCCGTCGCGCGAACCACCAGAGGCGGCAGGCCGCTCCGCATCAGGTGGTAGTTGAGGAGGAAGCGAGCCATTCTTCCGTTGCCGTCAGCGAAGGGGTGAATACGCAGGAACCTGTAGTGTAACATGCTCGCGATCAGAAGCGGATGTTCGGCCTCCTCGCGATCGCGGTACCACTGCAAGAGCTCGGCCATCTTCGCCGGTGTCTCGAAGGGTTCGGCGAAGCGGAACACTTCACCGGTAGCGGTCTCGACATGATTCGGCTGCGTCTTGTAGGAGCCCGGTGTCACCCGCTTGGATGTCGGCCTGCCGTCGGCAGTGATCGCCCTGTTTTCGTAGGGCTCCACGAGCATCATCTGGTGCAACTCGCGGATCTCCGCCTCCGTGATGGGTTCGTTCCTCTTGCAGAGCGACTCCAGTTCGCGCAGGGCCTTGTTGTGGCCGACCACGTGCTTGTGATCCAGGAGTGGCTTGCCGGCAGCAGACTGATCGTGCAACAGCAATGCGACCGTTTCGCCGTAGTCGAGGCGGTTGCCTTCCAGGCGGTTCGAATGGAAATTCCAATCCGTCCGTAGTTTTTCGTCGACCTTCTGATGAATGTGGTCGGGCAGCGGTCCGATTGACGCCAGCTCATCACGGAGGGCATCGACACGACCGAGGATTTCGGACAACTCACTCATGGGACACGTCAGATCTGATTATCGGCAAGAAACTCCCAGCTCACGGTCGGCGCTCGACGCCGTTCTCGAACCTGGCCTTTACGGATGCCTCCTGGCCTTTGCGAACGCGGCCATCTCCGTGCGGTTTGCCATCGAGCATCGGTCCGATCCACCGCCGGCCGTCCGGCAGGAGGACCTGACCTTCGCCACGGCCGGACGGTTGGCCCGCGCGGAATTCACCTTTGTAGTACTCACCGGTCCGCCGATCGGTCCGTCGCCCCGGTCCTTCGAGCTTTCCCTCCACGAAGAGTCCGATGAGAATGACCGCGCCTCCTGTCTGGACGAGCGTGCCGGGTCCGTGCGGGATGCCCCTTCGCACTTCTCCGTTGTAGAAATCCCCGTTTGCGAATGTGAGCGTACCCTTTCCCGTGGGCACGCCGCCGTCGAGAGGGCCGCGGTAACGGACGGAACCCGGCAGCATGAGCTGACCATGGCCTTCGCGCAGGGCGCCGTCTTCGAATCGACCGTTGAAGAGAAACTCGCCTTTCCCCCGCGAGAGGATGCCCCTTCCGTGGTACCTGCCCGCGCGCAACGTTCCGGTGTAGCGCGAGCCGTCGGCTTCTCGAACGGTGACGCGACCGTGTGGTTCGTCGGAAACGAAGTCACCGGAGATGATGCGCCCATCGGCTTTGCCGAGTCGCCCGTATCCGTGCATCTTCCCGTCGCGAAACTGTCCGTTGTACTCACTCGAGTCCGGCCATGTCATGCGTCCGCCGCCTTCGGGCAGTCCTGACGACGACAGGCCTCCGCTGTACTTGCGGCCGTCGGCAAAATGAAGCGCGCCCCTCTCCGGTAGAACGATCGCGCCCTGTCGGAAGTGTCCCTCGAAGGAGCGACCGTCACTCCAGGTGCGCCGCCCGCGACCGTGCGCCGCGTTGCCGCGCAGCTCCCCGACATACACGGAACCTTCCGGCTCGGTGACCTGACCGGTACGGTCCGGAAGCAGTTGGCGCGCTGCTTCGAGAACACGGATCATCTCTTGAAGCCTGCCCGGCTCCAGTGAGGTAAGCGCGATGTTGCTCCCGAAATTGTGGGTCCGGCCTTCGAGCACGACGATAAGAAAGAGTATATCATCGACTCGCACCGCGCGTTTGGTTTCGCGGCGCGAAGCAGGATCCACGAACGACACACTCAATCCGGGCGAACGCAGCAGGGCGACCACGTCTGCCGAAAGGGCCGGGCCCTCCACCGTCAGGCTGGTGAAGGTCCCGGAGCGAAAGACGCGTGGTCGCATCGCACCGGCCAAAGGCAGATGGAGGCGCACCGTTTCCATGTCGATCGTGGGATCGGAAACCGGGCAGAAGATCTGGTTCTGAGAGAGGAGGGCCGTCTTCGTGGCGGTGAGGTTGGCGGACAGCTTGCAGGGTCCGATGGGGTTTTGCTCCACGAGTTTGGAAAGGCGATCGGCGAAGGCGCTGCGGATGCGGTCGCCTGCGACTACGGCCTCGATCGTGACCCGCAGCAGGTTGCCGGTGCGCTTTTCCGAAAGGACCCTGTACGAAGCGATGTAGCCGCGGGCGCCTGCGACGACGCGGTTGTAGGTGAGTTGCGTGTCCTGAGTGGCCGATTCCGTTTTGACGAGTACACCGACGACGCGTCGGACCGCGTCCTGAAACGCGGCCTGCAGCGCGGCTTCGCGCGCAGCGGGAAGGTTTTCGCCGAAGACGACGCTTTCGCCGGTGGCCTCAACCGGAGTTTTCCCGTCGGCCATCAGGGGCCGGGGTTCGAGGAGAAGCGCGCTGAAGCAGAAGAGGACCGTGAGGAGGGAACAGGAAAGTTGTGGTGCGGGCGCGACCATCGGGACCATCGCCTTCTGCCCGCCGGCTCTGACAAGACAACAACGCTGCGACGACGACGTTCCAGTCTCGGAAGGTTGGCGTTGCGCGCGTGTTCGCCCTGCATGAGGCGCAATCGTCCGTGCGCCTTGTTCAGTATTATGTCGCCTTGCGCTCATCACCCAAACAGATTTCTGCTTTACTTTTGTATGGCTATTCCGATTCTGATGTATGCCCGCAGGGAGCCTCGTTCTGTGGTCCGGAAACTCCGGCGCCTTCGCCGCCGCGCTGATCCACCAGGTGCCGCTCGTGCTGCGCGGCGTGGAAGTTTTCAACATAGACTGCGCCATGCGTTTCAACGCCTTTCTCCTGGTGGATGAAGCCCTGCGTAGCGGTGTGGCGCCGGAAGAAGTGCTCCAGCGCGTGCGCGTGCAGCGCGCGTTCACGCCCTACCAGATTCTGGACGTATTGCACGGCGTGTACAGGAACCCCGGCCGGTCCGTGTACTTTCTGCTCGCGCCGTGCAAACAGTTTTTCGACGGAGATGTGGCCCAGGACGAAGCCGTCTTTCTGTTGAATCGCATGCTGCTCGTGATTCGGGATTTGCGCAAGGCGGGCGTGCCACTTCTGATTGTGGAACGCCCCGAGTACCGAAACGCCGCCTTCGCTCCCGTCTTCGCACGCCTGCGCGCCATGGCCGATCATATACGGGAGATTGGAGAAGGTGGTGGTTCGATCCGCATCGCCAGGCACGTGCAAACGATCGCGCCCCAATTGCGTGGGAGCTCACAGTCCATTCACAACAGGACGGCTAAAAAAATGCGCTCGCAGTTGGGCAGGTAGATAGGGGAGGAATGAGCACACGTGAGCTTGGTTAAGCAGCAGAATGGCACGCGGGCGTTAGCCCGCGAGGGCCGTAAGGCCCGCGCCAGACTTGTGGTATGAGCAACGAGCCAGGATGGCGAGTGTAACGAGGAGCGTGAGCAAAACGCGCGCCTGGCGGAGGCAGGAGGCCGGAGCGGGGCGCGGGCGATCGCGCAGACGCGACCCCGCACAGATCGCCATCCTATATGTCATGATGACCCCGAAATGGGGTTGTACGCAGACACGGACTCTTTT
>CAZPFB010000073.1:0-28144 GCA_964585735.1 uncultured Leptospiraceae bacterium
CCCGGAAAAGGGGAGATTGTGATCGTCCAACTCAGGCTGGGAGTCGGGCGGCGCTTCTGACTACATGCGTACCAATATCGTTCACATCGGCGCCTCGGAGCTGAACTACGAGATCCGCCAAATCGTCGATGTGGCCCGTCGCATCGAGACCATGACCGGCCGCCCCACAGCCTGGGAGAACATCGGGGATCCCGTTCAAAAAGGCGAACGCATTCCGGATTGGATCAAAGAGATCGTGGCCCAGGCGGTGCGCGAAGACCAGACCTACGCCTACTGCTCCACGCGCGGCCTCGAACAGACGCGGGCCTTCCTGGCCGACCGCACGAACCGCAGGGGGGGCGTGCAGATCACGGCCGACGACATCCTGTTCTTCAACGGTCTCGGAGACGCGGTCAACAAGGTCTACGGAATGCTCCGGCGGGAAGCTCGAGTGATTGGTCCGTCGCCTGCGTACCCCACGCATTCCTCAGCCGAAGCCGCGCACGCCGGGTATCCGCCCATCACGTACCGCTTGGATCCCGCCAACCACTGGATGCCGGACCTGGACGAACTCTACAACAAAGTGAAGTACAACGAAAGCATTGCCGGGATCATGATTATCAATCCCGACAATCCGACCGGGGCGGTTTTCCCGCCTGAGGTCGTTCGGCAGATGGTGGGAATCGCCCGCGAGTTCGACCTGTTTCTCGTGGCCGACGAGATCTACACGAACATGGTCTTCACCGACAACTATGCGCCGGTTTCGGACCTCGTGGGAGACGTTCCCACCATCGCCTTGAAGGGCATCTCCAAGGAACTGCCCTGGCCCGGCTCACGCTGCGGCTGGATGGAGGTCTACAACCAGGGCAACCACCCCATGTTTCGGTCCTACGTGAAGTCCATTCTGGACGCCAAGATGCTCGAAGTCTGCTCGACCACGCTGCCGCAGACGGTGATCCCCCGTATCTACTCGCATCCGGAGTGGGAGGAGTGGCAACGCTCGCGCAACGTCTTCTTTCAGGAACGCAGTCGTGCCGTGGCCGAGATCTTCGCCGACTGCCCGGGCGTGCTGGTGACACCGCCCATGGGGGCCTTCTATCTGAGTGTCGTGTTCGAAGAACTCACGGACCGGATGCGGCTGCGCATCCCGGACGCGGGCGTGCGGGACTACGTCGAGCGCCTGAGCCCCCCGGGCACCGCCTCGGACCGTCGCTTCGTCTACGAACTGCTGGCCGCGCACGGCATCTGCACGGTGCCGCTTTCGAGCTTCGTGACCGACCTACAGGGCTTTCGGTGCACCCTGCTCGAACAGGATGACGAACGGTTCGAGCGGATCTACCGGACTATCGTGGGAGCCATCCGCGAGTTTGTGGAGTCCGGGGTGGTTCGAGCCTGACCGGGGTATTGTGCCCGGGCCGCGGGGCCGGCCCGCGGCCGTGCCGGGAGGGGCTCGGCAGGCTCTGGTTGGGCCGGTTGCAGTTGGGCAGGTTGGGAGGGTGCGCGGTTGAGGGCGGCGTGGATCACGGGGCCGCGGTGATCGGCGGATCTCTTCCAAGCAATTGAAGAGCCCGCTCTGCGAGCGCTGTCGTGTTCCCTGCGGTCGCGAACGCTGCGCGCGCCCTCGAGGTGCGAAGGACCCCTTTCATGGACCTGACAGCGCGCAGTCGTTTGGGCGCGCCTGACCGGCTTCCATCGGCAGGCCTGCGCTCGCTTCATTCCAGAGAAATCGGAGTAGCGTGCCGGTTCTCGGGAAACGAACGTATACTTCAAGCGATCGGCCTGCTCCCTTGGGATGAATGCGAATGCTCGCGAACGAACTGAACCGCGGATCCCGGAACCTGCTCACCCAATCAGTCCAAGTCGGCGAACACGTCCGCCGCAGCGAACGAGAGTTCGGGCAGCAACTCCGAACGAACGCGCTCCAACCCGCGCAGAGGTGCGGCGTCCCGGTACGTAGCCCCCTCGAGGTGCAACACGAGGAGAGTCCTGTCTGTCGGATCGGCGATCCAGTACTCGGGGATGCCGGCCGCGGCGTACTCACGGCGCTTCTCCACCAAGTCCCGGTCCGGGTCGTCGGTGCTCAATACCTCGATCACCAGGTCCGCCCCGGTCCAGAATCGAGATTGATTGCGAGGGTCCTGACGGTCTTTCAAGAAGAGCAAATCCGGCTCCCGAAACCGACCATCGCGCAACTTCAGGCGAAGCGGTGCAAAGAGGACGATGCCGCCCAGGTGTTCCAGAAGTTTGCGGTACAGCCAACCGACCACCAACTGATGTTCCCGCGTGGGCATGGGAAGGACCTCCACGGTTCCATCGGAAAACTCCACAAGCTTGTTGGTGGACTCGGTCAGCCGGAGATAGTCCATCTCGGTCCAATCCCCCTGAAGGGGAAGGATTGCCAGAACCTCATGCGAAAGCTCACCGGCAGCGGGCACGTGTTCAATGATATGCTGCGCATGGATAATGTCAAGACGAGATTGGCAGCTCGATCCAGTCCGGCATCGCGCCCTCGGAGTTGCGGCAGAACCGCCTTCATGAACGGCGGCCTATCCTTCACATGCGTTTTGGTCCCGCTTCTGCGCGAACTCAAGAAGAGGCTCGTGCTGGCAGGAGTGCGCCGAAGCGGGGCGGCGGAGGCGACGCGCCCCCGTGTCCGGCCGGAACGGTGCGCGGTCCAGGCGGCTGTACGGGGAAGGCGCTCTGGGTGGGATTCTCGCAGGCGGAAAAACATTGTGCAGCTTCCGGTTTGAAGCTGCCTTCATTGGAATGAGATCCGTGCTTGGTCTGAATCTGATCTGGCCGGTCCGGGCTACTATGGCCCTTTGGCGACAGGCGGTGCCTTTGCCCGGCTGTGGACTCGTGACGCATTCATACACAGCAGCATGAGCGTCTGGACATTCGACCTTGTGCGCCGCGAGGCGAGCGGCCGGTTCAAGGAAGAGCACGCTTGGGCCGTCTGTGTTCCGGCAGGGACGATAGCTCCATCGACCGCCGAGCGAACCACCCATCCATTCGAAACCAAAGAATGCTTGGGGTGTGACTGACAGACACCCCGGCCCCGCGCTTTGCAACAACCTCCCGGTCTACGGTGTCTGCTTACTCGTCGACCAGGTCCCCCCGTACGTGCTGCCCGTGCACAGTGTCTCCGCTTCCCCGGCCGTCATCCCGCCGCTTCCGTTATAGTACGAATCCACAGTCCTTCCGTACTTGCACGAACCAAGGACCGGTGTCGGACAGGCGCTTGTCCAGGTGGCCCCGGAACTCGTCTCACAGGCCCTCTGCGAAGTGCCGAGGGAAAGTCGTCGGGTCACGTATTCGGAACATGTCCTCTTGCCGTGCACCTGACTGCGATCGCAGGCGCCCTCGAATACGAACTCTTGCGTATGCAGAAACAGGAGCATCATCAGCGGAGCTGAGTCTCCGTCCAGAAGGCCGGGTGCCTTGAAACAGCCACCGAGCGATATGCCAAGAAAGCTCGTTGCGAGAAGCGCGCGGGCGCAGTTACGTCGATACCACATGTCTCACCACCTTTGAGTTTGGTCGCCCGATCCGTTTGCCGGGCGCTGCTCAAGGGCGGTGCGTCCAGGGTGAGCGCACCTGCCTATTCGTTTACGTTTTGACTGGAAGAAGACGTTCGCTTTTTGCGGGCCAGGACGCTCGGGGTGCCTTGAGGCGCAAACCAGCAGCGCCCCCGCTCAGCCCGGCGGTGCGAACAGCGCAAAGTAGGCGCCCGTCGGGTCTTGTAGGACCGCCAGTTGACCGACACCCGGAATCAGGAACGCCGGCGCGATGACCTGACCGCCCAACTCCGACGCCCGTGCGCACGCTTTCTCCGCGCTGCGGACCTGGAAGTAGGTCGTCCAGGCGGAGGGCAGGCCCGGTTGTTGGGTCTTCATGACCCCCCCGAAGTCCCGGCCGTTGCTCGAAAAGGTCACGTACTCGGTCTCCCCCATCGGGGTGTTGCGAGCCTTCCAACCCAGGAGCTGTGAGTAGAAGGAGACGGCCCGGGCCGGGTCGGTGGACTGAAGCTCGGTCCAGGCGATGTCTCCCGGTCGCAGTGGGGGTGTCTGGGTGGCCGTGGCCTTTTTGGTCGCCTTTTTGGAAGGCCCGGTTGCCCTGCGAGCCGACGGGCTCCGTTCCCTGCCGCCTGCCGCCCGCTTTGAGGTTTTCTTGCCTTTCTTCTTTGCCATCCCTCTCTCCCTCCACTTCCCCACCGTCGAGTGCGAAAGCTATGGTATTGCTTCTCAAGCAGAAAACGGTGACCTACCCACGCCTGTACTTGACGGATTTCATGTTTCGAGCCAAACAGAGCGCAACCTTCCACCATGCTGCTCCGACCCTCCGCTCGACTGCTCCTGGCTCTCGCTACGGTTGCGCCTGCCGTCATACCCCTCGTGTCGCTTCCGGCAGATTCGGTGGCGTCAGGCACGGCGCCGGTGCAGGTGCTGAGCGCAGGGCGCGTGGAGAACCTGGACACACGTCGGGGCGGTCCTACCTGGTGGCTGTCCACGGACCCCATCGACGTGCGCGGCGAATCTACCTACCCGCAGACCGCCGCGCCGGATTCGTCCGGGCCGGAGTCCTCCGGGTCGGTATCCTCCGGGCCCCTGCACGAACGGGCCGCGCCGCCCTGGAGGCAGGTGGTCGTGCCCCGCAATCTGGTGGAACTGGGTCTGGTCCCGGACGGTCGCCGCAATGTCTGGTATCGCAAGTCGTTCCACCTGGCCCGGGTGCCGACCCGACAGTTGACCCTCCGCCTGGGTGAGATCAGCGACCGCGACCAGGTATTCCTCAACGGCAGGCTCATCGGGTCCACCGGCGATTTCGGGGGGCGCAAGCCCTTTGGCTACGACAGGACGCGACTCTACGAGATTCCGGGCGGCGTTTTGCGTCCTGGCGTGAACATTCTGCTGGTTCAGGTGCAGGGCTACTTCCGCTGGGAACTGGGCATCTACCGAGATCGCACGGAGATTGGACCGGCAGCCGACATGTTCCGCATCTTCGAGCGCGAGAATGCGCGTCAGGTGTACACGCTGATGATCTACCTGACCGTGGGCGCGTACTTCGTGTTTTTGTTCATCCGCCGGAGGTCGGAGCGCGAGAATCTCCTGTTTGGCCTGTTTGCCTTCTCACTCGTGGTCTATCACTTTCTTCGCACTCAGTTCAAGTTCGACCTGGGTTTGGACTTCGTAACCCTCAAGCAGATTCAGTACGTGAACCTGTTCTTGTTTTTCCCGCTCTTCTATTACTTCCAGCGGCTGTACCACCGGGCCCTGCCGGCATTCTGGACCAAGTTCTGGGACCGTGTCATGCTGGGCGTGACGGTGATCTACGTGGGAGTGGCCGCGGGGCTGTTCTTCTTCGAGATCCACGTCTGGGAGACCGTGAACCAGCGCGTGATGCAACTCGGCTTCTGGCCGGTGTACATCCTCTCGATCTTTGCGGTACTTCTCGTGCGGGCATGGAGGAGGGACAACGACGCGCGCATCATGATTGCGGCGGCTGTCATACTGCTCGTCTCGACGGTACTGGACGTGCTCTCCTCTCAGGGCAAGATCAATCTCCCGAGCACTACGACTTTCACCTTCATTTTCTTCGTGCTGGGCATGGCCCTGATTCTCGCCAACCGTTTCGTCAGGGTCCACGAGCAGGTGCAGAGCCTGAACGTGGACCTGAATCGCACGAACCACGCCTACAGCCGGTTCGTGCCCAGGGAATTCTTGAGTCAGCTCGGGCGCGGCAGCATCATCGAGGTGGAGATTGGAGATCAGGTGCTGCGGCGTATGACCATCCTGTTCTCGGATATCCGGTCATTCACCTCGCTCTCGGAAACCATGTCGCCGGAAGACAACTTCAACTTCTTGAACTCGTACCTCAAACACATGACGCCTCTGGTCCAGTCGAACAACGGCTTCATCGACAAGTACATCGGGGACGCCATCATGGCGCTGTTTCCGGAAAGCCCCGACGATGCCATTCGGGCCGCGGTCGCCATGCAGAGGGACATCAACAACTACAACAACATCCGCGTACGGGACGGCAAGAAGGCCATCGAGGTGGGTATCGGCCTGCACACTGGGAACCTGATGCTGGGCACCATCGGCGCGGAGGAGCGGATGGAGGGAACGGTCATTTCGGACGCCGTCAACCTGGCCTCCCGTATCGAGGGCGTGACGAAGGTGTTCGGTGCGGCCATCTGCGTGAGCGGGACCACGCTGCAGGAGACCCCCGCCTATCAGGAGCGCTACCACGTGCGTTTTCTCGGGAGCCTGCAGGTGAAGGGTAAGAGCGAGACGGTGCCCGTATATGAGGTCTACGACGGTTCGCCGGAAGCCATCTTCGAGCTCAAACGCAGCACGCACGCGCTCTACGACCGGGCGCTGGCCTCGTATGAGAAGCGCGGTTTCGACGAAGCCATCCGTTTGCTGAACGAACTCTTGGCCGTCTTTCCGGGGGACCTGGCGGCGCGGTTCTACCTGGACGAGGCCCGTCGCCTGATGGCAGAGGGAGTGGCGGCGGATTGGAAGCCGGTCGTCAAATTGGACTCCAAGTAATCCGATAGGGAAATGATGAGGCGGGCAATCGTGCTTCTGGCCATAGCTCTTGTGGGCCTGCTCCTGTGCGGGTCGGTGGTGGTCCTGCGCGCCCGCTCGCGCATCTTCTCCCTGCCGGAAAACTCTCCTGCCGTATGCCGCACCCGCGCGCCCGCAGGTGTGGCCACGGTGGCCCTTCTCGGGGACAGTCTCACGCACGGGACCATGAGTCACAACTATGTGGTGCTGTTGGAAGAGCGTTTTCGCGGTCGCCCCTTTCGGTTCGTCAATGCGGGAGTCAACAGCGACCTGGCGTACAACCTGCACGAACGCATGGACGGTATCATTGCCTGTCGACCGGACTTTGCGATCGTGCTCGTCGGCACCAACGACGTGAACGCGCTCGTCTCCGAGGAGAAGCTTCAGAGCTACATCAAGGAGCAGAAGCTTCCCCTGCGACCGGATGCCGTCTTCTTTCGCAGGCAGTTCAACGCCGTTCTGCGCCGGCTCCAGACCGAGACCGCCGCAAAGGTCGCCGTCTGTTCGCTGCCTCCCATCGGTGAGGATCTGAACTCCAAGTCCAACCAGAATGTGATCGCCTACAGTCAGATCATTGCCAAGGCCGCCGAAACGGCGCGGGTGACCTATCTGCCCCTGCGCGAAACTCTCTGGAAGGAGCTTTCCACCCGCCCCCCCGGCCGCAGCCCCCGTGACTGTTCGGGTGGGAAGTACCCCATTACCGGCGCGGCCGTTCGCCATCACCTGCTCGGCCAGTCTTGGGACTCCATCGGGGCGCGCCACGGCTTTCATGTGCTGACCGATTGCCTGCACCTGAATTCGCGCGGTGCGCACATCGTTGCGGACCTGGTGGCCGGGTTCATCGAGAACGCTTCGGCGCAGTGATTGTCGGTTCCGGATCAGTCTTTGCTTTGGGAGAGGGGCGAAGGCGTACTTGTTTCAGGAGTGCTCGCAGCACGCGTGCTTTCGGCGGCCGAAAGGATCGGGGAGATGCACCTACTTCGCCCGGCACCTCGAGAGCGCGCGACGAGAGTCTTGGTGTTCCCTGCGACCGTAGCCGTTCCGCGCGCCCTCAAGTTGCGGCAAGCAGGCGCGATCGTGCTGGCAGCGTTCCGGCGTTTGGGCGCGGCCGATCAACTTGAATCGGCAAGGTTGCGTTCGCCTCATTCCCAAGGAATTCCTGCTCCGCGATCGTCTCGGTTCAGGAGAGCGTTCGGTTCCGGATCAGTCTTTGCTTTGGAAGTGGCGAATGCGTAATTGGTCATGAGGGCGAGCGGCAAGCGCGCTTTCCGCGGCCGAACGCAGTTGTAGCGAGAGCGCTGACTCGCTCGGGACCCCGAGAGCGCGCGGCGAAAGCGGGGCTTCTCCCTCGCAACAAGGCTTGCGCATTTGGCAGCAGCCGCGCCATCGGCAGGAGTCGTTCGTCGCGCCCACGGTACGCGGCACCTTGGTGTGATGGTGTCGAAACCTCACTGGCGTTCAGGCGCGGCCGACCAGCTTGAGTCGGCACGGTTGCTCTCGCTTCCATCCAAGGAATTCCTGCTCCGCGACCGTCTCGGTTCAGGATGGCGTTCGGTTCCGGATCAGTCTTTGCTTTGGAAGTGGCGAATGCGTACTTGATCCCGGAGCGCTCTCGGCACGCGCGCTTTCAGCGGCCGGGCGGATTGGGACCAAGCACGCTTCCTCGCTCGGGACCTGGAGACCGCGCGGCGAAAGTCTCCGTCTTCCGATGCGGTCCCATCCGTTCCGCGCGCCCTCGAGTTGCGACACCGAAACGCCATCCGGGCGAGTCCGTTCGTCCGTTCCATCGTACAGGCGCGGCCGACCAGCTTGAATCGGCAGGGGCTCATTCGCCTCCTTCCAAGGAATTCCTGCTCCGCGATCGTCTCGGTTCAGGAGAGCGTTCGGTTCCGGATCAGTCTTTGCTTTGGATCTTTGGGACGGCGCCATTGCGTATCCATCCGCCCGTCGGAATGCACACCGCAATTCAGTTCGACTCCGGATACGCCAGGTTCCCGTGCTCGAAGATGTCGAGGCCCTCGACTTCTTCTTCGCTCGTCACCCGCAGTCCGATCGTGAGGCGCAACAGGAAGAAGACCACGAGCCCGACGCCGAAGGCCCAGGCAAAGGCGATGCCGATCCCCGTGAGTTGGACGAGTACGGGTCCGAACCCGCCGCCGTAGAAAAGGCCCGCACGCCCGCCGAATTCGGGACTGGCAAAAAGACCGGCCGCAAGTGTGCCCCAGGCCCCACAGACGCCGTGCACGGAGACGGCCCCCACCGGATCGTCCACACGGATGCGGTCGAAAAAGAGAACGGAATACATGACGAGCACGCCGGCCACCAAACCGATCAGTGCAGCGCCGTTGACGCTCACGTTGGCGCAGGGGCTCGTGATGGCGACGAGGCCGGCAAGCACGCCGTTGAGCGTCATGCTGATGTCCGGCCTCCGGAATAGCAGCCAGGAAGTCACCATGGCGCCGATGCCGCCGGTGGCCGCGGCCATGTTCGTGGTGACGGCAATCAGGGCGAACGAACCGTCCTTGATGGTGCCGGTGCTGCCCGCGTTGAATCCGAACCAACCGAACCACAATAGAAACACACCGAGCGTGGCCATGGACATGTTGTGCCCAAATATGGGTGCAATCTTGCCGTCCGCCGAGTACTTGCCGCGCCTCGGCCCGAGCAGAATTGTCCCGGCCAATCCAACCCAACCGCCGATCGAATGAACTACAGTGGATCCGGCAAAATCGATGAATCCGAGTTTCTCCAGAAATCCCGCATTCTTGGAGTCGAACAGGGAAGCCCAGGCGAGGCTGCCGAAGACCGGGTACACGAGGCCGCAGATCACCAGGGAGATCACGATGTAGGCCACAAACTTGGTCCGTTCGGCCATCGCGCCCGAGACGATGGTGGCGGCCGTTCCACAGAAGACCAACTGAAACAGGTAGAAGGCGTAGCGTGACGGCGATGGTTTCCCATCGGTTCCGAGCAGCATGGCGTCTGCTGTGGCGGGTTGGCCGAAGCCAAAACTCCGGATCAACTGCGGGCCGAACATGATCGCAAAGCCGATGAGCCAGAACACAGTCGTACCCAGGCAGAAATCGACAATGTTCTTCATGAGGATGTTCACCGCGTTCTTGGCGCGCGTGAATCCGGTTTCCACGAACGAGAAGCCGGCCTGCATCAGGAAGACCAGGAAGGCGGCCACGCAGAGCCAGAGGATGTCCCCTTCGACTTTGGTCATGGTTCGTTCCGCAACTTGGCGAGGGCCACGCGAAGGCGACGGTCCGCGGGAGCGTGACGGGCAGCTTCGGTGAGGGTGCGCAGGGCGCGGTCGCGTTCTCCGACCCGCACGTGGCACTTGGCGAGCATCAGACTTGCAACCACAAGACCCCGCTCCAGGGAGAGCGCCTTCTTGTACTCGCGCGAAGCGTCCGACAGCGCACCCGAGGCAAACGCGATGTTGCCCAGCATCAGGTGTACCTGCGCGGACCGGTCTCCGGTGATGTCCAGATATTCGCTCAGGTAGGCGCGGGCTTTCGCGTAGTCCTTCTCCGCGTAGCGCAGTTTGGCCAGAAACATGAGGTTGTCCGCGAGCGAAGAATCCAGGATGTGCGAAAGCTCCGCCTGATGGGCGGCGGCCGAAGCGTCGCCGGCTGTGTGCTGCCGGCGCGCTTCGCGATGACTGTTGCGTGCCCGTTCCAGGCCGCCGCTCACCTGCGCAAAGAGGAGCGTGAGGTCGTCTGATCGGGGGACGCCTTCCACTGCGCCTTTCCACTTCGCGAGGAAGGAATCCATGATTCTCCCGCGCGCGCCGCGACCCGGATCGTCGGGGTCGCCTTCGCGCCGTGCTTCCGAAAGCCAGGTCGTGAGGCGTTCGGCGCCGACCTCCTGGCCGCTGCCGTCGCGCTGCTCGCCGAACCCATCGGTCACGAGCACGAGCAGGTCCCCCGGACCCAGGCGGCTGTGTTTCTCCGGATAGTCGTTGCGGTTGGCTTCCATGATTCCGAGGGGGAGGCCGCGGGCGTCGAGCGCGTCGGGTTTGGCCTCGTCGCCCCGGAAGACGAGGATGGGGTAGTGGCCCGCGTTCACGTACGAGAAGCTGTGGTCGGTGTGGATGCGCACCAACTGGCAGGTAAAGTACGTGCCGTCGGGGAGTCGCGGTCGCAGCGCCTCGCCCAGATACTCCATTATTTCCGGAAGACCCAGGCCCTGTTCCGTCGCCCGGCGGAATTCGTTGTGAATGGTCATGGTGACCAGAGCGGCGGAAACACCGTGCCCGGACACGTCGGCTATCAGAAGCGTAATCGCGCTGCGCGTCCGATGAACGTCAATGTAGTCCCCGCTGACTTCCACCATCGGTTCGTAGTAGTGCGAAAAGTACACACCGTTCCAGGGCGAGATCTTCGGAGGGATGATCTGCGCCTGCACGATGCGACCGAGGCGCAGGTCGTTGTTGATCTTCTCCTGCGCGTCGATGAGGCCTTCCACGAGACGCACCTCGTTGATGGCCAGGGCGAGCTGCGCGGCCATCGCTTCCAAGATCTCCAGGTCGTCGTTCTTGTAGAATCCCGCCACGTCCTTCTCGATGGCGATGGTGCCCAGGACACGGTCCTTGTAGGTGAGGGGAGCGCAGGCGGTGCAGAGGGTGGTTTCGCCCTCGTCGCGGAACTCCGGATGGTTCGAGAGGTCCTCGATGAGAATGGATGTCCGTCCGGTGAACACCGCTCCGGAAAAGCCTTCATCCGGCAGCAGCGGCCGCCGGGGAGGCTCGGTCTGGTGGAGGAAGCTCGTCGGTTGCAGGTGGTGCCCGTCCCAGAGCCGCAGGGTGACATTGTCGACCTCGAAGATCTCCGTGGAAAGTCCGAGCACGCGATCGTACAGCTCGCGCTGGCTGTTGATGCTGGCGAACTCCTTGGAAATGTACAGGAGGATATCGATCTTGTTTTTGGCCGTCAGGCCGCCCACGACGATCTTGTTGCCCCGGTAGGTGACGACCTTGCGCTTGCCGTACTTGATCGCAATCACGGCTGCCGGTCAGCAATAAGCATGCCGGCTGCCCGCACTATTCATGAAAGACAGGGTCAACGACAGCCTGTCCTTCATGAATCCTGGCGGGTCGGAGGCAGTATGAAGAAAATCGCCGCGCAAGGCGGCGGTTTTCTCATGCGCTGCTCCTGATTCGCAAAGAAGGCTTTGTGATCGATCTGCCTGGTTGCTGTTCAGATCGCGTGCAGCGCCGCGTGAGAAGCAGGCACGCGGCTCAGTCCTGAGGCAATCGCGCCGGTTCAGCGGGTCAACAACCGCCCAAGGAAGGGCAGCGTTTCGCTTCGGACGAATCGCGCAGCGCCGCTGCTTTGGACATGGCTGCGGTGACTTCGTACGGGCGCACGAACGCAGCGGAACTCAATTCCGAAAGCGTCTGGCCGATGGTTTCTGCGGCGGAGCGCACGGCTTTGGGTACGGACTCACCGCGCATTTCCTTGCGCTGGATCCACTGCAGCAGTCGCGCGTTTTCGGCCGTCAGTTTCTCGGCCAGCGTGAGCGTGGTGTTCTGCAGAGCTTCCTGACGGGATTGGGCCAGATGATTCAGCCGCTCCCGCTCCAATTCCAGGCGACCGGCGCGCTCACGCAGGTAGAGGCCCGCGAACCAAACGACAGCCAAACCGCTGGCGATGCCGAACAGCATTTGCGGTCCGATGGCGATGGCCACTTCGGGGCCGTGGACGATGACAAAGGGGAGCCAGCTGATCCCTCCCAGGAGCAGAATGAAGAGGGGAGCCAGTATCATCATGCTGAATACGACGCAAGAAGCACGCCACGGGTTTCCCCTTTCCGTGGTTTGTTTCGCGACGAATGACGACCGGCCCCGCTGTCAGAATGGCATGGCGGCTGCCAAAAGCGGCTATGCCGGGGGCGCGGCGGATGGACCGCGTCAGTGGCCCGCGAAGTTCATTATAGAAAAGACTTCGTAGCCCGCCTTCTTGATTTTTTCGGATCCCTTGAGTTCCGGCAGGTCGATGATGGCAGCGGTTTCCACGACCTTCCCGCCCAGGCGCTCAATCAGTTGCGTGCCTGCCAGCATCGTCCCACCCGTTGCGATCAGATCGTCGAGCAGGATGACGCGGGCTCCCGGCGCGATTGCGTCCTTGTGCACTTCGACCGTGGCGGTACCGTATTCCAGAGCGTATTCTTGGGAGATTGTCTCGGCGGGCAGTTTCCCCGCTTTGCGGATGGGGACGAACGAGAGGTTCAACTCGTAGGCGAGCGTCACGCCGATGAGGAACCCACGGGCGTCCAGCCCCGCAATCACGTCCACGCCCCACCCGAAGTACCGCTGCACGAAAGCGTCCATCGTGCCGCGCAACGCCCGCGGATCCTGAAAGAGCGGCGTGATGTCCCGAAACATCACGCCTTTCTCCGGCCAGTCCGGGACGGTACGCACGCGCGATTTCAGGTAGTTGGCATCGATGTACATGGTCGGCTCCGAATCAGAAGACGGATTCCCGGCGGGCCGCTGTGCGTCAAGGGGAAGCGCGGAACCGCAGCCAGGCTCGATGGTGCGCGGCGCAAGTTTGTGCTCCCCTACGAGTCCCGCCGTCCTTGCGGCTGCAACCACTCACCGCGCCCTCGAGCTGCGGCAAGCAGGTGAAGTCGCCGCAGCCGCGTTCCGTCGTGTAGGCGCGGCCGGCCAGCGTGAATCGCCACGGATGCGTTCGCCAACTCCCAAGCCTCTTCCCAAGAAGACTCCATCCTGGAAAGGGGTCGTTGTATCAGGATCACATTCGTTCCGGGATCGGTTTGCCCTTTTGATGGTGGCGATTGCGCTGCTGTCCGTTCATGCTGTGGTCACGCGCGCTCTCAGCGGCCGCGCGGTGAAGTCGCGACCACGTTCCGTCGCCCGAGAACTCGATAGCGCGCGGGGAGAGCTGGTGTTCCTGTACGAGTGCCGCCGTCCCTTGGTCTGGCTCGCTGCGGCCGCAGCCCATCCCCGCGCCCTCGAGTTGCGACACGGGCACTTGCTCCCGACGTTCGCGTACCGTCGTACGGGCGCGGCCGGGCAGCGTGAATGCCACGAGAGCCTTCGCATCATCTCCAAAGCTCTTCCCGCGATCGCGCCCCGGTCAGCGCGCGGTCGTTGGTCGTCATTCGACGAGGTCTTTCGGTAGAAATGGTGGTTACGCGGGTTGCCCGGCTCTGTAGGACTACTGCCGAAGCCGCAGCTTGGCTGTCTCGTTCCGGTCCTTGAGCGCCTTCAGAAAACCGCGATAATAGGTGAGTTGGCCCCCACCAAAGTACCACGGGGGCCAGTTCTGCTTCTGTTTCGTTTCATACAGGTGATAGGCACTGTTGCCACTGGCCTGCTCCAGGATGTGGAATACCTCGTGTATCAGGGTCTGCGTCACGCGAATGCGCTCGGTGCCGATTACTACGACACCCCGACGAACACTGCGGCCGGCGGCGTCTTTGAAGGTCATCAGCGATGCTGTTGACAGGCCCTTTTGCTCCGATGGAATCACAAAAACGAAAAGGTCAAAGTCATCCAGGCGGCTCTTCACGAAAGCCTTCGCTTCGCTGTTGGCGAGCACCGGCAGATTGAGGGCGATTTGACCTTTCTCCCGAAACGGAACTGTTCGTATCTCCGTCAGCTTGATGTCCTGATGCCGTACGTATTGCGGAGAAAAGGCGATCTTGAAGTCCGGGGAGCATGCGTAGAAGCGCGAGAACAGGTCCACGCTCGGGCGGGCAGCCGCGGCTGCCGCTTCGGAGTAACGGCCGCGCACATGTACCGGCACGGTTTTTCCCTTATGAGGCTGTTGAAAAGTCGCGTCTATTTCTTCGACGAAAACGAATGCTATCGAGTGCGTGAGATCGGGTCTCGGGGTTTTGCATGAAAGGGTGTCCAGATACAACCGGAGATCCGCGGCGTGGTACTCATCGAGATACTGAAACTTCTTGGGCGTTCTCAGGATTTCCCGAAAATGGTCGGACGCCTGTGCAGCGTCCTGCCTGTGTAGGGCCTCGTAAAAGAGCCTTTCGTGATTTGATGGAAAGGGGTCGGCGGAAGGTGTACGCGCGAAAAGCAGCGGCACCAGGGCGAGAACCCGGAGCGCTCGAAGGCGGCAGAGATCCCCACTCATTTCCGCAGCAGCTTGAACGCATGCATCCAGGAGCGCTCACGGATGCCGGGAATGCACCACAGCATGCACAAAGGCTCGATGGCCCGCGCGGCTTCGGCGCTGCCCATGTCCGCCACTTCCCAGCCGATCGAAGTCAGGAATTCGCCGGCTTCGCGGCGGGCTCCTTCGTGATTTCCGCAGATGAACATGGTGGGCGGCCCGCCCGGTAGATCGGGGCGAACCATGAAGTGGTTTCCCACGCAGGAGAGGGCCTTGACGAAGCGGGCTTCCGGCGCTTTGCGCTGCAATCGCTCGAGGAGCGAATCGTTTGGTCCTGTAAAAAATTGAAGGACACCATTGATCGGGGGTGAGTCCGCTATCGGATTGGTGGCATCCAGCACGGTCTTTCCGGCCAGATTGCCTGCGCCGATGGTGTCGATGGCTTCCTCGGCATTCGTACCCTTGACGGCCAGAATCAGGATTTCCCCGAAGCGCGCGCACTCGGCGAAGCTGCCGACGAGCAGTTCCGGAATCTCGGCCTGGAGGGAGGCGAGTTTTTGGGGGTCTCGCGTGCCCAGGAAGATGGTGTGGCCCTCTTTAGACAGCCCGCGCGCCAGCGTCTGCGCCACGATACCGGAACCGAGGATGCCAATCTTTTTGCCCATGCTTCCTCGTGCGCCGGAGGCCCTTGCCTGTCCAGCGCTTTGACGCCGTACGCGCTCGTGAAACTCGCACGCTCTCGCATCTCCGGAGGGGCAGTCGTTCGGACATCGAACGCGATCGTTTACCCGATCACTTAGTCAGCTCCAGAGGGAATTCTTCTATGTCGGACTATGGATGCAGGGGTTGCGAATGCGTTCCTGCGGGACAGTCGGCCGGCAGCTTGACACCGGTCACGGTCGCTCCACCGGTCCGCCCGGCCGCACCGGTCACGCGAGCAGCGCGTTCAGGCCAACTGCTCGGAGGCCAGCACCCGTGGTGCGCGCTGCGCCACCGGTTCTACGTGCCAGATCTGTCGCGCGTATTCGCGAATCGTACGGTCCGAGGAAAACTTACCGGAAAAAGCCGTGTTCAGGATCGACTTCTTCGTCCAGGCCGCAGCATTCCGGTAGTCCCGGTCGATGCGCGCGTGCGTGTCCCGGTACGAATGCAGGTCCGCAAGCAGGCAGTACGGATCGCCTTCGTCGATGAGCGAACGTACGAGGTCCGTGAACAGCGGCCCCTCCTTGCTCCAGGGATTCTGCGCGAGGTCGTGGATGATGCCGCGGATGATGGGGTCGTCCTCCACGCGCCCGCGCGGATTGTAACCGCTGGCGCGCAGCGCGGCGAGTTCTTCCACTGTATGCCCGAAGATGTAGATGTTGTCCGGACCCACCTCCTCGTGAATCTCCACGTTGGCGCCGTCCATGGTCCCCACCGTGATGGCGCCGTTGAGCATGAACTTCATGTTCCCGGTGCCGGAGGCTTCGGTGCCGGCGGTGCTGATCTGCTCCGATAGATCGGCGGCAGGGTAGAGTCGTTCGGCCAGGCTCACTGAGAAGTCCGGCAGGAAGATGATCTTGAGGCGATCGCGCACCAGCGGGTCGTGGTTCACCGCTGCGGCCAGCGTGTGCACGAGCTTGATGATGAGCTTGGCGCGGTGATACCCGGGCGCGGCCTTGCCCGCGAAAATCACGGTGCGCGGGTGGTAATCTTGGTCCGGGTGCTCCTGGAGGCTGCGGTAGTCGGCAATGAGGCGCAGCAGGTTGAGATGCTGTCGCTTGTATTCGTGGATGCGCTTGATGTGGATGTCGAAGATGCTGTCCGGGTTGGTCTTCACTCCCGTGGCGAATTGGATGACTTCGCCGAGGCGCACCTTGTTCTCCCGCCGCACCCGCCGCCACGCTTCCTGAAGCATGATGTCGTCGCTGTGGCCCGCCAGAGAAGAAATGCTTTCGAGATCCCGAATCCAGGTGTTGCCGATTCTCGAGTTGATGACCTCGACGAGCTGCGGATTGGCCGACACCAGCCACCGCCGGTGAGTGATGCCGTTCGTCTTGTTCTGGAATTTCTCCGGCCAAACACGGTAGAAGTCGGCGAAGACGTCCTTCTTGATGATCTCCGCGTGCAGTTCGGCAACGCCGTTGACCGCCGTTCCCGCCACCACCGCCAGGTTGGCCATGCGCACCTTGCGATGCGGCCGCTCCTCGATGATGGACACGCGTTCGAGCACGTCGTCGGGCAGGCCCTGCGAGCGCAGCAGCGCCAGGAATTCGTGGTTGATCTGGTAGATGATCTCGAGGTGGCGCGGCAGCAGATGTCCCAATAGACCGATGTCCCAACGCTCCAGCGCTTCGCCCATGACGGTGTGATTCGTGTACGCGGTGCAGCGACTCACGAGCTGCCAGGCGAGTTCCCAGCTCAGGCCGTGTTCGTCCACGAGCAGGCGCATGAGCTCGGCCACGGCCAGCGCCGGGTGCGTGTCGTTCAGTTGGAAGAAGACGCGCGCGGGCAGGCGGGACCAATCCGACTCTTCGGAAAGAAAGACCGCCAGCGCGTCCTGGATCGTGGCGGACACGAGCAGATACTCCTGCTTGAGCCGCAGTTCCTTGCCCTGCTGAATGTTTTCGTTGGGGTACAGTACCTTGGAGATGGATTCGCTGCGCTGCTGATCTTCGACGGCGCGGATGTAGTCCCCGTGGTTGAAGTACTCCAGGTTGAACTGCGCGCCGGACCTGGACGCCCAGAGCCTCAGGTTGTTCACGGTGCGCGTGTCGTAGCCGGGGATGAGGATGTCGTAAGCCTGCGCGATCACCGTTTCCCCGGGGTGCCATTTTTGCGTGGAACTGTGGTCGGTGTGCCCGTAGAAGGAAACCGGGTAGCGCAGATCTCCGCGCAGGACTTCCCACGGATTGCCCCGGCCCAACCACGGGTCAGGCGATTCGCTCTGGTAGCCGTTGATGATCTGCTGGTGGAAGATCCCGAACTCGTAGCGGATGGTGGCGCCGTAGCAGGGAAGGTTGAGCGTGGTGGCGCTGTCCAGAAAGCAAGCCGCCAGCCGCCCGAGGCCGCCGTTGCCCAGGCCCGCATCCGGTTCGTACTCGCAGATGTCGTCCAGGTTGTATCCGAACGAGCTGAGTTGCTCGGCCGCAATCTGCCGGACGCCCAGATTCACGAGGTTCGTCTTCAGGAGGCGGCCCAGCAGAAACTCCATGGAGAGATAGTAGACGCGACGTACCTTTTTCTCGCGGTAGACGTCCTGCGTGTCGTTCCAACGGTCGATGAGGAAGTCCCGCACCGTGAAAGCCAACGCCTGGAAGATGTCCGGTGAATGGATCGACTCGCGGTGTTTGCAGACCGTATACTCCAGGTGATGCGCGAATGCTCGCTTGAGCGACTCCGCGTCGATGTTTTCCGGCCGCTCCATGAGCGCCCAGAGTCTCTGTCGTTTGGCCTGCAGTTCGGTGTTGGTCATGATGGATGCGCCGTCGCCTCTACCGGCGACCGACAGGCGTAGTCTTTCGAGAGGGCCGTTTGGGGCAAGCGCGATGGGGCGACCGCGTGGAAAAAATGACCCGACGGGCCTTCGCCAAAAGGGTTGCCGCGCGCCGGGTGTCGCGGGGGCGTGCACAATGACCGGCGAATCACTCGGTCCCGACGACGAAGCGGAAGAGGAGTTCGAAGAACTCGCCACCGAGTACGAGCGGCGCTTTGCCATGCTCGACTACCTGCTGCATCGCACCGGCTTGGAGGAGCTCCACGGCGGCCTGCACGCGCTGGCCGAAAAGCTCAACCTGGACGAAGAACAGGCCCTTCCCGAATACGAAGCCCACGAGGCGCGGTCCCTCGATCGGATGAGCGCAGGCCGGGATGTCGACGAGCTGCGCGCGCTTCAAATCGGGCCCGCGCAGGAGCCCGCAGTCGAAGGGCTGCGCCGTCGACTGCTCCTGTTCTACCTCCTGTCGGTCGTCGATGAAGACGCGGAGGGCAGGGCGCAGGCCCTCGAACTGGCGGCCTACTTCCAGGAGCAATCTTCGTTGGACCTGGATGCCGCCATCGAAACACTCGAGGGCACGCTGGCCCTCCATGAGGACCAATTCTTCATCGACTACCTCCACATGACAGATCCCGAGCATGAGGACGAGTCGGAAGACGGGGACGAGCACGACGGCGATTCGGATCACGGGCACGCGCACTAACAGGGTGCTGAAAAAGCCGAATTTTCCTGGCTTTCTGTGAGGTGGCGGCGCATGGGACCGTCTTTTGGACGGGAAGGTTGCGGAACGCTTCTTTCCGGAGGTTCTGCTTCTGGCCAGCCGACGCCGTCTCATCAGCAACGAGCATTTCACAGTGGACGGAACACTCGTGGAAGCATGGGCCTCGATGAAGAGCTTTCAGAAGAAAGGAAAACGCCGCAAGAAGCCGCGCGACCCCGGGAATCCGTCCGTGAGTTTTCATGGAGAGAAACGTCGCAACGATACCCATGAGTCTATGACCGATCCCGAGGCCGACAAGGAAACGATACCCGAAAGATGGTAGGGGTCTTGCGGAAGCTTGGGATCATCCCGCATCTCGCCAAGAACCGGTTCATGGGAAGCCCCCGATCAGGCCGAAACCCCCATGCGCCGCCAATTTTTCAGCACCCTGCTAAGGCGCAAACCTCTCCTGCCGGGCCCACGGCGACGCTTTCGGCCCACCTGGCGGCGCTCCCTTTTCCCTTTTTTTTTGAGAATTTTTTCGCACCAGGAGGTTATTCCATACATCTGATGCATCAGTCACCGTAGAACTTCGGGCACCGCCCGAGGTTCAGGGCGGCAGAAAAGAGAGCCCTACGGGGCCGCGGAGAAGGGAGGGGTTCTCGATGGGTCTTGGGTTTTTTCTGTCCCGTTTGACGCGGGTGGGGCACAATAGCCTGTCCTCTTCCGGTCTTGGGGCCGGGGTGCTGAGTCGCCTGCTTGCGTGTCCGATGCTCCTTCTGGTTGCGGCCTGCCCGCCTCCTGGCGGTGGGACGGACACATCGTTTCTCGCTCTGTTGGGCCTGGGTGGCGGCGGCGGTGGAGGCCCCGCGCCCACCTACACCATTGGCGGCACTCTGAACGGCCTGCAGGTAGGCGATCAGGTAACGCTCCAGAATGGTTCGAGCACTCTTTCCCTCACAGCCAACGGTCCCTTCACGCTACCCGGGGAGCACGCCGCGGGCGCGTCCTACAACGTCCAGGTGCAATCAGCCACGCTGGGGGGAGGTCGTATCTGTACGGCAGGCGCGAACTCAGGCGTTGTCGGATCGGCAAACACCACTGATGTCAGCGTCGTTTGCGCGGCGCCGGCCACCCTCAATGTTCAGGTAACGGATCTGTCTGCGCAGGGCGCACTGGGCAGTGGCCTCGTGTTCCAGAACAACGCGGCAGACGATCGGACCGTGGCGGCTTTCAACACGCCGTACGCATTCAGCGTTGCGGTAGCGGAGGGCGCCAAGTACTCCGTGACGGTCAAGACTTCGCCCAGCGCGCCGAACCAGGTGTGTTCCCCGGTGACTTCCGCGGATGCCAACGGGACCATGCCCGCAACCGCACACACGGTCACGTTCGGTTGTTCCACGAGCTACTACACGGTGCACGCCTCGGTTTCGGGGCTTGCCAGCGGCAACAGTGTCGTGTTGCGCAACAACGGTGGCAACGACCTCTCGGCCACTTCCAACACTACCTGGAGTTTCTCCACCAACATTGCGGGCGGGCTCGGGTACGCGGTGACCGTGCAGACCAACCCGACCACGCCGAACCAGACCTGCTCCGTCACGGGCGGCGGTAACGGTTCCGGTGCCGGCACGAGTTCCTCCGACGTCACGGTAACGGTAACCTGTGTGACGAATCCCTACAATGTTCAGGGAACGGTTTCGGGACTGGGTGGCGGAGAGTCCGTGACGCTCCAGATCAACGGGGGCAGCAACCAGACAATCACCAACCCGGCCACCGCGCTCAGCTTCAGTCTCGCCGACGGCACGGCTTACACCGTAACGGTCCTGAGTCAGCCCAGCGGGAAGGGTTGCAAGGTAACAAACGCTTCGGGCACGCTGGCAGGGGCCGATGTCACGAACGTGACCGTCGCCTGCGGTCCGTGCACGGACGGGAACGGCGACAAGCAGATCAACGTCACGTGGACAGCCAGCCGATCCGCTGACGTGCATTCGGTCCTCGGTGGCGGTCACAAGATCTACTACGATACGCTCACGGGCGTTTCCAAGACAACACTCAACGTGGTGGACGTGCCCAACACGACTTCCACCACGTCGGGCACCATTCCGAATCTGTACAAGGGGTGTACCTACTTCGTGAAGGTGGGCGGCTACAGCGCCCTGAACACGAGCGGCGGGGATCTTTCGGCCGAGAGTTCCATAACCGTGCCGTGATCGCCGGAGCGGGAAAGCAATAAGAACGAGAACAATATCATGAATGAGAACAAGAAGAGACGATTCTCGATTGGCGACCGGGTCCGGGGGATTAGCTTTCGGATCTTGCTGGTGGTGTTCCTCGCGTCTGCGGCCCTACTCGCAGCGCCGGGGGGAAGGGAATACCGAACAGTCGCGGCGCCTGCTTTCGTGCCCGGAGAGGTCATTGTCCAGTATCGCACCTACGTGTCCGGCTCGGCGGCCATGAGCTACTCGCGCAGGTTGGGACTGCCGGAAGGCGTGCGGGCGCTCCGACACACCATTCGTGGCAAGGGACCCATGCACGTGAACCGCATCCGCCCAGGTCAGAATCTACAGCAGGCCATCGCCGCTTTTCAATCCAATCCGGACGTGGAGTACGCGCAGCCAAACTACGTGTACCGGGCGCTGACAGCGCCAAATGACACCAAGTACGGCGACATGTGGGGGCTCAAGAACACGGGCCAGACCGTCTCGGATGAAACCTACTCGCCTTCCGTGGGTTCGAGCAACAACCCCGGGACATCAGGCATGGACATTGGCGCCGAAACGGCCTGGGACACGATCACCAATTGCAGTTCTGTCGTCGTGGCCGTGATCGACAGCGGCGTGAACTACAACCACGAGGACCTCACGAGCAACATGGCCAACGGCAGCTACACCTGCCCCGGCGGCACAGGGTCTCGCGGCTGCGACTTCGTGGGCACGGGAGACTCAGACCCGATGGACCCCAACGGTCACGGCACACACGTGGCGGGAACGATTGGCGCGGTGGGCAACAACAGCACGGGCACAACGGGTGTCTGTTGGCAGGCCACGATCCTTGCCGTGCGGGTTCTGAATGCAGCCGGCTCGGGTGTCACCGCGGACATTGTCGAGGGCATCAACTTTGCCGCGGGAACGAGCGCGGGCCAGGGGCAGGCGAAAGTGATCAACATGTCTCTGGGAAACAGCACCTCGGACACGGCCATGAGCAACGCCATAGCGGCCGCGCGGGACAACGACGTGGTCGTGGTCGTCGCGGCGGGCAACGATGGCAACAACCACAGCACCGGCGGCCAGGGCAAATTCCCCTGTGACTTCACGCATGAGAACATTCTGTGCGTGGCCGCTGTCGATCAGGCCTTCACCATCGCGGACTTCTCTGATCGGGACACCAATGCCACAGCGGCCAATCGCCATGTGGACCTCGGCGCGCCCGGAACGAATGTGCACAGCACGTACTTTGGAACCGAAACGGAGATAACCGACGATTTCAATAGTGCGGGTTCGCTGGACTGGACTGTGTCCGGGACGGCCGTCTGGGCGTACGATGGAGGTTGCATCACTCCCCCGATGCTCGTCGCTCCGACAGCTTGGTGCAGCGGCACGGCGCCCGCCAACAGCATCAACAGCGTCGTGTACAAGAATTTCAATCTCTCCGCCTACGATGCCGGAGCCAGTTTGAGCCTCGGCCTGTGGCTCGATCTGGATGACAGCTCCGACTTTTTCCAGATCCGTCAGAGTCCTTCTGGAGGAAATCCGGTTGTCACGAGCGGCAACTCGACCCTGCTCAGTCAGTTCGGTCCGAACATCCACACGGGCGGCTTCGCGGATTTGTCCTTCGACGTTTCCACCTGCAACACGGCCGCGTGCACGGTTGGCTTTTGGTACGTCACAGACACCAACACCAACCAAAGTTTCGACGGGGTGGGCCTCGTGGGGTTCACCATCACCGGGAAGACTTTTGCCACGAATCAGTACAAGGTCCTCGATGGTACATCGATGGCCGCGCCACACGTGGCCGGCATCGCCACGATGATCCGCGCCCGCAATCCGAACTTCACCTACACGGATACCATAGCTGCGATTGCGGAGGGCGGGACGGTCGTGGCCGGTCTTTCGGGAACCACGCGCTACGGCAAGGTTGCCAACGCGGCCAATGGGTTGAAATACATTCCGCAGACGACGGGTGTCGGGCTGTCCACGCCCTGAACTCGCGCATTCCTGGCCAAGGCGGTCATCGCGCGCCATTGGCGCTGCTCTTTCCGCCTGCGGGCATGTCCGACGCGCAGCGCCACGTAGGGCAGTCGCCTGACCCAGCCTCATGGGCAACATCGGCCTGAACTATCGCCCCGGTGCCGGCCTGGGTGTGACGGGCGGCATCTCGTACAGCAGCCCGAATCGCGATCCCAACAACCCTTCGAAGTCTGCGGATCGCAACTATCTCAACGGCACGGGCCTCACGTTCACATACCTCACCGACGGCGGATACATGAACGCGAACCTGGACGTGGCGGGCGGGTCTCTGCTCACGTATGACGGCAAGTCCGGACAGTTCACGGCCAATTATGACTCGTTCATCAAGGGCGTGGCCAAGAACATCGGGAAGGAGAACTACAAGAATGACGAAGACTGGGCGAACTTCATGGCGGGCATGGCCGATCTCTTCAGCGGGGCGCAGGGCACGGCCTTTTCGGGCTGGCTCGCGGGCCTGAACAAGGCGACGGACGAAGGAACGAGCAACGCGGCGGCCGGCGCGGAGGCGGCGGGCAAAGAGATTGGGTCCGGTGTGGGGGCTGTCGTGGATGCGGTCGCCTCCGGTGCTTCTTGGCTATGGAATACGGTATCCGCTCCCTTCGTGGCCGCCGGGCAGTGGGTTGCGGGTCAGTGGAACAACTTCACGCAGTGGGCGGGTAGCTTCATCTCCGGTGACGGGGACGTGGCGGCGAAGCAGGAGGAGTGGGAGGCCATCGGAGAGATCGCCGACTACTCGTCCGAATCTGGATTTCTCGTATGCGGCAAAGGTCCCCTCAGCGGCGGCCCCGGTGGGGCTTCGGCACAGAAGAGCCACTATTCCGCTCCATCCGCGGGGCGGCAGGCAGAGCTCGACCGTCTGGTGGCCGAGAACCGGTACGCGAAGATCATACTTGAAGACATCGATGGGAATCCCGCCTTCGCGGGCCTGCACCCTTCCGACATGGTCGACAAAGCGGACCAGCTGCTCGCTGTTTCGGGTCTGTCGCCCGGTGAGCAGGAGGCCATCCGTACGGAAATCTACAGGCGGGCGGTGCTGCGCCAGTACGTTCCGGCGGACATGGTCAAGGATGTCGGGCTTGTCACCGAGGGGTCTGACGGCTACGCCATATACGACCGGGCGGGCAATTTGCTCGGCACGCCCTGGAAAGCGGGCGCCGCCCTCCAGGACGCCGGGCTGGAGAACGTGCTCATGGCGGCAGGGCTCCTGCGGGCCACGGCGGGCGGCGTCTTTCGACTCACGGCGGCGGCGCTGTTGAGGACTCAAGGTGTTCGCAATGCTCCACAACTCGAAGCCCTGTTCGGAGTGCTGGCCAGACAGGCAACCGACGATGGACTTCGGTTAGAGATTGCTGCGGCTCAATTGTCTCCAGAGCTCCGAGAGGGTCTTAAGCAAGCTCGGTCCGCCGTGGGGCCGGATGCTCGCCGCGTGGCAGGCGAGCGCTTCACGGCTGATTTAGTAGGTGGTGGAGCGCGCGGGCGCACGTATGACGTTGCTGCGGCGGAGATGGACGCGGCTGCGAAAAAATTGGGCTTGGTGTGGGAAGGCGGCGGAACCACTCGAATAGTTGACGTGACGAGCCGCCATGGCGCCAGTAACATGTTAGTGCAGTCCGAAAGCAAGCTGTACACGGGTACCGTTCGAGCACACGAATCGATTCGCGCCGAGATAGTGAAGGAGGTGGCGTTGAAATCTCGTCTCGGCAATGGATACAATCCAGTCTGGCACTTCTACCAAGGTCCACCGGGCAGCACAACGGAAGCACTGCTCAAGAAGGCCAACATCCCGTATGTGATCTATAAGTGATGCGCGATCCTTGGGAGGAAGGAAGTTATGCCGAGCACCTACTACACAGCCGAGGCCTCTGACATCCGACGTTACTTATCGGAGGAGTTTGGAGTAGTACCCGAGCGCGAGGATTCCCTCCATCTCGGCTTTTTCGGTGGTGACCTGAGCATCAACATCGGCGACAGGCAGGCTGGCGTTCTGCCGACCATCTACATGCTCGCTGACGCGCCACCTCACGCACGACAAGTGTTCAAGAGCCTGAAAACTCGGTTTGGGACCACCGAGGAAGAGGCGCGCCGGTGGCTGGCGGGCGCGGGCTAACCTATACTCTGCAAAAACCTATGCAGCGCGCTCCTTCCATTCATACCGATGCATCAGCCCACCGCAGACGGGAATGGAGCGGAGTCTGCGGCCGGGAAAGGGCGGGCCGCGCCTGCCCTCCGGAGGTTCTCCGTCCAGCGTGGAGTGAGTGCGATGGCGATTGTAGTAGGTGACGTAGTCACGCAGGTTCCGGAGCACCTGGCGTTCCTCGAAGGCGATGATGCGGTTGGTGAGTTCTTCACGAACCGTCCGCACCCAGCGTTCGGCCACGCCATTGAGCCAGGGAGACTGCGGGGTGATGAAGACCGGACGCAGGCCGACAACATTGCGCACGAAATCAGACGCAGCCCGAAAGACCGTGTCGTTGTCCGAGAGGAGCATCCGGTATGGAAGGGCCGAGTCTCCCGGAAAGGCCGCCCGGAGTTGCTGTTTCAGCCACTCCAGATGGGGAAAGAAGGTCACGTTGATGTGGAGTATTTTCCTGCGCGCGTGATCGATGACGAAGAACACGAACATCTGGCGAACACGCCATGCGGGCAGCGTGAAGTAGTCCATGGAGCACAACCCTTCCCGTTGATTGGCCAAAAACACCTTCCAGCGGTCTGTGGGCGCGGTGCCGCAGAATCCACGCAGGTATTTGCGGACGGTGTTGGGCGCGCACGTGTGTCCGAGATTTCGCAGTTCACCGCAGGTGCGCGCTGCACCCCAGCCGGGGTTCTCCTGTTTCATGCGGCGGATGATCTCCGGGATACTCCGGTCCACGGGCCGACGCCCTCCTCTCCAGCCGCGCCGGGAGAGAAGCGCCCACATGCGGGGCCAGAACTTTTCGTTGTGCCAGCGGACCAGCGTGGACGGGGACACGATGCGAATGTGCTCCCGGCACCCGTGCCACAGACGCAGGAGCAGAACGAAACATAACGCGCTCCCGGAATGTGGTGCGCACACGGGGATGGCGGCGCATGAGGATGGCAAGCTGCCTGCGGTGCACGAAATGGCGCAGTTCGAGTTCCAGCAGCCGTTGGTTGGTGAGGACAAGCAGCAGCGGCAGGCAGAAGAGAAGCAGGAGACCGAACATGGAGCAGGGAGCCGACGGCGGGGCATTTTCCGCAGCGAAAAATCGGGTCATTCGATGCGGTGCGCGGCATGAGTGTCTGGAAGGGTCTGGCGCGCAGATTCCAATTGCGCCGTTGCCGGGAAGTGGAACTCGTGGACGCCCGCCAACTCGTGAGTGCGTTTCATCACGACCGCGTGAGGTTCCTTGCCGTGCTCCGCGGGATGTATTTTCGAGACGAGAACCGGATGGGTGAACTGATCCGGGAGGCCTCCCTGGTGGACGCCGAATTCTGGGGCCATCTGGTTGGGGACCCTGTCTGCCAGAAGGAGTTGCTCAGCTGGGCGCTGCGGAAGCATCGAAGCATCCGCGGAAGACGCGAATGCGGTACGGCGGGGCGTTGCAACGTCATGGCCTGTCCTGACGGAACTGCCTGAGCGGGACTACGGCGCGCGGCGCGGGAAAAAAGCTGGCACACAGATAGCCTCCGGCCACACTGTGCCGTGTCCGGGAAGCTGCGACGGCTCTGGGTGATTGTGGTTACCCGCACCGTGTCCGCCCACGGGCGCAGAAACGCCGTCCATCCCGGCGGCTACTTGCGGAGGAAAGCCATGAGCAGGCCGAACATGAAGGCTGCCTGACTGATCCACATGGCGAACATCCAGCGGATCAAACTGGCGTGAGATTGCGCGATCTTGGCTTCCAGCCTCCCTTCGGTGCCGGCAATCTTGGCTTCCAGCCTGCCCTCCAGTTGTCCCATTTCGGCGCGGATATCTCCCAGTTTGGTTTCCATCCGCAGTTCCAGTTGCCCGATGGAAGCCTGCAAGTCCGCTTTCGTCTGGAGCAGCGCTTTCTCGAAGGTTTCTCTGCTGGCCTCGATGACCTCCCCTTTCGTGGCCTCACCGAACTTCTGGAGCAGATCCACAAAGTCGTCCGCGCCATTGCCAAGACTGGCACGGAGGTTCTCGGATACTGTGATGAGGACGGCCATTCCGGTCACAGGAGAACGAATCGCAGGTGGAACGTCAATGCGTTTTCGGATGACGATTGGTCCGTGTCCCTGCACACAGAATGCGCAAGCGATGCGCACTCTCGGCCGAGACGGACGCACGATGCGGACCGTGTCCTGCGTCACCTTCTTCAACGCGCGACGCGACGAGCCTGAGGAACAAGCGACCCTCCCTTGGGTCGGGTCGCTGGGCGCGCGGCGGTCCCGCGGGTGATCCCGGGATGCGCCCATACGATCCGTAGTACAAATATTCAGTACGGCACAGTATCTTCACCTGTGGGCGAGCAGCGCAGGAGCCCACCCCTTCTTTTTGGGTGGCCCTCTCCGGGTTGCGCCCGCATCTCGGTGCGCGCCCTGCCTCGCCCAGTTCTATGGTATTTCGATCTACATCAACTATCGAGATCACGACCCGTCCCATATACACGCATACTACTCTGGATTCGAAGCTACCTTCGAGATCGGGACCGGGGATACACTGGCCGGAGTCCTCCCCGCCCGGGCAACGAGGCTCGTCCGTGAATGGATTGACCTGCACAGGGAGGAGCTTCAGGTTGCATGGGCAATGGCCCGGGAGATGCGCGCTCTCCCGTCCATTCCACCCCTGCCGTAGACCCCATGCTTCACCGAGTAAAATCCGTCAGGGCTACCGAAGGCCACCTGCTTCACATCGAATTCGATGACGGAAAAAGCTTCGTCTTCGACATATCGAGCCTTCTTTCGTCCGGCGTTTTCGCTGCATTGAAAGACCATTCGGTTTTCGAGCAGGTATTTGTGGATCCTATCAGCGGCACTGTCGCCTGGCCCAATGGACTTGATCTCGATTCTCAGGTTCTCTACTACCAGGACATGCTGGGCGTGCCTGTTCCGGCTCATGAAGGTGTGATCGGCTGATCAACCGGGCG
>CAZPFB010000074.1:0-28015 GCA_964585735.1 uncultured Leptospiraceae bacterium
GACCGGGAGTTCTACATCGTCCTCAACCGCTACCCAAACGATAGCGCATTCCGCCAACTACTCAAACCACATCCCTACGCTTCGGAGAATGAGAAGTCCCTCCTTACGCAGCGGGTTCGCGAAAGGATGTACACGGGCGGCTTCCAGATCTACACTACTATATGGAAGGAACATCAAGACGCCGCCGAGCGCACTTTCGTTCCCACCCTCCGGAAGCTGACCAGGGAACGCACCCGGCCTCCCTTCCGGGACTACAGGCGTTTCGATCGGGATTTCAGTACAGCCTACGCACTGAGCCGGCGAATCCTGGGCCTGCCCGAGTTCCGGGTGCGCCGCTCGCGTCTCCAGCGGCGATTCGATCGGGCTTTTGACCGACAGATGCGCGACGCGGCCCTTCTCCTGAACGGGCTGGGCGGGAGCAATCGCGTGGGCGGCGGGCTGGACTTCCGGCTGCAGAACAACGAGGAGTTCACCGAAGAGGACCAGTCTGTCGAGGGTTCCCTCGTGAGTCTGCGCCCGCACTCAGGCGAAATCACGGCGCTCGTGGGCGGCACGGGCTTTTCGTCCAAGAACCAGCTGCTGCGATTCGTCATGTCGCGCCGTCCGCCGGGCTCCAGCTTCAAACCGCTGATCTATGCGGCGGGCATCGACTACACGGGGAACCATCCTGGGGAGGAGGGTCTGGCCGGCCTGACGGCGGCCACGGTCATCGACGACTCACCCGATCAGTTCGTAAATCTGGACCTGTCTGAGTACGCTCCGGAAAACTATGATCTCACGTACGATGGCCCCATCCGTTTGCGTACGGGACTTGCCCTTTCCAAGAACATCGTCGCCGTCAAGGTCTACCTGCGTCTCAAATCGCAACGGATCAACCCTACGGCGGAGAAACTTCTGGCCTTTGATCTTCGCAACCGGGGACCCCGGCGTCTTCACGAGGAGTCGACCGTCGCGCTGGGTTCGCAGGAAGTGACATCCCTCGAGATGGCGCAGGCCTTTGGCGTGTTTGCTTCCGGCGGCAGGCGCGTCCATCCGCACGTGCTGCTCTACATCACGGACTCGGCCGGTCGCATGGTGCACGACTATCGACCGGAGCAGTCGCGCCTCGAACGAACCCAGGTGATACGACCCGGGACAGCGGAGATCTTGGTGAGCATGCTGACTGATGCCGTGCGAAACGGCACCGGGGGCGCCGCACACGTTTCGGGACATCACACTGCCGGCAAGACCGGGACTTCGAATCGGTACAAGGATGCCTGGTTCGTGGGCTTTACGCCTCGTCTCGTGACAGCGCTGCACATCGGCTACGATAGGTCCCGAACGCTTGCACCGGGTGGGTCCGGAGGCGGAGTTGCCGCCCCTGCTTGGCGTCGCTACATGACGGCGGCTCTTGCAGGAGAGAGTCCGGGTTCGTTTTCGTTTCCGGGCTCGGACGTGCTGCGAGCGCCGATCTGTGCGCAGAGCGGCAAGAAGCCGGGTCCCAGGTGTACCGAAGTGACTACCGAGCTCTTCCTGCCGGGGACTGTTCCCACCGAAGAGTGCAAAGAGCATCTGCGTCCTGGCGAAAGGGATGTGCCCGGTCCCGCAGGCGAAGACGTCTTGCGCGACTGAGGAACTCTTGTCTGACGACCGCCCTGACGCGAATGGAGTGATTCGTAGCTGGCATGCATTATGTCATTTATCGCCGAGAGGCAGCAAAAACCCGGTTGTCGACGTTTTTTTGGTTGTGTTCTCAATGCCGCTTGGCGAACGTCTGTAAACAAAATTCCCCCCCCTTGAGGAGAAACGTATGGCAGCGGGACAATTCCCAAAAAGCCCCATGAAAGTCGACCCCATCCTGCCCAGTGCGGTAGCTTCCCGCACTTCGCTGATGTGGGAGGGGCGCAACAAACCGGCTGAAGCAAAGCGGATCATCGACGAAACGTCCCGCTACATCAGCCAGTATGTACAGACCAAGCTGCCGCCCGAGGTCCTGAAGGACGTCGACATCATGGCGGGTCTTGAAGACAAGATCTACAACTACATCAACCAAGCGTACGTGAACATGTTCAACCGTTACACGATTACGGTTGAAGATGAGATGATGAAGAAGGTGCGCAACTTCATCGACAAAGAGGAAGTCAAGACCCTCGCCAAGTACACTCCGAAAGAGATCGCGGAGCTCTTGGACCAGGTGGGCGGCGCGGACAAGTTCAATACCGGGGAGCTCGAGAAGTCCGTCGTCAACATGTACGGCCACCTTCAGGGCCACATTCAGCGCGGGATGAACGACCTGGAGAACGAGACCAACTCGATCCTTCGTCAGAAGACCGACGTTGGCGCCTTCGTTCGCGGTGAGAACGCCTACTCGATTGTCAAGTGCGCGTTCAAAGACAGCGCCTTCAAACCCAAGACGGTCAGCGACATCAAGCTTTCCATCAACATCTTGGACAGCGAGCTCATCAGTCCCATTTTCCACTATCAGGTGACCGTCGAGTATCTGCTGAAGGATACGCTCTCCAAACACATCCGCCACCTCATCGACAAAGAGATCGAATCGCTCAAAGAGGAGCTTGTGGATAGCGGCCGCGCTGAAATGAGCGACGGCGAGATCATGTTCGAGAAGATCAAGTTCGTGGACAAGTTCACAGACGACAATCCTTCCGACCCGAACTCGAAGCGCTACTCGGTGTTGGCCAAGAAGTTCTTGGACAAGATCGAGAACCTGCGCGCGGAAATCGACCAGGACGACTACGATGCTTTGAACATGCGCGAGCAGATCAAGAGCATCATCGACAATGAGAACATCCGCAACCGTGGCTTCAACACGGCCGTGAACACGATCACGTCGATCCTCGATACCTCCAAGCTGGGCTACCAGGTGGCGGACAACAAGAAGAACGCCCGGGAGTGCCATATTCGTGAGTACGAGGACCAGGACGACACGCAACTCCCCGACGAGCGGTATGCCATCCGACTGGTGTACTACGATCAGAACCAGCTCCGCGAGCTGAAGCGTCTGTACGATGCCCGCATCGGCGCTTTCCTGCGCGAAGTGGACGCAGCCTGGGAAGTCATCCACCAGATGTATGAAAGCTCCAAGCGAAAGCTGGGCGGAAGCGTCGTGAAGGACTTCGAGGATCTGGCGCGCAAGATCATGCCGAAGGCTTGGGTCAAGCAGCGCACGGACATCAACAGTGATCCGGACGAGCTTCACTGGGACAAACTTCAGTTTCGGGATTCGTCCAACACCTTCGTAGAGAAGAACAACCGGACCTACACGATTGAGATCAAGAACGTTGGGGACAAGCTCAACTATCTTCAGGACAAGCTGCAGGCCATGTACGGGTATCAGAACCCTGTGGAGCGGGTCGTCGTGGACGAGCGGCTCAACATGCTCGAGAAGGAGTTCAACTCCTTCATCTACGAGATCAACCCGCACCATCTGCAGCCGGGTCTTCTTCTGGACGTTGACATCACGACCGTGAAACGCAAGCAGTTCATGATGAAGATGATGGCAAACGTGCTCAACGAATTCCTTTCAGGGATTTCGCAGGGCTTCGCAGACGCGGCTTTCGCCTCTTTCAAAAGGCGCCGGTCGACGGTGCGCGCCGACATCGACATGTCCTTTGCGGAGGGCGAGGGAGAAATGCCAAACCACTCACGTGGTGGTGGCGGGGGCGGTGGCTTCGCTACGGAAACGGTGAGCGTTTCGCAGACGACGGAGACCACAACCGTAACGTCTTCCGGCGAAGCCGGGCCTGCGGGAGGCGTCAAGGGTTCTGCCGACGTAACGCCCAAGTCCTACGAGGACAAGCTGAAGGAGATGGGACTGAAGGAACTCTGATCGAGAGTTCCGAAGACTCATCGCGCCCGCTCCTCGCTTTTTCAGGCGGGGAGCGGGTTTTTGTTTGCCTGAGAAGGCCTTACCGGGTCGCATAACTCAAAGCAAGGGCAGGCCGAGCCTGCTCGGAGAGGTGGGAAGTACAATGATACAGGGAACGCGCGAACTGACCGGCTTGGGAAATCGACCTGGCTTCAACAGAACCCTGAAGCACATCGTCAACGTCACGAACATCATCGATGAGGTCGGCCGCGGCGCCAACCTGGCCGACATCCTCAACAAGATGCTGGATGCGGAGCTGATTGCCCGGGAACAGTTTGCCCCGATTCTGTCCGTCGCACTCGTCGGAAAGTTCGAGTATCCCTACGTCAGCGTGAACGTGGGCGACACGGTGACCGATTTCACCAAGATTGCCGAAACGTTTCGACGGTGGAATGCCGTAAACATGGTGATCGCGTACCACAGCCCGAACCTCGGTGTGATGCTTGTGAATCCCGCCAACGCCGGTCACTGGGAGTCCGTGCATGATTTGAAGCGGGACGAGCTCATTGTGGCCTACGCGAAAGTTCGCGGCTCGAATGATGACGCCGCCCGAAAGGCACTGGGGGGGCTGGTAGCTTTGCTCGAAGGACGCGAAGCGGTCGATGACCCGGCGTTTGCGTCACGAATGGCCCCGCCCGCGGCACCGGCCGCAGCGTTGCGTCCGGCACCGGCCGTGTCCCCCGCGCCCGCTGTGAGCCCCGCAGCGCCATCCGGCCCCGCGCCCGCCGCGGCTTCTGCTCCGTCGGCGGCCACTCCAACCGCAAAGGCCGCGCCACCCACAGGCAAGAACAACCTGACGCCCAAGTACTCCGTCCAGGTGACGAACGAGTTGTTCCACAACGGAAACGTGGAGGCCTGGAAGAACGTCATAGAATCTTACGAAGAGAAGCATACGGGTTGTCGCGTCATCGTGTATCATGAAGGGGAACTGATCCAGGACCTCAACAGCCTTTTCAAGTGGGGCAAAGTAAAACACGGCGGCGTCATTCTCTTCCAGGTGGCGGGCGCCAACATCAAGAACGTCAGCAAGCTCCAGAAATACCTGCATGTGGGGGCATCGAATCGATTCGAGACCTTTCTGAAGCATGACGTGAATCGAACGCTGAGCCTGTTCTGAGGTCAGGAAGGCACGCGGACCGCCGGTCACTTCCGGCTGCCCGCGCCCCAACAAGAACTCCATGTTTACTGAATATTTCGCGGCACGGTCGATCGAACTCAGGCAAGCTCTCGATGCCAACCTGGCGCGGACTCCGGGCAAGCCGGGGCAGAAGGATGTTCAGGCATTTCGGGAGTTCTTCACCTTCCTAAAAGAGCACCTGCCGGACGAGTTCGCCGTCGTGAGCGGGCGGTTGCGGGGGAAGAAGCATTTGCTGAACAAGCCCATTGACCTGCTCATCTATGATCGGTGGTGCCAGCGTTTTCTCGAAATGATGGGGGGCAATGTTCTCGTGGATGCGGCCTTTGCCGCCCTTACCTTCGAGCGGGACCTGACGACGCAGGGTGTGGTCGCTCACGTGGCGCTCTCCAACGCAGTCAAGTCGCTGTTTCAGATCAGCACGGAGGCGCCGGAGAACCAGGTCGTGCCGCTCTTTTCGATACTTGTTTCCTACGGGAGTCGCGTACCACTGATATCCCACCGGACAGCCATTCGCGACGCCGCGCGGGAGAGGTCCGTTCCCGTCACTATGGAACCGGATATGGTTTGCATTCTCGATCAGGGGCTGATAATCAAGGATTGGGAGAACGGTGGGGAGTACAAGGTCGTCGAAACCGGCGCCGACACGTTGATGTGGCTATACGTTCTCCTGTTGGAATACGTGGACCGGAACGGGACCATGAAGTACCAACTCCGGAACTACATACGCAGTAATAAGTCCTACAAGGAATACTGATGGAGACACAGCAAACCCCCAACCTCACCCGCCGCGCCCGAGACGTCCCCGCCCGACGGGCGTTGGCCGTTGCCCTCTGTTTCGCGGTCTCGCTCGGGTTCGGGTGTGGCGTGGCCGGAATTGGCGGTCCATCGGGAAGGGACTTTCTCATCGTCGTGGACACCTCCGGTTCCATGGCTCGGGATAAGCTTCTCGAGCAGGTGAAGGTCGGAGTCCGTCGCCTGCTGGACGAAACGGCGCGCAAGAATGATAGCGTGACGCTTTACTCTTTCGATGAGGATTTGGAAGCCCGTGGCAGTTTCACCCTGTCCGAACCGGACTCGCGCGCACGGCTGATGCAGTCGGTCGAGGCGCTGTCGGTTCAGCCCCGAAACACGGACATGGTCAAACTCATCCTTCGCCTGCGGGATATCAGCCGCCAGAGCCAACGCAAGGACCGTGACCAGGTCATCGTGATTCTTTCCGATGGAGAAGATGCGCCGGATCCTCGCGGCAGGAGCCGACCGCGGCTCGATCTTGCCAAATTCCGCAGCCCGGAGAAGTTTCCGGTTCAGGAGAAGTACATATACTATGTGGCTCTGCGGAACCAGCAGACGGCCGGAATGGTGGCGGGTCTCGAGGGTGCTGTCGGAGGAAAAGTTAAGCCCATCGGCAAGGGCGGCCCGGACGAGGTGGCTGGAGCCATCGGCACCGACCTGAGCATTCAGGCCCTGTGGAAGCTCTTTCTGACCTACTGGCCGTATCTGGCGGGGCTGGTCGGGCTCATTCTGGTCGTGCTGCTGGCGCTGTTCTTCCTTGCGCGCTATCGTCGGGCGAACCAGCCGGAAGGCTTCCTCATGTTCTACGAGGACGGCGTGCAATCTCCCATGAAGTCGGCCCTGCGCCTCGATCGCATTCAATCGAACCGCTTCGTGATAGGAGCCCGGACGGGCGCCGACTTCCGAGTGCGCGGCCTGGGAAGCAACGACTTGTTCGCGTTCCGCTGCCGTCGCGAGAAGGACCGCTGCCGATTGCAGCCCACCGGCCCGACAGGGGCGAAGGTCCAGCCGCTGGTTCAGAAGGAGAAGGGTTTTTTCCAGTTCGGGGATCGGTTCAAAATCGGAAACTTCGTATTCGAGTACACCGAAACCCAGAACTAGTGGGGAGAAATGGGGTAGCATATGAGCGCAATGAAATCAAAGGGCAGACCCCTGGAGATTCGCGGACCGGAGCGTGCTTTCCAGTACGATCGGGACACCATCATCGTCTATACCGGGATGCACGCCGACGACGTGCGGCCCTTCATCCGCATCGGCGCGGGTGACACAACGCCTTCCGGTCTCGTCAAGCATATCGAGAACGTGATTCTCCCGGACCAGGATCCGGTGAACGTGGGGCTGGAGCTGTACTGGTTGCACACGACGCTCGAGCGGGGCGGCGACGTCATCCGCTATGTCGGCAGCAAGGACCAGGTGAATCGCCTCTATTCCTACTCCGGAATGCGAGAGCAGGAAGAGGCGGGCGTCGAGGACACGCATGTGCAGAGACTGGCCTACCGTCCTCTGCCAGCCACGGCCACGGCCGCGGCCCGCGAACGATGTCTCATCAACTTTTTCGAGACGGGGAATGTGAACGTCTCCGTGGACGGCGCGAGGGTGTTGGATCTGCAGGCGCGCAAGCGCGCCTTCCTCAACCTTGACCGTGAATACGAAATGATGGCGCGTGCCCTCCGACGAAGAAAGGAGAACTGCGCCGAAGGCTTCTCGTTCCTCGCACTGCCGGAGTCACGGACTCCCGGTGTGGCGATGTTCTGGAGTTTCGAGGGGCACGGCATGCTCATCAATCCACCGCGGGACTTCCACTACCGCCTCTTCGAACATGGAATCCGGCCCGATCGCGTGAATATGTGTGTGGCGGCTTCCGCCTTTCAGCCGGGTTTCACCGAGACGATCCGCCGTCGCCATTCCTTGGGCGCGGATATCGCCGTGTTTGCGCTCAACGCGGAGAAGGTGTCCGACCTCAAGAAGATATATGGCCGCGCGGCCATGCGCGTGCTCGAGGACTCACGAGCGCTACCGCCCGCGCGTTCCACGGCTTTTTTCGTTTCGCGCACCGGTTCGCACGGTCTGTTCTCGCTACAATTCGAGGGAAGCGCCACCCGCCAGGTGCAGGTCGTTTTCCCGATTTCGCCGACTTCGAAGCCCAACCGGTCCTTTGAGTTCATGCGCGGGCCGCACGACGTCGAGGTCGGGCGCCTGGAGTCCGAGCAGGATTGGAAGGGCGAATGGGGCGCGCGCTTGGTTCTGGTGGATCCCGGGGCCGTTGCCGCTGACCGGTTCGCGCGGCTCAAGCTGCTGCCCGGTGTCTACCCGCTCGTTCCCGGACGGGAGTACTCGATCGTGCAGGCCGCGCAGCCGGCCGGGCTGGTCGAGCTCATGCTGGAGTCCGTGACGGGAACGGAGTTTGAAGATCCACTTCGCGAAATCGTGCTGATGAGCCTCGGGCTCGACTTTTCAGCCGACCGGATTGAGGAGCTGCTGCGCGGCCTGGCGGCAGGTCGCCCTCCGCGCGAAGCCGACGTTCGCAACAACGTCTCCGAAGTACTGCGCTACGTCGAGAGCCTGCCACAGTACGGCCAGTCTTTCGACGATCGCCTCCACAAGTCTTTGCAGAGGGCACAGGCCCGATTCCAACCCGGCCGGACTCTCGCAGGCGAATGGTTGGCCCTCCGAGAGCGATCCGTCCGGTTCGTGGCAGCGGTGCTTGGTTCTCGCAAGACGTTCCACCTGGTGCTTGCGACAGAGCCGGACGTTGTCCGCTTCCAGATGCCGCCCGGCCTCGAGGAACTGGCGAGGGATCCCAAGGAATATCGGCGCACGCTGAATCGCTGGGGGAAACTGATTGCCCGCGCTTCGGATGCGGCCGGCTTCGATGATGGGCTCGAGTTTCTCGAACGGCTCTACGAGGAGCGCCTGCGCCTGCTCGAAGAGCGCGCTCGCCTGCGGACCCTTCTGGGCCGACTCGGACTGGAGCTGTCCCTTCCCGAGGCGAAACGTACGCCCGGCTGGCTGCCGCCCGCTTTGGAAGGACCGTATGCATGGTTGACCTCCGCGGTGTCGCGCGTGTCAGCCTGGTTTCGCGGCCAAATGGACCGATTCGGCTGATGGCGCGGGAGCCCGCGGGTGATTGATCGCACGGTTCAGAGCGAAGTCAAAGCGGGCACGGCCGAGGCTCTGCCGGAGTCCCGCACGGACTTGGAGCGGGAAGTCCTCCGTCTCTACGCTGTGCTCGAACTCAACGCGGTCCTTTCGTCCACTCTGAACTCCCGTGTCGTGCTCGAAACGCTCATGAGCAAGGCGGGCGAAGTCATGAAGGCCGAGGCTTCCAGCCTCATGCTCCTCGACGAAGAGACACAGGAGCTGTACTTCCACGTTCTGCGCAATCAGGATGACGCGCAGAGTGAAGCGCTACGACACATCCGGCTGAAACTTGGGGAAGGCATTGCCGGCTGGGTGGCACAGAATGCCCAGCCGGTCCTGGTTGAGGACTGCTCCAAGGATCCGCGGTTTTCCCGGCGGGGAGATCAGGCCAGCCACTTTGTGACGCGTTCGATGATGTGCGTCCCGTTGCGCGTCCGCTCTCGGGTGTTGGGGACCATTCAGGTTCTCAACAAGCAGGACGGGTCGTTCTTCAACGATCGGGACCTGCGCATCTTCGAAACCCTGTCCACGCAGGCTGCCATCGCCATCGAGAACGCACGGTTGCACGAGATGGCCACGGTTGACGCGACTACGCGCCTCTACATGAAGGGCTACTTTTTGGCGAGGCTCAACGAGGAGTTTCGCAGGTCGCGGGCCGCGCATCGTCCACTCAGTCTCCTGATGACCGACATCGACTTCTTCAAGAAAGTCAACGACCGCTTCGGGCACCAGGGCGGCGACGCGGCCCTCGTTTCACTCGCGGAAGTGATGATTGAAACGGTCGAGCAGATCGGGGGAGATCTCATGGCCGGTCGCTACGGCGGAGAAGAGTTTTGCGTGCTGATGCCGGACACCGGACCCGAGCTGGCGCTGGAGTACGGGGAGCGCATTCGCAAAAACATCGAGTCCAAGCCGATTCGCGTCGGGGACGAGGAAGCCCGCATCACGATTTCCATTGGTGTGTCCAGTTTCCCTTTGCACGAGCAATACATCGAGAAGGTGGAAGACTTTATCCGGCTGGCCGACGAGGCGCTCTACATCTGCAAACGTCGCGGTCGCAACTGCGTGACCCTCTATGACGAAAACCATCCGGATGCGAAGAAGGAGCTCAAGGATGATCGCGGCGGCACCTGACCGGCGCGAAGGGGCGGGCACACGAAAAAAGGTAGAATTCCAGAGGGCGAACAAAACAACTATCCCAGTCAGGTGAAACAAACGCTCGGCGCGGGCGACTGACGGGCAACCAAAGGGGAAAACCAATGTCTGATATTTATCCATTCAGCGAGCAGGGGTGCACTTCGGATCGTGGCGTCTGGGAACGCTCGGGAAGGCGCGGGGAGCGGGCCCTCGAACTGGCCGAGATGAAACTCCCGATTGTACCGGGCTTCGTCATTGACGCGCGGGTCACGCCGCGTATGGCCAATTTTGACGTCCGCAAGGAATCCGAGGCAGGCCTCCGCCTCATTGAGCAGGGGATTGGGCGCAAGTTCGGCGATCCCGAAAATCCCCTGTTGTTGAAGGTGGTCTGCAGCTCTCAGCTCAAGCTCCCTATGTACCCGACCGTCTTCAACGTGGGCCTCTCCCCCAAGACAATGGATGGTTTCGCGCGCATGATCGGCGAGCAGTCGGCCTGGTTCGAGTATGCCTACCTGCTGCGCACGGCCGGCACCAAGCTCTTTGACCTGCCGGACGCCAAGTTCGACGAAATCCAGAAGAAACATCCCCAAAGCGTGGAAGGGAACAAGGCCTGCGCCCTGGAGATGCTCGAGTACGTGGGCCGGGACAAGGTTCCGGATGATCCACTGGAACAACTGGCTGCTATCATCAAGAATGCGGGGACACGCTACTTTGATCCGGCCATGGACGAGGAAGACAGCCTGTGTATCATGGTGCAGGGCATGGTCTTCGGTAACATCGGGGAAAATTCGAGCGTGGGCACCTACTTCACCCGGGATATCATTTCCGGTGACGATCGCCTGCAGGGTCGGTACCTCCTGAAGAGCTACACGATCCTGGGCAAACAGGGCGAAGACATCCACACGCTGGACGCCGGTTACCTGAACAAGCTCAAGGAAATCGCCGGTTCGCTCGAGCGCAAGTTCAAAGAGATTCGCGAGGTGAAGTTCATCGTCGAGAACGGCAAGCTGTGGCTGATCAACCAGACGCCGGTTGACAACAAGAGCACGCAAGCCCACATCAGAACCCTGCTCGATCTCATGAAGGCCGGTCACGCTTCGGAAGACTGGGTTGTTGGCCAGATCCCGCCGGGTCAACTGGCCACGCTGCTGCACCGAATCATCGAGCCCGCTTCTCTGGAAAACAAGGCTGTGGTGGCGGGCGGCATGGTCGGCGCACCGGGAGCGGCCGTGGGCCGCGTCTACTTCTCAGCCGACAGGCTCATGGAAGCGCACCGCGACGCCCTGCTCAAAGGCGAAGACACTCGGTTGCTCCTCGTGGTCGAGGCCTCCTTCGCCGAGGACGTCAAGGCCATTGAAGTGGGGCAGGGCGTCATCTCCATCGAAGGTGGATACTCGTCGCACGCGCCCGTCGTGGCGCGTTCACTTGGCAAGGTAAGCATCGTCAACTCGAAGATCCGAATTGAGGGGACCTCCTTCACCCTGGAGGGACATACGGTTCGCGAGGGAGACTATGTGACCCTCGATTGCCCGGTCTATCGCGAACCCGCCCTGATCATTGGCAAAGCGGAACTGATCAACCCGGACATCCATAAGAACGGCTTGGTCGAATTCATCGGTGTCATGAAGAAGTTCGTCACGCCAAACTTCGTTGTCCGTGCCAACGCCGACTTAGGGCGGGATGCCAAAGTGGCGCAGACCATGGGTGCCTACGGTATCGGTCTGTGTCGTACGGAGCACATGTTCTTTGCCGACGACCGTATCAACCGCTTCCGGGAAATGATTCTTGCAGATACCTTGGAAACCCGTGTGGCGGCTCTGAACGACCTGCGCGGCCTGCAGTCGCAGGACTTCTACGACCTGTTCGCAACCATGGCGCCTTATCCTGTTACCATCCGACTCCTGGATGCGCCGTTGCACGAGTTCCTGCCCCGCAGCGATGATGTCTTCGAAGGCTACTGCAAGTACCTCTCCGCAAAGGGCGTTTCGCCGGATCGGGGTCAACTCAAGGAGCGCATCGAGCGCCTTCACGAGTTCAATCCGATGCTGGGTCATCGCGGTTGCCGCGTGGGAATCACCTACCCTGAGATCTACGAGATGCAGGTCCGCGCCATTTTTGAGGCAGCCCTGCGCCTCAAGAAGGAAGGCAAGGAGGTCATCCCTGAGATCATGATCCCGCTCGTGATGACGCCCAGTGAGCTCACCTTCATCAAGAACGGCAAGCGGATCGAAGGCAAGGCCATCAAGGGCATTCGGGACGTGGCCCGGGAGATGGACCCGAACATGAAGTACAAGGTCGGGACCATGGTGGAATTGCCGGCGGCGGCGCTTCTTTCGGACGAACTTGCCCGGTACGCGGAGTTCTTCAGCTACGGGACCAACGACCTGACCCAGACGACGAACGGCCTGAGCCGCGACGACGCCAACTCGTTCTTCCCGACTTACACGGAGTTCGACATTCTTGCGAACAACCCCTTCCAGGTCTTGGGGCAGCCGGTGAAGGAGCTCATCAATATCAGTGCCCAACGGGGTCGGATCACCCGCCCGGACATCAAGTTGGGCCTTTGCGGTGAGCACGGCGCCGATCCGGCCAACATCGAGTTCTGCCGGGCCGCGGGCCTCGACTACGTGTCCTGCTCGCCCTACAGCGTGCCTATCGCGCTGCTCGCGGTCGCGCAGACCAACATCAAGAAGACACCCTGAACGACAACGTCGGCAGGGAGCCGCGGGAGGGCAGCGGGGAACGATTCCGGGCCCTCGCCGCGGCCGCTCTTTTCGAGGGCGGGATGGGGCTCGTCGGGTTGGTAGGCATCGCCTTCACGCTCGGACTCTCTTCTATCAACTGGGGCTTCCGGGATGGAGGGCCAGTCTTCTGGGGATTGGGTGGAACGCTCCCCCTCGTCCTGGTCTTCGCTGTGCTGCTTCGCGTCTCGTGGTCCCCGGTCCGGAACCTGATGGAGATGCTCCGCGATACGCTGGGAGCGCTCTTCCGCCGCAGTCGCCCCGTGGACATCCTCGCCGTGTCTGCGATGGCGGGCTGGGGAGAGGAACTCCTCTTCCGCGGCTTCCTCTATGGGTGGATGCGGGGATGGGGCGGGGTGGAGGTTGCGCTGGTTCTGAGTTCGATTCTCTTTGGCCTGGCTCACTTCCTCAGCCCCGCCTACGCGGCCTTTGCGTTTCTGGCGGGAATCTACTTTGGCCTTCTATACGAGTGGAGTGGCAGCCTTCTTGCTCCCATTCTGGCGCACGGCCTCTACGATTTCATCGCTATCAGCTACTACCTGTACCGCGGGCGAGGGGAGGCCTGAAAACAGAAAGGCCGCGGCCTGGAGGCCGCGGCCCTCGCGAAGTTCACCCGAGCGATGGCTTACCGAAGTAGCTGCAGCACTGACTGAGTCTTCATGTTCGACTGCGCGACCATGGCCGTCGCAGCCTGCGTGAGAATCTGGTACCGCGTGAAGCTCGTCATCTGCTCGGCCATATCCGTGTCACGGATACGCGATTCGGCGGCCTGAATGTTCTCGTAGGCATTCAGGAGTCCCTTGGATGCGTGCTCCAGACGGTTCTGATACGCTCCCAGATCGGCCCGCTGTTTGGAGACGCGGCGGATGGCCTCGTCGGCCAGCCCGATGACCGAGTTCGCCTTGTCGGGCGTGCTGATCGAGATGAACGTGAGCACCGTCGGATTGCGAAGTCCGAGGGCGGCGGTCGTCATCGTATTGACGAAGACGCGCTCACGCTGGTGCATGTTCGGTCCCATGTGAAACCACATGGAAGCCGATGGGTTCAACCGGGCGAAGGCGCCGGTCAGCATCTTCATCTTGTTGAACTCGGCCTGAGAAGCGATTCGGTCGATTTCGTCAATCAGCTGGGACACTTCCACCTGGATTTGCTGACGGTCTTCCGAGGTGTAGATACCGTTTGCGGCCTGGACGGCCAGCACGCGGATCCTCTGTAGAATTTCTTGGGTTTCCCCGAGATACCCTTCCGTGGTTTGGATGAAGGAGATACCGTCCTCGGTGTTTCGCTCTGCCTGTCGCAGACCCTGCACCTGGGTGCGCATCTTCTCCGAAACCGCAAGACCCGCGGCATCATCTCCCGCGCGATTGATCCGCATGCCCGAAGACAACTTCTCGATGTCCTTGGACATCTCGTTGTTGTGGAACTTGAGCGTGCGATGCGCGAAGATAGCACTGATGTTATGATTGATAATCATGTTGGCCCTCCGTGAACCGTCTCGATTCCCTTCCTCTCCTGCCGGTCCCTTTCGGGCTCCGGGTGAACTTCCAAGCGCATTCGCGCTCTACACTGGGATTGTCGGAGGACCTGAGTTTTTTTGCTGAATTTTTTTCCGGCCGAGGACGCTTTTTGGCTGCGACCGACATCACCGCCGGGGAGGGGACCGTATGGGTTTGCTCGTCGGGCGGGTTGCGATCATCACGGGAGCCAGTCGGGGCGTAGGGCGTGCCCTGGCGCTGCGGTTCGCATCGGAAGGAGCTGCCGTTGTCGTCGCAGCAAAGAGTACGACCGAGGATCCGCGGATTCCCGGGACAATCCACGAAACCGCCGAGGCCGTGCGGGCCACGGGCGCCCGGGCGCTTGCGGTCCGCTGCGATGTTCGCCTGCTGAGCGACCTGGAGCGGCTCGTCTCGGAAACGAAGGAGCAATTCGGCCGCGTCGACATTCTCGTGAACAACGCGGGCGCCATCTGGGTCGAACCGATAGAAAACACCCCCGAGAAGCGCTTCGATCTCGTTATGGCGGTGAACTTCAAGGGTCCCTTCTTCCTTTCTCAGCTCGTCATCCCCATGATGAAAGAGTCCGGGTGGGGGCACATCATCAACATGAGTCCACCCGTGCAGCCTGCCGAGGCCGCCTTCAAGATCGCGTACATGACTTCCAAGTTTGGAATGACGCTCTTGGCTCACGGACTCGGCCGGGAGCTTGCGGGCACGGGTGTTGCCTGCAACGCGCTCTGGCCGCGGACGCTCGTCGAGTCGCTGGCTGTGAAAAACTGGCACATGGGAAAGCCGGAGGACTGGCGCAAGCCTGAGATCCTCGCGGATGCGGCGGTGGAGATTCTGCGCCAGGACCCGAGGGTTTTCACCGGTCACGCGCTGATCGACGAGGACGTATTGAGAAAGGCCGGTACCGAGGATTTCTCGCGCTACGCGGTGGTTCCCGGTTCATCGCCGCGGAGCTTGGACTGGAACGAGCTGCAGCATGTGATCCAGAGTTTCTCCGAGCAACAGCGCACCCGCAGTCGAAATGAGAGTCACCAGGGAAGCGGGACACCCTAAATAGGAAAAAGTCTCCGTTCGCCTGAGGTCGGGCACCGATGCTGAAGAAAAACAGCACGGTGCTTCCATGATTCAGGCAAGACAGAAAAAGCCCAAGGTTCCCGTTACGATCGACAGCCTCTGGACCAATCGCCAGCGGCAGATGCATGCCATTCACTACACGGTCAGCTACCGCGCCAGCTTCAAACCGGAGTTGCCGGACTACTTCATCCGCAGATATGCCGCGCGCCGCGGCGCGACGGTCCTGGACACCTTCGGAGGCCGTGGTACTACGGTACTCCAGGCGAATCTGTTAGGTCACAGGGCCATTCACAATGACGTCAACCCGGTTGCTTCCTTTCTCTGCTCCGCGCGACAGGTCATTCCGCCGTTGGGGGAATTGGTCGAGCGCACGATGACCCTGCACCTGCCTGAGGATCTGGAGGCGGATCCGCGCGACCGGGAGCGTCTCCTGCCGTTCTTCCATCCGCGTACTCTCTCCCAGATATTGGAACTCCGTCGGATTCTGATAGAGAACCGAACCAACGGCGACCCGGCCCTGCGCTATATTGGATTGACCGCGCTGTCACGGCTCTACGGCCACTCCGATGGCTTCTTCTCCGTGTACACGTTTCCACAGATCTCGATCATGCCCGGCGCGCAACGTCGCAACAACGAGCGTCGCCAGCAGACGCCTCCTTTTCGGGACATCCGCGAACGTATCGTCCGCAAGCTGCAGAGGGATCTCGGCACGCCCATTCCGGGTCACTACCACGAGGCCGCAGGCCGCAACCGGTATCATTGTTCGGACGCTCGGGACCTGGCCGGGGTACGGTCGGGGAGTGTGGACCTCATTGTCACCTCGCCGCCGTTCCTGAACAAGGTGAACTACAAGGAAGACAATTGGATGCGGGGCTGGTTTCTGGGGCTCGAAGAAGAAATGAACGCTGCCGACGTCGTGATGACCCCCGACCTGGCCGAATGGCTGGACTTCATGAGGGCCGTCATCCGTGAGATGGGGCGGGTACTTCGACCGGGAGGCCGGGCAGTGATCGAGGTGGGTGAGGTGGCCTACGGCGGGGCCAACACCTATTTGGAGGAGGAGATGCTCTCCTGCCTCCCGATGGAGGTCCCCGGCGGTCGGCTGCGCGCGGAGCGAATCTTCGTCAACAGCCAACGCTTCACGAAGCTCTCCAACTGCTGGGATGTGGAGAACAACCGGCTGGGGACGAACACGAACCGCTGCCTGGTGCTCCGCAAGACCTGACGCCCCGGCGGGGGGATTTGCCGCCGCCTGCTAATCCTTTCTCGGGATTTGCCGATCCTCTCCAAGAGGGGAGGTCCAACCTTCCCATTGGAGTAAAACCGATGCTTCGTTCGCTTTGGACCGCTTCTACCGGGATGATCGCCCAACAGTACCAGATGGATACGATCGCCAACAACCTTTCGAACGTCAATACGACCGGGTTCAAGAAGAACCGGGCTGACTTCGAGGACCTCATTTACCAGCACCAGGTTCTGGCCGGCACTCCGGCCACGGCGGTTTCTGAGATTCCCACAGGCGTTTACTTGGGCAGCGGCGTACGAACGGCGGCCACTCAGAAGCTCTTCGAGATGGGCAGCCTCCAGCACACCGGCAACGAGTTCGATATGGCCATCGATTCGGAGATCGGCTTCTTCAAGATTCTCCTGCCGAACGGGCAGTTTGCGTTCAGCCGGGATGGAAGCTTCAAGATTGACTCGAACCAGCAGGTGGTTACTTCGAACGGCTACCTGCTCGAACCCGAGATCAAGCTACCCCCAGGGGCGCTCAAGAACACCTTCACCGTGAGTAAGAATGGGGAAGTCACGGTGAAGGTCGGTGACGACATTCGCCCCATCAAGATTGGACAAATCTATCTCTACCGCTTCGTGAACCCGGCGGGTCTGCAGGCCATCGGGGACAACAACTACCAGGAAACCGTGGCCAGCGGACCCGAGATTCAGGGTATGCCCGGCCTGGAAGGCTTCGGGCACATCCGCCAGAAGATGCTGGAGATGTCGAACGTCAAGATCGTCGAGGAGATGGTGAACATGATTGTGGCCCAGCGTGCCTACGAGTCCAACTCCAAGTCCATCCAGACATCCGACTCGATGCTGGGCACCGCCATTTCGATGAAGCGGTGACGCCACAGGCTGCATGACACCGAAGCAAGCACAGGGGGCGCTCTTCTTCTGCATTGGACTGTTGCTTTGCGCAGCGCCGGGGCCTGCCTGGGCCTACACGGTCTACCTGCGCTCTCAGGCGCCTGTGAAATCCTCGGACGTGCGACTCAGGGACATCGCCCGCGTCGAAGGGGAGGTGAAGGCCGGCGCCATCTCCGAGAAGCTGGTGATACGGTCGTTGCGCAGCCCCATGTTCTTGTCCAGGGAGGCGCTGACGAAGGCACTTGCAAATGGCCCGGAGAAGTTGGACTGGGTGTACGGAAGCGGCGTGTGGATTGTGCCGGTTTCCCGCACCGCGACCGGGGCGGAGTTGCTCGAGATGCTCCGTCAGGAGATCGCCAAAAGACCCGGCGGCGCGGCTTTCTTGGAGACAGCTGTGTTCGAAACGGACCGGGAAACGACGTACGCCATTCCGCCTTCCGGTGATCTACAGTTTCAACTCCCGCAGCGCCTGGAGCACCTGCGACCTGGCCGACGTCTGATGATCGTGGGTGTTCGCGGCACGCACGGGGGACGCGAGACAACCGTCCATCGCCTCCACTTTGGGTTCACACTGCTGCGCCGTACGCGCGTCCCTGTGGCCACGCGCGCGCTTCATCCGGGAAGCCGGCTTGCTCCCGGTGATTGGGAATACCGGACCATGGAGCTGGACGCGCTTCCGGCCCGACCTCTCACAGGCGATCTCAGCGGTCGGCGCGTGACCGGCGCGGCGGAGCCGGGCACTGTGCTCACGGATTCCATTCTGCGTGAGTTACCCGCCGTACGCGCTGGCCAAAAGGTGGAGCTGATCTACCAATCGGGTTCCGTGGTTCTCAAGTGTGAATCCGTGGCCGAGGGTACCGGCGAGGTCGGCGCCACTCTTGCCTTCCGGCCGCTGCTTCCCAGTGGTCGCCGCGGACGCTCGGTGCAGGCGCGGGTCGTCGGCGACGGGCTGGCCCAGGTGACACCGGAAGGAGGTCCGCGGTGAAAGGAACGTCCCTCAAACTGCCCCTGGCAGGGGCCCTCTCGGGCGCGTTCGCCCTGTCCATGCTTTCTCTGGCAGCAGCCGACCTCTGGGAGGATCACAATCCCTACAGCGAGTTCGGGCCGGTTCAGGCGGGAACCGTTCTGAAGCTTAGCGTAGACGAACCATTCGATATTCTCTATGAATATGAGCAGGACCGTGACGATCGGACCACCATCAAGATGAAGCCGGATGCCAAAGTGACGCCCTTTCTGCCGGCCGCGGACTCGGACAAGTCCTCCACGGGGAAAGGCCGCATCCGTGTGCGGGCGCGTTCGCGTTTGCGATTTCAGGTGGCGGTCGCTGTCACGGCCACCGCGCCGGGAGAGACCGTGAACTTCACCGGCCGCCGGGTTCTGGCATACGAAGCGGGTCGGGCCGTGCAGCAGTTGGAGGTTCGCGGTAGTGTGCATCGTGGCGACATCTCCGCCAAGCGGCAGGTTCGCTCAAACGACACGGCCAACCTCGAGGTTGTCATCCGGGGCGCCCCCGTTCGCGGGAATCGAGAGCTACCGATGAAAACGAAGCCGGGCGAGCCCGGCCAGCCTCCCGTGCCTACTGCAGAAATGACCGAGCAGGAGAAGCAGCAATTGTTGCTCGAGTACCTGAATCGAATTCTCGGAGAGAGTGAGGACCGTTGAGGATGACACGACTTTTGGAACCGCTCCGGTTTCGACCGGGCGTCTCCCTGCTGCGGGCCCTCCTGCTGTCGGTCGCCCTGTCGTCCGGGAACCTGCTCGCGGCGCCCGACTCCCCCCAGCCGGCACCGGCCAAAACCGCGGCCAAAGAAGAGGGAGCTGTCCGCCTGAAAAACATCGCCCGTATCGTTGGAATCCGCTCCAATCAGCTCGTGGGCTACGGCGTGGTCGTCGGGCTCCCGGGAACGGGGGATTCGCGGTCGCGCCTGGCTTCCGAATCGATTCGCAATCTGCTGGCCCGTCTGGGGCAACGGCTTCCAGGAGATCCCGACGCGCGCAACGTCGCCGCGGTGCTCGTGACCGCTGAACTTCCGCCCTTTTCGGGAAGGGGGCAGCGCGTCGACGTGACGGTTTCTTCGATTGGCGACGCGCGCTCACTGGGTGGCGGTGTCCTCATCTCCACGACCCTCCAGGCCGGCGACGGGCGCACCTACGCAGTCGCCCAGGGTGTCGTGACGACCGGTGGTCGTGAACAGGGGCAGGCCGGTGCTTCCCGAAAAACGGTGGGGACGGTTCTGGGCGGGGCCCATGTCGAACGCAGCCCGGCCGAAGCTTTTGGATCCGACCGGAAGTTGCGCGTCCAGTTGCATTCCTTCGATTTTGCCACCCTGGACGAAGTCCAGAAAGCAGTGAAGGCCGCGCTCCCGAACGTGGAAAGCCGACTGGTGGAGGGGAGCGTGGAAGTGACGATCCCTCAGGGCGCCGACCCCTTCAGCTTCACAGCACGGCTCGAAGAGCTCATGGTGAGGCCCAAGTACGGAGCCCGCGTGATCATCAACGAACGAACCGGCACGGTCGTGATGGGCGGCGACATTCGAGTCGACCCGGTTTCCATCTCTCGGGCGGGAATGCAGCTCATCGTGGCCGGTGAAAGCCGTGATCGCGCTGGGGTCACCGAGGAGCTGCGCATCGATTACGGACCGAAATCGCGGGGCGCGGAGAAGGAGCGCCCGGTTACGAAAGAGTTTTCGGGCGCAAGCGTCACGGAGATCGTCAAGGGCCTCAACGCCATGGGCGCCGACGTGAAGGATATCATCGCCATACTCGAGGCGCTCCGCGACTCCGGTGCGCTGCACGCAAGGTTGATTGTCATCTAGCATGCTCGTACGGAAAAGGCGGGAGGGGTGTACATGAGGATCAATTCGCACGAAGAGCTTCGCAACTATCTGCCCGGGCTCGATCGCAGTCGGCCCCAAGCCGAAGCCGTCGCGGGAAGCAGTCGTTCCGGTCGGGTGGCCTTCAACCCGTATCCCGGGGATCTGCCGACTGCTCATCTGGCCCCTCCGGACACGATCGAGAAAGAAGTGCGGGAAGACCCCGAGCGCAAACGATTGTACGACGCGGCTGTGGAGTTTCAGGCCGTGTTTTTGAACATGATGCTCAAATCGATGCGCTCCACGCTGAATCGCGAGCAGGATATTCTGCATGGCGGTCGCACGCAGGAGATCTTCGAGGACATGCTCTACGATGAGTACAGCCGGACGCTTTCTCGAACTGAACGGTTCGGCCTCGCTGAGGAAATCTATCGGCAATTCTCGCGGCCCCCGAGTGGTTCTGTGCCCGAGAGCCAGGTCGAATCAAAGCAGCGCCTGAATGAGATGCGTGACGAGGCTCGGGCGGGTTACGCGCGCGAGATGCTCCCTGTCCGCTGATCTGTCCGCCGAAGGTCCGTGGACGTAGCAATCATCGCGTTCGGTTTCTTGACAGCCGGCCCGCTTTTTTTCCGGGTGGTTCCTCATGCAAATCTACAATGAGCCGTACCGGAGGCGGACGGAGCTCCTTGAAGCGGAACTGGCTCTGCGCGGGGACGACTATGTTTTCACCGTGGCCCGGTTGAAAAATGCGCCGGAGATCCTGTACCGGCTGGCCGCGGTGATGTTCGCGCACGATTTCTCGATCGAGGAAGCGGAGATCTACACGCTCGAAGAGGGGCTCGTGCGCGATCGGTTCGTGATTCGGCGGATTGACGCGCTGCGAAAGATGGACGACCTCCTGTTCGAGGAGATGCTTCAGGACTTTGAGAAGCTGCTTTTCGAGCACCACAGCGTCCTGGACTATCTGGAGGAGCGCGACCATCATCCCGCCCGTCCGGCTCACTACCTCACGGAAGTCCTGATCCAGGCGACGGCGCCGGCCACGATCGAAGTGCGAGCACCCGATCGACCGGGCGCCCTACTATCCATGCTGCAGGTTCTTGCGATCATGGAAGTGGACATCTTACAGGCGCGCATTGGGCGCGGAGCCGACCTGCGCACGGCCGACGTGTTTCTGGTGAATCCCGGGGATCGCCGGTTCGAAAATCCGCGCTTCGTCGAGCACCTCCGGGACGCGATCCGGCTCCTGGTCTGAACCGAGTTGGCCCGCGCGGCGCTGTTGTCCGGCAGGGGCCTATCGCCAGTAGCGAACCCGGGGGACGTCGGGCGTCGGCGAAACAGCGGCGTCGACGTCGGCGTACACGACTTCGGCAAAGGCCACGGTTTCGGGGAAGCGCTCGCCCGGATAAACAGTCTCCACGATGATCTTCAAAGAGAGATACTTCACATTCTGCGGGTAGCCCTCCGAGGGGAGCACCGGCACGTGAGGAATCAGGACCGGCTGGGGTCCCGGTCGGTCCTCAAGTTCAGTTGACCATTCCCGGAGAAGGAGCGGCGGTTCGTGGCGGAATTCACGATCCGGGTTGTTCGCCTGGCGGCCGTATAACTCGAGGCGCATTCTTCGCGGTCTGCCGTAGGACCGAAACGCATGGCGAATGCACGAAGTGCACGGCCCCGCGAATATCTGTACCAGGTAAGGGCGTCGCGCGCGCGGACGCTGCCGCGGCGGGTCGTGCGACAACCCCACATCCACCAGGAGGAAAGCGGCCGTCCGCGCGGGCTCGAATCTCAGGACGGTGGCGGTTTCCGGGTCCCTGTCGACAACGAGAAGCCCGCGCCCCAGACGTGGACGATCGCGGAGCGGTACGGGCCACAGCGGAGAGGACAGGACGATGCGACCGGTTCGGAGGATTCCGCCCGGCAGGTCCCGCGACGAGCGAAGAGCCTGAAGCCACGAAAAACCACCGAGCAGAAGCGCCGAGGCGATGCCGATCCACACGTGGCGATTGAATCGCGGCATCGCCCATTTTCTCTGGGGCAGTCGGGAACAGAATTCATTTTCCGCGACGCAGATATGGGCGAAAGATGGTTGTTCACGGGCCGGACCGCGGGGAGTTGCGTGCATGCGGGTGCTGGTGCTCGGAGCAAGTTACACCGGTCGCTACCTGGCTCGCTACTCGGGGATGCAGGCGGGGGCAGCGCGCACCGACCCTGAGCGGCAGGTCGTGGAGGAGCTCGGCAGAGTCCGGGAGGTTTCCTTTCTGACGCGGCACACCGAAGGCGTCCTTGCTCGGGATCCCATCCGGCTCTGGGAGCAGGGGTGGCCGGTGGATCTCATCCTCGACACGGTTCCCGCCCTCGTCGATGGTCGTCCCGCCTACCACGCGACTGTGCAGAAAGCGCTCTCCGAGTCCAACGCCCGCTACGTGCACGTGAGCACAACTTCCGTCTATCCGGAAGCGAGTCCGGCTGGCAGCGTCGACGAGAGAACACCTCCACACCCCGCCACACCGGGAGTAGCGCTGCGACTGCAGCTCGAAGAAGCAATTCGCGAAGCCTATCCGGGCGCGCGGATCCTGCGCAGCACCGGAATCTACGGGCCGGGGAGGGCTCTGCCCCTCTCGTTTCTGCGCGGCGACTTCCGTCGCGCCGAAACAGGGAACCGCATCGTGTCACGGATACACGTGGCCGATCTTGTGCGCCTCGCTCTGGCCATGAGTCGGCCGGATGCACCGGACCTCGTGAACGGCGTCGACGAGCAGCCTTCCGAGAATCGCGCGACTTTTTCGTTCCTCGAATCGCTGTTGGGGCTGCAGGTCCCCGGCGCCTGGGACAAAGGGCCGCCGGTGGGCCGCGCCGTCCGGAGTCTGCATGCGCGTCGCCTCCTCGGACGCTACATCTACCCGACGTTTCGCGAAGGATTTGCGGACGTGGTCAGTCGCGCCCGGCTCGATGGGACGCTGTGACGGTTGTTCGAATCCCGCCGCGCACGGCGTACTCCAGTCTCACGAGCATCCGCCTCGGCCGGCAGGCTTCGACGAGATCGGTCAGGATGCGGTTGGTGGCGTTCTCGTGGAAGATCCCGATATTCCGATATGCTGTGAAGTATTCCTTCAGGCTCTTGAGTTCGAGGCACGACCGATCGGGATGATAGCGAATGAGCACGGTTCCGAAATCAGGCAGTCCCGTCTTGGGACAGATGGCCGTGAACTCGGGGAACTCCAGATCGATTCTATAGTCCCTGTCGGAGTACACGTTCCGAAAGGTTTCCACCGCGGGTAGCGCGAGGCTCCGCACGTGTTCCTGACGTCCCTCGTAGGAAGAAGCAGGTGTGAGAGGTTGGTCCACTTTCCGAAATCGCGCTGGGCCGAGGTAGCAAAACAAGACGCCCGGTCCGTAAACCGGGCGCTCTTGGGATTCTCAGCTCGACAGTCTGTCCGCCGACCTCAGGCCCGCGGAGCTGCCGGGCCTGCGCCGCCACCCGCTCCCTGGACCTTCTCGCGGATGACCTTGGTCAGCTCGTCGATCTTGGCCTGGACCTCGGCGATCTGGTCCTTGGGCACCAGCTGCTGGATCTGTTCGATGACCTTCTTGTACTGGCCTTCCAGTCGCACGAGCCCATCGCTGTACGCCGTACCCGCCTTTGAGCTCAGGTCGTTGACCTGGGTAACGACATCGTCCAAGGCCCGGCGCAACTGAACGGCCGGCTCGCTCGTGTCGGCCGCTCCCTTTTCTTTGAGCGCGTCGTAGGTCCGTTGAACTTCTTTGACCGCGTTGGTGATGGAGTCTTCCCCGGCCCGGAAAAGAGCAATGCCTGCGTTCAGGACATCGTGAAGTACTTTCTGCATCTGTGCCATGTTAGCCACCTATTCCTGTGAGTTTCCTGGCCGCCCGATGTTGCGGCGCACTATCCACTCTTTGTGCGGTGCAACATCGCGTCAAGCAACTTAGGCGATCGGACCTCGCTTTTTTTCGGTGTCTGGGCGGATTCCAAGAGCTTCTGTGCCGGGCGAAGCCCGGTCACTGGGTGCCCTCCGTGGAGGGTGGCCCTCCCGTGGAAGCCACGGGCTCGGCCTTGGCGGACCGGCCTTCGTCGGGCCGGTCCGCAACCGGCAAATGCGACAGAAGCCAATCGCGCATGTCCGCGAGGACACGGTCCCGGTCAGCCGGCAATTCGTTGAAGATCTCGTGGTACAGGCCCGGGTACAGCCGAAGATGGCAATCGGAGGAGCCAACATTCCGGAAGAAGGCTACGGTGCCCCCGGGGTCGGTAAGCGGGTCCGCTTCCCCATGTTGCATCAGCAGTGGGATCTTCAGAAGGGGAGCCCGCCGGATGACTTCCTCGCCGGCGTCCAGAAGGTCCAGCGCCATGCGGGCGGTCACGTCACCGTGCACCAGCGGATCGTTTCGATAGGCCTCCCCGACCGCAACATCGTGGGAGAGTCCGTTCGTGTCGAGACCCGCGGGAACAGTGAGGTCGGGTTTCAATCCAAACAGGAGGGAACCGAGTCCTTTCTTGAGGCGCATGAGCAGATTCTGGCGGACACGCAGTGCCGCCGCGCTCGTCAGAAGGCAGGAAATCTCCCACTGGTTCGAGTAGCGCAGCGCGAACATGAGGACGATGGCTCCGCCCATCGAATGTCCGAGCAGCGCCGGCCGCAGGACTCCGAACTGCTCGCGCAAGAAAACCAGAAAGCCTTCCAGATCCCGAACGTACTCGACCTGTCCATCGGCGTCACCCCGCTTGCCGTCCGAGCGGCCGTGTCCCCGGGCATCAAGCGCGTACAGACTGACGCCGGTCCCTGCGAGGGCATCCAGCAGGTTTCCGTAGCGACCGGAATGTTCCCCGAAGCCATGATGAAAAACGAGGTTCCAATTCGGCTTGTCGTTTCGGGCACGCCAGCGCTGGTAGAATAGGCGACTCCCGTCCACGGCGGAGCGAACGAAGCCGGTCGAGTGTTCGTACTGCATGGTATTTTCAGGCAAAACCGCTTGACCCCCGTCTGAAACGCAAGCCTTCGTTGTGAATGGGCTACGTATTCCTGACCATTGCTCTTCTTCTGAATGCCACGGCGAACATCCTCCTGAAGCTCGCCAGCGAAGGCCTGAACGAACTCAAGGGGCTCGGGCTCATGGAAATGCTGCCCCGCTTGCTGACCAACTACCGACTGATTGTGGGCCTTTCTTTCTTTGCCCTGAACGTCATCTTCTACATCGTCGCCCTGAATCGCCTGAAGCTGTCGGTCGCCTATCCCATCATGATGGCCGGCGGGATCGTCATCATTACTGTGTTCTCCGCGCTGTACTTGAAGGAGGCCCTGAACCTCCTGCAATATGGCGGGATTGCGCTCATTGCCGGGGGGATCATTCTTGTAACTTCACAGGCTTCGTAGGGGTGAACATCCCCTCCTTGGTCCCGCCGCCGGGCTGGTCTTTTTGAAGGGCGCGCAACCGGAACGTGGGGGCCAAGTGCTCGTACACCAACCGACCGCCTTCTCGCCCCGCCCACAGCACGAGAACCGCGGCGCACACCTGAACCAGGAGTAGCGCCGTCCGAGCGAGCATCACCCGAGGGACCGTCTTGACCGCCAGGGCCGCCGGGAGAACCGCCACCAGTGCTGCGACCAGTGCTGCCTGTCCCAGCCTTTCGTGTGCTTCTACGGGCTCCTTGGGAAAGCCCGCTGCTTGAATGAGTTCCCCGTCGGCTTCGCCCGAAGCCATAGCCGCGTACAGTGCGGCCACGAATAGCAACTGGAGTCCGGGCACGGCCTTCCAAAGGCCGGTGACGCGGGGGCCGCGTGCCATCAGGATTCCCGTTACGATCGGCAGGATCACGCCCAACGCCAGGGGCAGGTGCACGAGAGCCGGGTGCAGAGGCATCGGCACACGTTTGGACCGGCAGGCGCCAGGCGCCACCCGAATTGTACTTGCTGCCCCATCGGCGCCGGGGAGCGCATCTACCTATGAACGGACCTGCCATCGCCTCCATCCGCGCCCGAGAGATCCTGGATTCACGCGGGAGCCCCACCGTGGAAGTGGATATCCTCCTGGAAGAGGGGACACTCGGTCGCGCCGCGGTTCCCTCGGGCGCTTCCACCGGTGAACACGAAGCACTCGAATTGCGCGACGGGGACAAACGTTTTCACGGAAAGGGGGTCCGCAAGGCCGTGGAGAACATCCACAGTCGGATCGCGCCTGCCATGGTGGGGCGGGACGTGTTCGAACAGCGGGACAACGATCTGTTGATGCTGGAACTCGACGGCACCGAGAACAAAAGCCAGTTGGGCGCCAACGCCATTTTGGGCGTCAGCCTGGCTATGGCGCGCGCAGCGGCTGCAGCGCTGAACGTCCCGCTCTATCGCTACCTCGGAGGCGCCGGAAGTTCCGACCTGCCCGTACCCATGATGAACATCGTCAACGGAGGGGCGCATGCGGACAACAACGTCGACTTTCAGGAGTTCATGATCCTGCCCGTCCGGTTCCCGAACTTTGCTGAAGCGCTCCGGTGTGGAGCCGAGGTGTTTCACAGCCTCAAGAAGGTCCTGCACGATCGCGGCCTGTCCACGGCCGTGGGAGACGAGGGAGGCTTTGCGCCGAACGTCTCTTCTAATGCGGAAGCTCTGGAGCTGATCCTGTTGGCTATCGAGAAGGCGGGCTATGTTCCGGGAGAGGACGTCCTCTTGGGCCTGGATTGCGCGGCTTCGGAATTCTATGACAAGACCAAGAAGGTCTACAAGCTGGACGGCGAAGGCGGCGTTGAAAAAGACGCGGCGGGAATGGTCGAAATGTTCGCCAATCTGTCCTCAAAGTTTCCGATCATCACGATAGAAGATGGCCTGGACGAGAATGACTGGGAGGGTTGGGCGGCGCTTACGAAGGCTCTCAAGAACCGGCTCCAACTCGTGGGAGATGATCTGCTGGTGACCAATACGCGGAAACTCTCCCGGGCGATCGAATCGGGTGTGGCCAATTCGATTCTGATCAAGGTGAACCAGATTGGTTCGCTGACCGAAACCCTGGACGCCATCGACATGGCCCGCAAGGCTGGCTACACTTCCGTCATCAGCCACCGTTCCGGTGAGACCGAGGACGTGTTCATCGCACACATCGCGGTGGCGACCGGGGTGGGTCAGATCAAGACCGGTTCGCTCTCCCGAACGGATCGCACGGCCAAGTACAACGAGTTGTTGCGAATCGAGGAGCACCTCGGCCGCGCAGCCCGCTACCCGGGGCGCGCCACGTTCTACAGCATACGGGGTACCGGGAAGTAATGCGCGTCCGCCGTGAGTTTATCTTTCTGGCGGCCAGTGCCATGTGCGGAGTTTTGTTCTATCTGGCCGCCCTGGGAGAATCCGGCCTTTGGCGGCAAAGCGAGCTCAGGGCCGATGTGCGCGGCCTCGAACAAGCGGTCGCGGTTCTGAAGCAGGAAAACGCGGTACTCTTCGCCCGCCTGAACGGAGGCGTGCCTGCCCCGAGCTCTGCGCGCGTGGGCGCGGACATGTGGATCCTGAAATTCGAAGGTAGCGTGCCTCGTCGTGGGTCCGGAACAGGAGCTCTCGGGGCCGGAATCACGCTCGCAGAGGCGAGGATTCTGTTCGGTGTGGGATTTGTTCTTTTCGTCCTGGTCGGGGTTTATTTTACTGCTTCGCGAAGCGCCACACGCC
>CAZPFB010000075.1:0-27616 GCA_964585735.1 uncultured Leptospiraceae bacterium
CGACGGACGACTCGTCGGCGGATTCCTCCCCGACCTCACCGTCCGCGCGGTCCAGGTCCTCGTGCATGGGACAATTCTCGCAGGGTCGCCGCGCGTTTCAAGCAAAGCGCAGGTGGGGAGCCGGGGCGCGATCAGCGGGAGTCACCGAGAGAAGGGACCTGCAGCTCGGGCCCGACGCCCGGAACATCGGTGTTGTAGAGTTCGAAACAGAGCAGCGGATAGTCCTGAAACGGACATTCGGAGCGTACGATGGAGAAGACGCAGGCGTCCACGGCGTAGCGGGAAGGCTCATCGATCATCACCAATGGATAGGCCGGTTGCCCGCCGCATTCGGAGGCCTTGTAGGCGACGGCCACATACACCTGCACGTAGGCTTCCGTGAGTTCAACGGTTTCCTCGTACACACAGGATCCGAACATGGAGCCGAGCAGCAACAGGACAGCAATTCGGCGCAAAGCAGTCCGAGCTATGCCGGGGCCGGGCTTTTCAGTTTTCTGGTGCATGGCAAACGATCAGAATCGATACTGAAACAACGTCGGCATGAAATGGACCTGCTGTTGGTTGAGCGACACCCGGCGATCCTCCTTCCAGTTGCGGACCTCGAGGGCGATGACGATGACATCCCACCAGAAATGCAGGGCAATCCCCGGTCGGATATCGAAACCGTTCGTGTAATGTAAGTACGCGAAATAGAAACCCGCGACGGTCGGAAAGCTCACGGACGCGAGCGTTCCGTCAAAATGGGCAGCGCCGAAGAGCACTCCGGACAATAGGCCGCCCAGAAGGGGGCCCATGCTGCGCGAGAAGGACGTGTTCAGGAAACCTCGAAAGAAAGCTTCCTCGCTCACGCCGGCGTTGAAGCTGATGACGCCGGTGTACAGGTCGCCGTGCCCGGACTTCATGCCGGGCGGCACCAGCGTCACCCGCCCACCGCTCGAAGGGCTTGCCGCGGCGCTTGCCGCCAAGATCAGAAGCGGCAGAAACACGTGCGGATCGATCAGGTACTGCGGTCGGAATGGCGAAGAAGCCAGGTCGAAGTAGCCGCTCTCGTGCGCGGGCGCCCGTCCGAGGTCTCGGTACGTCGAGTAGACCGAGTACAGGAGCACGTGTTGCGCCGATTGCGCCGCCAGTTCTGCGTTCACGGTCGAAACGCTGAGCCGATCGTAGGGACCATATTCGAGCAGCGGGTTGATCTCGGTCAGGCGACCATCTCGAGTCATGCGCAGAATCCGTTCGTACGGCGTTTCATTGAAGACGGGAATGTCTCGATAGAGCAAGTTCCGCCGCTGCATTTCGTTTGACAGGTAGATTTGGAAGATGTCGAATTCCACGGCGCGGTCTGCGCCTTTGATGTAGTCAGGCTGGGAAACAAAGTGTCTGGCCATGCCCCCCGCGGAAAGAAAAAGCAGCGCCTGGGCAATGCCCGCCTGGTAGTTGCCCAGCGCAATCTGCCCGCCGCCCGGAAGGATGGACCAGAGCATGGCATCGTCGGCGCTCACGCCGGTCCGGTTCTCTGATTTTCCTTCCGGGATGCTGCCATCGAAACTCCCTTTGGCGCCAGGATCCTTGGCCGGTTCACGCGGAGGTGCTTTGTCTGGCGCTGCCTTTCGCGGTGTCTCATGCGGCGGCACGTCAGGCGGAGGCCCCTCTGGTGCTGCAAACAACCTTGCCCCGGAACTGACGGTGAGGACCACGGAGACAAGGGCAGCGAGTTCCCGGGTGTGGCCGAGGGGGCTTGGCCGCTTGGGCCGCGCGTCTCCTCGTGCGCGCGAATCGGTTTTGCGCGAAAAGGACATTCGGGTCGAATGGGGACCGGTCGTTACCCGGCCGCAACTCTTTTCCGTCTCCGCCACCAAAAGGCGCCACACCAGAGGAGCGCGGGCAGCCAAAGCCAGGTGTTTCCGAAGCGCACGTAAAGCGTCGGTCCTCCGCGGTGAATGGGTACGTCCCAGACCTGGAAGGAGACCGCTTCTTGCGGAGTGAAGGTGGGTCCCGCGAGCGGCCGGGCGTAGTTCCCGGCCACGTCCACGAACCCGGAGCTGCCGCTGTTGGTGGCGCGAACCAGGGCCCGCCGGGTCTCCACGGCCCGAATCCGGCCCAATTCAAAATGTTGATACGTTTCAACAGTTTTTCCGTACCATCCATCCTGTGTGATGTTGACCAGAAAGTCGGGCGCTTCGGTGTTGCGCAAAAAGAAGTCGCGGACCAATTCCGGGCTGAGCACCTCGTAGCAAATCAGCGGCGCAAAGCGTCCGTAGGCCGAAAAGGCGTTGGCGGCGTAAGCTCGGTGAAGCTCCCGAACGGGCAGCGCCAGAGTCCTTTCGCTCGGAGGACCGGGCGCGTATTCTTGCGGATTGTCCCGATTGGCCCGACTGTAGGGAAGCAGCTGTGCCTTCCGGCCCGGCTCGAACCGAGCGCCCCGCACGACGCCCGGAACGAGCTGAATCAGGCCCGTGGCCTGCAAGAGCTCCACGCCCGGGACGTATTCGCCGAAGGCGAGAAGCTTCTGCTTGGCGTAGGTTGCCTGCCTGCGGCCCTCGCGCGTGTACAGCGCCGAGGAATTGTAGGCCAACGGGCCGAATTCGCCCAGCGCGTTGCGACCGGCGCGAATCGCTATCTCATTGAAGAAGACTTCGGACTTCCAGCGCAGTGCAAGCAGGGTCACCATGCGCTCGAAATCGACGGAGTAGTAACCGGAACCCCGAGTGAAGGCGTTTTCCTCGGCGCTGTAGTACGGAACTGCGGACTCAGGCAGGACGATGAGGTCCACCCTCCCGTTCCCGGCGGCCACCGCCCTTGCTGCCAGGTCCGGGATGACCTCGCGCATCAATCGGCGGAGGACCGACTGCGTTATTTCGGCCTGCCCGGCCTTCTCCAGTGGCGCGTTCGGTTGAACGGTGGCCACCCGCACCGTGGGCAGGCCGGCCTGCCGGGACTCGAACTGCCAGCGGCGGGCCGCGCCGAGGAGCAGGCCGAGCAGGAGCAGGGCCAGGACCGGCCCAACACGAAGGAGTCGAGATCGGGAAGTCAGAAGACGCCGCACGCGGTCGAGCCTTCGTGCCGCGCCGAGTCGTGCCATTCCCACGAGGCGATAGAGGGCGTAGCTCCCGCCGAAGAGGAACAGGGAAAGAACATAGACGCCGCCAAATTCCGCCCATTGAACGAACCATGGATTTCCGGCCAGAAGATTGCCCCAGTACCACGGGAAGATCTGCGGCGTGAGAAAATCGGTGAACAGGCCGAGCACGGCGGCAGCCAGGACCTTGGGCCCCGCCCAAACCCGGAATCTCTGGCGATGGAGGAGGCCGAACAGCAGGACGAACAGCGGCGACTTCAAATTCAGGAGCACCGTGTACGGCACGAAGATCAACAGGGAAAGCGGAAGCGGCAGGCCGCCGAATTCTTGGAAAAGATAGAGCATCCAATAGAACGAAAAAATACACAACCACAGCGAACTGATGGCGCCCGATGCCAGGAGCAGCTTCGGTCGATGCGCAAAACGCCAGGCAAAGTAGAAGAGCGGCCACGGTGCCAGCCAGGCCAACAGCGGGAAGTTGAAGGGAGCCAGCGAGAGAGTCGAGAGGGCGCCCTGCACGCACCCCAGCAGGATCATGGCCGTCCAATCGTTGCGTATGGCGCGCTGGAGAAGCTTCATGTCGAGTTGCAATCGCTCGCGTGACCAGGGTAGCCAACAAGTAAAAAATGCTGGCCCAGGCGCCTCGGGACACGAAGCTTGGCCGAGTGTACGGACCGCTATCGATGCGTCTGCTCGAAGAATCCCGGACGGACGTGCATCAGTTTAGGCTGGAGAAGTTTCGGCTCTCCTCGGGTCGCGAATCGCATCACTACTTCGACTGTCGCAGAATTACGCTGCACCCGGGGCGGCTGGCCCTGCTCGCGCGCGCGCTCATCGACGAGGTCTTTCCCTCGGTTGGAATCGCGGTCCCCGAAGCCGTCGGGGGACTGACCATGGGCGCAGACCCGCTCACCCTGGCCCTTTCGCTCACCTTTGCCGAACGTGGTCGCGTCGTTTATCCGCTGATTGTCCGCAAGGATTCGAAGGAACACGGATTGGGTCGGCGCATCGAAGGGGAGCGGGAGGCCGTCTCCCAGGTGCTTGCCGTGGACGATGTCGTGACGACCGGTGGCTCCACGCTTCGCGCCGTCGAAGCATTCCGAGAGGCGGGCCTCGACGTGGACACCGCCGTGTGCGTGGTCGACAGGCAGGAGGGCGGAAGGGAGGCGCTGGCGGAGCACGGGGTGTCTTTGTTCAGTGTGTTTCGGAAGTCCGACTTCGGCGGCGGGCAGTAGCAGGGTGCTGAAGAAGTCGAATTTTCCTGGCTTTCTGCGAGGCGGCGGTGCATGGGGGTTCCATGCGCGGTGAAGACAACAGCCAAGAATCCCTGTTCATCTACGTTTCGATGGAGAAGCGGATGCCGGACGATCATCCGCTTCGACCGATTCGGACTCTGGTGGATGAAGTCTTTGGCCGAATGTCACGGAAATTCGCGGATCTGTGTTCCGACACCGGGCGTCCTTCCATACCGCCGGAACAGCTGTTGCGCGCTCTCGTTGTTGCAGATGGTATGGCGCGTCCGCGCGGAAGCTCGGGATAATCCCGCACCTTGGCCAAGAACCCGTCAATGAGAAGCCCCCTGGACCGGCCGACAATGCGTCCTGAAAGCTACAAGATCAGTCAGCGATCTCGCCAGCGCCAGTCGCCCCTACCTCTGCCCGGTCAGCCTCCGCACATTCTCGTCCGTGAGCACCGGCACGTCCGACCGTTTCGAGAGCAGGCGCAGTCCGCTCAGGATACGCGGGACGGAGAACTCGCGGAACTTCTTGCGCCGGTCGGTAGCGAGCGCCTGGCTTCGCAGCGCTTCCATCGAAGGAACTGCCGGTCCCGCTACGAGAATCCGGTTGCTCGTGGGTTCGTCGGGGTGCAGCAGTTCGAATACCAGGGGAAAGACTTCCTGGTAGGTGCGTGTTTCCAAATCGGACCAGCGCGAACTCACCCAGGTGTTCACGGTGAGAAGACCGCCCGGCTTGAGTCGGGCGCGGACGACTTCCAGAAATTCTCGCGTCATGAGGCTCGGTGGGATGTACTTGGGTCCAAAAGCGTCGAGCGCAATGATGTCGTAGCGGCGCGTGTTGGTTTCCAGAAACCTTCGGCCGTCCATGACGGTGATCTGCATCCGATCCCCGATCCCGAAGTGGGCTTTCGCGAATTTCACAACGACCGGGTCGAGCTCGACGACGTACATCGAAAGCCGTGGATAGCGCTGCACCGCGTGCCGTGGAAGTGTGCCCCCGCCCAGACCCACCACGAGCATTTCGGCGGGCGCATCGTTCTGGCTGCCGGGCCAGGCAGCCACAGCCGTCCCCATCAGTTGCGAGTACGTGTAGGGCATGTAGTCAGGATCATGGGGGTCCATGGCCGATTGCACGCGACCGTCCAGTTCCAGAAGCCGCAGCCGCCCGCGTTCCACGACCGTCACCAGTGCGTACGGAGATCGCTCTTTGGCGATCACCCGATCCGGGGATCCAGAGAGGCCCGTGCAGCCCGCCCCAACGGCGATTCCGAAGCAGATGGAGAGGGCAGCCCCGATTCGAGCGACGAGACCCGGCGGCGTTCGCCTGATCCGTGCCGCGGCGCGGCCGCACCATCGAGTCCGGGCGGGTTCTGGTTGTAAGCAATATAGTTGATTCATACAGTAAATCTGTTTCTGTTTTGTATTTGCTCGAATCGCGCCAGCGGGGCACCTCTCTCCGCCAGCGCTCCGGCTGGCGGTACCCTTCACGAGCCCACGCCGCCGACCGGCAGCACCTGCGACCGGCCCCGGACCCGGCACTCCGACCCTGCGCCCCCTGCGTCAGAACTGCTGGATGACCCTGCCATCAAAAGCGTGCGACAAACCGCGCTGCAGTGGCGTGGGAAGGCCCGGATCTCCCGGCGTCGTATTCCAGAACAATTCCTGAACGAGGACGTGACCGCCGCCGGGTGGAGGCAACAGAATTCCCATCGCGCCGATCAACTCCACCGTGAGCCGGTCGCCCTCCGGATCCGTGGAAGGTTCGACCACACGAATGTCGTAGAGCTCGCCTCGCTCGGAGATCTTGTACTCGAACACACCGGAATACGGCCGCGGCAGGCGGTTCCAGTAGTTGAAACCCTTTTCGGCGCCGCGAATTTTAGCCGAAAGGTAGTTGCTGTAGGTCATGTCCTGGCGTTTGCCGGGACGTCCGCCTTTGGGATCCGTACCGCGTCGCTCATCCATGAGCAGGCGGCGATCCTCTTTCCCTCTGGCAGAGTCTGCACGCGCTCCAGGCCCGCGGTATTGCGGGGTATCGGTGCGACCGGTCTTGGCGTTGCGACCGTCGGGACGTCCACTGCGTCCGTAGGTTGCGCTCTCGTCGCCGCTGGTGGCCGCCCCGTCGAGCTGCATGCGCCGCTGCGGCGATTCGAAGTACTCAGGGATGACGAGCATCGGTTCGGACGGCGGCTGCTGCTTCGACGGAAGCTGGAAGCTCACCGGGATGAGCAGCAGTACGACGAACGGTACCACGTGGGCCAGGACAGAATGCGGACCGGCGATACGCAGTTCGCCAGGTTCCGACGTTCTGAGCAATCGCAGCGTGCTCCAAATCGAGTACCACCACAAACCCGCGCCGGCCAGGAGGAGCACCAATGTGGCGGCGGGATTCCCCAAGAGAGCCGCGAATGCCTTGTCGGGGATGTGCGAGCGCAGGCCCATCTCGGCCAGAAAATACCAGGCGGCGTTCGCGTTCAGTCCGGGTACCTCGGCGACCCAGCGACCGTAGTGCAGCAGAAGCGAAATCGTCAGAAAAAGAAGGACGCAGAGGAAGAGGCAGAAGGTGGCGACTCCGGAGACCGTTCGCCCCAGGTAGACCTGCCCCCAGCCCGGAAGAAGTCGACCCCGAAGCAGCGCCGCCCTGCGCGCGCGTTCCTTGACCGCGCTCGTACCCGACGCGCGTGCGCGCGCCGCTCGCGTATCCGCGAGGAAGCGCCCGTAGACCCGTCGGGCGAGTGCAAACCGGTGGCGTTTCCCCTCCAGGGCAATCAATGCAAAGAACATGCACGCGCACAGGATGAGGTGCCCGGGGAACAACAGGAACGGATCGCGGAACCGCTCGAAGGCGATGGGCGTCCCGCTCGGTCCGGCCCCGGGCCAGAACACGTTATTGTAGAAAGTGATGATAACCAGAAGTATGGCGAGCAGCCCCTTGATGAGAATCCCTCCCGGATCGGGAAAACTGCGGCGACGCTGCCGAACCTCGCGCTGCCGCGTGGTGCGGGTGATCCAGACGAGCACCACCATGCTTTCGGTCACGAGGAAGACGACAGCCACTTCCAGGTCTCCGCTGAAGAGCGCGCCCAGGAACTGCGCTACACTCAGGATCTGCTGTTCGGTTTCCAGAACTACGGTGAAATTCAGGGCGTAGAGCACGCCGAGCAGTAGCAACCCAACGGCGTGCAGGACGCCCGCGTTTACCGCGTGCGTGGCCAGGTAGCGATTCCGGAACAGGAAGTAGATGGAGAAAGGTGCCATCACTCCCAGGCCGAAAGCCCACGAGAGGTAGCCGAAGACAGCCAACAAGCGCCAGGCGAGCGGCGGGCGCCATTCGTATGCGTTTCGTGCTGGCATCGGCGGGGTCGGAGCGCTCGCTGTTGAGCTTTTCGAGAAGCCCGGCCGCCGTCCACCAAACATTGACTCGTCATTCGTGTGTGCCCTTCCTTTTGCTTTGACGCGGGCCGGTGCGCCGCTCAGCATCGCTTCCGGACGGGGCCTCCGCGTGGAAGCCCCTGACAGGAGGAACTCTCATGAACAAACGGGGCGCTGTGCGTCTTGTGCTATCGACCTGCGTGGCTTTCGCCGCGCTCGTGCTGCCGCTGACCGCGGCCGAACGTGGCGGCTTCCAATTCGACCTGCCCTCGAAGTGGACCGAGGATATCAAGCCCGAGGGCGACGGGCTGGCTTCCTACAAAGAACCGGGCGGCCGGGCCTGGATTTACCACCTGCCGGTCAAGGCTTCCGGCGGGCGCGCGCTGGAGCAGGGGCTGCTGCAACTCCTCGGCGCCGAGCTCGGCACCCACCTCAAGGAACTCCGCCTCTCCAAGCTGGACTACTGCGACGAGCAGACGAAGCTTTCGCAGGAGAAAAAGCCCAAGGACAAAGGCAAGGACAAGTCGAAGGACAAAAAGAAGAAGAAGGATAAGGGCAAAGACAAGAAGAAGAAAGACAAAGACAAGAAGAAGAAGGATAAGGGTGACTCCACCTTCTGTAAGAACCCCACGTACTGGGGCAAAGGCAAGGCCAAAACGGCCGACGACAAGAAGCTGCGCTTCCGATTCGTAGTCGTGGAAAAGGAAGGCTCGGGGATTCTGCTGGTCGCCGCAGCCAAACACGAGTACGCGAAGGAAAAAGAGAAGGACAAGGAACTGCGGAAGGTATTGCAGTCCGTCCGCTGACAGAAGCGACCGCCGTCCTGAGTGAGCTCAGGGCGGCAGGTCCGGGCACCGGTTTTCTGTAGATTTCCTTGCCCGGGCCGTCGGTTGGAAAAAGTTGGTGCGGCCATGGCCCAGAAGGAAGTCGCAGAAGAAGGCCTCAAAGACATCGTTGCCCTGGCCAAGCGGCGCGGTTTCGTGTTTCCCGGCTCCGAGATCTACGGCGGTCTTTCCAACACTTTCGACTACGGCCCCTACGGCTCCGAGTTGCTGCGCAACCTCAAGAACTCGTGGTGGAAATCCTTCGTTCACGATCGCGAAGACGTGGTCGGTCTGGACAGTTCCATCCTCCTCCACCCGCGCGTATGGGAAGCCAGCGGCCACGTGGGCTCCTTCAACGATCCGTTGATGGACTGCAAGAACTGCAAGTCCCGCTTTCGCGTGGACGCATTCTTCGAGGAGCACCTCGGCCTTACGGATGTCGGCAGTCTGAAACTCGACGCTCTACGAGAAATCTTCACCCGAGAGCTGGCCGGCCTGCAATGCCCGCAATGTGGCAAGAAGGGCCAATTCACCGAGCCGCGCCAGTTCAACCTCATGTTCAGTACGCGTATGGGATCCGTCTCGGGCTCCGATCAGGAAGTCTACCTCCGGCCGGAAACGGCTCAGGGCATTTTCATCAACTTCAAGCAGATTGTGGACACCTGCCGCGTGAAGATCCCCTTTGGGGTCGCTCAGATCGGCAAGAGCTTCCGAAACGAGATCGTGGCCCGGCAGTTCGTCTTTCGCACGCGGGAGTTCGAGCAGTTGGAGATGGAGTTCTTCTGTGAGCCGGGCACGCAGGGCCAGTGGTTCGAATTCTGGCGGGAGTTCATGTGGCAGTGGCTGCTCGGGCTGGGCTTGAAGAAGGACAACCTGCGTATTCGCGAGCACGCCCAGGAAGAGCTGAGTCACTACTCCGACAGGACGGCGGACATCGAGTACCGCTTTCCGTTCGGATGGGGGGAGCTATGGGGCTTGGCCTCGCGGACCGACTACGACCTGCGTCGCCACGCGGAGTTCTCCGGCAAGAACCTCGAGTACATCGACCAGGACGCTTCGAAGCGTTACCTCCCGTACGTGGTCGAGCCGGCCTTGGGCCTGAATCGCCTGTTCCTGGCCATCCTCTGCGATGCCTATGACGTCGAGGACGCCGGAACCAAGGAGCAGCGGGTCGTGCTGCGCCTGCATCCCACCGTGGCGCCCGTCAAAGCGGGCATCTTTCCGCTGCAGAAGAAGGACGGCCTGCCGGAGATCGCCCGGGAGATCTACCGGACTTTGTGCCGTCGTTTCCCGGTGGACTATGACGTTTCCGGCGCGATCGGCAAGCGCTACTACCGCCAGGACGAACTGGGGACGCCATTTTGTATTACCGTGGACTACGAAACCAAGGACAACCAGACCGTTACTGTAAGGGAGCGGGACTCCAAGACCCAGAGCCGCGTGCGCATCGACGAGCTGCGCGGTCTTCTGGAGGCAAGGTTGGAGGCCGAGTAAGCCGCGGGGGATTGGCATGGCCGAAGAGAAGGAGCGTTCCAAGAGAGACCTGGAACACATTTCCGAACCAGCCAAAACACAGCACCTGGTCAAGAGCTACCTGGTCGGGAGGTCCATGTTCCTGAAAGGGACGGACCCGCCCGCCGAAGTCGTCGTCCGCTCCCAGGATGCAAACGGTAACCTGGTCATTCCGGCCGGCGGGCTGGATCTGCCGCGGGATCAACCCATCGTTCTGTTCCGCATTCTGGGCCGCTACATCGAATTGCGCTGCCTGGTCGTGGGCCGGTCCGCCGACGAGTACCGGCTGGCCGTGCAGGCCGCCTCCATCGCCAAGAAGGAGCGCAAGGCCATGCGCATCCCGGTGAAAGAAGGCGAAGTCCACGTAAACAACATCCGCACCAGCAAGAACAGCATCGACGCCACTTTGTTCAACATCCCGACTTCCGTGAAAGTGAACTTCGGGACTTACGAGCAGACCCTGAAAGGGAAGTACGACTTCGTCAAGATCGACGTGTACAGCAAACGGGGTTCGGTCTTCGACGAGATCCGTAAGACGGGCAAGTGTCTGTTCGTGAGCAACACGCAGGACAAGGCAGCCTACGAGCCGTTGGCCATGCACATCCTCGACCTCCACGAGTTCTTCGGACCCAAGCTCCAGGAAGTCATGTGGGAGTACAAGCGCAACCGTGTCGTCTCCGAAGCTATCGTGCCGGTCGGCTACATCACCCACGACGAAACACTTATTCCGCTGGGCTACATTCAGGTGCAGAGTCACAGCCGAGAACTCGGCCCTGATACCATCCTGGAATTGCAGCAGGCCGCGTTCGAGATGGTGGACCGGATCCGGGACTCGAACACGGTTCTCGTTCAGGAACCTCAGGCCGTGCTCAACTTCTCGCGGGGCGGACTCAAACTGCTCGTGCGCAACGAAGAGCTCCGCAGCTATTTGGCCCGCCAGAATGGCTTCACGTTCGACCTGTTTTTTCGGGGTCAGGCGCCGATCACCATGTACGGCCTGATCCGCTCGACGAAAGTACAGGAAGATGGAAACCTTCTCATCGGTCTGCAGATCCAGGGAAACTCCGGGCGGCCGGGGGAAATGAAGCGGTTCTTGGACAACATCAACCTGCACGAGAAGCGCATCAAAGAACTTCTGGAGAAGCGCAAGAGGTTGACGGGCAAGGGGTGATCCCTTTCGCGGTCCGCGCTCGACAACAGCGCGGACGCCGCAGAGCAAGTGCTGCCGCTCGCAGAACGGGCACACTGCGGGAAACGTACGCAACCCGCAGTATCAGCGGAAGGACGTTAGCAGCCCAGAGCCGGGACGTTGGCAGTTCGGGACGTTCGCAGGTGGGACAACTCCTGTATTAAGGAGGCGACCGGCACGCGAATTCGAAATCCTGCATTTTTTCATACCGTTCCAATGATTTTGGTTGCCGCCAGGCAAAATCGCGCGAAGCTCCCGACTGCCTTTGTGGGCACCTCGGGGGAAAAAAGATGGGGAACGAAGAGGCAGGCGCAGCTATCGCAGCGGAACGCAGCAGTCAGGACACAACACGGACGAATTCGTCCGAACCACAAACCGACGACTCGCTTGCGGAATTGGACCGCGAACTGTTGGCTCCGGATGGTGGAGACTCGGGACCGCAGACAGGCGACCGACCGTCGCCCCCCGGCGGGAAAGCGGGCGTTGCCACGGGCCGGGTCGTCTGGTACAAGAGCCTGACGTTTCTGGGTCTTTTGGGCCTCACGCTCGTTCCGCTTTGGGACATGGCCGGGATCGTGCTCGTGATGGAAAACCGGGCCAAGCCGCTGGTGGTGGAAGAGAGCGCGCGGCTCATCGAACAGATCGGAAATGGCGCCATCGACCGACTCTTGAAGCGTTCCCGAGAAATCGAATCCCTCGGTCGAAGCATGGCCGCCATGGGCCAGACGCTGCCCAAGAGTACCGCGCTGTTTCAATCCGTGGTGCCCAACGTCGTCGATTTCAACGGGGACAAGGACGTGGCGGGGGGTGGTGTGTGGCCGGAACCGTACACCTTCGATCCGGGTCGCAAGCTGCGTTCTTTCTTCTACGGACGCGAAAAGGACGGTACGCTCAAGTATTACGATGACTACAACTCGGGCCGGGGATACCTCAACGACGAGTGGTACCCGGTGGTCCGCTACTCGAAGCCCGGAAAATGTTTCTGGAGCAAGTCGTACATGGACCCCTATTCTTATCAGCCGATGGTGACCTGCACCGTGGCCATGCGGGAGTCCGGTCGGTTCAGCGGCGTGGCCACGGTGGACTTGAAGCTCGAAGGGCTCCACGGCGTGATGGAGAGCATCCGCAAATCGACGGGCGGATACGTCTTCCTGACGGACCGGAACAACAAGTTCCTCACCTTCCCAGAAACGAGCCTGGTCAAGAAGGTGGAAACGGACGCCAAAGGCAAGCGAACCGAAGAGTTTCTGCACGTAAACGATCTGGTGAAGAAGAAGTCCGAGTTCACCCCGATTGCGGCTGCGCTCGAATCCATGAACACCGACATTCTCGCCACCGCGCAGAAAATGAAGGGCTACGATGCAAAGGCCATCCCGAAGATCGACGGCGACAGCGATCAGATCAACCTCGAAGAGGCGCAGTTCATTGCCGCCGTGATTGCCGATCCCATGCAGGAGAGGCTCAAGGATACCTATCTCTACAAACGCATTCACATCAAGCGCGACTTCATCACGGGCGAGGAGTCGCTCGTCTTTCTGTTCCACGTTCCGGAATCGTACTGGAAGATGGTCGTCGTCAAGCCGCTCAAAGAGGCAGAGCAGGTGGCGCGCTATATCAGCCGCGACGTGCTCACGATCATCGGCGTGACGATTCTCGTCGGGGTCATTCTGGCCGCACTGCTCATGCACCGCTTCTTCACGCGGCCCCTTCGGGATACGACAGAAGCCGTTCAGGCGGTTGGGAGCCTCGTTCAGGAGAAAAAGTTCGGAATGCTCGATCAGCATCTCATCAAACGCGAATCGGACGACGAGTTGGGACAATTGGCCGTGGTCATCAATTCACTGGCGCGGGAACTTCAAGACAGCTACGGGGCCCTCGTCGAACTCAACCAGGACCTGGAGAAGAAGGTGGAACAGCGGACCGCCGAACTCCGTCGAACCCTCCAGGAAGTGAGCGCCCTGAAGTTCCAACAGGATGGAGACTACTTCCTCACGTCGCTGTTGATCGAGCCGTTGGCCGCCAACCGGTGTCAGTCCGAGTTGGTGTTCGTCGAAACCTTTCAGGAGCAGAAGAAGACCTTCAAGTTCCGACACTGGGAGAGTCAGATCGGCGGGGACGTGTGTATCTGCCACAGCATTCGACTGCGCGGACGCGACTGCACGGTCGTGCTCAACGGGGACGCCATGGGCAAGTCGATGCAGGGGGCGGGCGGCGCCCTGGTTCTCGGCGCAGTGTTCGACGCCATCATCGAGCGCACCAAAGTCGTGGCTGTCGAGCAGCAGCACTACCCGGAACGCTGGCTGAAGAACGCGGTGCTCGAACTGCAGAAGGTCTTCGAGTCTTTCAACGGTTCCATGCTGGTATCGGCTTTCGTGGCCGTGATCGACGACCTGACCGGCTTCATGTGTCACGTGAACGCCGAGCACCCGGTGCCGGTCCTTTTTCGGGACGGCCAGGCCGGTTTCTTACCTGACCCCAACATTTTGAGGAAGTTCGGCACACCCATGATCGAAGCCACGCTCGCCGTGCAGACCGATCGCCTTTTGCCGGGAGATGTGTTGGTCATAGGCTCGGACGGTCGGGACGACCTCGGCATGCCCACAGCAACGGGCCGTCGCATCAACGAGGACGAAGGGCTGTTCGTGCGATTGGTGCAGCAGACCGGCGCACAGATCAACCCTCTGGTGTCGGCCATCCGAGAAGCAGGCGAGGTGACCGACGACCTGTCCCTCATCCGCGTGGCCTATCGACCCGGAGAGATGGCAGCTCCCTGGATTCTCGATGAGTCGCACCGCGAGGGATTGCGCCAGGCCACGCAGTTCATCAAGGACGGTCGCGTCACCGAAGCCCTCGCCATTCTGGAGGGAGACCTCGCTTCGCTTTCGGCACCGCCGGTCCGTCGCCTGGTGATCCGTGCTCTCGGAAAAGCAGGCCGCTACCAGGAGGCCGCGTCTCTTGCCGAGAGCTATCTCGCGGATCATCCGGAGGACAGCGAAACGCTGCTCCTGGCCGCGTACTGCCATCGCCGTGCGGGACATCTGGCCGAATCCATCGACGCGGGCGAAAGACTACGGCTGCGGGAGCCGGGGAATGTGCAGAACCTGCGCCAACTCGTGGCGGCTCACCAGGCCGCGGGGAATGAGGGCAGGGCGTCAGGCCTGCGCGCGGAGCTCGAAGCGGTTGGCGGGTGAGGCACCTCTGAAACGGAAGGGCCGATGAAAGCCGCCGCATCGGGATCGGTGCGGACTTTTAGCCGGGGTCGCCCAACGTAAAGACAGCGATCTCATGTCCGAAGCGGCCTGGCCCTCCTGCCGCTGGGAACAGGATCGGCCCCCTTCACCTCGCCTACTGTTCCCGCTCCGCTCGTGGGTGCCCCGACTCTCGGTGGGGACCTGGTGCTCAGCGCGCTGGGGGCCAGGAAATCACCACGTCGAGCACCGGAACGACTCGTTCTTTCCGGGCCAGCTTCTTCCATCCAGCGGTTCAGTACGTCGGTGTGGACCTGCGGCTCCTCAGTGCGATCATGTGCCATGCATGGAATCGCCCCCACGGTCGGACCGGAAGCGCTCGATTCGGCTGAGGGCGAAACGCTGGCCCTCTATACGGGACGTGTCTTCACCCTGCGCTCGGTCGCCATGCCGCCGGGGACCGTTTTCGAGGTGCAAGACGAAGGCCAAGGTATTGCGCGGATCAAAACCCCCACCGAGAGGGGTCGCGGCCTGCTCATTACCCGCGGAATCGTCGAAGCCCACGGCGGGACTTTGGAGTATCTGCCGTGCGAACCCCAGGGAACAAAAAGGCCCCGCGCAAAAGCGCGGGGCGGTGTGAGGATCGTTTCGTGTTGGAGCCGGGTCAGAACGACGTCGTGTATCCGATGCTCGCCCAGTAGATGACGCTCGGCAACTTGGCGCGCGGAGTGTACGTGAGCGTTGAGCCGTGCTGCCCGTACAGGACCTGAGAGATCTGTCCGTTGACCGCGTCGTTCAGAAGCCCTTGTGACTTGCTGGGATCCGCGACAAATCCATCTCGCGTGGTCGAACCGCCGTTGATCCAGACGGGCAGGTCCGTGTTCGTGTCGCCGCTGCCCTGGAACGCCTCATGGAAGCGCATATCGGGTCGGTAGGCTGCGTTGATGGAAACGGCGATACCGCTGAAGGTCACGCCCAACAGACCGGTCACGTCGTTCCAACCCTGCATCTTCGACTGTACCTTGTATCCCGCGCTGGCCGCGAGGTTCAGTTGCAGGGACTTGGTCAGGTCGATGTTCTTGGCGTACTTGGGCATGTAGTATTGATACGGAATCCCGGTAATCCCCGAGTATGCCGTGAAGGATAGTTCAGAGAGGAACGGTGGAGCATAGCTTACGTAGAGTTCCGTGAACTGGCCGAAATTGACGGTTACGGGGTTCGTATAGGAGATGAAGCCCATGCCCACAGTTCCCTTCTTCGTCTCCTTGGAATAGCCGAGGGTGAAGTCGATTTCATCCCAGCGCTTCAGACCGTTCTTCTCTTTGTAGGTGTTCGGCGCGCAGTTGGGAGCGGCTTTGCCGGCCGTAACGACTCCCGTCGTGAGGTTGGCCATAGAGGCGGCGGTGTTGGCTGAACAAGTGTCCCTCTCCAGGTCCTTGATCTCGGTGGGCAGCGGATTCGCCGTGAGGCTCGTCGTGATGTCGGCAACGTCGCCCGTTGTCATGATGCTGTCGCCGCCGGGGGCTCTCTGGATGCGACCGTCCGAGTCCACATTCTGTCGACCGCTGGTTGCCAGAGATCCCCAAATGTTGAAGGTCAACCCATCCACACCGGTCTTGAACGTGATGCTCGGTTGAAAGGCACCGGGCGATTGGAAGCTCTTGTACATCTTCCCATCTTGCTGAAACTTCTCGAAGAAGATGTCGTCGCCGCGCCATACGTAGTTGGTCACAAAGGCGACCGTAACGTCGATTCCCCCATCCGGGAGGGCCGGGGCGGGTGGTTGCGGATCGGCCGACTTCGGGTCCGGTTCCGCAAAAACGGGGATAGACAGCAAGAAGACCGCTACCCACGCAATTGTAGTCTTTTTGTTCATGCGTTTGCTCCTGGAGATTGGCTCTCCTGGCCTCCCTTAGCAACAGCCGTGCCAGGGGGAGCAGGACCGCGAACGGCACCGATGATGGGCATCTGGACTGGAAAATAGGCCTTCGCGCGGCTTGGGAGCGTCTCCGCGGAACACTTCTGCTGTTCCCGTACGCAGGGTAGGACCAACGGAGATTGCTTAATATTAGGGCGCTTTGTGTGCGGAATGGTCACTTTGCGATAATTCTGTCTACGACAGCCTTCTGGGCGTCTTGGTCGAGACGGGCCAGTGCCCCAGCAAAGGAAGCGCGCACGGTTGCCGCCAGAACCGGTTGGTATGCTTTCGGCATCTCGGCCAGCGCCGGTATTCGATCGTAGGGAAGGGCGGGTCTGGAATCCTCGCTTACGAGAAGGCCAACCAGGCCCACATAAGGGGAAAAAACCTGGACCGTCACTGTGGTCGTTACGGTGGCAGGCCTGCCGAACAGCTTGGAGATCTCGAAGTCGAAGAGGACGACCAAGAACAGGTCGGCCTGAAGCTCGGCAGCGCTGCGGAGCATCAGGTCCACGTGCGCCGGGTCGCCCACGATGGGAAGTAGGTCCGGGTTCAAGAAGAAGGGAGCCGCAGTCGGAAAAGCGCCCGACCGGTACACCCCTGAGGCGCGCACACTTTCGGAGCTGCTCCATGTGACGCGCCAATGTTTCTGGATAATGGACGTCAGGCGGTCGGCCAGCCGCCGGTAGTCTTCTTCGCCCAACTCCGCGTACCATTTCTGACCCTGAGAGCTGGTCGCATTGACGCGGCGCAATACCTGCGTGAACACTACAGCGCGACCACCGGCGGGGACGGTCAGCGGACGCGCCGGAGTGCGCCCGCGGTAGACGGGCCCGGCCGCGCAGGCACCCAGGGCCGCCACCGCCAGGGTCAGGACGAGCGGGAGGACGCGAAGGCCTGTCGGACCACGCACACCCGAATCTCGGTCGGGCCCCCGTGGGGAATGTCCTTGACCACCTGGCGCGCGAGCGGCGCCCTGGTTTCCGCGGTCATGTATGCGCTCGGGCCGGGCACGGAACGTGCAGTAGGGGGCTCTCAGGGAGTTCTGGCCGGGCGCGGAGTTCGAAATGGGCAAAGTCACAGGATTCATGGAGTTCACGAGGGCCGCCCCCAGCAAGGACCCCGTTGCCGATCGCATCAAGCACTTTCGCGAGTTCGAAGCGGCGTTCGAAGAAGAGACCGCCCGCACACAGGGCGCTCGCTGCATGGACTGCGGCATTCCCTTCTGCCACGGTGACACCGGCTGCCCCGTGGACAATCTCATCCCCGAGTGGAACGACCTCGTCTATCGGGGCCGGTGGCGGGAAGCCCTCCAGAACCTTCACTCCACGAACAACTTCCCTGAGTTCACGGGCCGTCTTTGTCCTGCCCCGTGCGAAAGCGCGTGCGTCCTGGGTATCAACGAACCACCGGTCGCCATCAAGGGAATCGAGCGCACCATCATCGATCGGGGCTTCGAGGCAGGATTCGTGGAGCCCGAGCCACCGGCCCGACTGAGCGGTAAACGCGTGGCCGTCGTTGGTTCGGGGCCGGCCGGGCTCGCCTGCGCGCAGCAACTGCAGCGGGCGGGCCACAGTGTGACGCTGTTCGAGAAGAACGACCGCATCGGGGGCCTGTTGCGCTACGGCATTCCAGACTTCAAGATGGAGAAGTGGATCATCGACCGGCGCATCAATCAGATGCGGATCGAAGGCGTCGAGTTCAGGACGGGCGTGCACGTCGGCGTCGACCTGGGCGCGCAGGAACTGGTCGCCGCCTATGATGCCGTGGTTCTGGCCGGTGGCGCCGAGCAGCCGCGCGATTTGCCCGTGCCGGGCCGCGAACTGAAGAACATCCACTTCGCCATGGACTTTCTCGTGCCCCAGAACAAGGTGAACGCGGGAGACACCGTGCCCGGCCACATTCAGGTGGGCGGGAAGCACGTCATAGTCATCGGTGGCGGCGACACGGGCTCGGACTGTGTCGGTACGTGCAATCGCCAGGGTGCCAAGAGCGTCACCCAAATCGAAGTCCTCCCCGAGCCGCCGCCGGAGCGGCCGGACTCCACTCCGTGGCCACAGTATCCGCGAATCCTCCGAACCTCGACGAGTCACGAGGAAGGCGCGCGACGCCACTGGGCAGTGGGTACCGGCGGTTTTCGCGGGAACGACCGCGGCGAAGTGCAGGCCATCTACGGGAGTCAGGTCGAGTTACGCGAGGGCAAGCTCGTGCCGGTGCCGGGTACCGAGTTCGAGTGGCCGGCCGACTACGTCTTCCTGGCTATGGGTTTCCTTCATCCGGTGCGGTCTGGCCTGCTCGAACAGTTGCAGGCCCTCGGCATGGAGTTGGACCAGCGCGGCAATGTGAAGGCCTCGTTCGGAGTCGAACCGGGTTCTTTTGCCACGACGCTGCCCAAAGTGTTCGCCTGCGGCGACATGCGTCGCGGGCAATCCCTCATCGTCTGGGCTATCTCGGAAGGTCGCAAGTGTGCGGCCGAAGTTCATCGCACCCTCTCCGCTATGCCAGCGCGTTGAGAACCTGTTCCTCGGGTTGAGGTCGTTTTGCAGCGCCGTCCTTCCTGAGGGCGCCTCCCAGTTGGTCGCATAGGGCCACCGGCGAATTCTCCATGAGGCTTGCAGTCCGCCTCGCATATCCCGGCGCATGATCCCGGCGCATGGTCCCGGCCCCGATGCCGGTCAGCTTTCGGTGATGCTCGACCAGGTAGGATTACGGGGCATTCTTGCTGGCCGTCAGGTTTTGATATGAGATATGTCAAAAACTTGTGCGAGATGAGAAGGAAAAAGTTAGACATCTGCGATCGTCCGAACGTATTACTACGTTGCCGAACGGACCTTTTCGGTCCTTCAGCGGGGCGGTGGCTTTGCGGACAGTGCTCGTTGTAGATGATGAGGAGGAGGTCCTGGAGACCTTTCAGGCTTTTCTGCAAAGGCGGGGGTATCGCTGCCCGATCGCGCCGGATGCTGTTTCGGCGCTTCGCTTCGTGAAGAAGGGCAGCATCGACCTCGTTCTGACTGATTACCACATGCCGGAGGTGAACGGGCTGGAACTCCTGCAAGAAATCCGGCAGGTGGAGCCCAAGCTCCCCGTGGTTCTGATGAGCGGGGCCGCGGACATGCGGCAGGCCCTGGGGGCCCTCCGCGAACAGGCCTTTGACTTTCTACCCAAACCGATCGATTCGCGCGAACTGCTCGAGGTCATCGAGCTCGCCTTGCGGAAGCACAGTCCGCCGTCCGCTCCGGAAGCGGGGAAGGGAGTCGGCCCGGTGTACGCAACCCGGGCACCCGGGAACCCCTCCGTTACCATTCTGCATTTCAATCGACCGCTCGATGAGTATTCCGTCAAAGCTTTCGAATCCGCGCTGCGGCAGTTGACGGCCGGAGGAGAACTCGAGTCCCGCATCGTGATAGCGCTCCGGCATGTCTCCTATATCAACAGCGTGGGCCTGAACTTCCTGTTGGAGACCTTGGAGGCTTGGAAGGGCTCGGGTTTTCGGTTCGCGCTGGTCGAGATTTCGGACCCCGTCTACCGGTACCTCAAGCTCTTGGGATACCTGGACTACGTTCCGAACGCTACCAACATCTCCAAGGGGGTGGCGCTTGTGACGGTCGGCGGGTCATCCGAACCCATCCGGGCGTAGCTGCCGCGGCCTGGACGGTTACGTAGTCAGGATCGTATAGAAGAGATTGTCCAGGTCCACCTGCTTCTCCTCACAGTAGCCGAGGATCTCCTGGATGTCTTTCATCCGCAGTTCCGAGAGCACCACCCGCTCTTTGCCTCGAACCGTAACGTAGCCGTACTGAAAGCGCCAGAGTTCGAGGACCGAGATCCCCCTTTCCTGCAGGGTGGGCTCCAGCTCCTTTTCGAGGTCGATGTAGTTGATGTGCGCGCGGTCGGTCAGATTGCAGATCAGGAGGTTTCGGTTCCGATCGTCCACCTCGACCACCAGGCGACCGAACACGCCCTGCTCCTCGAGGACGCCCGAAATGAACTTGTACTCCCGGTCAGCGGGCTGAGCCAGGACGTCGGCCACATTGATTACCTTGATGCCACTCCGAACCTTGACCGCCATTCGCCCTCCCTGGCCCTTGGGGCCGCGCTGAACCCTTCCATGGGTCGACCTCTCACGCATGGGTCAAACGCTTTCCCGCCTCCAAGAAAACACTTTGTACCCAAAAAATAAGCTTGTACTTTTGCCCCGGTGGTTCAGACCCCTGTTATGTCGCATTCAAAGGCGGACAGAGGCCAGCAGCCCCTGGGCCGGAGAAAGACCTACCATCGCAGTCTCGCCCGCCTCCCGGCGGGCCTTTTCTGTTTTCTACTATTCATCATCCTCGTTTCGGGCTTGGGGGCGCAGGGTCTCGAACAGTTCCAGATACCCGTGATCCCTGGAGTCCGGGGAGCGCGGGACGGACAGGAGGCATCCCTTTCGCTCTTTCTCATTTTGGCGTTGAGCCTGCTGTCCCTGGCGCCCGCGCTGGTGATGATGCTGACCAGCTTCACCAAGGTCATCATCGTCTTCGACTTCGTTCGGCGGGCCCTGGCCCTGCAGAACATGCCGCCTAACCAGGTGCTCTTCGGTCTGGCTTTGTTCATCACCGGCTTCATCATGGCGCCGACGCTAAAGGAATTCAACGAAAGCGCCCTCCAGCCCTACATTCGAGGTAAGAATGCCTCTGCGCAGGTCTTCGCAGAAAAGGGGATTCAGCCATTTCGGAAGTTCATGATCCGCCAAATCGGCAAGGACGGCGCCAAGGAGATCGGCCTGTTCGTCAAGCTCTCGGGGAAAACACCCGAGTCCATCAAGACGATCGAGGACATCGATTCTTACATTCTGATACCGGCCTTCATGCTCTCGGAAATCAAAAAGGCCTTCATCATCGGAATCATCATCTTCATTCCCTTCATCGTCATCGACATCGTCGTAGCGTCCACGCTGATGTCGATGGGCATGGTCATGCTGCCGCCCGCCATGATCTCGTTGCCGTTCAAGATCATCCTGTTTATCGTCGTGGACGGCTGGCATCTGATCACGACCAATCTGGTACTCTCCTATGGGTAGCGCGCCATGATCGAATCAGACGTAATCAAAATCGTCAACGACATGCTGATCGTCACCATCAAGATATCGGCGCCCATGTTGGGTATCAGTATGATCGTGGGCCTGATCATCAGCATCCTCCAGACCACGACGTCCATTCAGGAGCAGACGCTGACTTTCGTGCCGAAGGCGCTTGCGGTGGGAATCGCCATGGCTGTGTTCTTCGCCTATATCCTGAATACTGCCATGGATTACACGGTCGACATCTACAATCTGATCCAGAGGTTCTGACCCCTACGCATTTCCCTATGAAGGCAGTCCCATCGGCATACGAATGCGGACCGCAGCAGAGCGGACCCGGGCGACCACCATGAGCGAATTCAGCACAGGATTCCAGTACCTCATGCTCATCATGGCGCGCGTGATGGGGCTTCTCTTCACTGCGCCGGTACTGAGCACGGAAGGAGTGGGCGTTCGCACGCGAATGGTTCTTGCCTTTTTTGTGGCGGTCGTTCTCTACTCGGGCGTCATGGCGCATCTGCCACCGCTGCCCGAAAATCCGGGCAGCTTCCTGTTGGCCGTCGTGGGGCAGGCGATCGTGGGAATCGTGATCGGCTTCATGATCACGGTCATTCTTTCAGCCTTTCAGATGGCCGGTGAGATCTTCTCCGTTCAGATGGGCATCAGCTTTTCGGAGGTTCTCGATCCGCAGGCGGAAGTTTCCATACCGGTGCTGGGCACGCTCAAGAGCCTGATCGGGCTACTCCTGTTTCTCACTGTGGATTTCACGATCGATGGGCAGTACGTACCCGCGTACCTGCACATGCTGCGGGCCCTGGGCGAGTCGTTCGTGCGAGTTCCACAATTGGTGCCGGAAACCTACGTCCTGGCGGGTCTGACCCAACACCTGGACCGGAGCCTTGGCGTCATGTTCATCACCGCCCTGAAGATCGGGCTTCCGGTCATGGGGATCCTTTTCATCACTTCGGTGGCGTTGGGCCTGCTCGGCCGGGCGGCTCCGCAGATGAACCTGATGAACATGGGCATTCAGCTCAACATCATCATCGGAATCCTGGTTCTTTTCGTATTAGGTCCGGTCGTCGTGCCGCTGATGCTCGACTCCTTCCATCGGACCTATGCCGTGATGGGTGAAATGTTTGGCACATGGCCGAAGACACCATGAACAGCTACGTTTCGCCACGCGAGTATGAGGTGATGTCCGTGCGCACCTGCGAGCAGGAGCAGCCGCAACCGGCATCTTTCGGACCCTTCATGGCAACCACCGAGGGGACCACCGAGCGAGCGGCATCTTTGGCTCATGAGCGTCAGGTTCTAACCCGTGCGCGGCTCGCGCTGCCACCCCGCATCCTTCTACAAAGGTTCGCGGCCGAAGACGAAGGTCGGACCGAAGCGCCTACCGAGAGGCGTCAGCGGGAAGAGCGGGACAAGGGCAACGTTCCCAAATCGCAGGATTTGGTCAGCGCGGCCGTGCTTCTGGGTACGACAGTCACACTCTTCTTTCTGGCCGGGTACATGTTCTTTGCCCTCACCGACGTCTTCAAGAGATTCCTGGGCGGCGAACTCTGGCAAATCGCCGAGTTGGATGTGCACGCGGTGAAGCAGATCACCTTTCAGCTTTTCTGGCAGGCCGGAAAGATCACCGGGCCGGTCTTCCTCGCGGCCATGCTCGTGGGCATTGTCGCCAGCGTGTCTCAGGTGGGGGCGTTGTTCACCCTGCAGCCGCTCGCCTTCAAGCTCGAACGGCTGATCCCGGATTTCAAGCGTATTCTCCCCGTCCGTCGCACGATGTACAACTTATTGAAGATACTCGTGCAGGTCGCGATCATCGGAGTCATCAGCTACTTCGTCATTGTGGTCGACTTCATCGGCATGCTCAAGAGCGGGAACATGGGCCTGCGTCAGGCCATCGCTCTTTTCGGATGGACTTCATTCAAGCTGCTTCTCGTCTGCGGGCTGATCCTGCTGGTGCTCGCCATACCGGACTATATCTACCAGCGCTTCGAATACATGGAGAACCTCAAGATGAACATCTCCGAGGCCCGCAGGGAGCGCAAGGACGACGAAGGAGATCCGATGATCCGGCAGCGCCAACGCGAGCGAGGCATGGAGCTTCGTCGACAGAGCAACATGCTCCAGGAAGTACCCAAGGCCGACGTTGTGGTCACCAACCCCACACACTACGCTGTAGCTCTCCAGTACGATCCGCAACAGTCGGCCGCGCCGGTCGTGACGGCCAAAGGAGCAGACCATCTGGCTTTCTTGATCCGCAATATCGCGCGTGAGCGGGGCGTGCCTATTCGCGAGAGCCCGCAACTCGCGCGCCTGCTCTATCGCGATGTGGAAGTGGGCGCCGAGATCCCTGCGGGTCTCTATCAGGCGGTGAGCGTCATCTTCGCCCAACTGGATCGCTTTCGGCAGCGCACAGCGGGCGGCACAAGGTAAGGAGCGAACCTGAATGAACGAATGGCTGCAGAGACTGCGTCCGTACCTGGGCAACAGTGATGTCGTGCTGGGCGCGGGTGTCATCGTGATCCTGACTGTGATCATCGTCCCGTTGCCCGGGACACTGCTCGATGGCCTGCTGGTCATCAGTCTCCTCCTGGGCATGCTCGTGCTCATGACGGCGCTCGCGAGCAACAGCCCGGCGGACTTCACGGTTTTCCCGACGATTCTGCTGGTCACGACGCTGTTCCGTCTGGCGGTGAACGTGGCCACGACGAGGATGATTCTAACGCAGGGGGCTGCCAGCTCTTCGAAGCTGATTGAAGCGTTCGGCACCTTCGTCGTCGGCGGCTCGGAAGGCGCCGCGGGCTATGTGGTCGGTGTGATCATCTTCCTGATCATTACGCTCGTCCAGATCATGGTCATCACCAAAGGTGCCACGCGCGTGTCCGAAGTGGCAGCGCGCTTCACGTTGGACAGCATGCCGGGCAAGCAGCTCGCCATCGACTCGGACGTGAATGCGGGTTACATAGACGAAAAGGAAGCCCGTCGCCGTCGGCAGGCGCTCCAGAAGGAAATGGAGTTCTACGGTTCCATGGACGGTGCTTCCAAGTTTGTTCAGGGGGACGTCCGGGTGGGCCTGATCATCACGGGGATCAACATCATGGGCGGCATGCTCGTGGGGATGCTGTTCCAGGGTTCAGATTTCACAACCGCGCTGGAAACTTATACCCGCTTCACCATCGGCGACGGTCTGGCTTCGTCCATTCCGGCCCTGCTCATCACGACGGCCACAGGTATCATCGTCACGCGCGCGGCCGGCAACGACTCGCTGCCGGAAGACATGCGCAATCAGATGTTCGCGAACTCGAAAGTGCTCTACGTGGTCGGCGGCGTGTTGATAGCGGGCGGCCTCATCCCCGGGTTTCCGCTCATCGCCATGGCCCTCATTGGCGGCGGACTCATCTTTCTGGGGCGCCGGATCGAAACCGCGCAGGATCGCAAGGAGGAAGACCAGCGCCAGCAGGATCGGGAGCGCCCCGAGGAACGCAAACCGGAGTCCTACCTGGAGCATTTGCGGACCGAAGCGCTGGAGGTGGAGATCGGCTACAACCTGATCCCGCTCGTGGATCCCAAATCGGGTGGCACGCTGCTTGACCAGATTTCGCGGTTGCGCCGCCGGTTCGCCATGGAGAGCGGGCTCATCGTCCCGCCGGTTCGCATCCGGGACAACATGAACCTGCAGCCCGGCCAGTACGTCGTGAAGCTGCACGGCAGCGTGATCGGTTCGTTCACGCTCGAACCGGATCGCGTCATGGCCATAGACACCGGTCGGGTGACGATGCCCTTGAGAGACGTGAAGTCGTTCGAAGAGCCGACATACGGGATGACGGCCTACTGGGTGGCGCCGGAGCAGAAGAACGAGGCCGAATCCGGCGGCTACGACGTGGTCGATCCTTCGACCGTGATCGCCACGCACCTTTCGAGCATCATTCAACAGAACGCTTCGGAGATCATGGGTCGTCAGGAAGTCAAGAACATCGTCGACAGCATCCGCGAGGAGAACGCTGTCATCGTGGACGAGGTCTTGACGGAGAAAAAGGTTTCACTGGGTCAGATTCAGGCCGTGCTCCAGGGTTTGCTCAAGGAAGGCGTCTCCATTCGGAACATGGTGCGTGTGCTCGAAACCATTGCCAACAACGCCGAGCGGACGCACGGGGATCCTTATCTACTCACGGAAGCGGTTCGTCAGGCGCTGCGTCGACAGATTGTCGGCGAGCTTGTCGACGAGGAAAACGTCCTTCACTGCGTCACGCTCGAGCCGGGCATCGACCGAAGGCTGCGCGAAGGGATTCACCGCGACGAGGAAGAGGGTTTCGTGATGGCGCTCAAGCCGGACTTTCAGGTCGCCCTTCGGGACGCCATCCAGGAGAGCTACCAGCAGGCCCGGGACAAAGGAAAACATCCGGTCTTCTTGTGCAGTCGCGCCATCCGTGCCGGGATCTTCTCCATCCTCGAACGACTGGTTCCGTCGCGCAACTTCGCGGTGCTCGCACATGAAGAGATACCCACGGATGTGCGCGTGAACCCGATCGGCCAGGTGAGCCTGCGCAGGCAGGAAGAAGAAGTGGCCGCGCCCTGATGAACCCGGCGCGCTCTCGGCGCCGGATCCAAGGGTTGCTACTGCTACAGCCAGATTACTGGCGCTTCAGTCGCAGCCATGTCCGCCATGTTCGGCGGTGATCGTGACTACTTCGTTCGCTCCATTGACAATGACACTGACGATCATGTGATCCAAGTTTATTTCTCCAGCGGGAATTCCTTTCTGAACCAGAACCCGGCTTTTCCCTTTGCAGCATTCCTCATGGCTGGCTTTGTATGCGCCCGCAAGAATCACTACCTGTGCATTCAGCTTCAGCTTCAAAGGCACGTCTTCCTTACACTCGAGAAAAGCATTCTTGACCCTGCACGATTCGAGTCTCTCGGCTGTCCGCTTGAATGTGGCCGGAGCACGCTCCAGAAATGCCGAAAAGGCATATCCTCCGAGGCCCAAAACAGAAAGCCAACTGCCCGACGTCCCGGCCACCTTCACTACGACGGGCTTCTCGTCACGTTCGTAGATTTCAACGATGCTGCCTCTAGGCAGCGAAGTCATGATTTTGGCTTTTGCATCCGAGTCGGCGCGGATATTGAGAGCGGAGCTTGTAACGCGGTAGATTCGGGGGCCAGCGTACAGGCTGGCGCTAAAACATAGCAAGAGTGCGGCGATCATCCATTTCATAAAGTCCTCCAGGACAAAGAATGGCTGATAACGAGGTCTGAACCCGGTAGCTGTCAATTCGGATTGGCGATTCGCCAAGTTTCTGGGGAGCCGACCCCCGGGGACACTCCCATTCCAAACTGCGGATCGGGCCGGTGCCGGAACCTGGTGGATCCTACTCGTACCAGTTGTCCCAGGAGTCGTTGTAAATGCGCACGAGCACCTGGTTGTTCAGGCTGTTGGGTCCTGGCCGCTTACGGGGTGCGAAGTCCGGCGCAAAGGTGAACAGGCTGGCTGCTACCTCCGGGGTCAGGTAGCGCAGGCCGTTCGGGAACGTTCCGAGATCCTTCGGTCCCACGGAGCGGTCAGCCACGGCCACGAAACCCCAGTCGCCGAAGCTTGGTACATACGTATGGAATGCGAACGTGCGGCATGCCGGGCGCCGGCGCGCGCACGCGTCGTCGATGGTGTCCCTGATATTGAAGAAAGCATCGGGCGCAAAGACCGGGGAAGTGGCCTGCGTGGCAAAAACCCCACCGGGCGTGAGCCTGCGCAGCGCGTGCAGGTAGAAGGTGACCGTGTACAATTTGCCCAGAGAATACGAGTTGGGGTCCGGAAGGTCGGCGTAGATCAGGTCGAACCGCTCGGGGCCGCGATGTGATTTCAGCCAGCGGAAAGCATCGTCGATGACAATGTGAACCTTGGGAGACCGCAGGGCCTCCCCATTCAGCTTTCGCAAGAAGGCACGGTCCCGAAAGAGCTGCACCATCGCCTCGTCGAGGTCGACGACCACGATCCGCTGCACGGAGTCGTAGCGGAGGAGTTCGCGGACGAGCAGGCCGTCGCCACCGCCCAGGATCAGGGCGCTGCGGGGCGGACGTCCAAGAGCGGCGGCAGGGATGTGCGCTATCGTTTCGTGGTAGCGGGCCTCATCGCGGGAAGAGAGCTGGAGGTTTCCGTTGAGGAAAAGGCGCACGTCGTCTTTCCAGCGCGTCACCACGATGCGCTGATAGGGCGTGGTCTTGCTCAGGAGAATGG
>CAZPFB010000076.1:0-27392 GCA_964585735.1 uncultured Leptospiraceae bacterium
AGCAGCATCCCGACGACCACGGTGTAGAACCACCCGAACCCCTCCGCTATGAAGTCCTGCATGCCTCCGAAAAATCGACCCGCGTCCTCCGGAAAAAAGGCGCCGAGGGCCAAGCCCAAGAGGATCACGCCGGCCGACCCGAAGAAAACGTAAGGGTTGAGGTGAAACCAAGAGGACGCGGCCGTACTTCGCGCGCGCCCGAAGCTGTCCGGCTTGCCGGACGAACCGCCCGGGACGGCGCTCACGCGCCCCCCACACGCCCGTCCAAGCCAACTTCGATCGGAGGCTTACGCGCAAACAAAAGACCCCAGGCAAGCGCGCCGGTTTCTCCGCCACGAATCCAATGCTCGAGCCCTTCGAGCATGCGCGTGCCGTAGTCCGCGGAAGACGGGTCGTCCATTTTAGGCAATCGTTCCTCCAGAAGGGAGGAGACCCGTCGATAGTGGTGGCACAGTTCCGGCGTGAAGTCTTCGAAATCGAAAGCTACCATGCCGAGCGAAAGCAGCAGTTCGCCATAGAAGGCGACCGACCCCAGACTTGCCAGCTCGATTCGCTTCAGAATCGGATGAAGCAGCGCCGGTGGCACGACATCCCGCTGCATGATGTCTGTGAATACCATCACCCCGCCGGGACGAAGCACGCGCACCGCTTCGCGCACGGCCCGCTCTCGATCCCCCGAATGCAGAAGGGCGTCCTGCGACCAAACGATGGCGTAGCTGTCGTCTTCCGCCGGTATCTGCTCGAAATCACCATCGATGACGCGGATTCGACCGACCAGGTTGCGCTCCCGATTCAACTGACGGTTGCGTTCGTTCTGTACCTCGCTGAGATTCAGGCAAGCCACCGAGCAGCCGAATCGGGTTGCCAGGTACCGAGCCGAACCTCCGTACCCCGCCCCGAGGTCCAGGACCGTGTCGACAATCGTGGGGGCCGCGCCACGCTGCACCAACCCATCGGCCATGACTTCCACCGTTCGCCGCGATGCCCGGGCGACTTCTTCTTCGGGGTGGGCGTAGATCCCAATGTGGATGTCTTCACCACCCCACACCGCAGCGTAAAAGGCATCGGCCTCGTTGCTGTTGTAGTAGGTTCGCGCCCGTTCCACGGCCTGTGAGTATTTCACGATGTCCTCCGGTTCACCTGGCAGATTCGGACCCTGGAGTTCCGAGGGATTCACCCTCCGGCGACTCTTCCGGGAGGAATGTCTTTTCGGCGACCTGCACGATGAAGTCCGGCTCGGCACCCGGTCGCGTCTCCTGGAAGTCACCGTAGGTGCGGATCCTCTGAAAACCAACCTCGCGAAGGAGCCTGGAAACGTAGTTTGTGCGCAGCGGAAACATGTTCAGGTGAAAGACGGAACCGTCCGGAAAAGCGTAGCGAAAGCGGGCCAGGCCCTCATCCACGTGCTCCGGTTCCACACGCACTTCCGCCCCGCAATAGTAGAAGGCGCCGCGCGAAGAGTAGCCGCGATCGAGGATTGCGTCATAGTTGCGATGGTCCAGAATCAGAATTCCATCGTGACGAAGCGCAGCGTAGAATTCCGCCAGCGCCTTGCGCCGCGCCCTCTCGGAAAAAAGATGCGTGAAAGAATTTCCCAGACAGATCACCGCGTCGTACTTCCCGTGTATGTCCCTGTTCAACCAGCGCCAGTCCGCCTGCGCGGTGCGAAGAATGTGTCCGTGCCGGCGCCCATTTGCAAAAGCGCGGGCCAGCATGTTTGGGTTTCCGTCCGCGCTGACGACTTCGAAACCTTCCTTCCAGAGACGGACCGAATGAAAGCCCGTTCCCGTGGCCACATCGAGCACCTTGGAGCACCCGTGTTCTCGGAGCGTTCGAATGAAGAAGTCGCTTTCGCTTTCAGCGCGGGCCTCCCAGTCGATCAGCTCGTCCCACTTGGAGACGAAAGACTCGATGTACTCCTGCTGATAGTGACCCGTTTCCCGCACCGCCGTTGGATCCTGACCGTATTCCTGCGTCTTCATGCACTACCTCCCGATATCAGCCGAAGGCGACGACAGAGCTCCGCCCGCAACGGGGACCGCCGTATTTTGCGCCGTGCGCGGCGCACCACAAACCGCCGCTGTGTGCGGCGACAGCCGATACTATGGGAAACTCAGGTTGTTTCCGCGTTCCTTTTCACCATTCCTGACGGGAACGGTCGGTCAAGGACTTTCCAAAAAAAAGGGCCCCTTTGAACGGCCCCTGGCGGTCGCAGCAGAACGACTCGGCGAAGTCCTTCTTGACCTGCGCCTGACGCACCTTTCCTCAGGCGCATGCTGATCCCCAATCTCCGCAGCCTGCGCACGCTCCGCGCGGCACCTGCCCGCCCCATCGCGGTCCTCGTCCTTTCACTCGGGACCGGCTTGGGTACTCTGAGTGGAGAAAGCCCGGCTTCCTGTCCCTCAGGCACCGGCCCGATGGGCAGCACATGCGTCGACACGAGCACCCGAACCGCCGGCGTCGGCGCCGCTCTCTCGGCCTGCCGGGCGCGCGGCCTCGCGCTGCTCGACGAGCACACCGCGTTGGCAATCCGCGCCCGGCCGCAGCAGAGAGAATTGCCGACGGAATTCTGGATCGTCTCAGCCGGTAAGGTATACCGTTTCCATTCGCGAACTGGGAACGCCACGCTCTACGCGGCAACGACTCCTGAAGTTACATTGCCCTACTACTGCATGTCGCCTCCTGAGTCCAGACCAGGACCACCGGACACGGACGAAGGCTGCACGGACAGCGACGCGAACGCCTGCAGCAGCATCCTTCACGTTCTCGCCTGCCTGTTCTGGAGTTCGCGCAAGTAGGATGCGCCCCGACGCGCGGCAGGCCCATGCCCCGAGCCGCACGCGCCGCGGGCCAAGGCCCTGCAGCTGTTTTTTGGGTTGACCGCCTCGTGTTCGGCCCGCGCGATCCGACCACCATCGCCCAGGAGCAGAACATGTCCCTACTCATCAAGAACGGCCGGATCGTGACAGCAGTAGACGACTATCACGCGGACGTCTTCGTCGAAGGAGAAACGGTTCGCGCCATCGGTAGAGAGCTGCCGTTTCAGGCGGATACGATCATCGACGCGAAAGGCAAGCTGGTCATTCCCGGAGGGATCGACCCGCATACGCACCTGGACATGCCCTTCGGAGGCACCACCTCCGCAGATGACTTCGCCACGGGCACGCTGGCTGCCGCTCATGGGGGCACAACCTGCATCGTCGACTTTGCCATTCAGAAAAAGGGCCAGTCCACGCTGGAGGCCCTCGATACGTGGCACGCAAAGGCCGAGGGCAAAACCTCCATCGACTACGGCTTCCATATGATCATCACGGACATGGAGGACAATCGCCTCGGAGAGATGCGCAAGCTGGCCGACGATGGAGTTACCTCCTACAAGATGTTCATGGCGTACCCCGGCGTGTTCTACGTGGACGATGGAACCCTCTTCCGGGCCATGCGCAAAGCCGGCGAAGACGGGACTCTCGTGTGTATGCACGCCGAAAACGGAATCGTCATCGACGAGATCATCAAAAGCGCCGTCGCAGCCGGAAAAACGGAACCCAAGTGGCACGCGCTGACCCGCCCCACGCGCATGGAAGCCGAAGGCGTGCATCGCGCCATCGCGATTGCCGAAGTGGCTCACGTACCCGTGTACATCGTTCACCTATCGAGCTACGACGCGCTCGAACAGGTGAATCTGGCACGCACCCGCGGCGTCGAGGCCTACGCAGAAACCTGCCCACAGTACCTATTCCTGGATGAAAGCTGGCTTTCCAGGCCCAACTTCGAAGGCGCCAAGTGGGTGATGACGCCGGCCCTGCGCGAGAAGTGGAACCAGGAGGAGCTGTGGCGCGGCCTCAAGTTCGGTGATCTTCACAGCATCTCTACCGACCACTGCCCGTTCTGCTTCAAGGAGCAAAAAGAGCTCGGCAAAAGCGACTTCACGAAAATTCCGAACGGCGCGCCGGGTATCGAAAACCGCATGAGCCTGATTTACAACGGCGGTGTCGTGGCCGGTCGCATCTCGCTCAACAAGTTCGTAGAGATCACTTCCACTGCTGCGGCCAAAATCTTCGGGCTCTTTCCACGAAAGGGCACTATCGCCGTCGGCAGCGATGCGGACATCGTGATCTTCAACCCGGACCGCAAGGAAACGATCGGCATCAAGAACAAACACATGCACCACATGAACGTTGACTACAGCGCGTGGGAAGGTCACGAGGTGCAGGGGATCGCCGAGACGGTCATCTCGCGCGGGACAGTCGTCGTGAAGGACATGGAGTACACGGGCCGCAAGGGTCATGGGAAGTTCCAGAAACGCGGGCTGTTCACGGGATTGATGTGAGTCAGTCACTTCTTGCTGCGGCAGCCGCGCGCAGTGGTTCGCGGCCCTCACAGAAGTGCCTGGGCAGAGGCCGGCATCCGCACGAGCGGGCGGCGGTCGAACGGTTGTTCGTCGAATGGATGCAACGTCAAAAGGAGAGCGGGTTGTGATGGAGAACGTGTTTGGCAGATTGATAAGAGTCATGTTACTATTCGGAGTGGCCTGGGTCGCAGCGGCGTGCTCGTCCTCGCCCCCACCGGCCCGCACCTCCCCACCGGCCGAGGTCGTGGTCGTCAAGGAGCCCGAAACACTGCCACCGTTGCCCGTGGAGAAGATGAAGCGGCCCAAGCCGCTCAACGTTGCGCTGCTCAAGAAACTGACCACCTCGAAGCCGCCGGAGTACAATGACCCCATCATTGCCCGGGCCTTCGCGGCCGGAGAGGTCTACACGATCCCGACCACCTGCGCCATCCGTCGCGGCAGCCCCATGTTGAATCGGCGGGGATTTCGCCATTCGTACCGGCTGAGTTGCCTGGATGGCATCCTGCCGTTCCTGCTCACCTACGAAGCGTCGTTGCCGGAGATGGCCAAACGCGCCCCGGTCCTGTCGGCGCGAGATCTCTTGGCAAGGACCGATCAGAGTCCCGTGTCCGGTCTCATCCAGGTGGGCACGGTCGAGTCGATCAACGTCTACTTTCGATTCCTGCGCCTCGATTGAGGACGACATGGCTCCGGCCGCATCGGCCAGGTGAGAGTCAATGAGCGGACACGATGTCCTGATTGTGGGTGCGGGTCCTACCGGACTGACGCTGGCCCTCGCGCTCGCTCGGGCCGGTGTGAGCTTTCGCATCATCGACAGGAGCGCTGCGCCAGCTGAAGAGTCGCGAGCCCTGGCCATCCATGCGCGCAGCCTGGAGATCTTCTCGCAACTGGGGGTCGTGGAGCCTTTCCTCCGGGAGGGAACGCGAGTTGCGGGAGTCCGCTTCTTCGCGCGGGGTCGTGCGGTAGGCAGCGTGCGCCTCGACGACATCGTTCATTTCGGCAGCGCCTATCCGTTCATCCTGAACTTGGAGCAGAGGACGACCGAACAGATTCTGCTCGCGAAACTCAAAGACCTCGGCGTGCTCGTGGAACGCAACACCGAACTCGTTTCGTTGAACATCGACTCGGAAGGTGCCCGAGTTGCACTTGGGCGCCGCGACCAGCCGCCCGGCGCAGAACGGAAGACGCTGCGGCTCACGCAAATCGACTATGCTGATTCACCCGCCGGGTCGCACGGGGATTCTACCGACGCGTCCGACAGACCACCGGCAGCGGCCACCCGACAGGAGTCTTTCCGTTTCGTCGTAGGCTGCGACGGCGCGCGCAGCACCGTGCGCCACCTCCTGGGCATTGAGTTTCGGGGCGGAACGTACGAGCATGTGTTCCTGCTTGCCGACGCGCGCGTTCGAGCCGCGCAGCTTTCGGGCGACATCGGGCGCAGCTTTCTGACGATCTGCGTGAGCGAGTTTGGCCCCACCGCAATCTTCCCGCTGCCGGGACCCGACCGCTTTCGCGTCATCTCGGTGGTGCCCTCGGATCTGGCCGTGGACAGGGACCACATCCCCGACCTCGGTCACGTGCAGGAGATCACGAGGCGAAATTCCGGAATGGAGCTGGAGTTCTCCGAGCCCGAATGGATTTCCGTCTACCGCCTGCATCACCGACGAGCCCTGGCCTTTCGGAAGGGTCCCTTCTTGATCGCTGGGGACGCCGCGCACGTTCATTCCCCGGCGGGAGGCCAGGGCATGAACACCGGCATCCAGGACGCGTGGAACCTGGGATGGAAACTGGCCATGCGCCTCCGCAACCCGGGGGCCGAAACTCTACTCGATACGTACCACGAAGAACGCCATCGCGTGGCCGGCGAGATCCTCGCGTTTACGGATCGTTTCTTCCAAGCGGCCGTGAGCGCGAATCCACTTGCGCGACGGGCTCGTTTGCTCGCCGCGCCTCTGGGACTGCGTATTGTCTCCAAGCTGCCGCGGCTGCGTCGGTTACTCCTCCGCCGTGTTTCCCAGGTGGAGCTTCACTACCGAGGGCTGCGCCTTGCCAGCCGCGCACCGAGAAGTCTGCGCTTCGGGCCAAGGCCGGGCAGCCGAGCGCCGGGTGGCCTCGTTTGTGATGCTCGAGGAGAAGCCCACGATCTGCACGAGCTACTCGAGCCGGGGAAGTTCCACCTGGTCAGCTTTCCCGATAGGGAAGGCTTGGGATGGGACGAGCGGCTCTTGCTGCCACGCGCATCCTTCCGGAGGCTGGTGATCCTCCCCGGGGGGAGCGCCTCTCCCGCAACCTCTGCGGACCGACCGGACGAAACCTTTTACTACGACGACCCAGGTCCGCGGTCACTGCGGTCAGCGTTCCGCGTGCGTCACCCTCTCTGGGTTGTCATCCGGCCGGACGGCCATGTGGCGTGCGGCGGACGGTTCACCCAAACCCACGCGGATCTCCTCACGACCTTCGTTCAGAAATCCTTCGGCACCGACTGAGCCGCCGTCTCTCGCCTCTTGCACACCGCCCCTTCTCCGCATTCAACGCTTCCCGGCCGTGAAGCGCTCCACACGATTCTCGATCGGCTTCACCGTCTGGAGATAGTCGTAGATCGCTTCGAGATCTTGCGTTGTCATGGTGCCGTACATCGACCAGGGCATCATGGTCTGATACCCCGCGGGCGATTTCTGGGCCTCGGCGCCCCGCGTGCGGAAAATGGCCACAAAACCTTGCCGGGTCATCCCGCCGATTCCCGTGGGGGCGTGCGGCGTGATGTTTGCCGAGCGAATGATGGAACCATCCGGCAGCGGGAAAGCCCGGCCCCCGGAGAACGAGAGCTCGGGCAGGATGCGACCGCGTTCTTCCTTCGTGTGGCATTCCACGCAGGCAGCCGCCATCGTCAGATACTCGCCGTAGGCGACCTGATTCGCGCGGTCGGGACGCTTTCGCGGTTGGGCAGGCGCCGGAATGGTCTTGATGATGACACTCATGGGAAAATCTGAACGCGACTCGGGCACGTGATTCTCTATCGGCGCAAGCGAGCGCAGATAGGCGATCACGTCTTTCACGTCTTCGGGGTCGAGGCGACCGTAGTACGGGTAAGGCATCACCGGAAAGATGGCCGTGCCGTCCTTGCGCACGCCCGTCGTGATCAGACGGAAGAGTTCGCCGTCAGACCAGTCTCGAATCCCGGCCGGCGTGATGTTGCGGGCAAAGTAGACGCCGGGAAATCCGAACGATTGATCGAAGCGCTCGCCGCCGCGGCCGAGCGTACCGGGCACGAGCGGCCCCGAGAAACGCGACCAATCTCGCGAGGAGTGACAGTCCATGCAGACCAGCACGCTGTTGGCCAGGTAGCGACCGCGCGCCACGCGCTCGGGAGACCTTTCCACCTTCAGGTCCGGCGCGGGTCCTACGTTCGGCAGGGCGACGAGTGTGTAGCCGAGCAACAGGATGACGGCCGAAACGAGAACTGCGACCACGGAAACGATGATTCTGCGCATCGCTCTTTCCGTCTTCCCCAGGCGACTCCGGCAATCCTTTTCTCAGGGCTCCACACCGAGTCTGGCGAAAACATCCGCGCGCAGTTCGTCGTAGTCATCGGGCCCGTCCGCCACTCCGATGAGCACGCCAAACCCGAGTTTGTCATTCCACCCCCACGGCAGAAGGCCGCGACCGTTGTGGGCCAGAGCTTCCGGCCCCAAGAGGTCCCGTACTTTTTCGGTGAAGTCTTCGAATCGGAACCCGTCTCGCTTCGTACGCAGAGGAAAGCTGCTCACGTGCAGGCTGCGACCGGTGAGGTCCCGTGACAGAAGGGCCGCCATGGCGGTGGCCGTGTTCCCCGTCGGCCGGATTCCCGGGTCATAGGCGATCAAGCGGCCGTCCCGCGTTTCGAAGAAGTCGCACATGAGGATTCCGAAAGCTTCGGGAAACACCAAGCGAATGCGACCGACCATGTCCAGAATCAACGGGCCGACGTCGCGAAGATGCTCGGCGTCAGCCGGATAGTTCACCGAACCCCGGTAGGTGATTCCGTCATCTTCAACGAGCTGATCCGTGACCGTGATCACCTGGATGGTTTGCGGCTCTTTCGGATCCAGGAAGACCTGAAAGCTGCGGTTGCGCCCCACGATTTCCGGCTGCACAATCAGCGTGCGATTGAGGTTGTGGGCCTTCTGCCGCGCGCGAATGTTCTCCAGGTGACTGCTGAATTCGCTCGGGTTATTGCAGACGAAGACGCCCGCCCCGGCCGCCTCGGTATTGCAGGTCTTCAGATAGACACGGCCGGCCCCGGCCGCGCGGACAGTTTCGTAGTCCGAAAGAGTCACCTCGTGCATGTCTTTGATCACTTCGTCAGGCGCGAACGCCGTCACCTTCTTGAGGGACTCCTTCGAATTCAGGAGCTGATGCAGATCTTCGTGCACCACCACGTCCTGCTCGAATTCCGGCCCCATGGAATCGATTGCGTAGAGCCGACGCCCGGTTTCCCGAATCGCGGCCCGAAAATCGGCCAGGCTGGACACAAAGCGGTGAGCGCCCAGGAGGCCGATGCGTTCGGCATACCCCACGATGCTGCGATCGATTCCCGCAGGCAGGAGCACGATGTTCCCCTGGCCGTCGCTCCCCGGTCCGGACGAAAGCCAACTGGCGATGAACGGCATCACGTTCACAGAGCCCGGCCCGTAGATTTCGTCGTAGGACGTGCGGTAGCCCGCCCTGTCCGGAAAGTAGTTCGAATCCATCCAGATGGCCGACACGAGGTGCGCCCCCATGCTTTTACGGATGGTATGGAAGGTGGGACGCTTGAGCGCGGCGCAGGCGTGGCCCTCAGGAAAGATGGCCGCCGGTACGTCCGGCTTCTGGAGCGAATCGAGCATACGGTCCCCCTACGCAGCGCCCGCCAGGAACGACCGAATCAGCCGGCCGACAACTGCGTGATCATTTGATGCGGACAGACTTTTCAATGCAACAGACTTTTTGTCTGCCGAAAGGCCGATGTCGTTGCGTTCGAGGAAGTAGCGAGCCACGGAGGGCGTGAACTCGGGATGACTCTGGATGCCGAGCACTCCCCCCGGGAGCCAGAAGGCCTGATTGCGGCAGGCGGCATTTCCGGCCAAACGCACCGCCCCCGGCGGGAGGACGGAAACTTCTTCACGGTGCACCTGGTAAATGCGCGTGAGCCGTGAGCCGGACCGCGCAAAGTGCGCGAACAACTCGGGTCCCTGAGCGTCTTCGAACCACTCGACGTCGCTCAGACCCACCTCCCAGCTCTCTCCGCGCGCCACGACGCCGCCGAAAGCCAGGCCCAAAAGCTGGTGTCCGAAGCAGACGCCCACCAGAGGTATTTCGCGGGCGCGCAGACGCCGCGCCAAACGCACGAGCCGCTCCACCCATGGTTCCGAATCGTTGGCCGAGCTGAGCGAACCCGGAATGATATATCCATCACAACTGTCCGCTCGCGCCGGCTCCTCCCCGCGGTGTACAGCGAAACGCACGACCTCGACAGCGGGCGAACCGAGCAACTCGCGAAACATATCCTCCAGACTCCCGACGGCCGTCACCGCCGCCTCGTCCAGGTCCGTCGTATCCAGAACTCCGATTCTCATGGTCCCCCCTGGGCGAAACGGCTGCGGGCTTGCGCATCAGGCGGAAAGACCTTCGAAACCACAACGCCGGCAACAAGAGCCAGCAGAAAAGCCGGCGGCAATTCCGAGAGGCGCTCCAGTTGTGGCCCGACTTCGGGCACGTGCGGCGCCCCGAACTTGAAAAGCGGCACACACACAAAGCCGGTCACCATGGAAGCGATGGCCCCGTGCGCGGAGCAGCCCTTCCACCAGACGGCAAGGATCGTGACCGGGCAGAAAACGGCGGCGATGCCATTCCAGCCGAAGATGGCAAACCAGAACACGGTCCGCGTGGGCGAAATCTCCGCTACAGCAATCGCAATCACCAGCGCGCACAGCGCAAGAATCAAAGTCACCTTTCGCGAAAGGCCGGCCAATTGCTCCTGCCGTATCTCCGGGTGCAAAATCTGCTCGTAGAAGTCGCGCGTGATGGCGCTCGACGCCACCACCAACAACGAATCAACCGTGGACATCGTTGCCGAGAGTACCGCGGCGATGAAGAAGCCCACAATGATGGGTGAAAAAAGACGATCGACGAGCATGGGCAGCACCGCCTCTCCCCCCGGTCCGAGCGTCGCCGGATCCTGCCCCCCGCCCGTCAGGATGGCGCGACCGAACATGCCGATCAGAACGGCGGCCGAATCCGTTATCACAGTGAAGGCGATCGCCACCCACGCTCCGCGATTGATCTCGGCTTCGCTTCGGATGGCCATGAAACGCACGAAGACCTGTGGCGCTCCAAGAAACCCGATCCCGATGCCCAAGAAGGCGATGGCTCCGAAAAGGTTCGCAAGCGAAAATCCGCCGCGACCCCAGATGTCCACGAGCGCGGGGTCGAGCGCCGCCAGTCGCCCCCAGACCTGGAACGGCTCGGGCATGTGAAAGAATGCTACGACCGGAAGGAGGACCAGCGCAAACAGCATCACCAGGCCCTGGAACAGATCCGACCACGCCACGGCGATGAAGCCCCCGCTGAACGTGTACGCGACCACGATGCCGAAGCCCAGAGCGATGCCGTAGTAGTAGTCGATGGACAGAAAGGACTCGAAGGTCTTGCCGGTGGCATCAATCTGCGCGCTCACATAGATCGTGACAAAGACTGACAGCGCGGTGGCAGCCACAATCCGCAACGTGTGCGAACGCGCGGCGAAGCGGCTCACCAGGTAGTCGGGAATCGTGATCGAACCGTACGCGTCACTCTGACGCTTGAAGCGGTGCGCCATGAAGAACCACGAAACGACCACACCGAGGACTTCGCCGACTACGACCCAGAAGGCCGAGGCGCCCACGAAGGCTCCCATGCCCGTGAGGCCCAAGAGCAACCACGCGGATTCGCCGGTGGCGCGGGCGGAGAACGCGGCCACCCAGTAGCCGAGCTTCTTTCCGCCAACGTAGAAATCGGCGAGACTGTGGATGCGGCGGGCCGCTACGATACCGATGGCGAACAGGACCGCAAAGTAGGCGACGAGTACTGCATACTTCTCGATCATCCCACTCCAGCCATACTCGAATTCAGTTGCAGTGGCGGTCCGCGATGGTGATGGCCTTGGAGATGATGTCCAGGCCCTCGTCGATTCCCGCTTCGTCGACGATGAGCGGAGGACACGTGAAGATGTAGTTCCAACGCACGAACGTGAACATGCCGAGCTCGCGGAGTTTTGCGCCCACCTCGTTCATGATCTTCATGTCCGCGGGACCGGAATTCCAGGGCGCCATCGGCTCTCTCGTGTTGCGATTCTTGACGAGTTCGATACACCCCAAAAGTCCCGTGCAACGGAAATCCCCGATGGATGGGTGTTGCTTCGTGAGTTCGCCTACGCGTTTCGTGAGGTAGGCGCCCATCTTCGTGGCGCGTTCGAGCAGGTTCTCCTCTTCGTAGACCTGGATGGTGGCCAGAGCCGCCGCACAGGCAACGGCGTGCCCGGAATAGGTCAGACCCAGCATGAGGGGCTTGTTGTCGAACGCCGAGGCGATGGTGTCGGAGACCAGCAGACCGCCGAGCGGCAGGTACGACGACGTGAGGCCCTTGGCCATCGTGATCATGTCGGGGACCACGCCGCCGTGCTCCACAGCGAACCACTTCCCGGTGCGCCCGAACCCGCTCATGACTTCGTCGGATACCAGGAGAATGCCGTGTTTGTCGCAGAGGGCCCGCAGGCGTTTCCAATAGTCCGGCGGATACTTGATACATCCTGAGGAGCCGGACTCGCCTTCCATGATGATGGCCGCCACGTTCTGTGGACCTTCGAGTTCGACCACGCGCTCGATGTGCTGAATGCACTCCCGCTTGCAGCTTTCGATCTTCTGACTCCAGGAACAGCGGTAGCAGTACGGATCCTCCACGTGCACCACGTTTGGCATCTGCTGCGCATCCACCTGGAGTTTGCGCGGGTCCCCACCTGCAGTAAAGGCCCCGTACGAAGCGCCGTGGAAAGCACGATAGCGCGTGATGATCTTGTGGCGGCCCGTGTAGAGCCGCGCGAGCTTGATGGCGTTGTCGATGGCCTCGGCGCCACCGAGCGTGAAGAACGTCTTCTTGAGATTGCCCGGGGAAATTTCCGCGATCTTCTTGCCGAGCTGCCCGCGCACTTCTGTGGCCATGCCCGGGTAAACGTAGGAGAACTGGTCCATCTGCCGGACGACCGCGTCGCGCACCTTCTTGTTCCCGTGCCCGATGTTGACGGACATGAGCTGCGACGAGAAGTCAATGTAGCGCTTTCCATCGCGATCCCAGAGGTGGATCCCCTCGGCGCGCTCGGCGTTGATGGGATTGAGGCCAGCCTGCGCGGACCAGGAGAAGAGTGTGTAGTCGAGGTTGTTTTTCAGTATTTCGTTTTTGTCTGCCATTTGAGTCGCTCCGCGGGCAGATCTCGCCCGCCCCCGTGGGTGGTCCTACCAGTTGGGAGGGGGGAGACGATTGGTGTCATGCCTGTCCCGCCCCGGCCGGACGGCGCGCCACATGCGGGAAAATTCCGCCGCCGTCGACCCAATTCTGTCGCACTTGCCTGATACTATATCTTGGGGAGATCCTGCCTGTGACCGTCCACTGCGCGGCGGTCCAGACCATACGAAATGCGCCCGACGCTGCCGTTTCACGCATTCAGGTACTTCCTGAGAGCCGGGACCTGAATCGCGGCCAGGTAGAGAAACATCGAGATGAAGAAGCCCGAGAACCAAGCGCCGTAGGAAAGCGCCTTGAAGAGCGTGCCCGACGAGGCAAGCGAACCGCTCAAGAGCACGATGGCGGCACCGAGAGTGGTGGCCACAATGGAGATCAGGTTGAAGCCCGCCGTGAAGTGGTAACGACCCTCGACGCGAAAGAGGTCGGCGGGAGAAAGCTCGGTCTTGCGCACGAAGAAGTAGTCCGTGATCATCACGGCCACGACGGGGCCCAGCACCGACCCGTATCCGATCAGAAAACCCGCAATCACGCCCGAAAGCTTCCAGGGCATGACGATGATCCCGATGACGCCCGCGATCAGACCACCGGTTCGAAACGAGATACGCTTGGGCCAAGCGTTAGCAAACGAGTTGGCCGGAGATATTACGTTTGCTGCTATGTTTGTAGAAAGCGTAGCAATAATGAGGGCGAATTGGGCCACCGCGCCCATGATGCGCCCCGCGCCGATTTGGGAGATCAGCGTGGCCGGTTCCCAAGGCGCATCTTCCACTGTGAGCACGTTGTCGAAGGCGATGATGGCCGCCGCAGTGGCCGCCACACCGATGAACGAGTAGAAAAGCATCGTGGTGGGCAGCCCCAAGACCTGACCGAGAGCCTGATCTTTCTGAGCGCGGGCAAAACGACTGATGTCGGGAATGTTCAGTGCCAGCGTGGCCCAGTAACCGACCATGGCGGCCAGCCAGAAGAGGATGGTCAGCCACGAGGGTTCGGCGGGGGCCTTCGTGGCGCTCACGCTGACGAACTGCTGTGACTCGAAGTCGTTCGAGGCAAACTGAAAGAGTACGGAAGCCTCACGCGGCACGCCGGTGAGAACGACGTCGCCGGTGGGCAGCGGGCGATAGGCCTGCGACTTCAGTTGGTCCGCGGACGGTGGGTTTCCCGCCACATAGCGAAAACGCGTGGCCCGCGTGGAGCCGTCCTTCTTCTTGAGAAGATCGAAGCGTACGACCATTTGCGAATCGGCCCGTACTTCGACGACCTTCACCACGGGCTCCGAAAAGCGATCCGCGCGGTCGAGGACGTTGCCCAAGCCGCCGCCCACGGAGATCGCCCAGACGAGAAGTATGACACCGATCACGAGCAGTATGGGTGCGGACCAGTCCTCCAACCACTTGATGGATTCCGTTCCCGCGTACACGAAGTACATGTTGATGAGCCAGAATCCGGCAAATCCGGCGAATGGCGTCCAGGGATGCCGGCTCATGATGTCCACGAGCGAAATCGACGGATCGTAGATCACGAGCACGAGGGCCAGAAGCGCGATGCCACCCACCCAGCACTGAATCCCGAACCACGCGCAGGCCACGAGCCCCCGCAAGATCGACGGGAGGTGAATCCCGTGCACACCGAAGACAGCGCGGCCGAAGACGGGGAACGGAATGCCGTACTTGGTGCCCGCGTGCGCGTTGAGAACCATGGGCACGGCCACGATGAGGTTGCCCGCCAGGATGATGGCGAGCGCGGTCAGCCAACCGAGCCCTGCCTTGAGCATGTACGAAGCGAGGACATATGTGGGTATGCAGACCGACATGGCCACCCACAGCGCGGCAAAGTTCCAGAGATTCCAGGTGCGCTCCTTCACCGTCGTCGGTGCAATGTCCGGATTGTAGAGAGGACTGCCCGATACGTCCTCCTTCAGCTCGCGCAGGTCGTTGGAAAAGAAGCCCATCGTTTTATCTGTCCGTGCCGGCCGGTGCAGGTCTTCCGCTTCAGCTCATCCAGTCGGACTTCTTCTGAAGCTCCCACTTTTCGGTGATCTTCTTGGACTGCGACCACAGATCGATCCCGCCCGGCCCGGTCATCTCACCGACGCCGAACCTCGAGTCGTTCCACCCGCCAAAGGGGAAGGGTTCGCGCGGAACGGGCACGCCGATGTTGACGCCGACCATCCCGGCGCTCGCGCGGTGCGTGAACTCGCGCGCAGCCGCGCCCGACGTCGTATAGATGGCGGCCGCGTTTCCGTAGGGGTTCTCGTTTTCGATGCGCATGGCATCGTTGAAGCTGTTCACGTGGCGAATGGTGAGGACCGGCCCGAAGATTTCCTCGTGGGCGGCAGCGGTCTTTCCTTCCGGGTCGAGGATCACTGTGGGCCCTACATAGTAGCCTTCTTCCTTCCCGGGCACCTGGGGCTGACGTCCGTCGAGGAGAATCTTTGCGCCCGCCTTTTCGGCATCGTCGATGTACTTGTGGATGCGATCACGTGCCACCTTGCTGATGACCGCGCCCAATTCGAACCCGGGGCGTAATTCTTTAGCCTTCTCGATGATCTTCTTGATGATATGATCCACGTTGCCGACCGCCACCATGACCGAAGCAGCCATGCAGCGCTGGCCCGCGCAACCGGTGAACGAATCCGTCACGTTGCGGGCCGTCATCTCGTCGTCGGCATCGGGCAGAACGATGAGGTGGTTCTTGGCGCCGCCGAGAGCCAGACAGCGTTTGCCCTGCGCGGTGGCCCGGGAGTACACGATGCGAGCCACTTTGGTGGAGCCCACGAAGCCGATGGCCTTGATGGCCGGATGATCGCAGAGGGCCTCGACCACGTCCTGGCCACCGTTCACTATGGAGAAGATTCCATCCGGCAGGCCCGCATCCTTGAAGTGCTCGGCAATCCGCACCGAGCTCAGCGGAACTACCTCAGAGGGCTTGAGGATGAAAGCGTTGCCCACGCCAATCGCTTGGGGGAGCATCCAGAAGGGCACCATAAACGGAAAGTTGAACGGCGTGATCCCGGCCACGATTCCCAAGGGATAACGCATCTGCCGGCACTGCACTCCCGTGGAAACTTCGAGCACCGGCTCGCCCATGAGCTGCGGCAGCGAGATCCCGTATTCGAGACACTCGATTCCTTTGGAGACTTCGGCCTTTGCTTCCGCAAAGTTCTTGCCGTTCTCCTCCGAGACGAGCTGCGCAAGCTTGTCGAAGTCGCGCTCCAGGGATTGCTTGAGGCGATAGAAGACCTGCACTTTCTCCCGGATGGGAACAACCTGCCAGTCGTACTGAACCGCCTGCGCTTTGCGGACCGCGCGCTCCACTTCCGATTTCTTGGAAAGCGGAACCTGAGCGATCACCTCCCCGGTGCCCGGATTGGTCACGTCCAGCATTCCGGAAGCGTCCGCATCCACGAACTCCCCGCCGATGTAGTTCTTGAGCGCGCCATATTTGGCGGCGCTTTTCGTCATTGTTTGCGTTACCATAGTTCTCTCCAAATCGGGCGGCCCTCCGGCGCGCCCTTACCGCGAGTAGCGACCGGGTTCGGTGCTGCCTGCCTCCGTAGGAATGTTCGGGTCCGGGATGTAGCGCGACGGATCGTTTTCATCGAGCTTCATGCCGAGCTTCTGGTGCTGCGACCAGGTCAGCGGCGGTCCTTTGCGTTGCTCCTTCATGGTTATACAGCCTTCCACCGGACACATGAGCTTGCACAGGTTGCAGCCGACGCACTCGTTCTCGATGATCTCGTACTTGTTGTGGGGCAGCCCCGGTGTGAGACGAATGGATTGGTGGGACGTGTCTTCGCAGGCGATGTAGCAAAGGCCGCAGTGAATGCAGGACTCCTGGTTGATGTTGGCCACGATGTGGAAGTTGAGGTCCAACTGTTCCCAGCGCGTGATCTTCTGGACCGACTTGCCGCGGAAGTCCGCGATGGTCCGAAAGCCCTTTTCGTCCATCCAGTTCGAAAGCCCGTCGCACATGTCCCGCACGATGCGAAACCCGTACTTCATGGCGGCCGTACACACCTGCACGGATGTGGAACCGAGCAGTATGAACTCGGCCGCGTCTCTCCAGGTGCTGACCCCACCGATGCCGGATACGGGAACCTTCGAGGTGATCGGGTCCTGCGAAATGGTCGTGAGCATCTTCAGGGCGATCGGCTTCACCGCCGGTCCGCAGTAGCCGCCGAACGCCGACTGATCGCCGACGACCGGGAACGGCACGAAGGTGTCCAAGTCCACGCCGACCACCGACTGAATCGTGTTGATGAGCGAAAGCGCGTTGCATCCGGCCTCCACACAGGCTTTGCCTGTGGGCACCACCGAGTGAACGTTCGGCGTCAACTTGACGATGACGGGAATCTTGGCCACTTCCATGACCCACTCCACGATCATCGCGGCAATCTCGGGATCCTGGCCGACCGCGGAACCCATGCCGCGCTCGTTCATTCCGTGCGGGCACCCGAAGTTGAGTTCGAAGCCCTGGCAGCCGGTGTCCTGCGTCTTCTTGACCAGTTCGTGCCAGTCCTTCTGCGTCGTGCAGGCCATGAGCGACACGATCGTGGCGCGGTCGGGAAACTCGCGCACCGTTTCGGCAATCTCTCTCAGGTTGACGTCCAGCGGCCTGTCCGAGATCAGCTCGATGTTGTTGAGGCCCATAACCTTCTGACCGTAATAGTCCACTCCGCCGTAGCGTGAAGAGACGTTGCGCACCTGATCTCCCAGAGTCTTCCAGACGACGCCGCCCCAACCCTCTTCGTACGCGCGGATGACGTTGTACTTCTTGTCCGTCGGCGGTGCGGACGCCAACCAGAACGGGTTCGGCGATTTGATACCGAGAAAGTCGATCGAAAGGTCTGCCATGGTTTGCTCCCGCGGCGCCGAGCGAGGCGACCGCCCTCGATGCCTACTTGTGAATCGTGACCGCCACCTCGTGCGCGCCCACCGCGCCCGGGTCCGAAATCGGGATGTGTTTGTACGGAAGCCCCCATTTCTGGAGCATGGCGCGCGCGGCGACCTTGCCGTGCTCGACGGCGTTGACGACCTCGGCCCCACCGTTGATGGCGTCCCCGCCTGCGTACACGCCCTCGACCGAGGTCATGCAATCGCCGTTCACCTTCAGGACGCCAGCTTTGTGCTCCAGGGTGAGCAGCAGGTCTTCGAAGGGCGTTTGGCCCAGAGCCTTGATGACCATGTCGACGGGAAGCTCGAAGGTTTCTCCCGTGGGCTCGGGCCGCCTTCGACCGGAATAGTCCGGAGCGCCCAGTCGCATCTTTTCGCAAACAAGCGAGGTCACCTTTCCGTTTGCGCCCTTCACCTCTTTGGGAGCCGCCATCCAGATCACCGATACGGCGTCCAGCTTGGCGCCTTCGTATTCCTTGTCGGTGGCGGGCTTCTCCCGTTCGCTGCGGCGATACACCATGGTCACCTGCGAGGCGCCGAGCCGCCGGCTCTGCCGGGCCGCGTCGATGGCCGTCATGCCCATGCCGATGACCGCCACGCGATCCCCTACCGCGATCTGGCCAGCGTGCTTCGTGCGGATGTCGTATATGAAAGAAAGCGCATCGACGACGCCGTCCAACTCTTCTCCCGGCACGCCCAGGCGGCGCGTGGGTCCGAGTCCGATTCCCAAGAAGACCGAGTCGTACTTTTTCTGAAGATCACTCAGCGACACGTCCCGGCCAAGAGCCGTCCCGTACTTCATTTCGATCCCGCCTACGGCGAGAATGTAGCCTACCTCATCCTCGCAGAATTCCGCGTTGACCTTGTAACCCGCGACGCCGAAGGTCATGAGCCCGCCGCCCTTCTTTTCGCGTTCGTACACGGTGACGTCCACGCCTTCCCTGGCCAAGACGTGCGCGCAGGACAGACCGGCCGGGCCGCCCCCAACGACGGCCACTTTCTTGCCGACGGGTTTCTTGCGCTCGAAGAGCTGCCATTTGTTGCGCAGCGCCTGATCCGTGCTGTAGCGCTGGAGTTGGCCGATCGGGATGGGCTCTTCGTGCAGTTGATTGCAGACGCACGCGCCTTCGCAGAGTTTCTCGGTGGGGCAGACCCGGGCGCAACCACCGCCGAAGATGTTGGACTTGAAGATGGTTTCGGCCGAACCTTTGATGTTTCCCGACGAGATCTGCTTGATGAAGAGCGGCACGTCTATCCCGGTTGGACAGGCCTTGGTGCATGGCGCGTCGAAACAGTAGAGGCAGCGGTTCGATTCGATCAACGCCCGACTTTCGACGAAAGGCGGGTGGATGTCCGCAAAGTTGTCGTTGTACTCGGCGTCCGAAAGTCTTCCACTCGAAATCCCCATCTTCTCTCCTCTGTGAGCCCCACACCCGCCCTGAGTGAACTACCGGGCGTGGCTCACTACCCCGGCCCCGAACGGGTCGTCTCTATTTCTTCACGGGCGATCTTGCCGGCTCCGGAAGCCCTGCCGGCAGGCGGCTTGCGCGCGCCCCGGCCACACTCACAGCTCCACGAGACGTCCGTACGTCTCCGGCCGCCGATCGCGGTAGAACTGCCAGACGGACCGGACTTCTTCAATCATGTCGAGATCGAACTCTGCAACGACCAATTCGTCTTTGTCTTCGGAGCCGCAGGCGAAAATCTGGCCGCGCGGATCCACGAAGTAGGAGTTTCCGTAAAACTTGCCGAGGTTCCAGGGCTTCTCGGTGCCCACCCGGTTGATGCAGCCCATGAAGTAACCGTTGGCCGCAGCGTGCGCTGGCTGCTCGAGCTTCCAGAGGTACTGCGAAAGCCCGGCCACCGTGGCGGAAGGGTTGTATACAATCTCGGCCCCGTTGAGACCCAGGCAGCGCGCACCGTCCGGGAAATGCCGGTCGTAGCAGATGTAGACGCCGACCTTGGCGAACTTCGTCTGGAACACCGGGTAGCCCAGGTTGCCGGGCTTGAAGTAGAACTTCTCCCAGAAGCCGGAGGTGTGCGGAATGTGGTTCTTGCGGTACTTGCCCAGATACTTGCCATCCGCGTCGATGACGGCAGCCGAATTGTACAGGAAACCGGCCGATTCCTTTTCGTACATCGGAACGACGATCACCATCTTGTATTTCTTGGCGTACTGAGCCATGAGTTCGGTGGTAGGGCCGGGAATCGACTCGGCCGAAGCGTACCAAGCTTTGTCCTGTCCCGGACAAAAGTACGGCGTATTGAAGATCTCCTGGAGACAGAGGATCTGGACGCCCTGCTTCCCCGCTTCTTCGATGAAGGGGATGTGCTTGTCGACCATCGCCTTGACGATCTCATCGATGGAGCCGTCTCCCTCCGACTTGGGGATGCTCAACTGGATGAGTCCTGATTTCACCTTTCTGGGCATACGCGCTTTTGTCTCCCTTCAGCTCAGGCCATGAGTCGCCGGTTGAAATGAAAAGTGCAAGTCAAAAAAGCGACAAATTGACGGCGGAATGCCCAACCCCAAGGGAAGATTTGACAGTCCAGCGCTTTGGGCGTTCTTGGCGCGGATGGCAGGGAGCCCGGAAGATAAGCAGCTCGTCGCCGATTTGCACAGCGCCGCCGTGGCCGCCTACCGCAACGCCTACGCCCCCTACTCGGAGTTCTATGCGGGCGCTGCCGTCCGGGGCGGGTCGGGGCGGATCTTCGGCGGTTGCAACGTCGAGAACGCCAGCCTGGGGGCCACCATCTGCGCCGAACGCAATGCCGTGAGTGCCGCCATCGCCGCGGGCGAACGCAACATCACGCATGTGTTCGTCGTGGTGAGCGCGGACTCGCCGGTTCCCCCGTGCGGTATCTGTCGGCAGTTCCTGGCGGAGTTCGGCGGGGACATTCCGGTATTCCTTTCCACGGACGGCGCGGATGCCCAAGATGCGGTCCGTCGCTCGCTGGATGAACTGCTCCCGGGCCGGGAGATTCTGTCGCACTTCCTCGAGAAAGGCCGCAGTCAGCCGGTGTAGAGACTTCCGAGATATTCCGCGTTACGTCGCGTTTCTGCGTGCCATCAGCGTGGCCGGGGGCAGCTTGCCCTACCGCTTCTTCACTCGCCAGTCGCCGAGTTCTGCTCCGTCGCGTTTGACGATGACTCCTTTGCTCCGATCGAAGGCGATGTGCCGCTCGATGCCGGCGGCCTCCGGCAGAGGGGCTTCGTATGACCAGCACACATTGTCCAGCGACTGTGTCCCCTTGCGCAAATGCCAGTAGGAGGCACTCCCCTTGATGGGGCAGGTCGTCTGGTGGCCGTCGTTTCTTTCGAGTAACTCCAAATGCACACTTTCACGCGGGAAGTAAGGCACCGGGGGGAATTCGTAGTCCGGATGATACTCCTGCAATTCCTGAACCGTGCCAGACTCCGCCAGCACCACGCCTTTGTATTCGGCGCGGAAAACGCCGCGGACGGATCGGATTTCGGCATAGTGATCCTTCGAACTCATAGGGTCAAGATGAGGGTCGAAGGACGAAGCGCAAACCGGGTTTTCGCACACGTGAGCTCATTTTTCGGGCGGGATGAACCCGTGACCCGGCAGCGTCGCCCTGCCCGCTCAACCCGCCGACGCCGCTGCGCGACTCATCTGTACTGTTAGTCGAATGTGCACGTCACGACCGATGGCGAACGAACCCGCGCTGAGCGGTAGATTGAACGGAATGCCGAAGTCGTACCTGTCAATGGTAGCCTCGGCCGTGAAGCCGCGCTTGTAGACGCCCCAGGCATCGGCCAGCGGCGGGTACGCCTTCACGGCGAGTGCGACCTCCTTCGTAGTGCCGCGGATCGTCAACTGTCCCATGAGTACGAATTCATCCGCGGATTTCACCTCCACGCGCTGACTCTGGAAAGTCATGTTGGGATGGTGCTCGGAGTCGAAGAAATCGGCGGAGCGGAGGTGATTGTCGCGGGCGGCGACGAAGGTGTCGATGCTCGCGGTCTTGACCATGGCCGACAGGGCGGTTCGTTCGGGATGGTCTTCCTCGTAACGGATCTCGACGAGATGAACTCTGAATATTCCCCTCACGCTGGTCGTCAGGTAGCCGATTTCGAACCCGATCTCGGTGTGATCATTGTCGGTCTCCCAGGCGGGCATGTCGCTGGGCAGTTGTGCCGCCGTTCCCGAAGCTCCCGCGTCGCTCGCTTCCGTTGCTGTTTCTCTAGCGACGGCGGGCGCAAGGGAGCCCTGCTTCAGCGAGTCGGCCACATCGAGCAGTTCGTACGCGGTCTGCGGCTCCGACTGCCCGCGCAGCTTGAGTCGAAAGCGTTTCCCGCGCGTGATGCTGTTTTGGGTGAGTTCGAAAACGCGTTCGGCAATGAGCACCCTCGTGGCGGTGCGTTTGTTGGCCGACTCGAGGCGACTGGCAGTGTTCACCACGTCTCCGATAGCGGTATACTGCGCCCGGTCGCGATGGCCGAGGTTGCCCAGAATCACGCTGCCCGCGCTGATTCCGATCCGCACGCCGAAACGATGGTGGAAGTTCTCGTCGAGATAGATGTTGAACGACTCGACCTCGCGCTGAATGGCGGCGGCGGAAACGACAGCGTCGAGGCAACTCTTGGCGATGTCGTCGCCTTCGATCCCGAAGAGGGCCATGATGCTGTCGCCGATGAACTTGTCGATGTAGCCGTTGTTGGCAAGCACGACATCTCCGAGGCGATTGAAGAGCTTGTTCATGACGTGGATGACGTCGTAGGGCAGGTTGCGTTCGGTGAAACCCGTGAACTTCTCGACATCGAGAAAGAGCACGGCGATCTCTTTCTCCACGCCGGACCGCAGCCGCGACACCTCCGACCAGGCCAGGCGAATATCTTCCTCGTCGAGGACCAGACGTTTGAGAACCACGTCCCCACTCGGGCGCGCCTGGCAGGCCAGCCGGATGTGGTCCGGCCACCCCTTCATCTTACCGATGCGGGCCTCTGCCTCGTTACGATCCGACAGGTTTTCGAGACCCGAGATGATCCGCACACGACAGGTGGAACAGCGGGCCGAACCGTAGCACTCGTGAACGTGGGGAATCCCGCTTTCGAGAGAGTATTCGAGGAGCGTCCTGCCAGCCTCGGTAGGTTCGATGACCCGGTCGCCTTTGAAGTCCAGTCGCATCCGGGGAAGAAGGGCAGCCGCGGTCTCGCTGTCAAACAGAGATCCGCGACCGCCGCCGCGTCAGGGGGAGAGGCGGCCCCACTCGGGCACGACGAATGACGAGAAAAAAGCGTCCGCTCGCGCCTTCGTGCCCTCGTACTCCGCTTCTGTGCTGGCGAACATCAGCAGATACATGCGGTAGTCCACGTACGCCAGCTGCATGCGCCCGCGAATACGGTCCTTTTCGAGGGTGCCGCTGAATTCGAGGTCGCGCGCGGGCTCCCCCTGGACACGAAGGTTGGCTCCCTTTTGGATCTTGAGGTCCTTGAAGCGCGCGGACAGATCTCGCTGCATGGCGTCGTACACGCTTTCGCGGGACGCGCCGAAAATCTGTATCTCGGGTATGTCCGAAGTCGAGACCTGAAAGAGAGTCGTCCGGGTCTGGGCGACATACTCGTGCAGGTCCTTCTTGCGCTCGGCGCCGGCCGGCTTCTTGCTGTATTGAACGGAAGGCATGCAGATGTAGAAGCGGCGATCACCTGCCTCCATGAGCTGGAACGAGGAGTGGATCTGGCTGCACTTCTGGCGCACGGCGACCAGCGGCTGTTGCGGAGGATCCCCCGCCTTGAGCTTGAGGCTGCGAAAGACAGGATAGTCCCGCGTGGTCTTTTGCTTGTTCGCAGCCGTGAAGACGACCTGGACCTTGTTCCAGCCCGGCTTGAGATCGAGCTCCGTTGAATAGCTACGTCCCTGGAGGGGAATGTTCTTCCCGTTCAAGGCGATGGCGCCGCCTTCTTTCACAGTGCCGAATACTTTGATCTTATCGATATTTACCGTATTGAGTGTATCCTGCTGAAACAGTACGCCTGTGCCCGGCCCCGAAGAATTGCGCACTTCGCTCGTGAATTCGGGATTGGCTACAGAGTAGGCAAAGTAGCCGATGAGAACCGCCATGGCCGCCAGCTGTAGGCCAGAAAGGGTCACGGCAAAGAGCGCGCCCCCACGACCCGGCCCCCCAGAACCGAGTTCTCGATGAACCCTCAGCGCTTTCAGGCCCCGAGCCAGGGCAATGCCCGAACCCACTCCACAGACCCAAAGCAAAGACCAGAGAATGGCCGACTTCGAAAGCGCCCGGAATTCCGCGGAGCGGTCGGTTGTGCCCTGACTGGATGCGGAGCCGGTGCCTCCGCCGGATGGTTCGTGTTGGCTTACGGTCGTCATGGCTGCATGCAGACCTGGGGAATGAGGCTGTCAAGTAGGGTAGAATTGTTCGGTCGGCTCTTTCGCTTAGACGAACTACGATCACTCCCGGAATTCCCCAGTTCGGGGTCGAAAGACGTGGGAAACGCTGGCCGCACCGTCAGTAGATATTCCGCGCGGGCCGCCTGCAGGGATTCATAGATATCGGCCGCCCATTTCCAGGTGGGCGGCCAAGTTTGTCCGCCGTTGTCAGAAACGCGCGAATAGAAGGAGGCCGACAACCCCCGGCTCCGCCGCCCCGGCCGCCTTGGGGCGGCCGGCGCGCCTTCAGCCCAGCGGCTTTTCGAGCTCTTCCCGCGGCCCGGTGGCAAACAGCTCGCGAGCTGCTTCCTCCAGACGCTCCTGCTCGTGACGCTGAAGATCTCCGTATTCTTCCTTGAAGATCTCGATGTCGCGATAGTGCTTCAGGCCCGTGCCCGCCGGGATCAAGTGCCCGATGATCACGTTCTCCTTGAGTCCCAACAGGTAGTCACGCTTGCCACGAATGGCCGCGTCCGTGAGCACCTTGGTGGTCTCTTGGAAGGAAGCCGCCGAGATGAACGACTCCGTATTCAGAGACGCACGCGTGATGCCGAGCAGCACCTGCTCGAACGTGGCGGGCACCCCACCCTCGGAAACCACGCGCTGGTTCTCCTCTTCGAAGACCCAGCGGTCCACCTGCTGGTGCACGACGAAAGCCGTGTCGCCGGGGTCGGCCACTTCCACTTTTCGCAGCATCTGGCGAACGATGATCTCGATGTGTTTGTCGTGGATGTGAACGCCCTGCAGGCGATACACCTCCTGCACTTCCTGAATCAGGTATTCGTGCAGCGCCTGGAGTCCCATGATCTTGAGGATGTCGTGCGGGTCGAGTGAACCCTCGTCGAGCTGATCGCCGCGCTTGACGTAGTCGCCATTGCGAACACGCAAACGTTTCCCGATCGGAATGGCAATCTTGATGCGGTCGAGTTCCTCGCTCTCCGGAACGATGTAGATGACCTTCTTTTCTTTGACGACCTCGTTGAGATCTTCGATGCGACCGTCCACTTCGGCGAGCGTGCAGGCATCTCGCGGACGGCGGGCTTCGAAGAGTTCGTCGACGCGCGGCAGACCGCCCGTGATGTCCCGCGTCTTCTCGGCCACGGAGCTGATCTTCACGAGAATGTCCCCGGCCTCCACGCTTTGGCCATCTTTGACGAGCAACAGCGAGTTCAACGGGACGTTCATCTCATCCGAGCCGATGATGATGCGCGGCTGCAGTTTCTCGCGGCGATACTCGAGAATCTTGAAGTTCCCCGCCTCGTCCTTCTTGAGGTTCTTGCCTTCGAGGATGTCGGCGAGTTGCACTTTGCCGCGCGACTCGGCGACGATCAGGTCGTTGAAGGGATCGAAGCGAGCGATGGTGGCGTTGCGCTCCAGGGCCTGACCTTCTTTGACGAGAAGGATGGTCCCGATCTTCACCGGGATGGCCGCTTCGTCGCCACGGATGAAGAAGCGACCGTCCTGAATCATGACCACGCCGCCCGCTTCGGCCGTGACGTTGCGCTCGTGCCCGTCGTAGCCGCCGGCGATGACTTCACCCGCCACGACCGTTTGGCCGGACTCGACGCGCACGTTCATCAACTTGGATGCTTCGAGCGCCTGCGAGACGCGATTGACGATGATGCTGCCTCGCGTGGCGAACACGGTTTCCTTCTCGCGATTCGTCACCATCTTCCCGCCGATGGAAGCGACGATGCAGTCGTAAGGCAGTTTGTGAACGCTCTCTTTGAGCTGAACGTTCGTGGCCACACCACCGACGTGGAAGGTCCGCATGGTGAGCTGGGTGCCCGGTTGCCCGATCGACTGCGCGGCAATGATGCCCGCGGCTTCGCCGAGTTCGACTTCCTTGAGCCTTGCCAGGTCCATCCCGTAGCACATGCCGCAAACACCGTGGCGCGTCTCACACGTGAGCGCCGAACGGATCCGCACCTGGTCGAGGCCCATGTTGTTGATGGCGGTGACCCGCTCGCGGTCGATCATGGTGTTGGCCGCGAAGACCTCCGCGCCCGTGACCGGATCGAGGATCGGCTCGGCCAAGACTCGCCCGAAGAGGCGATCGCCGAGACTCACGACAGTTTTGTCGCCTTCCTTGACTGGGCGAACCTGCACGCCCTCGGTCGTTCCGCAGTCGCGGAGCGTCACGATGACATCCTGAGCGATGTCCACGAGACGCCGCGTCAGGTAGCCTGCGTCGGCGGTCTTGAGGGCCGTGTCGGCGAGACCTTTGCGAGCCCCGTGCGTGGACACGAAGAATTCGAGAACGCCCAATCCTTCGCGGAAGTTCGAACGAATGGCCAGCTCGATGATTTCACCCGACGGTCGCGCCATCAGGCCGCGCATTCCGGCAAGCTGGCGAATCTGCTGCTTGGAGCCGCGGGCGCCGGAAGCCGCCATGATGTAGACCGGGTTGAAGCCCTTCTGGTCCTTTTCGAGTTCGGCGAACATCGACTCGGTGATCTGTTCGTTGGTCTTCGTCCAGATCTCGATGACCTTCTTGTAGCGCTCTTCGTTGGTGATGACGCCGCTGCGGTGAGCTTTCTCGACGTCGCCCACCTCTTTGTTGGCCGCGGCGATCATGTCCTTCTTCTTCGGAGAAACACGTATGTCCGAAATGGAGATGGAGGGAGCAAACACCGTGGCGTAGTGAAAGCCGAGCTCTTTGATCCTGTCGAGCATGGCGACCGTGTCGGCCGCGCCGTAGTTGTTGTACACGTCAGCGATGAGCTTGTTGAGCTCCTTGTCGGAAAGCGCGTGGTTGACGTAGCGATAGCCCTCAGGCAGAACCGAGTTCACCAGAACGCGACCGGGCGTCGTCTGGATGAGCTTGTCGCGATACAGAACGGACACGCTCGCACGCAGGCCGACCGCCTTGGCGTCCACGGCGTACATGATCTCGTCGAGGTTGCCGAAGATCTTTCCTTCTCCCACATCACCTTCCATCATGGAGGTCAGCAGATAGATCCCGAGCACCATGTCCTGGGTGGGTCCCACGATGGGCGAACCATTTGCCGGGTTCAACAGATTGTGCGGGGAAAGCATCAGCATCCACGCTTCGAGTTGCGCCTTCGGCGAAAGCGGAACGTGAATGGCCATCTGGTCACCGTCGAAGTCCGCGTTGAACGCGTGGCAGACGAGCGGGTGAAGCTTGATTGCTTTGCCTTCCACAAGCATCGGCAGGAAGGCCTGGATGCCGAGGCGGTGCAGCGTGGGCGCCCGGTTGAGCAT
>CAZPFB010000077.1:0-27350 GCA_964585735.1 uncultured Leptospiraceae bacterium
CATGCGATCCGCCTCGTCGAGAACCAGGAACTCCAACGACTTGAGTTTCGCGTAAGGCTGCTGGAAGTGATCCAACAGCCGGCCCGGCGTGGCGACCAGAAGATCCACGCCCGTTCGAAAGGCGTGCTCCTGGGGGCCCATGCCCACGCCTCCGAAAACGGCGGCGGCTGTGAGCGGCGTGTGCACGATCAGGGAGTTCGCGTCCTCGAGAATCTGCGCGGCGAGTTCGCGGGTCGGCGCGAGCACGAGCGCGCGCGTGGCGCCGCGCGGACGGGCCAAGAGCAACTGGAGGATTGGTAACAGAAAGGCGGCCGTCTTGCCGCTGCCGGTGGCAGCACAGGCCAGAACATCACGCCCCGCGAGGACCGGCGGAATTCCGGCCGCCTGGATGGCGGTGGGCTTCGTGAAGCCCAGTTCGCCGACCGCGCGCAGAAACTCCGCCTTCAGCTTCAGGCTTTGAAATGTTGCTTCCGAAACGCCACGATCGACCATTGGTCAGGAATCCAAGCGACCCCAGGCGGGCAAGCAATTGCGCAGAGACTCGGGGGAGTGGCCGGGGTTGCGGCCTGCGCGGCGGCTACGACTTCAGCCAGGCGCGGAACTCGCGCAGGCCGAGCGCGTTGCGAACGCTCTGCGGGCCGACCCAACCGCGTCGGGCCTGACCCACCGCCAGGTCCAGGTACGGGAACTGCGAACCGGCCCGTGCGTCCGCGGTGACCACGACCCAGACCCCTGTTTCCGACACGAGTCGGCAGTGTGCGGCGGAAAGGTCGTTGTACTCAGGGCGACCGCTCACCTCCACTGAAACACCCGCCGCTGCCGCGGATGTAAGCACGTCCTTGAGGTTGAGCGGCACGCCTTCGCGCTCCGGGACGAGCCGTGCTGTGGGATGTCCCAGGATATGAATACGGCCGCTCTCGATCGCTTTCCGTAGCCGACTGGTGTTCCCGGCCTCGTCGTCCGAGTAGGGAGGTGAAGCCGACGCGATCACGACCTCGGCCTCGGAGAGCAGACTCTCCGGCAGGTCCAGGCTTCCATCCTCTCCTATGGCGGCCTCCACGCCGCGCAGCAGCGCGAAGCCCTTCGTCTCGGACTGCACCTCTTCGATCTCCTTCCAGACTGCGGCAAACTGTTTCGGGGAAAGGCCGGTGCGCGGTTCGATCCCACGCGTGGGTTCGGCCACGACCATGTACTTCAGTCCCCGTTTGCGCGCTACGGCCACCATCTCAGACAGTGTGCCGCGACCGCCGCTGCGCGCCGTGCGGCAGCGAACTTCGCCGCGGATGTCTTCGAGACGAACGAGCTCGGGAAGAGTCCCGGATTCGGCCGCCTCGAACTCGCCCATGTTCTCGCGCAGTTCCGGTTCGATGTAAGGCAACCCGAGCGCGCGATAGACATCTTCTTCCGTGCGTCCGGCAAGGAGCCGCTCGCCCTCGAACACGCCGTACTCGTTGAGCTTCAAGCCGAGTTTGACCGCGCGTTTGCGCAACGAGATGTTGTGAGCCTTGGAGCCCGTGAAGTACTGGAGTGCGGCGCCGAAGCTTTCATCCGGGACGACCCGCAGATCCACCTGAAAGCCGTTGCGCAACCGAACCGTCGAGCGGGTCTCTCCGCGCGAAACCACTTCCGCCACGCGCGTGTAGCCCAAGAATCGGTCCATCACCGCCTCGGGTTTCGTGGCGGTGCACAGCAGGTCGAGATCCCCGACCGTTTCTCGAAAGCGCCGGAAACTCCCGGCCACGGCCACCTGACGCAGTCCGCGGACGCTCTTGAGATGCGCCGTGAGCCCGCCCGCGATTTCGTGCGCTTCGCGCCAGGGCATCCGCTCTTCGTCGCCGACGGCCAGGCGCTTGCGCACCTGTTCGAGGATGCGGCTTTCCAGCGTGGCGCCGAAGCGGGGTAGTTGGGAAAGTTTACCTTCCCGCGCCGCGCGTTCGAGGCCGCGCAGGTCCACGATGTCGAGTTCGGCGTACATCTGCTTCGTGCGCTTGGGGCCGACGCCCGGCAGATGCATGATGTCGAGAAGGCTCAGCGGGGTCGTGCGCCCGAGCTCCTCCAGGAATGCCAATTTTCCCGTTTCTACGAGTTCTTTGATCTTCCCGGCCAGGTCCTTGCCGATTCCTTCGAATTGGGTGAGGTCCTCTCCGTTATGGACGTATTCCGCGGCGGGTCTGGGTAGATTCTCAATCGTTTCGGCCGCCGTGGAATAGGCTCGTACGCGAAAGAAGTTCTCCCCCTGAATGTTCAGGAGATCGGCGATGTTCCGAAAGACGGACGCGATGGCTCGGTTGTCCACGCCCTGAGGGCATGGCGCTGCCTGCGCGTGTCAATCTATCTTCCGGTCTTGGTCGCGCGTCGTGTGGCTCGGGCAAGCGAGTGTTCGAGGACGCGCAGGGCCTCGTTGTGCCGCCCGAGAAACAACAGTGACATGCCCAGTTCGCGTTCGTCCTCAGCCGAGAGTGGCGTACGACCGCGCAGTTCCTGAACGCGCGCCGCCGCCTCCTCGCGACGCACTTCGAATTCTTCGGGAGAGCGACGGTAGGGACGCCCCGTGACGCGTCGATACAGACCGTCGAGCAGGTCCAGGGCTTCGGCGTGTTCGCCGGTGTGGAGCATCGAGAAAGCGGCCTTCTGAACGACCAGAGGATCGTCGGTGAGCTCGCGATAGGTCCGAAACAGTTGAACGGCTTCACGGTGTCGGCCGAGCGCATGCGCGGCGGCGACGGCGGGGCCGGCCACCGTTGCTGCTGCGGACCGGCGCTTCAGAAACTTGGCCGAGACGCCAAACAGCAGGGCATGGTTCTCCGTGGCGTGAGCAGCCGTCGTGAAGCGCTCCAGGATCCAGGTAGCGAAGAAGTCGTGACCCAGGAGCCATCTTCCGAGGTGGCGGGTGCACAGATCGCGGTCCTGGGAGTGAAAGGCCCGCATCCCGATCAGAAGGTCGCGGAAGCCTTCGGCTGTTTCGTCCAGGTCCCGAAGCTCGCGCACGGTGCGCCCCGGGCCGCCACGGTCGTTCTGTTCGAGCAGCGCCAGCACGCCGATGGCGCGAGCGCGCGCATCTGTGTGATCCGCAAAGCAAGCCGCGCTCTCCCAGTCGCCCTGGGCGTAGGCCTCCCAGGCTTCCTCGACGGCCAGGGCTGCTTCGCTGCGGGGGAGGGTTTGGGTTTGGGAGTTGGGTTTGGTTTGCGACGTGGTTCTCATACTGCGTTTCCGTGGCCTGTCGGGGCCACAGAAGCAGGATCGGAAGGATGGGAGCCTGGCTTTGGCGATTTTCGAGCTTCAGCGGGCCAGGGATTCGGCGGCCTTCGGGCCGCGCCTGCGTCTTTTGCGGAAGTCGGCCGGATTGACCTTGAGCTCTTCGAGTTTGCGGGCCAGGGTGTTGCGGTGGATCTTCAGAAGGCCGCTGGCGCGGTACACGTTCCCATTGGCGCGCCGGAGGGCTTCCAGGATGTGCCGGTGTTCCATTTCCTTGAGCGTGAGGAATTCCTCATCCCTGACCTTGGGCAGGTCGAGCGCGGCGACCTGCGGGGCCACCCCGATGGGAGCAGAGGGTGTGGGAGCCACCGCTTCGACGGGTCGGATGCCCGGACGATAGCCCGCTTCGTGCAGGATCCTCTGGGGGAAGTCGCTCACTTTGAGTACGCCATCTCCCGAAAGTACGCAGAGCCGCTCCAGGCAGTTCTCCAACTCGCGGATATTGCCCGGCCAATCGTAACGCTGCAGGGTGGCGCGCACTTCGGGACTCGTGAGCTGGTACGTGACCGCGTCTTTTGCCGAAAAACGACGCAGGAAGTACTCCGAGAGCGGCAGAATGTCCTCTCGACGTTCCCGCAGGGGCAGCATGGTGAGCGGGACGACGTTCAGTCGGAAGTAGAGGTCCTCACGGAACCGACCGGACTCGATGTCGGCTTCCAGGTTCCGGTTCGTGGCCGTAACCAACCGCACGTCCACTTCGACCTCCTGGGCCGAACCCAGCGGTTCGATCCGACGCTCCTGGATGACGCGCAGCAACTTGACCTGCAGCGCCGCGGAGAGTTCCCCGATTTCGTCCAGAAAAATGGTACCGCCGTGGGCGCGTTGAAAGCGTCCTTCTCGGGATCGGACCGCCCCCGTGTACGCGCCCTTCTCGACGCCGAACAATTCCGATTCGAGGAGCGTGTCCGGGATACTTCCACAGGCAACCGTGATCAGCGGACCCGCGCGGCGCGGGCTGTGCTCGTGAATCAACCGCGCCAGACGAGTCTTGCCGACGCCCGACTCCCCGAGAATGAGGACCGTCGTGTCCGTGGCGGCCACGCGCATGGCCGTCTGGTAAATCTGCTGCATGCGTCCGGAAAGGGAATCAGGCGCGGTTTCCTGATGCCCGACCTCTCCCGAACTGATCACCTCCTGTGCTTCCTTCCAGTCAGGAGGATCCAGGAATCCCCTGTTCAATAGAAAGGCGCGCAGTTCTTCATGTGAGTTCGGTCTCTCCGCGAGCACTTCGCGGTATTGTTTGCGGGAGAGAAATCCCTGCTTCAGAAGAATCTTGAGTTCACTGTCCACAGGCGACCGAAAGCCGTTCCGTTCGGACCGGGCAACAGATCACACTGGCGGTTGTGGGATTGCGCGGTCAATCGGATTTATCCTTCGCCGATCAAACCGTACTGTTTCATGCGGTACTGCAGCGAGCCACGAGAGATCTTCAGGATTTCGGCAGCCCGCCGCTGGTTGCCGCCGGTCCGTTCGAGTGCTTCGAGCAGCAACTCCTTTTCCAGACGTGCCTGTTCCTGCTCGATTCTCTCCAATTGACGCTGTTTGCGACCGAAATCGATGCGATCACGGAACATAATCGGGAAATTGTCCACATCCAGAACGTTTGTGTCCACGAGGACCAGGGTGCGCAGGATCAGATTTTCCAGCTCGCGTACGTTTCCTGGCCAACTGTAGCCCAGCAGGAGTTCCTCGGCCGCCCGAGTCAGTGTGATTGGGCCTCGACCCAATTGCTCGGCTCCGCGCGTGAGAAAATGTCTGATCAACAGCGGGAGATCCTGTTTGCGCTCGCGCAGCGATGGCAGTCGGATTTCGAAGGTGCTGATGCGGTAGTAGAGATCTTCTCGGAACCTGCCGGAAGCCACGGCCTCGGTCAGGCTGCGGTTGGTGGCGAAGGCAAAGCGCGCGGTGCTCACGATGGGCTCGCTCGAACCCAGTCGTTCGTAGCGCCCTTCCTGGACCAGGCGCAGCAACTTCACCTGTCCCTGCAGAGGCATTTCGCCGATTTCGTCGAGGAAAAGCGTGCCGTTCTGCGCCCGCGCCACCAACCCGTCGCTGTCCGAATCCGCGCCGGTGAAAGCGCCGCGCACGTGGCCGAACAGTTCGTTCTCGATGAGATCCTCCGGGATGGCCGAGCAGTTGACGGCGACGAGTTCCCCGGTCCGGCCGGACTCGACGTGCAGCATGCGGGCCAACTGTTCCTTTCCGGTCCCGGTTTCTCCCGTGATCAAGACCGGACCATCCCGGGGAGCAAACTTCTCCATTTGCGCGATGACCGTCGCCATTGGCCCTTGGGGGTCGAAAACGAAAGTGGCGGCCGGTGCGGTGCGACGGGCGCCCGGAAGCTGCTCGGAAAGACGCGTGGCAATGCGGCGGTTTTCTTCTTCCAGCTTCTCCTGAAGCCGTCTGGTCGATAGCAACAGTTCCTGGTTGCTCATGGCCAGCGCCGTCGGGGCGCGCAGTGCCCGGAGCAATCCCAAATCCGTGTGGTCGAAGGGACGTCCGTCCCGGGCGAGCCCCATGAAGATGAGCGCCCCCGGACGCTCGCGGCGGGCCGACTGCGAAGAGTCTTCGGCGGGATTGGGGGCATCGGCTGCATCGTCCGTCCGAATGCCGTATACAGGCAGGACGACCTCGGCGCCGCAGGCGGCAAGCTGCGCGAGCGCGCGCGAAGCCTGGGAGTCCTTGGCCCTATCCGCGGCGGCCTGCAGGTCGACAGCGAGGCCGCCATCGTGCGCGGCATCTTCGCGGGCCAGGAACGAAACGAGAGGTTCGGGCAGGGTCGAAGGCGGGATGCTGTCCACGTCCGCCAGGCGCGTGAGCTGACGCACCTGCGCGAGGGCCCCCTGACCCGTCGTTCCAATTGTTTCATAAAACACAAGAAATCTGGGTCGGTAGAGTTCGCCCAGGAAGGCCGCCAGGCGATTGCGGACGTCGGATTGTGCGCCGCTGCGCAGGTCGAGTATGGCGGCGTTGTAGCGCGAAAGCACCTCGTCCAGTCGCGCGCGCGTGCTCCAGAGCCTCTGTAGATATGGCAGGGCAAACGTCATCAGTTGGTGAAAGCCGATGAAAAGTAACCCCACCGTCAATCCCAACAGCAGCGGCGAACTCCCGTAGAGAGTCCCGATGATTAGCTGCGCGACGAATACCACCGGAGTCACGAGCAGGCCCATTACGATCAGCACGGCCGCGTTGCGAAACAGACTCCCGCGGATCGCAATGGACCGATACGAGAGGATCTTGAGCACGAGGAAGGCCCAGGCCGTCGTGATCGCGGCAATCCCGGAGGCAAAGAAGGCCTGCAGACTGTAGGCTTCGACGAGCAGGTAGAACAGGAGCGTCCCTCCGAGTGCTGCCAGAATTCCGTAGATCAGATAGCGCGAGTGGATGCGGCGGGGATCGCGCTCGTGGTAGACGAGAAAACGCCGCTGTTCGAGGATCACGATTCCCAGCGCGAGACCGAACGCAAAACGGTTCACGAAGTAGACCGGACCGTACGATCCCGCGAAAGACCCGGTCACCGGGTTGTATCCGCCCGGCCTCATGAGGTACGGAGTGAAGTTCAGGAAGTTCAAGAGGACGACCACGGCGGTCATTCCGTACAGCACGGCCGTGGCCGTGCGGCTGCGGTTCTCGGCGCCGCCCGCAGCTTCGCTGCGCCCCGAACGGCCCGGGAAGATGCTGCCGAAGTTGATGAGGAACAGACCCGCCCAGAGCAGAAAGCACTCGGCCAGACGCAGCAGTACGTCGCTGACGTAGACTTCCGCGGCCACCAGCAGGCGGTTGGTTCCACCGGAAAGATGTTGCAGGGAAAGAAGCAGCATGACCGCAAAGAAGACCTGGTGGATCTGGTTTTCTCGATTACGGCGCAGGGCGGCAAAGCCGACCCCCAGTAGAGCCAGCGCGGAGGCCAGTTCCAGGAGAGAGAGCAGGACGGCGGGCTTCATACTCTACGGCCGAACCTCGAAGCCACTCGTGGAGAGGTCCGCATGCGACTGCGATTCGACCGACGCCACGCGTGCGAGCGCAGGGCCCGCGCGCAGTTCCCGTTCCAATGCGCGGAGTTGGTCCCGTGTACCCTGGGCCACACACTCCACGTTTCCATCCGGCAGATTGCGAACCCAGCCGTGGACTCCCAGCCGGACGGCGGTTCGGTGCACGAAGTAGCGAAAGCCGACGCCCTGCACGCGGCCGGAGACGATGAAGCGCAGGGTCGCCATGAATCCCAATCCCCCAGAGAAAAACGGCATGTCAGTAAATTTATTGCGGCCTGCGCCGGACCGAAGATAGGATCCGGACCGGTGGAACTCTTCAGCATCATCATCGACCGGGTCGGTTCGACCAACGTCTTCAACATCATCCAGGGCAGCCTGCCGTCCCGGGACACCCACCTCCAGACGATAGTAGACGACGACCTGATCGAGGAGTTCCTCGGAGAGCTCGAACGCCTGAGTCGCATCTCGAACAGTCTCACCATACACACGACGCGCGCGGCGCCGGTGGACGTGGCCGACGAATTGCGCCGCGTCGGGGAAACCTTCTTCTTGCAGTTCTTTCCCGAACCACTTCAGGATCGCCTGACCCACATGGAGAGCGGGTTTCTGTTCCTGCACGTGGATCATCGCTTGCGGCGGATTCCGTGGGAGTTGCTCCACGACGGCCGGACCCACTTGGCCCAGAAGTTCTTCATGGGCAAGAACGTCTCCGGTGTCTGGAAGGACATCGAGCGCCCCATCCGCGATCGTCTGCGCGTGCTCATCATAGCAGATCCCACCGAGGATCTCGAGTGGGCCCGGCGGGAAGGGGAGGGGCTCTTCGAATCGCTCAACGCGGAACAGTCAGCCGATCGCGTGGACGTACAGCTCCTTTCGGGCCGACGGATCACCAAACTGGGCCTGCTCAACGCCATCAAAGACCGGGACATCATTCACTTCTGCGGCCATCTCTTTCACGGGAACCAGCCCCAGGAGAGCGGCTGGTTGCTGGCAGACGAGAAGGTCCTGCGCGCGCGGGAGATCGAGAAGGCCGGTCTCTCGCCGCACCTGGTCTTCTCGAACAGCTGTCTTTCTTCGCCTGTTGCCGGGCCCGCCGAGGGCGGCGAGGACCCGCGCTTCAGCGATTTGGCGGGCGCCTTCCTGAAAGCAAACATCGGCTCTTATATTGGAACAAACTGGGAGATAACCGACAGTAATCACACCCTGGACTTCGCGATGGACTTCTACCGCGCCATCTTCGAAGAGAAGTCCGTCGGGGAAGCTCTGTTCGAAGCCCGCCGCCTTTCGCGCCGCGAACGTCCCGCGTACGACCTGACCTGGGCCAACTACGTTCTGCATGGCAATCCGATGTCGCAGGTGTACCACTCGGCGGGTCGTCCCACCTTCGACGCCTCCCGCAACGAACTCAATCAGCAGCGGATCCTGGAGTCGTATCCCAGCCCCGTGGCTTCCAGCTACGGCGCCTTTCTCGAAGCATCGGAAGAGACCACGCCCGCCGGGGCGCGGTTGCGTTTGCTCGTGGACGCTTTCGAAAAGACGGTCTTCACGGTAGGTTCTTTGGTGTTTGCCAACTATCACCAGTTGAAGTTGAAGGGCGCGCTCCCCACCGAGGAATCTCCCGTAAACACGCGGGCCTGGCTGGAGAGCCTCTTCGGTTGTGTACGTGGCATGCGCCATCTCAGCTACGAATTGGCGGCGCCCGGTCTTCTGGAGAGCCTGTCTTTGCACCAGGAGTCGCTGCACAAGCTGCTCGCCTGGGCCGAACGATCTGCGGCGGAGGTGGACCCCGAGGGACAGGAAATCCTGCTGGTCACGTTTCAGTACCTCTTCGACAACATTCTCTCCGACCTGGCCGTGCTCGGTCGCCATCGGTTTCTGTACGTGTTTCCCAACGGGGAGGACGCCGTCGTCCTCCAGGGACCCGGGCATGACAGCATTCTGTTGATGACGGACGGGGGGCAGTCGAACCTGCTCGAACAGATCGAGCGCAATCGTGGGCGTGTCTGCTTCTGGAACAGCAGCCGCAATCAGATCCTCTCGCTCCACGAATTCATGCGCTACGACGTAGCCATGCAGGAAGTCGCCTTCGTGGCCACCGTCGGGCGCAGGCCTTCACCGGCCGCTGAGAGCGGCCGCGATTCCACTTGACGCCCGGCCGGCGTGCCGGGAACTCCCCGAAATCGGTCGCGCCGCGGCCGTCGAGTTCATGCGCACGTGGTGGGAACGGTGGAAGGCTGCAAACGGCATTCCGGTCGCCCTCTTCGGGACGATCTTTCTGTACGGAGTGGCCTACCGTGCACGGCTCTACCTCCGCTTTCTCGAGGATGACCTCACCAAGCGCGCGGACTTCGTTTCACTGCTCCAGTATCCCGTCTACGAACTCCTCTTTGCAACGGTTGTGGCGCTGGTCGCCTGGCCCATTTCCATGCTGGCCTGCCGCCGTGGCGTGAGCGGTCGTACGCGCTGGCTCGCCATACTGGCCCTCCAGCCCCTGCTTGGGCTCGTCGTGCTGCTTTATACGACGCACTACGGTTTGGTCTTCAGCGTACGCTCCGGCCTGACCTGGGACATGATTGTGGAGACGTTTGCGGCGGGTGCGGCGTTTGCCATGGCCGGCGAACTCACGCTCTCGGATCAACTGCACGTCGCGCTGCTCTTCGGGCTCTTCTGGGCCTTCCTGTTTTGGCCTGCAAGGTGGGTCGCCGCGCGTAATGTGGCGCTGGTTGTGGCGGCCGTGCCGCTCGTGTTGTTCGCCATCGTTCAAAAAGCGCCGGGTCCGGAGATCGGAGACGAGATTCGACACAACCCCATCATCTACACCGCCCGGGACATGGCGCGTTCCGTTTTTGCTCGGGGAGTCGGTTCGGCGCAGGGGCCCAAGGTGGCCCAGATGCAGTCCGTGGCCCTGGTTGCCGACGAGTTCGTCACCGGGCCCCCGGAGAAACGAACTGTTGCCCGTCGCGCGCAGCGCCGCAACGTGCTTTTCGTCATTCTGGAAAGCACGGGTGGCGAGTACATCTTCAGTACGAAGTACGGCAACGAAGTGCCGATGCCGTTTCTCAAGCGGCTTTCGGAACGCTCGCTGCTCATGACCGACCACGTTTCGCCCGCCAACACGACGCCGCGTGGCAGCTTCTCGGTGTTTTCGGGTCTCTACCCGGATCCGCAACTCCAGATGTTCGTGACGCGCAAGGACGTTCGGGTTCCTTCGCTGCTTCAGTTCCTGGGCGGCGGGTACGACGCTTTCCTGGTGTACAACGGAAGTCTCGACTGGTTCTTCCCGCATGGTTTCTTTCGCAACAACGGCTTCCAGATGTTCGGCATGGAGAACGTGCAGCGGAAACGTTGGCGTCACGGGCCCACGAACGGGCGCAACGAAGAGCAGATGGTGGAGTTCTTCCTCGAACGGCTGGAAAGCGCGCGCTCGCCCTTCTTTGCAATCTATCACAGTTATGCCGCGCACTGGCCCTATGTGGACTATGGCAGCCGCTACGACGTGTTTCGCGGACGAAGGCCCAAAATTCACGACTGGATCTACCGCTACTACAACAACCTGCGTCTCATGGACGAGCAAATCGCGCGGATCTATCGCTCGCTCGAAAAAACCGGGAAGCTGCAGGACACGATTCTCGTGATCACCGGCGACCACGGTCAGGCCTTCGGCAAACACCAGGGCAACTGGATTCACTCCCGCGCCAGCTACATGGAGAACTACCGCGTGCCCCTGGTGATCTTCGCACCGGGGTTGGCCCGGCCGGCCGTCATCCGCCATCGAACGCAGCACGTGGACATCCTGCCCACCGTGCTTTCCCTCCTCGGCGTTCCCTACAATCCCCGCCTGATTCAGGGTGAGAACATCCTCAAGCAGCCGTTCCGTCGCCGCTACGACTTCCTGTACGGAAACGAGCGGACGCTTTCGACGATCGACAGAAAGACGCAGGTCAAGCTGCAGGTGGGACTCAAATCGGGGCAGTGCTGGGTGTTCGACCTGCGGCGCGACCCCGACCAGCGCAAGCAGCTGGATTGCGCGGGCCACGAGAAGCAGAAGGCGGCCACGCTTTCGTACGCGAAGTACCAGGTGCGTCTGCTGGATGACTACAATCAGGCCCTCGGGCGTGGCCCTTCCTTTCACGGACAGAGGCACCCCTTTGCCGCCGCCCGCGGGCATTCCGAAGTCGTGCGCCAGGGTCAGGCGGCCGAGGATCGACCATGAAGACGCGGCTCTGCGCAGCGGCGACGGTCCTTTCCTGCTCCGTGGTTTTGGCGTCCGGTTGTCGTCCGGCGTTGCTGGCAGAGTCCCGTCAGCAGTGGAACGTGCTCTTCTTCATCATGGAGAGCACCGGCGCAGAGTATCCTTTCAGCACGCGCGCAGGCAACGATCTGCCGATGCCGTTTCTCAAACATCTTTCTGAGTCTTCCCTCGTGGGAGAGAACCACTTCTCTCCGGTGAACACGACACCGAGCGCCAGCTTCGCCATCACCAGCGGCCTGTATCCCGCGCCCACCAAGGAGATCTATGCGGAACGTCCGGACATTCATCTCCCGCATTTCCGAACGTTGCTCCCGCCGGGGTACAGCCACCTGTACGTCGTCAACGGCGCGCAGACTTGGTTTTTCCCGCGTTCTTACTACCGGCACAATCAGATTCCCGTTTTCGGCAAGGAGGATCTTCCGAAGGGGAATTGGGGACCTGCGCCACCTCTGGGCGTGAACGAGTCGAAGCTCGTGGACTTCTTTCTCGCAAGACTCGGGGCGCTACCGGAGCCGCACACCGCGGTCTACCACAGCTTCGTTGCGCATTTTCCCTATTACCGCTACGGGAAGGAATACGATCTCTTTCGTGGGCGGCGGCCCACCATCTCCCACTTCGAGGTGGACTATCTCAACAATCTGCGCCTGATGGATACGCTCATCGAGCGGATCTATCGCCACCTGGAGCGGAGCGGCCGGCTGGAGCGGACGATCCTCGTGTTCACCGGTGATCACGGCGAAGCTTTCGGTCGGCCGCGCGGCGTTTGGGTGCATTCGAAGCACAGCTTCAACGTGAACTATCGGGTGCCGCTCTTCATTCACCAACCGCGCCTCTTTGCGCCCGCGCGCGTGACGCGCATCACGCAACACCCGGACATCGTCCCGACGCTCCTCGAAGCAATGGGCATCTCCTACCCGGAGGGGCGGTTGCAGGGCGAGTCGGTGCTCCGGCCGGACTCGCGGCGGCGTTACGCCTTTCTGTGGGGGAACGAGGGCACCCTTTCGAGTATCAGCCGAGAAGGCATCAAGCTTCAGTTCAAAGAAGGGCGCTGCTGGGCTTACAACCTCAAGTTGGATCCGGCCGAATCCAAACAACTGCGCTGTCGGGCCTTCCCGGAGCAGGCCAAAGAACTTGCCGAGTACGGTCGCTTTCAACCGCGGATGCTGCGCGACTACAACGCGGCCGAGCGCGCGGGCCAGCCCTACCGAATTGCGCTGCCGGGATGGTGGAATGCAGCCGATGTGGCGCGCGCGCGGTGAGCGCACAGCGTGGCGAAGCATCACGCTGCGGCTCATAGTCTGCGCTGGGGTGCTCGTTGCCTCGGTCGCCTCCACAGCCTGCATGGCCAGGGGCACAGGCGCGGCCAAGGCCGACAGCGGCGATTTGCGCTGCCGTCGTCCTGCGGCCCGATTGGTCGCCGACGGTACGCCGCTCGAGGTGTGGAAGCGGGCCTTCGATCCGCTGCTCGACTTCGACCAACGCTACCGCCTCCAGTTCGAGTTCGACAGCCGTCCCGACGACTATCCGCCGGGCGTCGAGGCGGCCAAGTTGCCGCCCGTGCGAATCTACGTGACGCTCCTTTTCGATGAAACCGGTCGGGTCAGGGACCTGCGCGTCGACCGATTCTGTTCGAGCTCGGCCGCCTATGTTGTCTTCGAAAGGGAGTTCGCGGCGGCCGCGCTGCAAGTATTCAAGAAAGCAAAATTGTTATCGGATCCGTATCTGTTCGAGGGCCGCCGCGTTCCCTTCACGTGGCCGACTCTGATTGTCTTCCAGCGGCATGGAAAGTGAGCCCGCCTGCTCCACGCGCACCAGCGCTTCGCGCACGGCCCGGGCCTCTCTGAGAAACATCATGCGTCCCCACAACCGACTCCGACCCGGGAGCACCGCCACCCCGCGCTTGCTGATGTCGATGTTCTCGGAGGCCGTCTCCCAGAGCCGGTAGAACGGGAAGCGCAACTGCTCGGCCAGGTCCGTGTGTCCGTAGCTGGCAACGATGCAGCCCTCCCCCCAAACACCGGCGTGCATGTAGACTCCCGTTTTCTGGCCAGGCCAGATCACGCCGGTGCGCTCCGTGTAAGAAGGGAAGAATCCACCCGAGAGCACCATGTAGCGCGAATAGTCCAGACCGGGAATCGCATTGTAGGCGATTCGGTCGTGCTTGGCGAAGAACTGATGGTAAAAGATGGAACGGTCCACTTTCTCAATGTTGAGCTGGGGCGGCGTGGAGCCGGGAACATAGAGCTTGTCGGTGTGGAAGACGCGCGATACCTTCGTGGCCTTCCCCTGCGCGTCCCGCTCTTCGATGCGGAAGACTACAAGTATGGCGTTGGACATCTGCCGCACGTGTTCGCGCAGTACTTCCACATAGTGGTACACCGTGGCGCGTTCGAAGTAGAGCGGGTCCGGTTCCGAAAGGCGCACGATCCAAACCCGATAGCGGCCCGGGCGGGTGTCTTCCATGCCGGGGGCCACCGATTGCAGAGCGCGGTACAGGAGGAGGTCCTCTTCGGCGCTGCGGTACGCGGGCAGCCAGGTCGACAGTCGCGGGTGCGCTCGACGGTGCCACTCGCGTACGCGATCGAGTGACCCGTGGTACAGCTTGAGTAGATCCTCTCGCCGGATCAAACGCTTGCGCCAGAAGACCGAAGCGCTCCCCGCGTGCCGGTCCGCAAAAGCCTGGAACTCCTTGGGAACCAGCTTCCGATTCAGGCGATCCCACGCGGCAAAGCCGACCTGCTTGTAGTTGTGCTTCGATACGAAGTCGTAGTAGCTGTGTAGATAGAATACGCAGGCGACCATCCCGACCACACGAAGGACACGTCCTGTCCACAGGAAGGCCCGGTGCGGGATGCTCTGCACGAGGCCCGCAACCAACGACACGGCCAGAAACGCGGCCACGAAGTAGGTGGAAATGTAAATGATGTACCAGTTGTGCCAGTAGATCCAACTCCAGCCGCCGAACATCTCCTTGGAGGGCCACAGGAGTGCCAGGCCCTTCCAGGGACCGGGAGGGGCGATCATGTCTCCCGCGTAGTGGATCAGGCAACCCAGGTAGGAAATCAAGAAGGCGCCCACCCAACGACGCACGCGAAACTCCAGGATTTGCTTGCGCCTTCGAAAGAAGTTGCGCACACCGCGGAGAAAGGTGGCGCCGAGAATGTACGCCGTCGCCAGAAACACGGAGTAGGCCACCGCGCCCAGGAGCGAGTGCCCGAGCATGTGGTGCGAGTACCAATACGTTCCATGGTACGCATCCCAACTCCACAGGAGAGGCAGACCGTCCACATCCGGAATGACAGAGCTCACGAGGAACAGGGCGATGATCACGCGGTGCGGAAGGCGAAAGACCGTTCGGAAGAGCGGCTGCACGAGGCCGCCCCCGGCGGCCCCCGTTGCCAGATGACCAATTGGTGTCATTGCACCACCTCCGGCCGAACGGAGGCGGGCTCCGCAGTTGCAGGCGTCCAACGTCTTTGCGCGCTGCGCAGCAGGCCGAGCAGAGGGTTGCGATACACGACCGCCAGAGTGGCCAGCGCGTACCCGAGCACGAAGGGCAGGGCCCAACCCGGATCCGGCGCAAGCAAGCCGAAGCTCCGCAGCCGCAGCCCGTAAGCTGCGGGTACCAAGAGTAACACCGAGCAGGCCCACGCGGCTGCCAAGTGCGCGCCCCAGCGACGCGCCCTGAGAATCCCAATGCCGGAGACCCAGAGTAGGACAGGCGTCAACTGATACAAATAATTGAACACTACGTAGAAAATGCCGAAACCGGCCGGGGGCACAGGACCGTAGAGCGCAATCTTGACGACCGCCAGCAGCGTGCCCAAGAACCCGGCGACCATATGAACCAGGCCCACGATTCCGGCCGGTACGCTGCGCTCGAAGTAGGTTGGCTCGGCCATGTTCGAAACTCGGTCGCTCAGAAACTCGGGCCGACGGCCACGTCGGAAACGGAGTCCACATCCAGCCAGTGGCCTGTGGTGTAGGTGACGTCCACGCGATGCCCCCGGTCCAATAGCAGCCGGATCAACTCCGGGACTTTCATGCTGCGCAGCCGCTCTCCTTCCCGCGCCGCGAGTTCGTCCAATGTCTGTGCCACGATGCGCGCCCCTTCTTCCGAAAGACACAAGAATCCCATCCATTCCCCGTGAATCTCCGGCGCCTGGGGATTCGTGTGGATGTCTTTGAGCGCGATGCGGCGGTAGAAGGATTCGCGGGTATTCGGTTCACTGCAGGAGACGTAGTCGGCCGTGCGCGCCGCGTTGCGACTGTCCCGCCAGTTTGCGTCAACGGCCACGGCGATGTCTCCGTCGAGGTCCATGAGCTGCTGCGCAATGTACTTGCGAAAGAGCACGTCGCCGTAGGAAACGATGCAGTTCCCGCTGAGTGCCTGGCGGGCCTGGTAGAGAGAAAAGACTTCCTGCGTCTGCGCGTACTGGTCATTGTCGACGTAGGCGATGCTCGTGATGTCGACGCGCTCTTTGCAGTAGCCGCGCACGGCCGTGATGTCCTTAATCCCGATGGAGCGGTACGTGTCGGCGATGTGGGCCAGCAGGGGACGACCCGAAATCTCCACCATGCACTTCGGTCGATCCGCCGTGAGCTCACCCAACTCCGCCCCGCGGGAAGCGGCCAGTACCAGCGCGCGGTAGTTGCGTCGGTTGGCGGGCAGATAGACCCGTTCGGCTTCGGCCAGTTCGGGTTCGCCCTGGATGCGGAAAACTTCGCTGACCGAGGCGACCCGCTCCTCCACGTTCAGGAGCGACTGTTCCTGGAAGATCTGCACGGCCGTTTGCTGCATGGCCGCCAGGGCCGCGCGCATCAGGTGGTTGGCCCAGATGATGGCCGCAAAGCCGTTGTCCCGAAAGACGTCGGTGGGTGTGGTGTAGTACTTCGTGGGAACGATGACGACGGGAAGTCGGTCGCCCCATTCGCGTTTGAAGCTCAGGATTTCCGAAGGGTTGTGCAGAGCGCTGTGGATGAGGATGGCATCGGCGCCGGCTTTGCGGTAGGCTTCCCCGCGGCGCAGCGCCTCTTCGAGCCCCCAACCGGCAATGAAAGCCTCCACGCGTGCCACGATGACGAAATCGTCGTCGTTCTGGGCGTCTTTGCCCGCTTTGATCTTGCCGCAGAACTCGTCGATGTCGGCCAGGGGTTGGCTCGTGCCCTTGATGAAGCTGTTCGTCTTGGGAAAGACTTTATCTTCGATACAAATTCCCGCCAGCTGCCGCAACTCGAACTTGCGCACGACGCGGCGCATCGTGTTGAAGTTGCCGTAGCCGGTATCCCCGTCGACGAGGATGGGGATCGAACTTGCGTCCGCCATGAACTCGAGGACTTCGAGCACCTGAGTCCAGCTTGCTTCGTTGCTGTCCCGTACGCCGAGGGCGGCTGAAATGGAGAGGCCGCTGGCCCAGATCCCTTCGAAGCCGGCCTCCTCGGCAACCCGGGCGGAGAGGCCGTTGTGCGCCTCCATGAGGAAGGACGGCTCGGTTCCGCCGAGCATACGCTTCAGGCGCGTGGTCTTGCGCAGTGATCCAGCCATCGCACAGGACCGCCTCGCTGGGGGTGGGATGGGCGTAAAGTAGTTTGCGCCATAGGACTGAAAACTGTTGACTGCGATCGTTTTGCGCCCTCGGATGCCATCGAGTTCGCCGCTCCATGATTACGCGCATCCTTCTGCCCTTGGACATCTCCCCGAATTCAGAAAGCGCGCTGGCTTTCGCGGTCCAATTCGCCAGGGCCACCGGCGGAGAGGTGGTCGGTCTCGGAATCACCGATGCCCCCAGTATCACCAAGCCGGAGTTCGTACCGGCGGGCGGAACGGAGTTTCTGAAAGCAAAACACCGTCGCCTGCTCAAGGAAGCCTTCGAGCGGATTTCCGCCATGTTGCTCGCTTTTCAACTCCGCTGCACGACCGAAGGTGTGGCGCACAGCGTTCGGGAGCGGTACGGTTCACCGGCCAACGAGATCGTTCAGGAGTCCCATCGCCACGACATTCTGATCATGCCGCAGCACGGGAACTACAAGTACATCACGCAGCGCACGCCCTGTGATACGCTGCGCACGGCTCTTTCCGAGTGCTCGCGGCCGGTTGTGGTGGTACCGACTGAGGAGATCCCCTCAGGTCCGATTGTGCTGCTCAACGACAACAGCCCGGTGGCCGGTCGCGCCATCCAGACTTACCTGCTCCTGGCCCTTCCACGCGACCAACGCATCACCGTCCTTTCGGTGAATCGGGATGCCTTCCGTGCGCGGGACATCTGCGAGGAAACCCGAGACTACTTTCATTCGCACAAGATCGAGATCCAAACAGAAGCAATCGAAGCGCGGAACGTAGGCCAGACAATCGTCGACTACATCGGCAACACGCGGCCGAGCATGGTGGTCATGGGCGCTTTCGGAAACACCGGCCTGAAGTCGACCCTCTTCGGTTCTACGACCGACAAGATCCTCAAGAAGAGCATCTGCCCGGTTTTCGTGCATCACTAGCCTGGCAGGGTGCCCCAAGAATCGGCTTGGGTGGGCTGCATGGGGTGGCCGCATGATTCAGCCAACCGAAGGCCTTCTTCCACCGTTGTCACGGAGCGTCGGCGAAGTCGCGTCAGCCTTTTCGGCCGTAACCATTCAACGCGCCCTCGAGTTCCGACAACGGGGCCCGTTCGAATGACGGGCATGCCGTCGCTGAGGCGCGGCCCGCAAACCTGAATCGGCAGGGTCGCGCGCTTTCGTCTCCAAGGATTCTTCTCACGGATGGTCACTTGTCCGAGATCGCATCGAATCCGCCAACTCATCGGACAGCCGCAGCGGGGTATCGCCGACACCCTTCAGGAGGTCGCTCTACGGCAGCAACTCCTCCAGGGCCAGACGCATATGGCGAAGTGGTGAACCGGCCTGGAGCTCGGCAAGAGCCACTTCCGCGCACATCGCCACGAACAGGGCCGCGCAGGCTTTGGTCAGTGCGGGTGGCTTCCGCGGCAGTAGGGACCTGAAGTCGGTGGCCACGAGTTTGGCGAACTCGCCGTTGGTGCGCTCCACAGCGGCGCGCATTTCGGGAATACTCCGCGCTTCGAAGAGAAGCGCCTTGGTGGCGCGCTCCTGAAGGCAGCCGTCGAGATAGGCCCGCACCCCGATGAGCAGACGACCGCGCCCCGGCTTTGCTTCGCCGATGGCCGGGAAGATCTTCGCGCGCAGACGGTCGTGGAAATCCCTGTGCATCCCCAAGAGGAAACTCGAGCGGTCCTCGAAGTGCACGTAGAAAGTACCCTTGGCCACGCCTGCCTGCCGGGTGATGTTTTCGATGCTGAGACCCGAAAGCCCTTCCTTGTCCAGTATCTGCAGACCCGAGTCGAGCAGAGCCTGCCGCGTCGCCGGGCCGGTCATCCGGCTCAAGGCAGTTGCTCCAGGAAGGGTGTGAGTGTCTCCAGGAAGAGCGCGGGGTTCTCGACGAATGCAACGTGTCCTGTGGGCAGGAGTTTGAGTCGGGAACCCGGGATGATCCTTGCTGCGGCCCTTCCCACTGCGGCCGGAATCACGGGGTCTTTTGCTCCCCAAACCAGGAGAGTCGGTATCTTGAGACGGGAAGCACGGTCGCGCAGGTCGTGTTCTCCGGCATTGAAGCTGCGCCACAGGGCGGCGAGTGTCTGAACGCGCGTTTCTGTCTCGGAAGCGCGGATGCGCTCGAGCATGCGGCGGCTCCCCGGGCCGCGTTCTTTCGTGTAACGCCCCGGGAACCAGTTCCACGTCAGGCGATTGAAAGTTTCGGTTCCCCGCAACCGGACGAAGTTGCGGCCGACAAATGACGGCGGAGTGAAGCCCCCGCTGTTGACGAGCACGAGGGCTCTCACCCGCGTGGGTTCGTCGAGCGCCAGACGCGTCGCCGCGTAGCCACCCACGGAATTCCCTACCAGTGTCACGCCTTCCAGTTGGAGCGCTTTGACGAACTCCCGGAGAACATCGGCATATAGCATGGCGGTTGCTTTGCGCGGTTCCGAGGGCCCCGTCGAGTCGCCCCAACCGGGCCAATCCGGCGCAAACACCTGATGCGTCTGGGACAGTCTGCCCACGACTTCATCAAAATCGTGGCGGTCGTGACCCGCGGCGGGCAACAGAACAATGGGGCGCCCCTTTCCGGCTTGAGAATAGGCAATCCTGCCGGCGGAAAGCTGCACGTACTTCACGGGAGGTTCTGGGGTGTGCTGCATCGATTCTTCTCCAGAAGCGGCCGTCCCGCACGCGAGAAGTGGCAGGAGGCCAACAACTAGCGCGATGGGTGCAACGAGGCTTTTAACTGACCGAGCGTTCATATTGAGGGTCAATAAGTGACCATTCGGTCATTTTGCAATCGAAAAAATCTCAACCGGGAAAAAAGACCTTGGGTTGTTTGAGTCAATGCTGCGCCACCCGTGGGGTCAGAGGCTGCCGTCGGTCAAAGGCGCGCCCGTCGTGCCGCCGCCCGATCCGAGCGATGCATACACGTTCATCGCGCCGTTTTCGGCCACGACTGCGTAGATCCGGTCCTGGAACACCACGAAGCTGTCGGCTGTGACGTTGCCCAGTACCGGATTGCCATCGGTGGGATACTGCGTGGTCGGGAGGAGCGACCAGTTGACTCCATCCGGGCTGTGGCCCGGACCTCCGAGCAGGTAGAACTTTCCGTCGTACGCCATGCACGGTCCCGCGAAAGGCACGGTCACTACCTGCCGAAGCGTGAATATTCCGCCAGCATTGGACAGAAGGGAAAGGCGGGAGTCGGCGGAAAGGATGTTGGCGCCTTCGCTGCTGACCATGACGCAACCCGTCCGGCTTTCGTCGGTTACGAAAGCGTAGGTGCCCGCGGTTGTGCCAAACCCGGCAGCAACGGAGTACGCTTTCACGCTGCCCTGCGCTGGCGCAAAGAGGGCGCCCTGTGAAGCAAACAGATGCAAATCTCCTCCGATGGGCGTCGTGTGTCCGGAGTTCACCCAGGTGTTGCCATCGAAGACATGGACATCGGCCAACAGCGAGTCGCTGCTGCCCCGACCGCCCATCACGATCAGAGCGGAGGTGGTTCCGAGCGCGGCATGGTGGTAACGTCCCAAGAAGGAATTCGACGCGACGAGCCTCCAGTTTCGACCATCGCCCGAGGCCCACACGTCGCCTTGGACCAAGCCCGCGTCGGTCTTTCCGCCGAGCAGATAAAGCTCCCCTTTGAAGACGGTCAGGGCATGCCCAAACCGAGCCTGCATGGGAGCAGTGCCCAGCCGGGACCAGGTCCGCCCAACGACGGGCTGTCCGGCTATCAGAGTGCGCAAATAGTAGAGGCCGCTTAAGTTATCGCCTGAGTGGTCTGGGAGAGCGGGTGGCAGGCAGGCGAAGCAAGCGCCTGCAAGCAGAGCCGAGAGGAAGTGCTGCATTCGCGATATGCGCATGACCAACCCGCTCTACTGCCGTTTCGGATGTCCCGGCCCTCCTGACGGGAAGGCGAGGTCCGCCGTTCAGGGCCGGATTCCGCGCTCTTTCAGGTAGGCCGCCAGGGCTTCGAGGAAGGCAGCTACGTCTGTTGTGCTGAGGTCGCCCAGAATACTCAACCGAAAAGTGGCTTCGCGAGCGCCCTTTCCGGGGTAGATGGTGAAGCCGCGCGCGTACAGGTAGTTGTGCATGTCCTCGAAACTGTAGGCCGGGTGATCGGGCTCGCGCACGGCCACGAGAATTCCGGACTCCCAATGTCGCGGCAGCAGGAACCGAAACCCCAAGTTGGAAAGTCCGGCGTACAGGGTCTCCCAGTTAGCGCGGTAGCGCGCGAACCGCCCGCCGACGCCTTCGGCAAAATACTCGTCGATGGCGCGGCGGAGTGCGTAGCACGTCTGAACCGGCGGCGTGAAGCGTGTTTGCCGCGTCTTTTCGAAATAGAGATGCTGTTCGAGCAGGTCCAGATAGTAAGTGCGCGCATGGTTTCGTGACGCTATCAAGAGCGACTTCCGGCAGACCACAAACGAAAGACCAGCCATTCCCTGGATGCACTTGTTCGAGGAACTGATCAGATAGTCGACGCCCAGCGTCCGCATGTCAATCGGCAGCCCGGCGAACGAACTCATGGCGTCGAGCACGACCGACACTCCGTGTCGCGTCGCGATGGCAGCGATTTCGGACACCGGATTGAGCATCCCCGTGGTCGTTTCGTGGTGGATGACGAACAGATGCGTGATCCCCTGGTTCACGCTGAGCAGCGCTTCGAGGGCTTTGAGGTCGGGTGGCTCTCCGTACGGCATGCGGAAGGACACAGTTTCGATGCGATGGCGTTCGGCCATTTCCACGAAACGCGTACCGTAGGCGCCGTTCTCCACTACGAGCACGCGTCCGCCGGGTGGGACGACCGAACTCATCACGGCCTCCATGGCCGCGGTGCCGCTGCCGCCGAAGAGGATGCTCACGAACTGCTCTTCGCCGTGAACGATCCGCGCGAGGTCGCGGCGGATGCCATCGAGAAGATCCCCGAACTCCTGTTCACGCGGACAGATGTCCGGAACGACCTGTGCCTCCTTGACGCTTCGCGTCGTCGTGGCCGGACCAGGATTGAGCAGGATGTTGCGCTTCAAACCCGCGCCTCACGGGCGGAGTCGCGTTCGAGGATGCGGGGCAGAATGTCACGCCGCGCGCGCGCCAAATGACCGGGGTCGTCGATCTCGCTCCAGACCAGATCTTCGACCAGGCGGTAGCGCACCGGCCTGCGGGGCGCGAGAGCGGAGAGCACGTCTGTTTCGTAGCTGACTTCGAGCGTGTCGAAGAACCGCAGTTCGGCAAGCCCGACCATGTCCGCGAAGAGTTCCTGCGAAATGAGCGATAACCCCGTCAGTTCGCCCACGGGCGCGGCCATGGACGCACGGTCTTTGGTGATAGATCGAATGAGGCCGTCGGCGCCGTCGATGTACACTTCGTCCCCGGAGTTGGTGCGACCGGAAATGAGGATGGCGTGGTCTTCCTTTTCTGAGCAGAGGACTTCGAGCGCGCGTCTCTCGTAGATGAGGTCGGATTCGAGGAGCAAGAACGGGCCGCCTATCAATTCGCGCGCCAGATAGAGCGAATACATGGACCCTGAATCGGCAAAGCGTGGGTTGTCCACGAACCGTAGATTCGGAAAGCGGGGCAGCAGAGCCTCGTAGCGTTCGCGCATGTAGCCGGTTACGACGACGATGTCTCGAAAGCCGAATTCGCCAAGCAGCCGCAGGGACCTCTCGATGATGGGTTCACCATCCAACTCGATGAAACCCTTGGGGGAATCCGGGATGTGTCCCCGGATCCTGCGGCCCATGCCTGCCGCCAAGATCACGGCCGAAGTGAGCGGAGGCATTTCTGGGGGAGTCAGGGAAGCGGTGCGAGTCATGCGTGTGGTTTTGTTTTCGAGGCGATGCCCGAGGACAGAAATCTCGAGAAACGCTCGGCAATTTCGGCGGGCGGCAGGTCCGGTCTTTCCATCTGCGCGCCCTCTCCGGGTGCGGTTCGCGCGTACACGAACGTGAGAGCATCCTCGCAAAGGGCCCGCCGCACCGCCTCCGCCAATTCCCCGGCGCCGGCCACCTCGACGAATTTCTGGAATCCAGCGGCATCGGCAAGCCTGTCGAACTTGACGTTGGAGGAAATGGTGGTCTGTCCTCCGGTGGAGTCGTGCACGTTGTTGTCGAGGAGGATGTAGACGATGTTGCCGCGGTGGAAGGCCCCGAGAGAAAACAGAACGCTCATGCGCATGAGAAGGGAGCCGTCGCCATCAATGACGACGACGTGTCCGTCCCGACACAGCGCGACGCCCAGGGCGATGGAAGCGGCAAAACCCATGGAGCCCTGCATGTAGAAGAAGGAGGCGCGGTCCCCTGCGTTGAAGAGCGCGCGCGAAGTGAAGCCCGTGGTGGCCACGACCGGATGCTTTTCGACTACCGGAACGAGCGCTTGCATGACTTCGTCCCTGGTGGGCCGGTCCGCTGACGTGTGAGTGCTTTCGGTGGCTACGAAATCGCGATCACGATGATAATCGGGACGCGTTTTGAGCGCGTACGGCTCGATGATGTCTTTGCGCACGATCAGCGCGAAGGGCGCGCGATCGACCGTCATGCAGCGGTCGGCCTCGTCGAGGGCCGCCTTGATTTGCGCGGGGTCGTTTTCGAGCAGCGCGTGACGTACGCCCATCAGCGTGAGTAGCTCGGGTGTGATGCGACCCATGATGGTATGCTGGGGCGCATCCTTGAGCTCGGGCGCCGCCCGCCACGTTACGATGATGAGGGCCGGGATGCGGTAGACAGCCAGCAGGGAAGTGATTGGATTCACAGTGTTGCCCAGACCCGAGTTCTGAAGCAGGATCACCGGCTTGCGTCCCGCCAGAAATGCGCCCGCGGCAATGGCCACGGCTTCCCCCTCGATGGTGGCCGGAACGTACCGACACTGCGGTGAGTCGATCACGTAGTTGATGAGCGGCTTGATGAAGGAACAGGGGACGCCGGTGAAAAAGTCCACCCCGCGCCCGAGCAGTTCACTGACGAGCGTTTCGGCCTTCATCTGTTTTCCAGGTGCGCGGGCTGTGGGTTCTTCCAATACCAGAATTCGCGCAGGGCATGGAAAGTGCGGAGCGTGACGAGCATGTTGCGGGCCACGAGGTAGGCCATGCAAGCGCCGAAACCCCAAGCCGGTTCGCTCAGGCCCAGAAGCACGGCCAGGCCGGCCAGCGGCACCACGAAGTCCGCCATGGGCTCGCGACGGGTGACGAGGTGCGCATGTAGCAGAGAGCCGCTGTAGTGCGCGCCGTACAGGCAGAAAAGGACGAACGTGCGCCAGGTGTCGAGGTGGGCATGAGCATAGAGGGCCAGGATGACTCCCATGCCCAAGAACACGAAGAACCGCAGGGAAGGGCCGCCGCGCCGAAGCGACGTGACGACGGTCAGGATTCCGCCCAGGGCCGTACCCGAAACCATGACCAGCATCACCGTCCCGTTCCAGGGCAAAAGCGGCGCGGTGATCCATTCGTAGGCCTGGGGATGGAGGCCCGCGAAGATGAGGACCATGACGAGGGCCACTCCTTCGAGGGAACCAAAACGTTCGAAGCGGAGCCAGCCGGTCCGCAGTTCTTCGTACAGGATTCCGGCATTGGCCGCGTACACGCACAGAAAGACCAGCGGCACGGCGATGCTATGCTCTACTTTAAAGATGGCAAGAGCAAAATAGATCACGATCCCGGTATTGAAGGCGTCCAGGTAGTGGTCGCAGAATTCACCGAGTGGGGACCCGGTGCCGGTCCGTTTGGCCTGCCACCCGTCCAGGTGATCTCCGACCGCATAGATGAACATGGAAAGCGGCAGCAGAATGAAGTTGGCCCTCCAGTTGGGCCCGGTGTGCGCGGCAAAAATCAGCGCCACGTACATGAAGGAGTTGGTGCCAAGCGTGATCAGGTTGGCGGGTACCGCCTGTGGCGTGATGCGGGATAGGGGCTCCACAACCCAACGCTTGAGGTAGGGCATGAGAATCGAGCGATCCACGCACTGGTAGCGGTACTCGGGGAGCATGCGGCCTCCAAGCGTGATTCGATTGATGCCATGCACCTACAAGCTTTTTTCTTGGAAGCCCAGACGGCCCCCGCCAGATCGGGTCGTGGGCGCCATCAGCGTGGAAACTGCATGCCAGCGGCGGAGCGGCTGGTGCGTTGCCTGCTGTGGGTTGCACAACCTGGACGTTCCGGCCGAAGCGCGCCTGCAACTGGCCGAAGAGCGCAGTGTCGAGTTCGGACGAGTTGATCTGGGCAGGCCGGACGAGATTGCCGGATTCCGCCGACGGCGTGAGGCCGCCGAAGATGCATTCCCGCGCCGCGACGAGGGCGTGTACGTCTGTCCCTTTCTCGGAAAGCTGGACGCCTTTGGGCGATTGGGCTGCCTGCTCCATCCCGGTCGAACCGGCATACCGGACTCGCAGCGGCATTCGTTCTACGGCGCGGCCATCTGCGCCTCGTACGATTGTCCGGTGAAAGAAGCCGACGACGGTACCTACGCCAGCCTGCTCAGCGAGTTGTTCCCGGGCTCCCTAAAGTACGGTCGCCTCGTGGCGGACCACGCGTTCTACTCGGCTGTTCGCAGAGGAGCCCGGGCGTGGTCATGGCTTCTCGAAGATGCGCGTGCGCGACGGGCCTTCGAGGTGCTTTGCGAAGCGCGCCTGCGCGCACCGGCGTCGGAGGGCATCACGTCTTTCGAGATTCGCCACCGATTTTTCGATGATTCCACGGAGGAACTGCTGGGGCTGCTCGGTGAAGTGGACGACTCGATCCTGGAAGCTGCGCGGATCGTCCTTGACACAGTCCCCGGCCAATTCGGGCCTTCGGCATGATCTGGCGCGTCCACGCCGTCACTCCGCAGAAGCAGACGATTGCCAAGATCGTCGAAGGTCTGAAGCGCGGGGACATCTTCATTCTGCCCACCGACACGGTGTACGCGCTGGTCTGCTCGATTGAAGCTGCCCGTTCCATCAACGAGCTCTATCGCATCAAGCGGATGGAGGAGTCGCATCGGTTGAGCCTCCTGTGTCGGGACGTGGCCATGGTGAGCGCCTACGCTCACGGCATGCCCACGAATGTGTTCCGCGCCATCAAAGCCGCCACGCCGGGTCCGTACACCTTCATCCTCAAGGCCGGACGGCAGACCGGACGCCGCGGGATCGGCAGGCGCAAGGAAGTAGGAATCCGCATCGTGCGTCACCCCCTCGTCGAGGCCATCATGGCTCAATTGGATGTGCCCATGATCTCGACTTCGGTGACTTCCGAGGACGAATTCTCGACGGACCCCGAGGATCTCGATCGCCTCTACGGCCACCGCGTCGAGGCCGTGATCGACGGCGGCATTTGCTATCACGTCTTCTCGACGGTCGTGGACTGCACGGACGAAGAGATGGTGGTGACGCGCCGGGGCGCGGGCGACCCGGCGTTGCTCGGCGCAACGGTGGACGGCACCCAAGAAGGGTAGCCGGGCACACGTGCTTTTTCCTTGCGCGGGGAGCGCGGGCCCTTCATCGGGGATGGCGGTCGCCGAAATGCTTCGGAGGCGGGCTGTTCGACAATCGGAGTGACACATGGCGGGACATTCCAAGTGGGCCAACATCAAACACCGCAAGAGCGCGGTGGATGCCAAACGCGGGCGGATCTTTCACCGGCTGGTGCGTGAGATCACCGTCGCCGCCAAGCTGGGCGGTTCGGATCAGGAAGCCAACCCCCGTCTGCGAATCGCCGTGTCCAAGGCGCGTTCGGCCAACATGCCCATCGACACCATCGACCGCGCCATCAAGAAGGGCGCGGGCGAACTGGAAGGCATCGTCTACGAGGAAGTCCGCTACGAGATCTTCGCGCCGGGCGGCGTGGGTCTGATCGTGGATGCCATGACCGACAAGAAAGCGCGCACCACACCCGAAATCAAAGCCATCCTCAACAAATACGGCGCCAACCTCGCGGACGCGGGAGCGGTCGCCCGTCTCTTCGAAGAGAAGGGAAGCATCGTGATCGAAAGGAGCGCGATCGGCGAAGACGAACTCATGGAACTCGTGATCGAGGCGGGCGCCGAAGACATGCGCGCCGAAGCGGACTTCTACGAAGTCGTGACTGCGCCGGACTCCTTCTCGGCGGTGAGCGAAGCCATCCGCGACCGTGGTCTGGCCACTCAGGTCGCGGAGGTGCGCTTCGTGCCCATCGTCGGGACCGAGGTGGCCGTGGACAACGAGGACCGTGCTTCCGCACTCATGAAGCTCGTCGACGTTTTCGAAGACCACGACGACGTGCAGGCCGTGTACCACAACGCGGACATTCCGGACGCGGTGCTCGAAGCCGTGGCCGGCTGACGGAAGGCCGGTGGGAG
>CAZPFB010000078.1:0-26518 GCA_964585735.1 uncultured Leptospiraceae bacterium
CGCATGTGGGGGTAGTTGGATCGCAACGGTGTGCATGCGCCATTCTCTACACAGGCTTGGTATTCGGCCGTCGTGACTTCGTGCGTATCTATGAGGAAAGTCGAAAGGGTCACGCGATGTTCAGGAAAGGAGCTGAGCTCCGGGTTCTCGCGCGCCCAGTCCCTGTGTGAGCTGCCCAGAAGGAATTCACCTCCCGGCACACAGCTCATTCCGGCAACGGGCCTGGCCGGACAGGGCCGAAACGCGGAACCAGGTACGCCCACAGTCGAGGATTTCTTGGAGCCCGCTTCGCCAGCGGCGCCGGGGGGTGCGCACATCCACGCAACCAGCGCAAGGGCGGGGGCGAGTGGCAACCAACGCAACATGGGACGAGCAGTCAGTTCGGGCTGGTGAAGTCCAGCATCTTGTGAAACTCCTCGCGGTGAATGTGCTGCTTTCGTTTGGGATCGACCCCCATCCGCTCCCAACGCTCCTTGCGGTTGTTGCGCTCGTTGCGCTCGGCACCGAATCGCTCCCACAGAGTTTCCGGAAGCGCACGGCCGGGATCGTGCGCCAGGCCCTCTTCCAGGTAGGCGCGGTAGCCGCTGATGAGTTCGACGACCTCGTCGTGACGCCGTCGCATGAACGAAAAGAGATCCGCCAGGCTGCGATTCCCCGCCTCCCGCGAGTAGAAGGCGGCCACGTCAAAATAGCGCACCGGCACGTGCATGAGAAAGGCTGTGGCGCTCGATGGGCCCAGGAACGCAAGTTCGACGGTCAGGAACTCCGCGTTGATGCGAGATATCGTCACAATCGGCGCATTCTGTCCGATATAGGGCGCGTGCCCGCGGATGAGGTCATCGAGTTGCTGCGGGCTCTCGAGCAGAAGTTCCCGGATCTGCTCCTGATACGCCGCGTCCAGGCGGCGGGCGATCACGCCGGCCAGGTACACGATCTGTTCACCGGTGAGTCTTTCCCGAGAGCGCTCGGCAAGAAATCGCTCCAACACGAGAACGTGCAACCGGAAGGATTGCCTCCACGCACGATTCTGGAACTGCTCCATAAAGCACCTCCTGGGCCGGCATGCCCCGCATTGCTTTAGACGAGCGACCGCTGGCCTCTGACTTCATTATCGAGTAGAAACGGGCCGAACCGCCAACCAAAAAAGAGCGCGTTCCACCGACAGTGATTGCATGGTACAGCGCTGGCAGGCGCGGTTGCCGACTGCCAATCGCAGCTCTTCGACGAAGAGACGCCAAAAACAGTTGCGGGCCCGGGGTATGCGCGTTCCGTCGGTGCATGTTGAAGGAACGGAACGCTGCCCGTAGTCACCTTGCGCTGGGTGTACTTGCTGCTCTCATCCTGGCCGGACCACTTGGGGCTGCCCCTTCTGAGTCCACGCCAGATGGGCCTGTCGATCTGCAGACGGACGCGCTGCCGAAGTCGCCGGAGGAATTCACGGAGTGGCGCACGAAGACGGCCCTCACCCCGGAAGGCGGCGCCATGGTCTTCCTCGTGGCCATGCACCTGTACGTGTCGAACGAACGTTTGGGGATGCAATGTCTGACGATCGCGCTGGACCGCACGCAACTGTCGAAGAGCTCGGACGGCTACCAGGGCTTCCGACCGAACCGTTCGCAGGAGTACCTGATCGGGCGGCTGCGTACACAGAAACACCTCCCCCTCGCCTACGTTGTGGGCACGAAGCCCGCGGATGGCTACCGCGCCTCCCTGCCCTTCCGTTTCCGATTTTCGCGGAATAGGTATTCTGTTCAATCGAATCGGGACATCAAAGTCTTCGTCGAAACCGCGGGCGGTGTCCGGCCGCGCCCGGTCACTCTACGAAGGAACGAACGCGGACACTGGAAGGTGGTGGAAGCTTCGTCGCTGTTTGTGAGTGTGCCCGCGCCGGCCGCCGTTCCTGACGACGAGCTATGAATTCGACCTGGCGCTCATACGTTCATCGAGGATTCGGTTGATACCGCGCAGGATCGCGTCGACTTCGGGGGCGGTCCGGTGCGTCCGACAACGTAGAAAAGCGTCCCCCTTGATAGCGCCCCGCACCACAACATTCAGTTCGAGGAGCGGCTCGACCACCCGGCGCTCCTGGCGGGCCATCACCAGGAAGCCGAGGCCGATCGAAACGAGGCCGATGACGGCCGAAGCCCAGGCGCCCGCGAGGCCGAGGCGCTGCGCATCCGCGTCGGCGCGCTGCATCGCCTTGCGGTTCGTCTCGATGAGCTCCTGAATGCGCGCTATCAACACATCCCGGGGAACGCTCTCTCCGCGGGCCAGGGCGCTGACCGAAAGCCGGATCTGGCCGAGCAGCGGACGCTCGGCCGCCTCCGTCACATTGCGCTCCGCCCGCAGCAGAGGCGCTTCCAATTCCCGTGCGAGCGCGGGGGAAGATGGGTCCGGGTGCCGGGCGAGTGCTGCGAGCATCTCCTCCCCCGCCTGAATGGAGGCAATGTTCTCTCTCAGGATCTGGCGGATGGCGGGCCCCATCCGAGAGAACAGGAAGATGGCGCCGAAGGCAAGCAACAGCGCCAGGGCAGCGGGAAGCGCGGCGTAAACACTCAACTCTCGGCGCAGTGTCATCTTGCGATCTCCTCCAGCATCTTGCGAACGGCCCCGTCCCGAGCCACGAGCACGAGAACATCTCCTTCGAGGAGCATGGTACCCGGTGTCGGCGGCACGATTCCGGGTGGCGACGAGCGCCTGAGAGCCACGACCGTAACTGCAAACCGGCTCGGAAGCCGCAATTCCTCCAGCGTGCGACCCACAAAAGCTGCGGGCACGCTGGCTTCCGTGATCAGGACCCCTCCGCCGAGGGGGAGTTCGCCCTTCACGTCCGCGTGAACGATCTGCGTGGCGAAGCGTTCACCGAATTCCCGCTCGGGGTTGATGACCTGGTGCGCACCCACGAGGGTGAGGATGCGCGCCTGCACGTCCGTGTTGGCGCGGGCAATCACGCGGCGGGCGCCGAACTGCCGCAGCAGGGCGGTGCATATGATTGAGGATTCCCGCGCCTCCTCCCCGATCGCGCAGACGCAAACGTCGCGCCGCTCAGGCGCCGTGCTCGCGAGGGCATCCGCATCCGTGGCATCGAAGCAGGCCGCATCCGCGACGAAAGGCGTGGCCCTTCGAACACGCTCTTCGTCCACGTCGACCGCCAGAACCTCCACGGAACGGTCCGCGAGCGCGCGTGCAACCGACATCCCGAACTGACCCAACCCGATTATGAGCGCTTGAAATTCCATCCTCATTCCTCCCCGCAACCGCGACCCATCATCAACCGACGTCGACATCCTCCACGGGCCTCTGCACCGCGCGCTGCACGGTCCGCTCGGCAACGAACATGAGCAACGTCACGCTCCCGACTCGTCCCGCAAACATCGTTCCCATGACGATGGCCTTTCCGAGTCCGTCGAGCCCCGCGGTCGCGCCGAGCGAAAGTCCCACTGTACCAAAGGCGCTCACAGCCTCGAACACCAGCGACGCGGTTGGCTGGCCCTGCGTAATCAAGAGTGCCAGCACAGAAAGTCCCACCGTGACGAGTCCCAGAGTGGAGACGGCGCCTGCCTTCAGAATCGTACGGTCAGGAACACGTCTGTGAAAAACCTCGATGCGCCAGGTCCCGCGCACGACATTCACGACGGCAAGAATCAAAACGGCAAGCGTCGTAGTCTTGATGCCGCCGGCAGTTCCACCCGGACTCCCGCCCACGAACATCCAGACCAGCATGAACATGTGTGTGGCGGGCCTCAGGTCGGTGAAATCTACCGAATTGAATCCGGCAGTCCGCAACGTCACCGATTGGAAGAAGGCATTGTGCAATCGGTCGAATGGACCGAGCCCGCCCAAAGCGCCGTTCCATTCGAGACTCGCGAACAGACCGAAACCCAGCAGGAGCAAAGCCGCGGTCATGACGAACGCCAGGCGGAACTGAACGCTGCGCAGGCGATTCTTGGGCCAGAGCGCCAGTGACACTACCGCGGCCGGGGAAAGTCCGCCGAGCACTATGAGCACCGCAGTGGTGTAGAGCACGAGAGGATTGCGATTGTACCCGATCAGACTGTCCGATTGCAGGGCAAATCCAGCGTTGCAAAAAGCCGAAACAGCGGTGAAAAGCCCGCGCCAGAGTCCCATCCAGAACGAATCCCCGGCGATCCAGAACAGTCCGGTCAGGACCAGCGCCCCCGCGGCTTCACCCACGAGCGTGACGATCAGAATACGCCGCGCCGCGTCGAAGATGCCTCCGGCCGCGGACCCCAAGATCCGTGCCACGGCCATCTCATGCCTCAAAGGGAGTCGCCTCCCCAGCATGCGCATCGCTGCGGTGGAGAACGTCATGATGCCCAAACCACCCAGTTGAATCAGGAGGAGGAGGAAGAGTTGCCCTACCGGACTGAAGGCAACGGGTGTATCCACGACGATGAGACCTGTCACGCAAACAGCGCTCACCGCCGTGAATGCAGCATCGACGAGGCCGATGGAACGACCATCGGCCGCGCTCGCTGGAAGGACCAGAAGAAGGGTCCCGGCGGTGCAGAGTGCTCCAAATGTGGCCACAAACAGGCGTTCGGGATAACCGAGCAGCGACGTAAGCCAGTCCGGGCGGGAGCTCACGGAGTGGGAAGGCAAGAAGACCAACGCCGGAAGCGCCATGGCCAGGGTCGAGGTGGAGGCCCACAATGTCGGTCGGGCAACGGCAAGGGCCAGCGTCACGAGCAACCAGACGCCAAGCGCCCTCGCACGCCATCGGGCGCGCTCTTCCCAGAACCACAGCAGACCGAGCACATAGGAAAGCACCACAGCGGCGGTGAGCATGACCGAAACCAGGGCTCCGACCTCCCGCACGGACACCGCTGCGAAAAGCCACACGAAGAACGAAGTGAGGGCCTGAGCCCGAAGCCGCCGCACGTTGGCTGCCGGGTCGTGCGTTTCGAGGGAACGCTGCGGATGCGCCCAGCGCCACAGGAAACCGAGCCCCAAAGCAACGAACCCGAGGATGGCCAGCGCCGTTGCTGGTGAGCCCATCCATTTGGGAAAGACGCTCAGAACTCCCACCACCGTGGCCACGGTACCCAGCCACCGGCCGGCCAGCGGGCGATAGGGCAGAATTACTCCCGCGACCACGAGGAGGAGCGAACCGATTACGCAGGCCACAAAAGAGGCAACATGCGCCACTCCGCCCGCGAGGATGGCGAGAAGTGGAAACACACCCAGAAAGAAACCCGATGGAGTGCCGAGCACCGAAATGTGGTGCGGCCCCTGCGAGTGCGCACGCCCGCCGTGTTGGGTCCCATCCATCCACACCCAGCGCGAATTGCCCGCGCCGGGACCGCAAAGCAAAAAAAAAGGGAGCCATCGGCTCCCCTCCATTTGGTGCGGCGTGCGGGTTAGGACGCACGGCCCGCGGTTTTCTCTGATGTATCCCGTAGGGGAATCGAACCCCTGTTGCTGGAATGAAAATCCAGAGTCCTAACCGCTAGACGAACGGGACACAGTCCCGGGGCGCTGCTACTGCCTTGCAGAGAGCATTGCCCATTTTGAGGCGTCCGGGATTCGAACCCGGGACCACTTCCTTAAAAGGGAAATGCTCTACCAGCTGAGCTAACGCCTCAATGCGCGGCAGACTCGCGGCGGGCCGGGCCTCGGTCAACTGAAAAACGCCACGCCGGTGCGTGCGAAGCCGTCTGTCAGGGAGAACTCACCTGCCCCGCCAGTTTCTGGAGTTCCTCGCGGCCAAAAAGATCTCGAAGGTCCAACAGGATCACAAATCGATCTCCCTTCTTGCCGACTCCCAGGATGAAACGGCTCGAAGCGCTCCGCATGGCCGTGGGTCCCGTATCCACCATGTCCTCAGGGAACGCCTCGACGTGCGAGACACGATCGACCGCCAGCGCCACGCGCCGCCCCGCCATCTCCATGACGATGGCGCGGTCGCCTTCGGGTTCTTCGCGGCCCAGTCCCAGACGCGCTTTGAGGTTAATGAGCGGCAGCACGGCGCCACGAATGTCCATCAGCCCGATAAGCTCGTCGCGCGCGTGGGGTACCGGAATCAATTTCTCGCGGCGAACGATCTCGACCACTTGTAGAACCGGCACGCCGTACTCCTCCTCTCCCATCGAAAAGGTGATGTACTTCGTGTCAAGGTCGGAACGGCTCTTTGCGGCCTTCGCGTTCGCCACGTCGGCATGCTTGGCCGACCGCCCGGCCGTTTCAACTACTTGAACGACACCGCAGAGGAAAAGTCGCGCCGGCTGCCACCTCAGGGTGCAGTCTTCTTCGCGAAACGGACACGGTCGCCGGCGGGCGGCAGTCTACAGGAAGATGGCCCACATGCGGTACTGCACCTGAACGTACACGACGCCCGCGGCAAGTACAAGGATGCTCGCCACTTTGGGAAGGAAAGGACTGCGACCGCGGATCAGCCAATCGATCGCGCCGGACAGAATCGCCCAGAATCCCAGATAGCCGGCAAGCTCTCCCATCCCGAGCCAACCGAGAAAACCACACCCGAGCAACCCACCGGCCAGACAGGCATCACCCAACTCAGCCGGGAGGCGGCGCAGAACTCGCTCTCGCCAGGGGCGGCTCCGCTCCTCGTCGCGGCGGCGTTCCTCGAGGTATCGTCTGAGTCGCTCCAGAAGTCCTGGCATCTGCAGAGACGGGAGCGCCCGCCCGAACAGGCGCGGTGGAGCAACGACAGCCGGTGCTACCGGGATTCCGTAGGTTCCCCCGATGGAGCGCAGCAGTCCTTCGTCCCTGAGAAAGGAAAACAGCGGGGCAAAGGGGGCCATGCGTCGGGTCAGGTCCGTCGGCCGCGAAGACGTGGCGTCCCGCTCTCGGAGGATTGTGCCCGACTTGATGACGGACACGTACTGCCGGCCATGCTCCGCCTCCAGCGTCAGCTGGATGTGCACCATACTGCGGCCGTGATTGTAGTCCACCTCCAGGCGATCGCCTTCGGCCGTGACCACGCTGTAGCAACGGTAGTACCCTTCCCGACGGGACGGTTGCACCTTCCACATGTAGAGGAGTTCGGGGTCGTACGCCAGGGGACCGGCAACTCTGCCTTCCATGGATATGGGATCGGCGGGGCACGGCCCGCACCGAAGGTTTTTCCGAGGGCCAGCACGCGGATTCCACTTGACCGGCCGACCCACCGAGGGGGTACCGATATCCATGCAGGACAGCGAAATCGACACCATTCTGGGAGACGACATTGTCTTCCGGGGCAAGTTGAGCTTCAAGGACAGCCTGAAGATCAACGGCACGTTCAAGGGCAAGATCGATACTTCAGGTCATCTCGTGGTCGGTGCCTCGGCGGATGTGGACGCGGACATCGAAGCCAAGACGGTCTCCGTGGAGGGCAGGCTCCGGGGCAACGTCAACGCCGCGGCAAGAATCGACATCACCCGTACCGCGCGGCTCACCGGAGACATCAAGACGCCGGACCTCCAGATCGAGTCCGGGTCTCACTTCTCCGGCAACTGCATCATGGGCTGACCATGGGCAGGTCGGCGGCGCTGGCCGGTCTCGGGCTGGCCCTTTCTCTCCTTTTCAGCCTTTCCTACCGACTGGTGCTCTTTCAAGACGCGGCCGTGGTCTACTCGCAGGCCAGCCTCTGGTCACTGGCGGGCGTCGTCATGGCCGGGTTCCCGACCGACTTCCTGGTGGCTGCATTTATCGGCGGCCTGTCGTTCGGTCTGGCTCTTGTCTTCCACCGTCGATTGCGCATCGCCCACGTCTTCGTGCTGCTCCTGCCGGCCGCGCAGGTACCGGTGCAGGTCATCGGGCTGTACTACTTCCGTGCTTTCGAAAAACCCTACGAGCCCACCATGATGGGGGAAGGCCTGTCCTCTTTTTGGAAGCAGGCGCTGCTTTCCCTGATCCACGATGTGCCACTGACCCTTCATGCCTATGGCGGATTGCTGCTCTTGCTGGTTGTGCTGGTGGGCCTTGGATCCCATCGATTCGAACTGCCCCGTCGCACTGCTGCGGGCTTCACCAGGAAGCACGCGCTTGCCGCACTGGGAATCCTTTCGGTGTTGCTACCGATAGTTCTTGTGGGACCCGCTTTGGCCAGAACCACCTCGGCAGACGGTCCACCTCCGGGCCTGCGTACTCATCCGGTTCTTCTCCTGCTGGCAACGGCGGAACCGGGCGCTCACACCTCCGAAGACATCCGAACGGGTGCCCTTTCCTTCGACGGCCGCGCGCTGACACGCTCCGTCATGCATCCGCGCGTGTCGGTTGCGCGGGGTAAACGCCGCAATGTAGTGTTCTACTTCTTCGAATCGACGGCCGCGCGCTACGTGGGCCTCAGGCACAACGGTCGACCGGTCACGCCCAACTGGGATCGTCTGCGCGCGCACGCATTCGACGCTTCGAACCACTACGCGAACTTTCCGCTGACCGTTTGCAGCCTGGTGACGGTCCTGTCCTCGGTGCACGACCTGCCCACGAAAGAGTGGATCCCGTACTGGAAGCCGGACCTACCGCTACCCGCACTCACAGAAGTGCTGCACGAAGCCGGTTACCGAACGGCCTTCGTTCAGAATCTGGACCTCGACAGCTTCTCGCATCGCCGCTATCTGCGAAACCGCAAGATCGATCTGCTCATGGACGGAAGTCACGTGGACCGTTCGGGTCTGAAGTCTTATTTCAAAGGCATCGACGATCGTGTGCTCCTGCGGCCGGTGCTCGAGTTCGCCACGCGCCGGTCCGACCGACCCTTCTTCCTCGCGTTTTCCCCGGACTCGCCGCACCATCCCTACTTGATACCGGACCGGCGTTTTGCCATCACCGATCCGTCGATCGCGCGCAATCGAAAGGAGCAAATCTATCTTCAGTACCTCAATTCCCTGCACTTTGCCGACTACGTGCTCGGTGAGTTCGTGGCCGGCCTGGATCGCGCCGGAATCCTCGACGATACACTGCTGTTCGTCTTCGGCGATCACGGTGAGGCCTTTTACCAACACCCGAACAACTATCTGCACTCGATCTATCTCTATGAAGAGAACGTGCGCGTGCCGTTCTTGATCTACAACCGGGAATTGTTCCGAGCGCCGTACGTTTACCGCGGGGTTTCCAGCCACGTGGACCTGGCCCCCACTCTGCTCGATCTCCTAGCGATTCGGAAGCCCCCCCACTACCAGGGCGTTTCGCTTTTGGCACCCCACCGCGAACGGGCCGCCGTGCTCCATGCGCACTGGGGAGATGAGTTCATCGGGCTGCGCGATGGGAAATGGAAGTACATCCTGCGACCGAAAGACGGACGACAGGAACTGTACGACCTCGAAGCGGATCCGGACGAGCGGCGCAACCTGGCCGCTACCCGGTCGTCGGTTGCCCAGAGCCTGCGAGCCTCTACATTGGCCGCGAAGCAGCATAAGGTGGCGTTCTTCCGAAAGGTGAAGGCCTTACCGGCCCGCGGCGACCGGCGTCTGGCCGGTCCCTGACGCGGCGGCCACCGCGCGCGCCACGATCGGAACCACGGATGCGTCACGGGGATCCGGCAGGATCCGGCCCGGGTCGGGATCCTCGACTGCATCAGCCAGCGCCTTCACGGCGGCCGCCTGCATGGCCCGTGTGATCCGCGGCGAACCCGAGTCGAGGGCGCCGCGGAAGATTCCCGGGAAGGCGAGCACGTTGTTCACCTGGTTGGGGTAGTCGCTACGGCCCGTGCCCACAACCGCCGCTCCCGCCTCCAGCGCCACAGCCGGCCGAATCTCGGGATCCGGATTGGCCATGGCCAGCACGATGGAATTCGGGCGCATGTTGCGCACGTCTGCGGCGTTCAGAAGATTCGCCTTGCTCACGCCGATGAAGACGTCCGCGCCCTTGAGGACTTCCTGGATGCTCCCGCTGCGCCCGGCGCGGTTCGACGCTTCGGCGATCTTCCGCTTCGCGGAGTTCAGATCCTTCCGACCCGTGTGCAGCGCGCCAATGGAATCACAGAGGATCACGTCACCGATGGTGTACGGGGCCCCGTCTCCGGAGATCATTCGGGCGATGGCAATTCCTGCCGCTCCCGCGCCACTGACAACCGCGGTGAGATCCTCGGGCGCGCGTCCGAGGACGCGGCAGGCATTGAGTAACGCAGCGGCCACGACGATGGCCGTGCCATGCTGGTCATCGTGGAACACAGGGATGCCCAAGTTCTGGAGTCGGTCTTCCACTTCGAAGCAACGTGGCGCCGCAATATCTTCCAGGTTGATGCCACCGAAAACCGGCGCGATCATCTCGACCGCGCGGACGATCTCATCCGTGTCTTGGGTATCCAGGCAGATTGGAAAGGCGTCGATATCCGCGTATTGTTTGAAGAGGACTGCTTTTCCTTCCATTACCGGAATGGCGGCCAGCGGGCCGATGTTCCCGAGTCCCAGGACTGCCGAACCATCTGTGACGACTGCCACCGAGTTGCGCTTCAAAGTCAGATCCCGGGCCCGCGCCGGATCCCGGTGAATGGCCAGACACGGCGCGGCCACACCCGGCGTGTAGGCGATGCTCAGGTCTTCGCGAGACTCGATTCGAAACTTGCTCTGCACAGCGATCTTCCCGTGCAGACGCTCGTGCAGCTTCATTGATTCCTGGCCGTAGTCCATTTGGGGCTTTCCCTTCGGAATGTCCATGCCGGGCTAACCTGCCCCGTTGTCCAGCCTCACCTTTGTAGAGGGCCCGCAAAACGCAGGCGACCGGCCGAGCCGAGGTACAGGACGGCGTGCACCCGTGAAGCATCGAGGGCCTGCAGGGTGAGGCGAGAGTCTGCACCTTCGAGAACCACGAGGTCAGCTTCAACCCGGGCCTCCGCTTCGTCGAAGCGTCTGGTGTCGGGTTGCCCCAAAACCTGGAGCACGGGAAGATACAGAAGGGACCTCAGCCGAAAGCGGATGCCCGTGTAAGGCCTGGCCCGTCGGACCTCCACCTCCAGCCCGCCGTTCGTGGCTCGCAGCAGAAGCCGGCTGCGCCACGATGGTTGCTCCGGATCACCATCGATCCCCCAGCCCGACCAGGTCTTGGTTCCCAGGTAATTGGAGAAGGCGCTCCGGTCCCCGAAGAATCGGAACACGAGTTGCTCTCTGACTGCATTCATCAGCGCCGATTTCTCCAAACGAGCGCAACTGCTCCCAATGCGAACAGGACGATCGGCCCCCAACCGGCCACGACTGGATGAAGAATTCCGCTGTTTCCCAAGTTTCGCGACATACTGAAGGTAAGCAGAAAGAGGAACATGATCCCCACGGAGATGAGGATGGAGCGAATGAGCGGACCGGAAGACCGCAGGCTGCCCATGCCACCCGTGACCGCGCCCACCACCGCCACGATCAGGCACAGGAACGGGTAGGAGAAGGAGGTCTGCAACTGCACGTCGTACTGTGCGTGCGGGAATCCCATGGAACGCCGGCGTTGCGACTCGCGCATGAGCTCGATCACGTTCATCTCCTGTGGGTCACGGCTGGGGTTTGCGAAGAAGTCGTAGTCCTCGGGAAACGAGGTCTCGTACGTGTCATGCTGGGTCAGCTTCGGGGCGGACATGCCCGGGCCGGGTTCGATGATCTTGACACTGTGCAGGATCCACGTGTTTCGTTCCGGCTGAAAGAAAGCGGACTTGGCCTGTACCATCCGCGTCGGCAAGCCGTCCGCGCCCATCTCCAGATAGTTGAACCCCCCGACGATGCGCTGCTTGGACTTGTCCAGATAGTAGATGAAGTAGTACCCCTTCCGGCCGCGCAGGTTCTTCTGCCACACCAGATCCCGCACCGGTCGCATGTCCTTCTTTAGAAAGGAAAGCTGCTCCTCCGCGGCCGCATTGGCGGAGGTCACCACCAAGTTATTGAAGAAAAACAGGAAGATCGTGAGCAGCCCTCCGGTCAGGAAAACGGGAGCAACCGCGCGGTAAAAGGAAATGCCCGCCGATTGCATGGCCACGATCTCACGGGAAACTGCGAACTGCGCGGTCGTGAAGCACACGCCGAAAAGCAGAGAAAACGGCGCCACCTCGCTGAAGACTTTCGGGAGATGAAAGAGCAGGTAGAGCAGGAGACCCAGACGATCCCCTTTCAATTCTTGTTGAAGCAGACCCAAGACCGCAAAGAGGAGGAAGAGCACCGTGAAGGCGCTCAGCGCGAAGCCGAAGGTCTTGAGGAATTCAGAACCAAAGTAGCGATCGAGGAGCATGAAGCGCCGGCGCCCGGCCCCCTGCCCCTCTGCGATCCGCGCCGACTCCCCATTCATTTGGTTCTCCTAGCCCAAGAGCCGCGACAGGTTGCCGGTCAGGGCCAGGACACCCGCCATCCCGCCCACGCCTGCCGGCGCCACCCACAGATTGTCATCCACGAGACCGCGCAGAGTTGTGACCGAGAGCAGTTCAGCAGTGGCGGCGGCTGCACTCCCCGCGAAAACGACCCAAAACGGTGTCCGGCCGGCGGAGAGAACAAACGGGCCGGCGGCTTGTGACCGGGCGGAATGCCACAACACGAAAAGGCAGCCCACCAGGACCGAAGCCCCCACGAACGCCAGCGTACCCGCCAAAGAGCGGCCGTTCCAGAAGCGGACCCGACCAAACCGCGTACCGACAAGCGAGGCCGCGGCGTCCCCCACGTTCAAAAAGAGGCAGGCCAGCACTACGACTTCCGTGGCAAAGAAAGACACGAGCATAAGATTTGCCGCGATGTACGGGATCGACGCGTTGAACCGATGCAGTTCGTCCTTCTTGAGAAGCACACCGAACAACCCCATGTACACCTTCCGAAAGCCCTCGTTGCGGAAGCGCATGAGGTCGCTCCAAACGAGGAGGAGCAGAAACAGACCGAGCGCCCACATCAGCACCCCGCGCGTCAGACCGGGACCCCACGGCCCCAGCACGTCCAGGTACAGGCACAGGGGGACGGCCAGGCCCAGAAGGTGCCAGGCCTTGCGCAACGCATTGAACGGCCGGCCGCCACGCTGCGCGTCCATGTACACAAAAGGCATGGAGGGCCATGGATTGGGCCCGCCGGCATTTGGGCCGGCGCTTTTTGCATCCGAAATAGTTTTGACGACTTGCCTTTTGAAAGCGACTCCCAACGTGTGAAGCTCAGGGCCGTGCATCTCTTGCGCAGGCTGGAAACGATCGACCGCGACCTTCAGGAACTGGAAACCCTGCAGGATCGGATTCGGGACGATCGCGCCTACGCCGATCGCCTCCGCTCGTCCCTCGTGGAGGAAGCCCTGCGGCTCCGGCAGCTCAAGACCCGGATCCTGGCTCAGGTCATCCGCAACCCACCGCAAGCCCTGGCGCAGCGTGCAGGGAAGGCCGAGGAACCCACAGGAACCGCCACTGGCGCCGAAGTCAGCTTTCGCAGCCCCGAGATCATTCTCCCCGGCGGTGCTGCCGCTTCGGGTGAGCCCGTCGACTCCCCGACCGAACCGGTGCCGGCTGCTCAGGTGGGCCGAGGCGGCGCACGCGCCGGGCGCTCGGCTGCTCGGGACCGCAAACGAGCCACCGCTGCCGCCGCCGACGACGCCGAATCATTCGAATTTCGCTATGAGTAGCAGCGGCCTCCGTGGCGCCGTGCTTTCCGACACCCTCCCAGCTCATTCTATCACAAGGACGACCTCATGTACCTGACCCGAATCGCATTGTGCGCACTCGTTGCCCTCGCGGCTGTCGCGCCGACAGCCTGCCGCCGAAACTCCGAGGCGCTCGCCTCCTTCAAGGGCGGCGAAGTAACGCGCGGTGACCTGCGCATGGTCTTTCGCCTGCGCGCCGGTGACGATGCGGAAAAAGCCGCCACCATCCAGGAACAGGACAAGACTCTGCAGCAGCTGGCGCTGATCAAGATCGCGGCAGCCGAAGCAAAGGCGGAGGGGCTGGATAAGCTTCCTGAGACGGTTCGCGCCAGCCTGTTTGTCGACAAGCGCGCGGCACTGGAAGCGTTTCATGTGTATGTGCGGTTGAACTCGGAAGACCATGAGTTCGAATTCATGGAGGTGCAGCACCTCATCCTGCGCTCTGCCGCCCCCGAAACGAAAGGTGGACCTGCTGGCGCGAAGATGGCGCCGCAGTTGACGGTCTCCCGCCACGCGGAAGCCGAAGCGCTTCTGAAGCAATTGAACTCGGCCGGTTCGGATGAAGCTGTGCACAAGCTCATTCGCGAAAAGACGGACTTGGAACGGTACAAGCCGGTGGCTGGCTATGAAGTCCCGATCTGCGTGAGTTGCGGCATGAATCCTCAGAAGGACGTGACCGATCGCCTCAAAGCTGCCAAGGAGGGCGAGTTCATTCACGTACCCGGGCCGGGAATGCACACACTCATTCGCAAAATCCGCACGAAGAAGGTCACTACCGCGGACCTGGAAGACTATCTGCGCAAGGGCTTCGAGCAGCGCGCGCGCCTCGCCATCAAGTATCTGGCCAACGTGAAGGATGAGAAGGAGCGCAAGACGGCAGAGCAGCAGACCCCGCTCCACGAGAAGCAGATCGCCGCGCAGGCCAAGGAGCACGCCAACTTTCTCAAGCGGGAAATCCCACGCCTGTCCAGAAGTCACATCATGAAGGCGCGCGAGCAGCGCAAGTTCCAGCTTCACCCGGAAGGCCGTTTCGATCCCAAGACCAAGTACACGGATGAAACGAAGCTCTTCTCCATCGACGGGGTGAACAAGACCTACGGAGACCTCAAGAAGGAACTCCCCGGCGAATTCACCGATGAAGAAAGGATGCAGCGGGCGGGCGTGTGGCTCGACTCCATGATCATGGAAAAGGATCCGCTCTTCCAGAAGTCCATGAAGTCCAACATCTACTCGTTCTTCCTGGAGATATTTCGAAACAACACGCTGGCTGAGGCCTATTTCAAGAAGCATGTCCCGGAGGTGAAACCCACCGAGCAGCAGGTGCGCGCCTTCTTTGAAACGCACAAGGAGCAGGCGTTCAAGGGTCGCGCCTACGGAGCCGCGCGAGCCGACGTGGAACGCCAACTCATCAACCAGCAGCGGCAACAGGGCGCGTTGCAGCTGCGAGACCGCTTGACCAAGAAGTACGACCTGCGGGTCTTTCGGGACAAGCTGGAAGCCAACAAGCTCTAATCTCGCGCACCGTGAGGTGCACCGCGAGGTGCACCGCACGGCGGTGGGGGGATGGTTGCAGTGGTGCGCGGTGAGCGACCTGGGTAAGGTCGACCGCGGAGGGTGCGAGCAGGAGAGCGATCACGGAGCGAACGGCTCGCCCGAGCCCGCCAAGGGCCGCACCCGCCCCAGTCTCACTTCAGGAAGTCGATGAGGGCTTGATTGACGACATCGGGCTGCTCCACCAGAGGCAGGTGACCCGAGTCATCGACCGGCACGAATCGCGTTGTGGGGATGGCACGGCGAACGAGCTCATTGTTTGCGAAGGGGACCACGGCATCGTCACGACCCCAGATGAGCAACACCGGCTTGCGCAGTTTGCCAACACCAGCGTAGAGCTCGGAGTGGTCCCTCGAAACGACGGTCCGCAGCGAAGACAAGAGCGCACGCTTGTAACCCCGGAAGCGCATCTGTTCTTCGAACTTCTGATAAAAGCCCTGGTGGCGCTCCGGGTGCTTGAAGTTGCCACCCTGCCCGCCCCGCAGCGTTCGATCTCCGATACTGGCCATGAGCCACTCTCCGATCAGGGGCGCGCGAACGAGGCGTTCGGTGACCGAAGACGGTTGGGGAAATCCGAACGGAGCGATCAACCCAAGCTTGGCGACGCGTTCCGGGTGGTGGATCGCGAAGTGAGCCGTGATCGCACCGCCCATGGACAATCCCACCACATGCGTCTGACCCTTGATGTTCAGCGAATCGAGCAGGCCCACGAGTTGACGGTCGAAGAGGCTCAGATTGTAGACAACGTCGGGGCGATCCGAGAGACCCCTGCCAAACAGATCGAAGCGCAGGGTTTTGAACCCTGCGCTATGCAGCGTCGGCACGACCGCATCCCAAACATAGTAGGGAGTCGAGAAGCCATGCACGAGCACGACGACAGGCGCGCGCTGTGGACCCGCCAATTCGTAGTGAACCTGACCGTCCAGGACGGTAGCAAAGGAGCCCTGTGCGCGCGCGCGAATGTTCGCGTCGATCGTGACCGATTCGCCGTTAAAGGCGAAAGGCGGAAGGGCAATGAGCAGTACGAAACAGCTGCAAAGTACGATCACGAGTTTGCGGCGGTTGGACATGGCTGATCTTTGGGGAGCCCGATCAGGGCGTCGCCTTGTTCCCACCGGACGTAGGAGCCTTTGCGCGGGCCCTCAACATCTGCGCGGTCAACTCTTGCCCGCGCAATTCCGCCAACATTTCGGGTGTTTGACCTCGGCGATTTCGACGCTCCGGATCCGCGCCGCGTTCCAGCAGCAGAGCGACCATTGGCGCGTTGCCCATGCGTGCGGCATGGTGAAGGAGCGTATTCCCCTCGGCAGAGACACCTGCGTGGCTGCCTCCGCGCCTCAATAAGTCCATTGCCAACTCGTCATCGCCCGCGATGGAGGCCGCAATGACCACTCCGAAGCCTCTGTCCGTCAGGATACTGAGGTCGGCGCCGCGCTCGGCCAGCAGGCGTGCCGCCGCCGCGTGCCGGCGACGGCAGGCCACCAGTATGGGCGAAGCATTGTTCACCTGGCGGGCATTGATATTCGCGCCGGCCTGAAGCAGCGCCTCGATCGCTTCGCTCTGACCCATGGCAGCAGCATGATGGAGCGCGGTCTGCCCGTACTTGTCGACGGCCTCCAGTGAAGCTCCGTTCGCAAGAAGGTGCTTCAACGCATTGACCCGGCCACGTTGGGCTGCGTAGTGCAGCCCGGTCATACCGGTAGTGCCCCGCCAGGCGGCCCCTCCTTCCGCATCTACAGCCTTCAGGTCGTTTCGATCGATGGCCCGGTAGATGCCGGGTGCACAGGCGACTGTCGCCCACAACAGAGCGAGAAAAAAGCGCATAGGAGGAATGTCGACGAGCAGCCGGTCCCGTCAATCCGGAACAGACGACACCTCCATCAGTTGGCCTGAAGGCCGCCCGCCAACCGCGCCTACCGACGAATCGGACCGGGAAGAATCAGGTCATAGGGGCGGCCGCGCATGGTGCGCCAGGTGCGCTCCCAACGGCGCAGGCGCAGAAACAGACTCCAAATGAAAGCGTCCTCCCTGTAGTAGGCGCGCACGTCGCGCTCGGAAAGCGCCTCCTGCCCGCGCCGTTCGAGCACAGGATTGGCCACGGCCAGGAAGGGCACTATTAGATCGGGGCGACCCTCTTTGTAGAGATTGGCAACGCAGTCCAGGACCACCAGCCGGAATTGGTAGTATCGTTCGAGCACGTCGGCCAGAAAGAAGCGCCGGATGATCCACACGAGGGATTGCGGGCACACTTTCAGGAACAACTCCGGGTCCAGTTGTTCCTTTCCGTTCACACGAAGGAGGGGCGTGCTGGTGTCCAGGTACAGGAGGTCGATGAGCTCCTGATCGCCAGGCGTGTCCGCCGAGCCGGCCAGACACCAGTTGGAAAGCTGCCCGTCCAACCCCAGCGAGAGCGCGTCGTGGTTCTGATCCAGACACTTCTCAGCAGAATCAAGCACGGCCGAGAAAAGACGAATGCCGGTTCCGGTGTCCGCCCGACTCACCAGGCGGTGCAGGATCCGGGACGGATCCAGGAGTGCCTGGTGCAGGTACAACACCGTCTTTCCTCGCGGACTGCGCACGCGCAGGCCGCCCCACTGCGGAAGCACCAGCCCACGACGCTCCAGTTCCTGTCCGTATGTCACGTAGTTGCCCAGATACTCGTCCCCTGCCGTATCATCGTCGAAAAGCGGCATTCTTTTGAAAGCGTGGCCCGCAAGCTGCGGGTCGGAGAAGGCAAACACGGTGCTCATTTCCCCATAGCCAATGATGCGCGGCTGAAACGGGCCCGATTCGGGATGCGCGGGGTCCAGGGCATGCTCGAATTCGTGCAACAGGAGGCCGACCTGTTCCGGCAGGGCTTTCATCATGACTCGTCGTCCGAAAGGAAACCAACCACCCGGCGCAGCACCCGATATCCAATCCGGTCCAGGTCGGCGAGCGCTTGTCGAAAAGCCGCGATGATCTCCTCGGCCTGAGCTTCCGTAGTAATGAGCGGGGGCAGGAACTGCAGTACTCGTTTGTCGTTGTTTGCGTACACAGCGTAGATTCCGTTGCGGAAAAGCGCGCGGACAAAGACGAGGCAGGTGGCGCTGTCACGAAAGACCACGCCCAGAAACATGCCCATTCCGCGCACTTCCACGATCTCCGGGCGTTCGGCCGCGAGCCCTTCCAACTCGGTCTTCAAGAACTGACCTCGCCTCCGGACTTCCTCCAGAAAGCGAGCGTCCGTGGCAAACTCCAGAACCTTCAGCGCGGCGAAGCACCCGAGCTCGGATCCCCCGAAAGTGGAGATGTGGATGAAAGGATCCTTGCGGAAGACGGACTGGAAGCGCTTCTTCATGCACAGCGCGGCGATGGGGTAGATACCACCGGAAAGGCCCTTCCCTACCACGACCATGTCGGGCATGATCCCGAAATGCTGAAAGCCCCACGTCCTGCCGGTGCGCCCCAGGCCCGTCTGGATTTCGTCCAAGATCAGGACGATGCCACGACGGTCGCAGATGCGACGGACGCGCGAGAGCACGCCTTCCGGAAACACGGTCATTCCGAGGGTGGCCGGAATGGTTTCCAGGATCACGGCAGCAGTGTCGTCATCGAGCGCCCTGTATAGCTCCTGCCAATGCCCGAACGGCGTCTGGATGAAGTCCGGTATTCGCGTGTGAAACGGCTCCCGGTAGCGCGATTCGCCCGCGGCCAGGGCGAGCCCGGTGTGACCGTGGTAGCCGCCGACAACGGATACTACCTTCGTGCGGCCCGTGAAGCCCCGCGCCACCTTGATGGCGGTGTCGACGGCTTCCCCCCCACCCGCTGCGAAAACGACCGAGTCCGGATGGTCCGACCACAGACCGGAAAGGAAGCCCGGCCGGAACGACTCTGCCAGCTTACGCGCCAGCAGCGACCGAGGGCCCGAGATCAGGTGGTGGTTTCCGATGTCGTAAAACTCCGCCGCCTCGAGTACGGCGGCCAACACTTCCGGATTGCGATGCCCCAAGTTGAACACGCCACCATTCGAGTGGCAGTTGATGAACCTCTTTCCAGAGAGGTCGTGGAAGTAAATCCCCTCGCGCTTCCCCATGACGATGTCGACGCCGAAGCGCCGGTAGAATCGCACCTTGTGGGGGGACACGAACTCCGCAAAGTCGTCGAGGACGCGTTTGCGCTTGAACGATTCGAGCATGGCTCAACGACCCGGAAGGCCGACCGCACCGTCCACGCGCGAGCGGAAGAAGGAATAGAACGGGGACCGCAGCCTTTGGGCGGGCCAGGTTCTGCCGCGGATCTCCTCGAGGAACTCCCCGAGGAGCACGTCGGCTTCAGCAAAGCCCGCACGGCTCAGCGCTTCCCGATCGGCCGCGGACGCGCCAAGGACTGCAGAGGCGCGCCTGACAAGGTCCGCTTCGAGGTCTCGCATACGCTGCCGGAAATGCGGCGCCCTGCGCGCATAGTCGCGCGCCACGAACCGCTGGAACTTCTCGTGCCGCCACCACAGGGAATCATCCAGCTTGGCGCCCGGCTCGGCGAAGTCTCCCGTTCTCAGGTGGGTCCCCGGCACGAACACCGGCTTGAACACGGACAGGCACGGGGCCGACGTTCCCGTGAACCAGTACGTGGACTGTCCATCGGGGCGGAGTTCGGCCACAAGCGAGCCCGTGGTCTGACTGCGAACGATGGGGCCGGCCGCGTGCATGCAAACGGCGCCATTGGTAGCCTGCGAAGCGTCGAACTTGGACTCGTCCACGCCCAACCCGTGACTGCGCAGGATCTCCATGGCTCGGGAGGCATCGAGCGAACCCACACACGCCGCCCCGAGCGCGGTCGTCGCTCCCTGGCGCTCCGCACTGCCGCTGAATCGCGTGAACAGAAAGTCCGAGAAGTCCCGCTTTAGATTTAACGGACGATCGCCCCTGAGTTTGCCCGCCCTACGAGCAAAGTCCAGCAGTCCGCTGCTTGCCTGGTCGTACTCGCCCTCGATGGTCAGCCCGTTGGAGATGGACCGAAACGTCTTCACTTCCAGGGCCGCCCAGTGACGATCCACCGTTTCCAGAATGAAGGCCCGCGTGGGATCGGCAATCGCAAAGCTGTTGAAGTAGAAGAACGAGCGGTCCTGATAGCCGCCGCACGCGTCCTGCCCGTATTGTTCGACGAGTTGCGTGATGAGGCCGACCGCCTGGTCCGCTGTGCGACACCGTTCGAGCGCCAGGCGCAGCATGTCCATTCCCGTGAGTCCGGTGTTTTTCTTGGGAATAGGGACGACCGTAAAGACCGCTTCGTTACCGATGGCCAGGCCGAATTCGTTTACGCCCATCTCCGCGCCCCACATCTGGAAAGGCTTGGATAGGACGATCTCGTTTGTCTCTGCTACTTGAGGAATGCTTATGAATGTGACGCGCAGCTCGGGTTCGACGGGCGCCGTTCGCGGGAATCGCACGAGCGCCTGAGCTTCGTTCGGCTCCCGGTCCGAGTTTTTTGCGAGTATCACGCCGCCCCCGCGCGTGTGGGGTCCGAGAGCCACGAAGTTGTCGCACATAATTCAAGGAATCCACTTTGCGCGACGCAATGCAAGATGTATTTGCCCCCGGTAGCGCCGCGCGTCGGCTGTCCCCGTGACGGATGAAGGACGACCTATCGAGGTGCTCGCGAGCGCCGAGGACTTCCTTGCCGTCAACAAGCCCCCCGGCGTGCCGTTTCATGGCGTGGATGGTCGTCCCGGAATTCTGCAATTGCTGCGCGAAGGGCTGGCTGAACCCGAAACCTCCGCGCGCCTGTTTCCGGTGCACAGGCTCGACCAGGTCACGTCGGGGGTTCTGGTGTTCGCGCGGGGCCGCGCTAATGCCAATCGCCTTTCCAACGAGTTCCGGCACAGCCGTGCCCGCAAGGTTTATCTGGCGCTGTCCGATCGGCGTCCGTTGAAGAAGCAGGGACGTGTTCGCGGTGATATGATCCGGGGCCGACGTGGTGGCTGGATTCTGGCCCGCACCCAGAAGAACCCGGCCATCACCGACTTCGTCACGGTGGCCGTACCCAACCGACGGCCGGGGCTGCGCCTCTTTGTTCTGCGACCGCTCACCGGAAAGACGCATCAGATCCGCGTGGCCATGAAGAGTCTGGGCTCCCCCATTTTGGGAGATCCCCAGTACGGTCGCTACGATCTGGCGCGCGAAGAAGACCGCACCTACCTGCACGCGTGGGCACTGCGCTTCGAACTCAACGGGCGAACGGTGACGATCACGTGTCCGCCCGGCCCAGGTCGCGAGTTTCAAAGCGCGGAATTCCAGCGCGTTCTCACGCAGGTGGGTGACCCGTTTCCACCCGAAGCCCGGCGCGGGAAATAGCCGGAGAACGACCCACGTCACCCGGCTTCAAAATCGAGCCGGCACTCGTCGCGCGCTCCGAAGAGCCTGCCCGCGAGCAGAAGGTTCTTCAGCCGCTCCATGCGCTCAAAGTAAACATCGGCGTGCTCGCGAAACGCCTGGCCGAGCGTTCTTCGTTCGAGTTTGGAAATCCGGCCGTCGAAGGCGGCCGCAATCGCGAGCAGGTCCAGGACAAAGTAGCGTTCCCCTTCCGGAAGGCTGTCCAGGTTGGCCAGGAATTCATCCCAGTCGTCCAGAACGCGGCCAGGTTCGAGATCGATCACCTCGTACAGACGCGCGAGCAGCACGAGCATGTTGGGGTGATAGTTCTGCGTCAGAACGATCGAATTCCCCACCGCCTGCAGGCAGCACAGCCGGGCCATGCGTGAGAGACGACCCAGCTTCTCCGGCGTGAACTCGCTCGTGGCGATGTGACGGGCCAGCAGGTTGCCCACCAACCTGAGGCGCGCCTCCCTGGCCACCTTCCAGACGACGAGTCCATTCCAGAGCCCAGTAATGAACACGGCAATGTAGTCGGCGCTGACCCGAACGGCGCTCTTGCCGAGAACCCTCCTGAGGATCTGTTTGGCCACGACGTTGCTGAGCACGACTTTCGCTTTGTACAGGATGCCGACAACCAGCAGCCTGCGTTTCGAAACCTTGCGCAGCGGATCGATTCCGAGCACCTGACGAACCGGGTCCGGAACTTCGAGCGCAGCGCGGGAGAGCAGGAGCGGTACCTGCACGGAAAACAAGTCTTCCGGTTCCAATCGCGCATGCCCGGTCACACACGCCACGGTGTACACGACTCGGATGGACACCCAGAACAGCACCGCAAATTCGATGGCCGTGAGAACCACAGTCACCGCCGCGACGGCGCCATACTTCTGAAACCAGACGGACGTGAACAACTCCGCATCCGGATACTGGAGTTCGACCCAAACCGACCCGCCCGCAGAAATCCCGCCGATGACAAAAGCGACGACGAAGCCCCAGAAGGTGGCGCTGCGAACGCGGCGCGACATCTCCTCATCCGTCGTGGCGGCCCGTACGTCAGCCCCCCCGCGCCGGATCAGGCTGTGGAAGTAGCGCAGGCCAAGCCGCTCGAACCACCCGGGCTCCTGCTCTTCCTCCAGAATGCTGCGAACCCGATCCGGGTTTCTGACATTGAAGTCCGATCCTTCCATGGATACCTCACGCCGGGCCGGCGGATGCGGCCCTCGAATCAACATGCCCCAGGTCACGGTCGGGAGCTACCCGATCGCGTATCAGGCCCTTGAGCTCGGACATCTCCGGGAACCGTCCGGCAGCCGCGCGCGAATACACGACTTCACCGGCCACGCGAACGTCGAAGACGCCTCCCCTGCCAGGGATAAGCGCGACTTCGCCCAGATCATCGGGAAACGTGGAGAGGAGTTCTTGGGCAGTCCAGCCCGCCCGCAGCAGCCATCGGCACTGGTTGCAGAATTCGATTTCCACGCGCGGCCCGGGCACGGTAGAGGAGCGCACTCGGTCGCCGGGGGTGTCAAACCCTTTGGGCTGAGGCGGACCGGCAAAATTCGTTTGTGCCCGCGGCCTTCGTGGACCGAACGTGGACAGGATGTCCTGTGAGAGTCTCCAACAACTGCGGAGCAACCTCGAGCGACTCGGGCGGCCTGAGGTGCGTGTCGTGGCGGTGAGCAAGACACACGGCCCCGAGCGAATTCGCGCACTCCTGGAGTGCGGCCAGCGCGACTTCGGCGAGAACCGGCCGAATGAGGCTGAACCGAAGTTTGCGCTCGTCGGCGCCGGACAACTACCCGAGGCGGTGCGCCCCATCTGTCACCACATCGGACCCCTGCAAACAGGCTCCGCCCGGCAGGTCGCTCGAACCTTCCATTGGGTCCAGGGAGTCGGGTCCTTATCGGCTCTCCGGGCCCTGGACGCGGCCACCGGTAAGCAGGCTCGGCTGGATCCGGAGCGCGAGCCGATCCGCTACCTCATCCAACTGCACCTAACGGCAGAGGACACCAAGCTCGGCGGAGTGTCCGAATCGGGTCTCGAGGCTCTCCTGTCTGCGCGGCCGCAGAATCCTTGGTTGGCTTGGGTCGGTTTCATGACGATGGGTCCCGAGTCCGGTGATGCACAGGCGATTCGAAACGTCTTTGCCCGGCTGCGGGTCCTACGGGATCGCCACATTCCGGGCGGTGAGCTCAGCATGGGAATGTCCGGCGACTGGGAGATTGCCGTCGATGAAGGCGCAACCATAATACGGGTCGGGACACTGCTCTTCGGTCCGCGCGCGGGCGCGCCATGGAAACCTTCACGGGAATAGAGGTTTTTTACTGGCCGGCCGGGACGCAGGCGCGCACATGATCCTTCGTCGGCGGCGCAGCCTCCGTCGCCCGATCCCTGCATCTCACCGACTATGGCGCTAGACCCGGCCACACCCGTTCAGCAAAAGACTATGCCCTCCGGCACGGTACTCTTCGAGGCCGGAAAGACCCCCAAGATGATCTGCCTCCTGCACCAGGGAGAGGCCGGTGTTTTCTCCAAGTACAATCCGAACAAGAAGCTCTACAACCTGGGCGGCAACTCATCCCCGGGCTTTGCCAATCTGCTGACGCAGACAGCGTATTCGGGACGGGTTGTTCTCACGGCGGACTCCGTTGTGAGCGCCTTTCCCGCTCAGGGCGCCTTCTCCGCCCTCATCCTGGGAAAGCTGAACGTGGGGATGCTGGCGGTTCGGTCCCTGTTGAACGAACTCGCCCAAGCTCACACCTCTGTGAAGCGACTGGGTCAGTTGATGGCCATGCTTCAGAAGTGCAACGACAACCTGGCGCTCGCCTACTATCACTGCAATGCCAACGCCTTCGAACATCCGCCGGCGGAGTTGGGCCCCGCCGAGGCGCTGGACCCGGTCATGCCGTCGGCCAAGGTCGTAATCGGCGAGTTCCGTCAGAACGGGGGAGAGATCCCCGAGTCCATTACGCCGCAGTGGCTCCAATCCGATTTCAGCCAGTTGCTCCGCAAGTCGTACGAGTTCCCGACAGAGTTCGACTCCTCCGAGTTCGACTTCTTCAAGCGGATCCTCTCTCTGCCTGCCAACCTCCAAGGAGAAGTCTACAAGACGGACCTCAATATCCTGCACGGCCTGGGCGTTCGCCTGGCCACGATGCTCGACGGTTCCATCGGTGAGCTCTACATGCTCCAGGACGGGGTCGACGAATCGCTGGAGACACTGTGCGCCGGGGAGTACTGCTACGTCGAAAAGTATGCGCTGCTCACCGAACTTCTCGATTCCGGTGTGACCCAGGTGCCCCTTCCCGAATTCGTGGGGATCGTGCGGTTCCTGGCGGGTGCCGCGGGGTCCATGCTCAAGAACTACGCCGCCGCAGTCGGAACGCCATTCGCCCAGAAATCGCCCGGGCTGGCCAAGCTCTCTACCTTTCTGTCCGGAGACACGGCCAGTGAGGCGAAGAAGCTGGAGGAGCAGGAGCAGAAGAGCGCGCCGATCGCGGCCGGCATCGACATAGCGGCCGTTCGCAAGGAACTCGCGGGCAGCCCCGGAAAGATCCTCACGTACTGCGGGATCCCGGCCACCGAGGCACAGGCTTTCGTGGCGGACCTCAAGACTCTCGCCCAGATGGCCAACCCGCTCGATTCCGGCGGGGATCCGCGGAAGCTCCGGCGGAAGATCTCGAAGACCTACTGGGCAGCATATGAGAAGGCCGTCTTCAAGTGGCGGGAAACCAAGGGCCAGGTACCCAAACCCGTCCAGCTCATGCTGGAGTTCGGCTACTGCGACGACAGCCTTCTGGACAACGAGCACATCGCGGATCTCTACAATCTTTCCGACAATACCAAGTCCACGCGCAAGGAAATCAGCATCATGCGCGCCATGGAGTGGTTGGACAACGTGGCCTCGAAGAAGGAAACGCCTTCCGTGGACGAAATGGGCCTGACGTACTTCGAGAAGCTCAAGCAGGAACACAAAGATAAGGGCTGGAAAAAGGAAAACGAGGTCCCCGAAGAGTACGACAATTACACCTCGCGCACGACATACGAGATCAACAACTTCCTGGAGGTGAACGTCAGACTGACCAGCGGTTCGCCCGCCACTTCTTTCCCGATCCTGACGCGCTATCAGATCATCCTGCCGCTGGCCAAGAGCTACGTCACAAAGCAAAAGCTGAGCGAGCAGATCGAGCGCCTGCTCTCCATTGACTTTTCCGCGTTCCATCGTGAAGTCCTCATCAACGACGAAGAACGCGGAATCATGAAAGAATTCGTGGAGATGCAGGTGATTCCCAACTTCATCATCGTTCCCTCCATCGGAACGCGCCTCATGATGTGGCAGGACGTATCGGGTCGCAGCAAGTCATCCCGGGGGCGGATCAGCGTGCCGAACTTCGCCATGGCCGATGTCTTCAGTCTGTTGGTGGATGCCGTGGCCGCTTTCCGCTGGGAACTTACGAAAACGATCATGGGCCCGGACTGGAACAACGTCTCGCAATCCTCAATCACTGCGGACTACACGGATTACGTGCAATTCTTCAAGAAGAACCGGGATCTCTCCACTGAGGTGAAGGAGAAACTGGCCGCTGAGTTCAAGCGGTTCCGCAGCGATAGGGATCGTTTCACCAACGACTACGCAAGCTGGGTCAGGTTCGAGTCGGAGGGCGTGCTCAAGCTCAACAAGGTATCCCGCTCCATATTCTATCGCCACGTTCCTTTCGCAAAACCCATCCGGGACACCCTGGAAGCGCAGCCCGCATACTCGGAGTTGCAGAACCGGTTCAAGAACATTCGCACCAAGAAGCTGCGCGAACTGGAAGTTCGCTACCGCAAGTACGGGGATGTCCTGCCTGATGTGCTCCAGGCCAATTTGGACTTCCACAAAGTCTGACGAACGTTGGGGCCAGCATGAGGGAGACCGGCTGGGACGGCGCCAACCCTTACGCATCGCCCTCACCGGGTGAAGGTGAGGCAGGTGCCGAGAAACCGGTTGGCCGCCGCGGGTTGCTGCACCGCGCGTTGATTCGTAAGCGCTCATTCCAGGCCCCTTGACCGAAAGTGCCGCTCCACGTGATCGG